>NZ_JBVPZA010000012.1:0-128562 GCF_055703065.1 Hydrogenophaga sp. L310
CATGGTCTCGTGTGCAAATGGTGGGCGCCCCGTGCTGGCAACCGGCGCGGCCGCTGCAATCAGCGCAATGAGTTCGCGCCACGGCACCACCAGCTCCATCTCGTCGAGGAACACAGCCTTGCGCGTGCGCCTCGTGCTCAGGTTCAGTCCCAGTTCCGCTTGTTTCTTCATGACGCCATTGTTCCTCGCCTCGCACCTTCAGACCATCGGGGACTGCACGGGGTTTTGAACACAATCCTTAGAAATCAGGCTGCATGTACAATCAACCGACACAGTAACCGTGCATGGCGTAAATTTAATAGCTGAAAATGGCATCGAACGCGTCACGCCTTAAAATTATTGACATCTCAAAACGATTTGACTGAACAGTCACCGTAGGAAATAGAATAATGCCCATCCCATTAAGAAATGCGTCAATCGCGCATACTGATGCTTCGTTAGATTCTCAGCCATTCAACGGAGGGGACCAAGTTTGAAAATTTCGCATGGCTTGCAAGAGAACGGGGTGATCGTCGGCAATGTGTTCGACAAATACGAGTCCCGGAACCCCTTGGTGCGCGAAATCATGCGCGGGTTCAACAACGGCTTGGCCGATCTGGTCTCGCAAGCCGCTCCGGCCAACGTCCATGAATTGGGCTGCGGAGAGGGTCACTGGGTGCTGGAGTGGGCCCAACAAGGCATTGCCGCCCGGGGCAGCGATTTTTCCGAGAAGGTCATCGCCATGGCCCGGGACAACGCCGTCAGCGCCCAGTTGGACCCAAGTATCTTCTCCGTGCGCAGCATCTACGACATTGCGCCGGACACAGACAGCGCCGATCTGATCGTTTGCAGCGAGGTGCTGGAGCACCTGACCGATCCCTTGGCCGGTTTGGCCGCTATCCAGAGAGTGGCCAGTCGCCACGTCGTTCTGACGGTGCCGCGTGAACCGATCTGGTGTGCCATGAACATGGCGCGTGGCGCCTACCTGCGACACTGGGGGAACACACCGGGCCACTTGCAACACTGGTCCACCCGCCAGTTCACCGAACTTGCCAAACGCTACTTTGAGGTGATCGCGGTCAAGACCCCGCTGCCCTGGACCATGTTGCTGTGTCGGGTGAAAGACTAGGCGGGTGATCCATCGCCCTCACCTCAAACGCTGGGTTCACACCGCCAGCACCTTGCTGGCGTTGGCCGGGGCGGCTTTTGTAGTCCTGAAGATCGCAGACCACTCGGCCCAGATAGACATCACGCATTTCGGAGCCGCCTCTTGGGCCGGGCTGGCCCTTTTGGTGGTGGGGTACGGCGCCTCCAATGCCTTGTTGGCCAGGGCTTGGTGGCAACTGCTGAAATATTTCGAGCTCCAGGCGCCATGGCCGTGGACGCTGAAGACCTACGGTGTGTCGCAGATCAACAAGTACATCCCAGGCAACATTTTTCATCTGGCGGGACGGCAGGCGCTGGGCATGTCTGCGGGCATGGCGGCCCGTCCGCTGGCACAGTCGGCCCTGTGGGAACTGGCCATGCTGGCCTTGCTGGGTCTTCTGTACGGTGCGCTCGCAACCCCGCTGGGTTGGTCCCAGATGTCAGCAACCACCGCCACCGTTTTGTGGGCATCGTTGCTGGCGTTCGGATATGCGGCACTCCGCCGCCTCGGTGCCAAGCCACTTGCCCTGGCCATGGGTTGGCAAGCGGGCTTTCTGATGATGTCGGGCACCGTCTTCATTGCGGTGCTCCTGATGAGCGATCACACATCGGCGGCTGTGTCCTATTCAGCGCTGCCCGCCGTGTGTGGCGCCTATGTGCTGGCGTGGCTGGCGGGCTTGGTCACCCCAGGGGCACCCGCGGGAGTGGGCGTGCGCGAAGCCGTGTTGTTGCTCCTGCTGGGCGGGTTGTTCGCGCCAGCAGACCTGCTCGTGGCAGTGGTCCTGGGGCGAGTGGTGACGGCCTCGGGCGATCTGTTGTTTTACCTGTACGCACTTTCCATCAGGACGAAAACCCATGGCCATGTCTGAGCACTCACGCGCCATTCATTGGACCCTGACGCCATTGTTAGCGCTCGGTGCCTGGTGTCTCATGCTGGTGATACATGGCGCCGTGCCGTTTCTGCTGTCCCCCACGCTGGGCCAGGCAGTATGGTCCACCGGGTTTTCCCAGTCGTTCGTCAACCAGTCACTGTGGACGGTGTACGCGACCAATTTCGGCGCCCCCGAGCCCGCAGCCATGGCATTCGGTTTGCCCGGCGCTTGGCTGACCGCCCTCTATATCCAGTTGGGCCTGCAACCACCCGATGCCTACAGCGCCATGGTGGCCAGTTGGATGACGCTGGCCATGGGGTCGGCCTACGCCATGGCCCGGCACTTTTCTGTCAGGCCCGCCCTAGCGGTGCTGGCGGCGCTGGGGTGGATGAGCATGCCCGTCACGTGGGCACACGCAGGCTATTCCATGCTGTCCATCGGCATTGCCTTGCTGCCCATGTATTTCCTCAGCTCGCTGAAGTTGCTGGAGCACTGTGGGCCGGCCGACGGTGAACCGGTTCGCAAACAAGGCTTGTGGAAACTGATCTACCCGCTGGTGTGCATATTGGCCGTGTTCATGGACGGCTACAGCTTCATGTTTTTTGCAGTGGGTGCCAGCCTGCTCGGTGGTTGGTGGTGGCTGAGGACCAATCCAGTTGGGCGAAGGCGTCTCAACGCGGTGGTACTGCCACTGCATGTGCTCAGTCTGTTGGCGGCCTATTTGCTGTATGGAGCCTTCATGGGCAAATCGGTCTATTCGGCTGCACCACTGGACTTTTTCCGTGGCTGGGGTGCCGATCTGACGTTTTTCGCTCGGCCTACGATGGGCATGCACTGGCTGCCTGACATCTTGGGATGGAGCATCGCCCGTTCCAATCAACAGTATTTTGGTGATGCCTCAGTCTGGATTACAACCTTCTCCATCCCTGTGGTTGTTGGAGGCATCTGGGCAGCATGGCGAATGGTGCGCGTACAGAGAGCAGCTTTGGGGCTGATGCTGGTGGCGGGTTTTGGTTTTTACATGGCCATGGGGCCTTCCATTAAATTCAACTCAGTGAAAACGGAGGGACTTGCTCAGGGTCAGCTCATGCCAGCTGAAGCTGCGTTGGTGCCCACCGGCTCGGGAGTGCTGTCAAAAAAAATACCTGGTTTCAACAACATGCGGGCCAGCTATCGCTGGACAGCACTCGGTGTCTTTGGCGCCTGGGGATTGTTGCTGCTGGCGCTCTCCACACACAACAGCCGAGGTACCAAGGTGCTGGCGGCCTCGTTGATGGGTGTAGTCATCCTGCTCAACCTACCCGATCTGTCCAAAAAATGGCCTGCCTATACGTCGTACCGCTCAATGTTCTATCAAATCGAGGCCGATCTGGTAGACGACATGCGCACAGTGCTGCACAAAGGGGAACGTGTGGCGTTCCTTCCCTGGCGCAACGATTTCCTGGTCAACTACCTCGCAGCCCGCTTGAACATTGTCAGTTTCAACATTGGCGGGGACAAGAACCTGGAAAGCGCCAGAGAACATTGGCCCCGCTGGATGAGCGGTTTTTCCATGGGTCAGATCGATCCCCAGTTCGCCAGCCGCGCTGCGTTGTTGCTGGTAGAACGGGAAGCCGATGCAGTGGTATTCCCTTACTTTGACATGCTTTGGGCAGCGCACAAATGGCCTCCAGCCAACACATTCAAGACAGAAATAGAACATTCCATCGCATTCATTCGAAACTCATCTCTATTTGACATTACCCATGGCACCAACCACGTGACCATTCGCCTCAAACAGGAATACGTCAAATGGCCGACAGACACGTTGGTAGGCAAGGTCCTCTCGACCGAGTGCACGGTGTCTCCATGCCAGAGGCCCGTGAAACTCGGTGCCAATTCGCTGGCAATGCATTCGTTTCTTGTGGACGGTTGGTCAGGGCCAGAGCCCTGGGGCCAATGGTCCGAGGGGGAAGTTGCACAAGTGGTATTGAACATCGCAGGGCAACCCCGCGGCGATCTTGAACTGCTGCTGGAGGGACATGCGTTTCTCGTTCCTGAAAAACATCCAGAACAGCAGGTCGACGTCTTCCTTGGTGATCGAAAGATCGGGCAACTGGACTATAGACTACCAAACGATGCCAATCCCTCCATCAAATCCATCACCATCCCTCGCGATTCACTGATCCATTCAACAGGGCAAATAGAACCGTGGATTTTATTAACCTTTCGATTCAAGACAATCAAATCACCCGCAGATCTTGGAATATCCACCGACTCCCGAAAAATTTCTCTAGGATTGACTTCATTGAGTTTGCATGAAAAACCTTTGACAGTACCAACCAAGTAAACAAGCGACCCCAGCTGTCGCGACCCAGATGATATAATCGCTGCCAATTGAGCCAATTTTCTCATGGCCAGATTGGTCAAGAGAAAACTGGTTCAAGACCTTGCCTAATTAATTGCACAAGCCCTTCATCCTCAACATTCCCATCGTGGCCCATCAAAGACAATGCGCATCCTTCTGACCGGCTCGGCCGGCTTCACCGGTCACCACTTTCGTGTCCGCGCCGAGGCGGCGGGCCACGAAGTAGTGCCGCTCACCGCCGATCTCACCGACAGACCCGCCCTTGCAGCCGAAGTCGCCCGCGCTGAAGCCGACGCGGTGGTGCACCTGGCGGGGATTGCGTTTGTCGGCCATGCCGACAATGCCGCGTTCTACGCGGTCAACACGGTGGGCACCACCAACCTGCTGCAGTGCCTTGTTGCCGAGACGGCTTCGGCCGTGCAGCCTAGGGTGCTGATCGCGAGCAGCGCCAACGTGTACGGTAACTGCGAACGCTCGCCCATCTCCGAAGAGCAGGCACCAGCACCCGTGAACCATTACGCCGCCAGCAAACTGGCCATGGAGCACATGGCCCTCACCTACACTGACCGCCTGCCCGTTGTCATCGCTCGACCTTTCAATTACACCGGACCCGGGCAGTCGCCCAGCTTCCTGATTCCTAAGCTCGTGGATCATTTTGCGCGCAGGGCGCCGGTCATCGAGCTGGGCAATCTGCATGTGGAACGCGAGTTCAACGATGTGCGCATGGTCACAGAAGCGTATCTCCGGCTGCTGGATGCAGGTGAACCCGGCCAGACCTACAACGTGTGCTCAGGCCATCCATACAGTTTGCATTCGGTGCTGGAGCGACTCACCCAGCTGACGGATCATCGGCCCGAAATTCGAGTCAACCCAAACTTCGTTCGATCCAACGAGGTCCACCGTCTCTGTGGCGACCCCACGAAGCTGAAACGCTGTCTGGGCACACTGCCGAATTATTCGCTGGAGCAATGCCTATCTCTCATGCTCGGGCAATGGCAGCAACCCAGCCCTCTTCAAAGCGCGTGATTGCAATGATCTCAACTTGGCTCCACCGTCTGCTTCGCAAAGCGCCACCCGATCACAAAGAACCTCTGACAGCTCCTGCCTGGCCATGGGCGGATGAATTGGCCTGGCTGTATGAGCCGACTGAAACTCCCTGCGGTGAGCTGGCCCCGTATTTTTTGACCCAGCTCAACACCTTGTGGCCCGACCTGGACGATGCCAGAGGCATCAACATGAACTCTAGGCGGGGCTATGCCAATGCTGTGGCTTATTGGGAATCACCGCTGCGGCAACATTGCCCTGACATCGTCTGGCCGCGCAGCGAATTTCCGCCTGTTCTTTTTGAACCGGATGCCCAGACCGATCAGGATGGACCGTTGCCTTTCTCGCTAGGATTGGTTGCCATCCTGAATGTCCGCCCCGATATGGGCGACTTCGAATGCCACAGCCGCTTGGGGCGCATTCGAATGTTGCACTGGCGCCTGACGCTGGGAAGCAAGGAATACCGACATCTGGCGTTCACGCCCGAAGAGCTGGCCCAATTGCAAAGGCCTTGTCAACAACATGCAGGGAGACTGGCCCATCTATCTAAGCTGGCCGAGTTGTTGCCTGCGCTGTACACCCATCTGCCCGACCGCCTGCAACCGTTGCTGGAGGGAGACCGCCTCGCCTTCGACGCATGCTGGAAGGAGTCTGGAGATGGGCTCTTGGCCGCACTTCACTCCGCACCTCGGATCGGTCAATCTCTGGAATACACCCCGCCACCTGATATTGGAACCGCCGAGGCCAACGGCATCAACGTCGTGGGGTTTGCAACCGGTCAGTTCGGTGTAGGCGAAGACGCACGCATGGCCACGCGCGTGTTGATCCAGGCCGGGCTGAAGCCTTGCGTCTATGAACCCCCCATTCCTCTGGCAGTGGCCCACCGGCAGAGTGGCTGGATCGACCAGCACATGCAGCCAGAGCCTGCCTACCGCTTCAACCTGATCACGCTGCCGGCCGTAGATACGTTGCGGCTGCATTTTTTGCAGCAATCAGGGGTGCTGCACGGGCGATACAACATCTGCGGGTGGCAATGGGAACTGCCCAAGTGGCCAACACACTGGAAAGGCATGATGGCCATGCCCGATGAGATCTGGGCACAGTCCCGTTTTCTTCAGGAGATGTTCAGCCAGGCTACAGACAAACCCGTCACTTACATACCGTCCGCTGTCGAGATCCCATCGTTCATGCCCAAGCATCGCCAGGATTTCAGGCTCCCCACCGAAGCGTTTGCCTTCTTGTCGGTATTCGATTGCAACGCCTGGTACCAGCGCAAGAACCCGCTGGCAGCTGTACGCGCCTTCCAAAAAGCCTTTCCCAAGACTGAGCGTGGCGTCCAGCTGATTGTGAAGATGATGAACTCACGCCCGGAGGTACCTGAACACCAGGAGTTGATACGCCTGGCTGGTCTGGATGACCGGATCGTGATTATCGACACGTTTCTCAGCCGTGATGACATGCTGGCTTTGCTCAACTGCGCTGACGTGTTCGTGTCCCTTCACCGGTCAGAGGGTTTCGGTCGGGTGGTGGCCGAGTGCATGCTGATGGGCAAACCGGTGATTTCAACCAACTATTCGGGCAGCGTCGACTTTGCACACGAGGGTACGGCGTACGTGGTGGATGGCCCGATGATCAGCTTGAAAAAGGGTGACTACGCGGACCATGAGGGCCAGTCGTGGATGGACCCGGACATTGATCTGGCAGCAGACGCCATGAAGCGCTGCATGGACGATCCGGAAGGTACTGCAGCGATGGCCCTGCTTGGGCAGGCATACATACGGGAACACCACAGCATTGAAGCGGTGGCGAGGCTTTATGCCGAGCGCCTCAGGGCCATAGGGGTGATGTAGACACGCATGACGGGAGGTTCGGTCTTTGATCTCCGCACCCCTTAAACTAGAACGTTACCTACATCAGGTGTGTTGGCATATCAGTGCCACCGAGACCGGAGAGAAACTTGAAACTCATCATCCAGATCCCCTGCTACAACGAGGCCGAGACGCTTGGCATTGCCCTGTCTGCACTCCCGCGGGATGTGCCCGGTTTCGACAAGGTTGAGTGGCTGATCATCGACGACGGCAGTACGGACGATACGGTCAAAGTTGCGCTGGCACACGGTGTGGACCATGTGGTGCGCCACACGCGCAATCAGGGCCTGGCACGCGGATTCATGAACGGCCTTCAGGCCTGCCTTGAGCACGGGGCTGATGTGATTGTCAACACCGATGCTGACAATCAATACAACGCCGATGACATTCCTCTGCTGACCCAGCCTATCGTGGAAGGCAGGGCCGACATCGTCGTGGGTGCGCGCCCGATTCAGGCCATCGAACACTTCAGCCCTGTCAAGAAGTTGCTGCAAAAACTGGGCAGTTGGGTCGTTCGTGTAGCCAGCAAGACGGACATTCCAGATGCTCCCAGCGGATTCCGCGCCATGAGTCGGGCTGCAGCCCGCCGCCTTATGGTGTTCAGCGACTACACCTACACGCTGGAAACCATCATCCAGGCTGGTCAGAAGAACATGGCCATCACCTCAGTCCCAATCCGCGTCAATGGTGATCTACGCCCGTCTCGCTTGGTCAAGAGTATCTCCTCGTATATCCGCCGCAGTATCGTCACGATCGTTCGGGTGTTCATCATCTACCGGCCTTTCCGATTCTTCGGATCCATTGGCCTTGTCCTGTTCGCGGTAGGCTTCCTGGTTGGTCTGCGCTTTCTGTACAAGTGGCTGAGCACCGATTTTGGCTATGAAGGCCATGTGCAGTCATTGATCCTGGCCAGTTCGCTCATGGTGGTTGGTTTTCAAACCATTCTGATTGCTTTCGTTGCCGACCTGCTCTCGGCCAACCGGAAGCTGATTGAAGAAGTTCGCACCCTCGCACTGGAGAATCGGGACATCCGGCAACCATGATTGCGGTTACTGGCGCTTCCGGTTTTGTTGGCCGGGCCTTGGTCGAGCGGCTCCAATCCGATGGTCGTGCGGTACGTGCCCTCACCCGACGACAGACATCGATTCCTGGCGACCATGTGGTGCTCGGTGACATGGGTCCAGACACCGACTGGCGTTCGGCTCTCCGTGGTGTGTCCTGTGTCGTTCACTGTGCTGCCAGGGTGCATGTGATGGCTGAAGAACACCCGAATCCAGACGCAGCCTTCAACGCGGTCAATGCCGAGGGCACTCGCCGTCTCGCGGAACAGGCCGCATATGCTGGTGTGAAACGGCTGGTGTACTTGAGCACGGTGAAGGTCATGGGAGAGTCCACGCTACCCGGGCAGCCATTCACCCATACCAGCCCAGCGAACCCGCATGATGCCTACGCAAGATCCAAACTGGAGGCGGAACGGGCCTTGTGGTCCGTGGCACGACATGCCGGCCTGGAAGTGGTGATCGTTCGGCCCCCGTTGGTGTATGGCCCCGGCGTGGGAGCCAATTTTCGAGCCCTGGTCGAATGGGTCTCAAAAGGCTGGCCTCTGCCTTTCGGGTCGATTCCAAACCGCCGCTCTCTGATCGGGCTGGGGAACTTGACCGACCTTATCGCTCATTGTCTTGAACACCCCAAGGCTTCAGGGCAGACCTTCCTGGTCTCAGATGGTCGAGATCTGTCCATCGCCGATCTTGTCAAGCACATCGCTGCCGCGATGAACCGCCCTGCGCGGATGGTGCCGGCTCCACTCTGGTTGCTCAATTTTCTGGGACAGGTCACTGGAAGGGGACAACAGATCAGCCGCCTCACGGAGTCACTTCAGCTGGACATCCAGCACACTCTGCGTACCTTGGACTGGCATCCACCCCATTCCGTCCAGGAAGAGCTTGTCCGGACCATTGAAGACTTCCCGAATGAAGCGACTGTTTGATCTGATCCTGTCCCTTATGCTGAGTGTCGTGTTGGTGTTGCCCATATTGGTCATTGCCAGCCTCATCCGGCTTAACTCCCGAGGCCCCGCGATCTACTGGAGCGCCCGCGTCGGGTATGACAATCGCATTTTTCAGATGCCCAAGTTCCGATCCATGAGAACGGACACCCCTGCTGTGGCCACCCATTTGCTGGAGCAACCGGAGCAGTACGTCACCCCGATCGGGCGGTTTCTGCGCAAAAGCAGTCTTGATGAGCTGCCCCAACTGTGGAGCATCCTGCTGGGAGATATGAGCTTTGTAGGCCCCCGTCCCGCGTTGTTCAACCAGTACGATCTCATCGAACTTCGGACCAAGCAGGGCGTGCACAAACTGGTGCCAGGCCTGACCGGCTGGGCACAGGTGAATGGCCGCGATGAGCTGCCCATTCCTCAAAAAGTACAATTCGACGCTGAGTATCTGCAAAGGCGGTCCTTCTGGTTTGATCTGAAAATCATGACTATGACTGCGTGGCGCGTCTTGCGCCGAGTGGGTGTCTCCCACTGACTCTCCAACTGAATCGGAACGCTGCCATGCTGAACCGCCTTGCGGTGCCTATTCTTGTGATGCCGAGATCGGCGAAGCGCTTGATCGTGCTTTTGGTTGATGCATCTCTGTGCATGCTGACTGTCTGGCTCGCTTACTACTTGCGACTTGGCGAGTGGGTCAAGTTCTATGGGGATCCCATGTGGCAGCCATGGAGCGCGGCAATAGCTGCTCTTGCCTTTGCCCTGCCCATGTTCATTGTCCATGGGCTCTATCGCGCCATCTTCCGCTACTCGGGTTTGTCTGCACTGATGACAGTCTGTAAAGCGGTTGCAATTTATGGCCTGCTGTATGGAACGGTCTTTACCGTGATCGGGGTTCCTGGCGTCCCCAGAACCATTGGGTTGATCCAACCGCTCTTGCTGCTCGTGTTTGTGGGGGCATCCCGTTTGCTCGCTCGCTTCTGGCTGGGTGGCATGTATCAAAACCAGCTAAGGTTAGCAAACTTGCCTAAGGTGCTGATCTACGGAGCGGGGAACGCTGGCCGGCAACTGGCTGCAGCCATGTCCAACAGCCATGAAATGCGCGTGGTGGGGTTCCTTGACGATGATGACCGACTGCACGGCCATGTGCTCAACGGGCTCTCTATCTACTGTCCAACAGATCTACCCGGACTTGTGGCCACTCTCGAGGTGAGCACCGTGCTGCTAGCGATTCCGTCTATCAGTCGTCAACGCCGCAACGAGATGATTGAGGGAATGTTGAAGGCCCACGTGCAGGTTCGGACCCTGCCAGCGGTCAGCGAGTTGGCGCGAGGAATGGTGAGCACCTCCGACCTGCGCGAGCTTGATATTGACGATCTTCTGGGCAGAGAGCCCGTCACCCCAAACCACATCTTGCTGGGCAAGAATATCAAAGGCAAGGTTGTGCTGATCACGGGTGCCGGCGGCTCCATCGGCAGTGAGTTGTGCCGTCAGATCCTGGCTGTCGCGCCCATCACACTGGTGCTCGTGGACCAGAGTGAGTTTGCTCTCTATGAAATTCACCAGGAATTGCAGGGGAAACTTGGTTCCAGCGACGAAATTCTGCTGGTTCCATTGCTGGCATCGGTCCGCGACACGACGCGCATGCGCGAAATCATGTCCAGCTGGCGGCCGGAGACCGTGTATCACGCTGCTGCGTACAAGCACGTCCCTTTGGTAGAACACAACCCGATCGAGGGCATTCGGAACAACACGCTGGGGACATTGGTGACGGCTCAGGTGGCAGCCGAGGTGGGTGTGAAAGACTTTGTGCTGATAAGTACCGACAAAGCGGTGCGTCCCACCAACATCATGGGTGCGAGCAAGAGATTGGCTGAAATGGCCCTGCAAGCGCTGTCAGCCAACGCGCCCGACACCCGATTTTCCATGGTTCGATTCGGCAACGTGTTGGGGTCCTCGGGCTCTGTTGTTCCAAGGTTCAGGCGACAGATTCGCGATGGTGGACCTATCACATTGACACACCCCGAGATCACCCGCTACTTCATGACGATTCCCGAAGCTGCCCAGTTGGTCATCCAGGCTGGCGCCATGGCCAAAGGGGGAGACGTGTTCGTTCTGGACATGGGTGACCGAGTGAAAATTTACGATCTCGCCGCGCGCATGATCGAATTGTCGGGGCTCACACTGCGCAGTGAGGAAAATCCCGATGGCGATATCGAGATTGAAATCACTGGCCTGCGGCCGGGCGAAAAGCTGTTTGAAGAGTTGTTGATCGGAAATGACCCGCGGCCCACCTCGCACCCGCGGATCATGAAGGCTCACGAAGAATTTCTGGCCTGGTCGCAGCTGAAAACCGAGCTGGTGAATCTGGAACGCGCGCTGGACAGCAATGACACTGAAGTCATCAAGGCGATGCTTGTGCGCCTTGTGTCGGGCTACAAGCCACGCCCAATCGACGTCGACTCTGCTGGTCCGGAAAGCCGTTTGCGCTACAGCGTGTAGCCCCTCCCTAGGCGTTTCTTCGTAAGCGGTCATCCAACGCAAGCAATGGGATGAACGCCCCCACCCATAACGGCATCGACGTGAATACGAAGGGACTTCCCACTTTCGGGTAACGGCATCGAGTGCCAAGATTGACGTTGCTTGGAAGTGAATCTGCAACCTTTGAAAGGAGAAGTCCCATGAGCAAGATTGCACGTGTCGGCGTTGATTTGGCCAAGAATCTTATTCAGGTGCATGCCGTAGATGAGACCGGCAAGGTGGTAAGCACCCGGGTGCTCAAACGCGAAAGGTTCATAGCCTGGTGCGTCGATCTGCCCCAGGGCTGCCTTGTCGCGATGGAGGCTTGCAGCGGTGCTCATCACTGGTGCCGCAAACTGAAGGCGCTTGATCTCGATGCTCGCATGATCGCCGCCCAGTTCGTTGCCCCGTACCGACTGCAAGGCACCAGCGGCAAGAACGATGCCAATGACGCAGCGGCAGTTTGTGAAGCGGCTTCGCGACCGCACATGAAGTTCGTGCCACCCAAGACACTGGCTCAGCAGGGTATGTTGTGCGTACACCGGCTGCGCGAGGGTCTCAAGGAAGAGCGCACAGCTTGCATCAACCGGATCCGCGGCCTGCTGGCCGAGTTCGGTCTCGTGTTGCCCCAAAGCCCAGCGGTGCTGCGCCAACACTTGGGCGGATTGATCGAGGATGCCAGCAATGACATCGCCGGGGTAGCTCGCCTGGTGTTGCAGAGGGCGCAAGAGCACTGGAAGGAAATCGAAGCCCACATTGAATGGTGCGACCAGCGTATTGCCGCACATCTCAGAGACGATGAACAGGTTCAACGAGTAGCTGATCTCAAGGGAATCGGTCCTGTCACGGCTTCGGCCGTGGTAGCGGCAGTGGGAGATTTCAAGCAGTTCAAGAACGGCGCCCAATTTGGCGCCTGGCTTGGGCTGACGCCGAAACAGAATTCGAGCGGCGGAAAGATCAGTCTAGGCAGCATCACAAAACGTGGCAGTCCCTATTTGCGTAACCTGTTGATCCAGGGAGCCAAGTCCGCCGTGTTGGTTAGCAAACGCCACGACGATCCCATCTCGCAGTGGGCGCAGCGCCTTCGAGAGCGATGCGGATGGCAGAAGGCCGTGGTGGCATTGGCTAACAAAAATGCCCGCATTCTTTGGGCCGTCATGACCAAGAACGAACGCTATGACGCCCATCACGTAAGCGTTCATCCTTCAGCCATCGTGGCGGCAGCCACACCGTAGAGCATGTGAAAAGCCGACTCGAACTCGAACCTCTTTCCTTGCCAGACGTGAACTCGAAGATGCTTTGAGCAGGTCAGACCGGCAGTAGGCAAGCTCGACACTTTGGCCGTGGGCCGCTGGCACCACGAGATGTGAATGGAGCCCTACTGCGCGGTTCGTATCTGGGGCCGCACGGCTCGTGCAACAAGCCCGCCTGTAGATGTGCAGTCTGTTCCTCGTTCCAAGTCACCCGAGTCGCGTTGCCAGGCAAGAAATCATCACCCAGAACAAATATGTCCAGAACACCTCATTGACGGCGTAGGAAGTCCCCTGTAGCCAAAGTGGAGACATTGATCAACCACTTGTACCGAGAAGGGGCGTCCACCATGAAGCTTACGACTGATGGCATCGCCCTGGCGCAGAACGTGTTCCAGGTCCACGGAATCGACGAGCATGGCAAGGTGCTCGTGAAGAAGCAACGGCTGGCATAGGGGGCGTTCATGTACGTGCGACCATCCCACCCTTGAAGGCTTGGGCTGCGAAGTACGAAAAAAAGGCTGGGGTCTTGCGACCCCAGCCTTTTTATTGGCTATCCCGAATAGATCAGCGGGGCTGACGACGCGCCACCGGACGTGCCGTGCCGCCTTCGCTGCGGCGTGGGGCGAATTCGCCACCACGCATGGCAGCGCGTTCGGAGTTGCCACGGTCGCTGAAGCGGTCGCCGCCAGCGTCGCTGCGGCCGAAGCTGCCAAAGCCACCGGGTTTGCCAGCCGGACGCACCGGGGCACCACGATCGGCAAAACCACGGCTCGGAGCGGCCGGACGGCTGTCCGAACGGTTGTCGAAACGACCTTCAGGACGCGGGCCACCGCGGTTATCAAAACGCGCGGGTTCGGCTCGGTTATCGAAACGGCCTTGCTCACCACGGCCTTCGAAGCGCGGTGCATCACCACGGCCTTCAAAACGCGGGGCGTCGCTGCGACCTTCAAAGCGCGGGCCACGAGCAGGACCACGGCGCTCGGCGTAACGCTCGTTGCCACCACGACCCGCCGGGCGGCCAGGGCCGCCGCGACCGAAGGGCTCGGCCATCGGCGCACGCTGGCGCGGCTCCAGGCCGGTGACGGTTTCCACGGCGATGCGCTGGCGCGTGAAGGCTTCGATGTCGCCGATCTTGCGGCGATCACGCAGCTCGGCAAAGGTCACGGCCAGGCCGTCACGACCGGCACGGCCGGTGCGACCGATGCGGTGGGTGTAGTCCTCGGCCTTCATGGGAAGACCAAAGTTGAACACGTGGGTGATGGTGGGCACGTCGATACCGCGTGCAGCGACATCGGTGGCCACCAGGATCTGCACCTGACCGCCGCGCAATGCCATCAGGCGGCGGTTGCGGATGCCCTGGCTCAGGGCACCATGCAGGGCCACGGCCGCAAAGTTGGACTGTTGCAAGTCGGTGGCCAGACCATCACATTCGATCTGCGTGCTGCAGAACACGATCGCCTGGTTGATACCGGTGTCACGCAGCCAGTGGTCCAGCAGCTTGCGCTTGTGGTCGGCGTTGTCGGCCCAGAACAGCACCTGCTTGATGTTGGCGTGTTGTTCCTGTGGGCTGTCGATCTGGATCTTCTGCACGTGCTTGCCGCCATCGTGCATGACGCGCATGGCGAGCTGCTGGATGCGTGGCGCGAACGTGGCGCTGAACATCATGGTCTGGCGGCGCTGGCTGGTCATGTCGTTGACATCGGCCAGGTCGTCGGCAAAGCCGAGGTCCAGCATGCGGTCGGCTTCGTCGACCACCAGGAACTGCACCTGGTCGAGCTTGATCTGCTGCGAGCGCTGCAGGTCCAGCAGGCGGCCGGGCGTGGCGACCACGAGGTCGGCGTTCTGCAGCTTGGCGATCTGCAACTGGTAAGGCATGCCGCCCACCACGTTGGCGATGCGCAGACCACGGCAATGGCGCACCAGGTCGATGGCGTCGTTGGCCACCTGCTGGGCGAGTTCGCGCGTCGGGCACAGGATCAGGGCGCCTGGGGTGGCGGCCTTGAAGTTGCGCGGGTTGGTCGGGTCCTTGCGCTTGGCGCGCTTCGGAGCCACTTCGCCGCGTGCCAGGGCATCGGCAACGCTCTGATCAAACTCGGCTTTTTCATTGGCTTCGGCCTGGGCCTGTTGTTGCAGCAAGGTGTGCAGCACGGGCAGCAGGAAGGCGGCGGTCTTGCCGCTGCCGGTCTGGCTGGAAACCATCAGGTCGGCAAAACGCTTTTCGCCTTCGCCGAGCATGGCTTTGGGCACCACATTGTTCTGCACCTGTGTGGGCTGCACGTAGCCGAGGTCGGCACAGGCCTGCACCAGCTCGGGCGCCAGACCCAGCAGCTCGAAGCCATTGGGTTCTGCGGGCACTTCAGGGGTGTCCAGCTCAACGGCCAGATCCAGCAGGTGGTCGGATTCGGTGGAAAGGATTTCGGGCGAGAAATCGCCGCGGGCTTCAAAAGAGTCGCTCATGTTCGTCCTTGCGCAGATACAGCGCAATTGATCGAATAAAGCACAAGGAAGATGCCCGCCTCATGGGCGGGCGCTCCTGGGCGCTTGATCCGTTCGTGGTTACAAAACATCAACCATCAAACGGTCAACGCGCTCGGTGCCCAGCTCAAAAGCAGGAGACACCGGGAGCGAATGGCCTCATCCGCAACGCCAGCGGCTTGAACCGTGGCGGGCTGGCTGATCCCCTTCCAGAGAAGGGGCAGACAGCACAAGAATCGGGAGGCTTTGTGTGTGAGGCAGATGCACAAATCAACGCAGTTTCCTGCGCAGCCTGCGATTATGGCAGATTTTCAGGGAAAACCCTAGAGAATATTCAAAACATCAACCCAGCACTGCAGAGACGACATGAAACAGGATGGCCGCCAGCACAGCGGTAGCGGGCACGGTGATGATCCAGGCGGCCACGATCCGCAGCACCGCAGAGCGTTTGACCAGCTCCTTCTTGTAAACCTTCTTCAGCGCCTTCTGCTCCTTCTTGGCGAATACGGCGCCTTCGGCCGCTTCGTGGAGCTTCGCGCGGCGCTTCATGTCGGCCAGCATGCGCTTTTTCTCCTGCACTTCGGCCGTCTCGAAACGCTGCAGATAGGCTTCGACCTCGGCCCGGTCTTCACCCGTGTGCCCGGCGAAGACCACCGATTCCATCTTGGCGTAGTTGACCTTGAGCAACTCGCGCAGGAAGCCCACGCCGAACACGGCGCCGATGGTGATGTGGGTGGTCGAGACCGGCATGCCCAGCTGCGAGGCCATGATGACGGTCAACGTGGCGGCCATCGCGATGGAATAGGCCCGCATGTTGTCCAGTTCGGTGATCTCCTTGCCCACGGTGCGGATCAGCTTGGCACCATAGAGCGTCAAGCCCACCGCCAGCCCGAGCGCCCCCAGCAGCATGACCCACATCGGCGTCGCGGCCTTGGTGGCAATGGCCCCCGACTTCACCGCTTCATAGATCGCCGCCAGCGGACCGACCGCGTTCGCCACGTCGTTGGCGCCGTGCGCAAAACTCAACAGCGCCGCCGAGCACACCAGGGGCCAGGTGAACAAACGATTGACACCTTCCTTGCTGTTGTCCAGTCGCATGGCCGTGCGCGCGATCGGTTTTCGCACCAGCGCCCACGCAACAACGCCAAAAAGTGCACCAGCAAGCACCGACACCCAGAAGTCCACCTTCACCAATTGTCCCAAGCCCTTGAGCAGCATGTAGGTGGCAAAAGCCCAGGCCATCACCGCGATGAGCCATGGCACCGTGCGGGTGGCCGCCTCGGTCATTTCGTTGCGGTAGGTGATGCTGCGCTTGATCACATAGAGGAAGGCGGCGGCGATGGCACCGCCCATCAAGGGCGACACCACCCAGCTCACCACGATCGAACCGATGGTCGCCCAGTTGACCAGACCCCATCCCCCGGCCGCAATGCCCGCGCCCATGACCGCGCCAATGATGGAATGCGTGGTCGACACCGGCGCCCCGATCGCTGTGGCCAGGTTCAGCCAGAGCGCACCGGCCAGCAAGGCGGCAAACATCACCCAGGCAAACAGTGTCGCGTTGGTGATCTGCTGGCTGTCGATGATGCCGCCCTTGATGGTGCCCACCACCTCGCCACCGGCCACGATCGCTCCCAAGGCTTCAAAGACTGCGGCGATGATGATCGCCCAGCCCATGGTCATGGCGCCCGAGCCCACGGCCGGACCCATGTTGTTGGCCACGTCGTTGGCGCCGATGTTCATGGCCATGTAACCGCCGACCACGGCAGAAATGATCAGCAGCCAGACCGCGGTGCTGGACAGACCCAGCACGTTCGCGCCGGTGAGCGACGCATAAAGCCCCACCAAAAGCAGAAAACCGATAGCGGAACCCAGTTGCAACACGTCCATGTGACGGGCGACGAACCTTGAGCGGGATTTTTTTGTCATGAAAGCTCTCGTGAATGACACGATTTTGACATGTTGCACTGACAGCTTTGAACGCGGCGTGCGCCTGTCGAAGCGCTGTGGCCCGTCCTGCGGAATGGGCCATCGGCGCTGAATCACCGCAGGAAATGCGAGCGATAGTGCTCCAGCTCGTCGATCGATTCGTGCACATCGGCCAGCGCGGTGTGCCTCTGGTGTTTCTTGAAGCTGTTGTAAACCTCAGGTCGCCAGCGCTTGGCGAGCTCCTTGAGCGTGCTCACGTCCAGACAGCGGTAGTGGAAATACGCTTCCAGCTTCGGCATGTACTTCACCAGAAAACGGCGGTCCTGACTGATGGTGTTGCCGCACATGGGCGAGCCGTTTTTGGGCACGTAGCGGGCGATGAAGGCCAGCAGTTCGGCCTGCGCCTGCTCCTCATCCACGGTGCTGGCTCGCACCTTGTCGATCAGGCCGCTCTTGCCATGGGTTCCCTTGTTCCAGTTGTCCATGGCGTTCAGCACCGCATCGCTCTGGTGGATCACGAGCACCGGCCCCTCCACGCGCGGTGTGAGCTGCGGCCCGGTGATAACGACCGCAATCTCCAGCAGGCGCTCTTTTTCGGGGTCGAGACCGCTCATCTCGCAATCGAGCCAGACCAGATTCTGGTCACTCTTGGTCAGGAGGGGGGTATCGCTCGGCACGGCAAGTTCTGCGGCCGGCAACGAAGGGGTGGTGTGTTCGGTCATGCTGCCGATTTTCACCGATTGGCCTGTCCGCCCCGCCAGCGAGCCCGTCCGGGCCATCCCTCCCGGCACCATGTGCATGCGGTGTTGGATAGACTCCCCCTCATGGAATCCCCCGCCCTGATGCTTTCCCTCGTTTTCTGCGCCCTGCTCGTGGCCGGTCTGATCACGCGCACCGTGCTGGCCAGCCGGCAGATCCGGCACGTGGCCCGGCACCGCGCCACCGTACCGGCCGCATTTGCCCAGACCATCACACCCGAAGCCCACCAGAAAGCGGCCGACTACACCATCACCAAAGCCCGTTTCGGCCTGTTGGACACAGCCCTGGAAGCCGCTGTGTTGCTGGGCTGGACGCTGCTGGGCGGACTCGACTGGCTGAACCAGACCCTGCTCGCGGCGCTCGGTGGCGGCATGGTGCAACAGCTCACCCTGCTGGCGGCGTTTTCTTTGATCGGTGGCCTGATCGGGCTGCCATTCGCCTGGTGGTCCACCTTCCGCATCGAGGAGCGCTTCGGCTTCAACAAGATGACGCTCTCGCTCTGGCTGGGTGACCTGCTCAAGGGGGCCCTGGTGGGTGCGCTCGTGGGCCTGCCCATCGCCGCGCTGGTGCTGTGGCTCATGGGTGCTGCGGGCGCGAGCTGGTGGGTGTGGGCCTGGGGTGTCTGGATGGCCTTCAACCTGCTGGCGCTGGTGCTCTACCCCACCCTCATCGCCCCGCTGTTCAACAAGTTCGAACCGCTGCAGGACGAAACCCTCAAGACGCGGGTCAACGCGCTCATGCAACGCTGCGGCTTTGCCGCCAAGGGACTGTTCGTCATGGACGGCAGCAAGCGCAGTGCCCACGCCAACGCCTACTTTACCGGTTTTGGTGCCGCCAAGCGCGTGGTGTTCTTTGACACCCTGCTGCAGCAGCTCAACCCGGCCGAGATCGACGCCGTGCTCGCCCACGAACTGGGTCACTACAAACGCCGCCACATCCTCCAACGCATCGTACTCATGTTCGCCCTGAGCCTGCTGGGTTTTGCCCTGCTGGGCTGGGTGTCGGGCCAGATCTGGTTCTACACCGGCCTGGGGGTCATGCCGTCGCTGGATGCGCCCAACAACGCCCTCGCACTGCTGCTATTCATGATGGTGGTGCCGCTGTTCACCTATTTCCTGTCACCGCTGATGGCGCGTTTGTCGCGTAGCCACGAGTTTGAGGCCGACGCCTACGCCATGGCACAGACCAATGGCCAGGACCTCGCCAGTGCGCTGCTCAAGCTCTACAAGGACAACGCGAGCACCCTCACGCCCGACCCCGTGTTCGCGCGTTTCTACTACTCCCATCCGCCCGCCAGCGAACGCATCGCCCGCCTGCGCGCCACCGGCACCCCGGCCTGATCCGCGTTGATGCCCCCAAAGCCCATGAACCCCATCCACCAGAACCGGCAAGCCCTGTCCGCCACTGCGGTCGTGACCCAGCTCACCCAGCTCAATGGCGACGCCGCCCAGGGCTGGAAACTGATCGACGGAGCGCTGGAGAAGGATTACGTCTTTCCCAATTTCCACGACACCATGGCCTTCGTCAACGCCGTGGCCTGGATCGCCCATCGGGAAGACCACCACCCGGATCTCACCGTCAGCTTTTCCCGTTGCACCGTGCGCTTCAACACGCACGACGTGGGCGGCATCTCGGTGAGTGACTTTTTCTGCGCCGCCGCGGTCGACCTGCTGCTGAAAGACTGAATGCATCTCCTGCCTGCCAACGGAACCACGCCTTGAGCAAACACCCCGCCACCCCCGCAGCCGACGCGCTGCAGCCCGGCCTGGTGGTCGCCGCCTTCGGACGGCATTGCCTGGTGGAGAGCCCCGATGGCACACGGGGCATCTGCCATCCCCGGGGCAAGAAAAATGCCGTGGTGGTCGGCGACCGGGTGGCCTGGCAGGCCACCGGTGACGAGGGCAGCATCGAACGCGTGGAACCGCGGCGCAACCTGTTCTACCGTCAGGACGAGATGCGTACCAAGTCGTTTGCCGCCAACCTCGACCAGATCCTGGTGTTGATCGCCGCCGACCCCGAGTTTTCAGAGCGCCAGCTCGCGCGCTCGCTGATCGCCGCCGAAGCCGAGGGCATTCCGGTGCTGATCGTGCTCAACAAGAGCGATCTGCAACCCGCCTTCGACCAGGCGTGGGAGCGGCTGGAGAGCTACCGCCGCATGGGCTGCGATGTTCTGCCCCTGCGTCTCAAGGGCCAGACCGCCGCCGAAACCGAACAAGGCCTGATTGAGCTGGAGCAACGCCTGGCGGGCAAGACCACCCTGGTGCTCGGTCCTTCAGGCGTCGGCAAAAGCACGCTGGTGAACCGGCTCGTGCCACACGCCAAGGCGCTGACCGGTGAAATCTCGCGCGCGCTCAACTCCGGCAAACACACCACCACCAGCACCACCTGGTACTGGGTGGACGAGACGCGTTGCACTGCCCTGATCGACTCTCCGGGGTTTCAGGAATTCGGTCTCAACCACATTGAACCGATGCAGCTCGCGCACCTCATGCCCGACCTGCGCGCCACGCTGGGCCACTGCCGCTTCTACAACTGCACGCACCTGCACGAGCCAGGCTGCGCGGTGCGCGATCAGGTGATGGGCGCCGAAGACGCAGGCGGCGCGAGCAAGGAAAAAAGCATCGGGGACAACCGCTACCGGATCTATGGCGAACTGTTCGCCGAACTCTCCGCCCGCCGCAGCTATTGAGAAGGACCGCCCCCGCAGCGCTTCGCGCTACCCCCTCACGGTGGCGACACCAGCCGCCCGGCAAAGCCGGCCCGGCGGTGTCCCCGGTTGGACCATGTCATTCAGTGCAAATCGCGCAGTTTCGAGATGAAACTGTAGCTCGCCCAACAGCTCATCCAATCAAGCGGGCCAGCGTCAGCAAGGCCAGCAGCAGCATCCACAGCACCACGCTGCGCCAGACCAGCCCCACGGCGCTCGCCAGGTGGGCGATCTGCGGTTCGGCCCTGGAACTGCCCTCCACGGATTCAACCACGCCTTCAACCTCCGCGAGCTGCGCCAGCCGCACACCGAGCGCGCCCGACGTGGCTGCCAGCAACACGCCATCGTTCCCGTGCGCAAAGCGATCGGACTCATCGCGCCAGCTGGCCACCGCCTCTTCGAAGTTGCCCACGATGGCGAAACCCAGCGCGGTCACACGCGCGGGCAGGTAGTCCACCCAGGCCCATGCGACGGCAGCCGCCTGCTGCAAGGCAACACTGGGGGTGCCATCGGGCCGGGCGCGCCAGTTGCGCGCCAGGTATTCGGCCATGCGGTAGAACACCGCCCCCGACGGCCCCAGCCCCAGCACCCAGAAAACCACAAAACAGGCCAGCACGCCAAACACATGGCGGTGGGCCGCCAGCACCGAGTGTTCGATGACCTGGCGCAGCAACTCGGCGCGCGGCAGGCTGGCCGCATCCACCCGCAGCCAGGCGGCCAGCTTCTCGCGGGCTTCCGTGTCGTTCCCGGTCTCCAGCGCCTGGCGGATGTCGGTGAAGTGGTGGCTGAACTGCCGGAACCCGACCATCACGTACAGCACCGCCACCAGCCACGCAAACGCCAGCACCGTGCTGAACGTCCAGAGTCCCCAGTACACCAGTCCGGCGACAAGCGCCGGCATCCCTGCTGCCAGCAACCAGGCCAGCCAGCCGTGGGCACTCTGCCCTGCATCGAGGTTGCGGCGCACCAGCCGCGCCCAGGCACGCAAGCCCGCATGCACCGGGTTGTCGTAGGCGAGCGGGCGCGTCTGTTCCAGCAGGAAAGCAATCAGGATGGCGAAAAAACTCATGGGGCAATGATAGTGTCAGGTTCTGCGTACGGTTGACTGGCACTCAGCGGGCGCGGCATTCAGAAGGGCGGCCCGCCCTGCACGGCCTGTCAGGCGCTGAGCAGGCGGTAAAAATTGCGCAGCATGCCGGCCGTGGCCCCCCAGATGAACCGCTCGTGCTCGCCGTCCTGGTACGGTATCGAGTACCACTCGCGCACCACACCCTCCCATTCCCAGGCATGCCGGCGGTGGTGCGCGGGGTCCATGAGGAAATCGAGCGGCACTTCAAACACATCGTCCACCTCGTATGGATTGGGCTGCAGGGTGAAGCCGGGCTGCACCAGGCCCACCACAGGCGTCACGATGAACGAGGTGCCCGTCACATAGATCGGCAGGCTGCCCAGCACCTCCACCCGATCAGGCGGCAGGCCGATCTCCTCAAAGGTCTCGCGCAAGGCCGCGGCCGTGGCATCGGCGTCCGTTTCATCAAGCTTGCCGCCGGGAAACGCAATCTGGCCCGAGTGGGTGGACAGGTGTGCCGTGCGCTGGGTCAGCAACAAGGTCGGCCGCGCGTGCATCACCAGTGGCAGCAGCACCGCAGCCTGAGCTGGGATCCGGTCGGCAAACTTCACCTCGTGCCGCAACTCGGGCGTCCAGGCGGGCGGCCGTGCAAAGCGGTCACGCAGACCCTGCGCGGTCAGGTGATCGGCGTGTGCAGGCAGCAAGTTCTCCCGGAATGCGCTGGGCACCACCGGGATCAGGCGCGGATCAAAAGCAGGCAAGGTTTGAGACATGGAGATCCGAGCATAGGACACAAGGCCCTTGCCGACCGTCCCGCCAGGAACAGCCCCAGCGGGCACAAAAAAGCCGCTCCAGGGAGCGGCATTTTGCGAAGGAAAGCAGTCGCCGATCAAGCGCCCAGCTTTTCCTTGATACGTGCCGACTTGCCGCTGCGCTCGCGCAGGTAGTACAGCTTGGCACGGCGCACGTCGCCACGGCGCTTGACTTCGATCTTGGCGATCAGCGGGCTGTACAGCGGGAACGTACGCTCGACGCCTTCACCGTTGGAGATCTTGCGCACGATGAAGTTGGAGTTCAGGCCACGGTTGCGACGGGCGATCACCACGCCTTCGTAAGCCTGGAGGCGCTTGCGCGTACCTTCGATCACGTTGACGCTGACGATCACGGTGTCGCCGGGCGCGAATGCGGGAATGGTCTTGCCAAGGCGAGCAATTTCTTCTTGCTCAAGGGTCTGGATGAGGTTCATGGTTTCCTGTTTTCACGATCATGCCCGCGCTGCACTAAAGGCCACGAATCCGGCAAAAGCCCTGTCCAGCTGGCACCGGCGAACGGCGCTTGCTGCGGGCTGGCCCGGTCATGGCGGCCGGTCAGAGGATCGAAAAGCCTTGGATTATAGCCTTTTTGGCTGGCTCAGAAAAGACTCGTCAGCCTTGCTGAGGCGGCCAGCCGCCCTCGCCCGCTCCAGCAGCTCGGGCCGCAGGCGGGCAGTGAGCGCCAGACTCTGCTCGCGCCGGTAACGCGCGATGCGTTCGTGGTGCCCGCCCTGCAACACCTCGGGCACGGCCATCGGCCCTTGAGGGCCGTTCCAGACCTCGGGCCGGGTGTGGTGCGGGCTGTCGAGCAGGCCGTCGAGCGCCGGGTTGAAGCTGTCCTGCTGGTGGCTGCCTTCATCGCCCAGCACGCCGGGCATGAGGCGCGCCACCGCGTCGAGCAAGGCCAGCGCAGCAATTTCGCCACCCGACAGCACAAAGTCGCCCAGGCTGATCTGCTGATCGACACAGGCGTCGATGAAACGCTGATCGATGCCCTCGTAGCGTCCACACACCAGCACCGCTCCGGTGCTGGCGGCCCACTGTGTCGCGCCCGCATGGTCCAGGCGCTGGCCGATGGGGGAAAACAGCACCACGGGCGCGTGTGCATCGTCGGTTTCGGCCCGGTCGGCACGGATGGCCTGCAGACACAGCCAGAGCGGCTCGGCCATCATGACCATGCCAGGGCCACCGCCAAACGGCCGGTCGTCCACGCGGCGGTAGTTGCCCTCGGCGAAATCGCGCGGATTCCACAGACGCACATCCACCTGTTTCGACTCGAACGCGCGGCGGGTGATGCCGCTCTTGAAAAACGGCTCGAACAGCTCGGGAAACAGGGTGATGACGTCAAAGCGCATGGCGGTATTGTCACCCCCCTGCGCCGCTGCGCGGCTTCCCCCCAGGGGGACGGCGCCCTTTGACCGGCAAAGCCGGATCTTCGGCGCCCGCTGGGGAAGGCACCTCGCTCGCGAGCGTGCTGTGAATTCAGTTGTCGAGGTTTCTGCGGCCCTAGGGATGGCGGCGCGCCAAGGTCCAACCCAGTAAACGCCGAGGAACCGGCTTCGCCGGGCCTAAGGCGTTGTCCCCCTGGGGGGAAGCCGCGCAGCGGCGCAGGGGGGGCTCCTAGTAATCAAGACCCCAGTCGGCGGTGATGCGGCGGGCTTTGAGATCGACGTCGTCGATGTAGGCAGCCACGAAGGGGATCAAACGTTCGGCGGTCTGCTCTTTACCGTCCACCGTTTCGGTGTATTCCATCACCAGCACCGAGTTCGGTCCGGTGGGCATGAGGTCGCGCACCACGCCCAGGTGCACGCCATCGCGGTTGACCACGGTGAGGCCGATCAGGTCGACCCAGTAGTACTCGCCGTCGGGCGTGGCCGGAAACGCACTGCGCGGCAAATAGATGCGCACGCCCTTGAGCGCTTCGGCGCCGTTGCGGTCGTCCAGCCCTTCGATCCGGGCCACGATGCCGTCGGAGTGGGCCTTGATCTCGGCCACTTTCACCCGGACGCCGCCCGCAAACGCCGAAAAGCCGCGCGCGAAGCGGGCTTCGGGCGGCTGGAGAAACCATTCGGACGATTCAAACAGTGCCGATGTGTCGGCACTGTGCGGCTGGATGCGGACCCAGCCTTTGATGCCCCATGCGTCCTGGAAGCGGCCCAGCTCGATGGCGTCGTCCGGCAGGGACGCGGTGACGAACAGGCTGTTGGACATGCAGGAAAGAGGCAAACCGGCCAGCCCTGTGAGGGCCGGCCAGGCTGATCAGGCGGCGACGGGGGTCTTGGCGGCGTGCTGCTTGACCAGACGGGACACGGTGTCCGACGGCTCGGCGCCGACGCTGGTCCAGTAGGTCAGGCGGTCCACGGCAACGCGCAGGGGTTCTTCACCACCGCGGGCCAGCGGGTTGTAGAAGCCGATGCGCTCGATGAAGCGGCCATCGCGGCGGTTGCGCTTGTCGGCAACCACGATGTTGTAGAACGGGCGCGATTTGGAACCGCCGCGGGAGAGTCGGATGACGACCATGATTTATCCTTCGGATGGAGAAGCCCCAAAATCGGGACTTCAATGGGTTTTTTTGGCTGAATAAACCCCATTCATTGCAGCGCCTGAGACACACGACTGACCACCCGGCCAGCGAAACACCACAAAACCCGCGATTATAGCCCGTGTGGTACCCCCATCAGAGCGTCATCCCCAACCATTCGCCCCCCTCACGACATGCCCCTCATCCGACCCAGCCGCGACGAAGATCTCGACGCCATCACCCGCATCTACGGCCACCACGTGCTGACCGGCACCGGCACATTCGAAACCACCCCGCCCAGCGCCGCCGACATGGCGGCGCGGCGCGCCGATGTGCTGTCCAAGGGCCTGCCCTGGCTGGTGGTCGAAGAAGGTGGCCAGGTGCTGGGCTTCGCTTACGGCAACTGGTTCAAGCCGCGCCCGGCCTACCGTTTCTCGGTGGAGGACTCGATCTACCTGGCGCCGGAAGCCGCGGGCAAGGGCCTGGGCCGTGCCCTGCTGGCCGAGCTGCTGGCGAGTTTCGAGCGCGCCGGCGTGCGCCGGGTCATGGCGGTGATTGGCGACTCGGCCAACGCCGGCTCCGTCGGTGTGCACCGCGCACTCGGTTTCGAGCAGGTCGGCGTGGTGCCATCCTGCGGCTGGAAGTTCGGCCGCTGGCTTGACATCGTGCTCATGCAGCGCAGCCTGGGCGCGGGCGACAGCAGCCCGCCCGAGTCCAGCGAAAGCTTGGCATGACCGCGCGCCCGCGCAACAAGACGCTCACGGTCTGGCTCGCCGTGCTCGGCGGCAGCATGGGACTGCACCGTTTCTACCTGCGCGGCCTGGGCGACTGGATCGGCTGGCTGCACCCCATCGCAGCGGGGCTCGGCTGGTGGGGCGTGGAACGGGTGCAGGAACTGGGGCAAGACGACAAGCTGGCCTGGGTGCTGATTCCGTTCCTCGGCGCGAGCATCGCCACCAGTTGCCTCGCCGGCATCGTCTACGCGCTGAGCGACCGCGCGAAGTGGAACGGCTGGTTCAACCCCGGCCTGGACGCCGAATCGGTGGCCGGCGGCACCAACTGGCTCACCATGGGGGCTCTGGTGCTGGCGCTGCTGGTTGGAACCATTGCCTTCATGGGCAGCCTGGCGTTCGGCATCCAGCGCTACTTCGAATACCAGATCGAGGAAGCCAGAAAGATCAGTCAATAGCGCGCAGCACGGCGGGGGTCAGTTCAGGTAAGACATGACCAGCATCACGAAGCTGAGCGTGAACAGTGCCAGCAGTGTGGACAGCCCCATTGCGGCCGTGGTGAGCTCCTGGGCCACTTCGTAGCGCTGTGCAAACAGGAACACGTTGGCGCCCATCGGCAGGGCTGCGGCCACCACCATCACCGTGAGCGGCAGGCCGGTGATGCCCACCGTCCATGCCGAAAGGCCCACCAGCAGCGGCAACAGCAGGTTTTTCGACGCCGTGATCCAGAGCGCCTGGCGCAAGTGCCCGCCCAGCGGCGTGCGCGCCAGCGTCACCCCCACCAGCACCAGCGCGATCGGTCCGAAAGCGCTGCCCAGCAGTTGCAGCGGCTTGTCCACGACCGTGGGCAGCGTCCAGCCGGTCTGTGCAAACAGCAGGCCGCTCAGGATGGGCAGCGGGATCGGGTGGATCAGCGCGCCCTTGAAGGCCGCCCAAGCGGTTTCCAGCACGTGCGGCACGCGCTCGCCACCCGCGCGGGCTTCGCGCGCCACCACCAGTTCCAGCACCACCGAACTCACTGTGAGCAGGATCAGCGCGTGCACCGACACCAGGGTCAGCAGCGTCACCAGCGCCGCCTTGCCGTAGGCCAGTTCCACCAGTGTGATGCCGATCATGACCATGTTGGAAAACACGCCGCCCACCGCCATCACCACGCTGCCGCGGTTGAAACCGCGCCATGCGATCGAAGCACCCAGCAAGCCCAGCGCCACCGGAAAATAGGCCGCCAGCGGCCGCAGGTCCAGCGCCTGCACGTCGACCGCGCTCATGGTGCGGAACAGCAGTGCCGGGATCAGCAGCAGGAACACCAGGTTGGAGAGATCTTTCACCGCGGCCTCGCGGATCCATTGCAGACGACCGGCCAGGTAGCCCAGGCCAATGAGCAGGAAGACCGGGGTGAGCGAAGCGACGACGGGGTGGGCGGTGATGTTCACCGGGCGATGGTATCGCCGCGGTGCGTGCGCCCACAGGCCAGGGGCATTCGGACTTGCCCGTTCACTTCACACCGGCGGCCCCGGTGAAACGGTAGTAAAGGCCGTAGGGATCGGCCTGCAGCACATGGAATTTTCCTTCGACCACCACCGCGGCCTGGCTGTATTTCACCGGTTTCACGGTGCGCACTTCAACCATGCTCTCCGGCCCGCCCGGCGTGCAGAACGAACACGTCAGAGGCACCGAAGCCAGCAGGAAATGGCGCTGCTGCTCGCCCGGTTCAAGCGGCATCATGAAGCCCTGCAGCCGGATCGTCTTCTGGTCCAGCGCCGTCACCGCAGCCGGGTACACCGGCACGATGCGCTTGTTGCGGATCACCGTCTTCACATCCGTCAGCACCGACCAGGCTACGACGTCGGTGCGTTGCTTGAGCGGCGCGAACGGGCTGAGCGGACTGTGTACCCCCGCGCCCTGGCCGTGCGGCACAGCCGACTGTGCACCTGCCGGAGCAGACGCAGCCGGTGACCCCAGCGGCGAGCCGAGTGTCTGTGCAAAGACGGACACCGCAGCCAGGCTCAGCAACGAAAAGACGGGGCGGGAAAAGTGATTCATGCCAACGAAGTGTCTCAAACCGTGAACGCCGCGGATCGGGCTTTGCCAATCCGCCAGCGTTGCCCCTTGAGGGGCGGAGCGGCTAAGCGAACTACCGCTTGAGGCGGCAGTTCGGGGCGCAGCGAGCAAGCGACGGGGGTGGTCAATGACTGTGCCGCATGCCGCAGTACTTGCCAATCGCCAGACCCTTGCAGGCGGCCTGAAGTTCCGCCATGCAGACCTTTTCGCCTTTGCCCGCCTCCAGGCACCTGGCCGCGCCTTCGTGGGCCGCGGCCATGGCGCGGTGGCGCGCGATGTCGTCCTGGGTCTCTTTGTCGGAGTGTTGAGCGAAAGCGGCCGAGGCGAGCAGGGCCAAAGTCAGGGACAGCAGGTGTTTTTTCATACGGTTTACCTCGTTTGCAAAAGAGAAGTCACATCCACACGGTAGGCGCTCACGGCCGGCACAGCGGCCGCGGCGAGCGCCACGCCCAGGGCGGCCACCGGCACGCCGGCCAGCGCGGTCGGCCAGTGCCAGGCAACGATGGCCAGGCCCTGGTCGGCCATCCACAACCCGCCCAGCAGAGCGGTCAGGCCCTGCCCGGCCAGCAGGCCCAGCGCGCTGGCGAGCAGCGCCAGCCACAACGCTTCGCACAGCAACAGTGCGCCCACCTTCCAGGGCGGCGCGCCCAGCAAGCGCAGCATGGCGATGTCGGCCCGGCGCTCGCGCACCGCGCTCCACAATGCGATGAACACCGAGAGCGCCGCCACCAGCAGCAACACGGCTCCCATGCCCTGCAGCACCCGCGTGCCCACGCCCACCATGCCGAGCAGGCGCGTGATCTCCATCGCCGGTGCAGCGGCCTGCATCCTGGTGGTGGCGTTGATGTAGCGCGGAAAACTGATCGCCGCCATCGGCGTGTTGTAGCGCACCAGCGCCAGCGTCACTTCGCGCTCGGCTTCGATGGCTTCGCGGTCTTCGGCCGACAGGCTCTGAAACTCGCCCGGTGCCAGCCCCTCGTGCACGTTCCAGACCGAAGCGGTGTCGGTGAGCACCAGCCGGTCCAGCACGCAGGCGCAGGGCGCGAGCACGCCCACCACGGTGTAGGGCATGTCGGCGTGTTCGTGGCCACCACCGCCCAGACCGTGGGAGCCGGTGAAACGCTGGCCCAACGGCAGCCCGGTGGCCTGCGCCACCTGTGCGCCCAGCACCGCCTGCATGGGCGCACTCCACAGCGCACCCTGCGCCAACGCGGCGCCGTAGTGCGCCGGGTAGTCGGCGTTGGTCCCAACGATGCGGAACCCCGTCACGCTGTCGCCCAGACTGAGCGGGATCACCTGCGCCACCTGCGGGTGCGAAGCCAGCGCCTGCACCTCGGCCAGCGCCACATTGCCCGGCGGCACATCCATGTGGAACACGCCCGCCAGGATGAGCTGCAACGGGCTGCCCTTGGCACCCACCACCACGTCGATGCCCGCCAGATCGCGCTCGAAGGCGTGGTCAATCTGGTCCTGCGCGATCAACACAAAAGCCATCGACGCGAGCCCCAGCGTGAGCAGCAGCAGGTTCAGCGCCGAAGCCAGCGGCCGCGACCATAGGTAGCGCCAGGAGAGCGAGAACACGTTCATGCGTCGCCCCCCATGGCCAGCACCTGCGCGCCTGGCAGGGCCTGCACCACGCGCGCGTCGTGCGTGGCGATCACCAGCGTGGCACCCGCGGCCTGCGCGCGCTCGCGCAGCAGCGTGAGCGCGGCGGCACAGGCGGCATCGTCCAGGCTGGCGGTGGGCTCGTCGGCCAGGATCACGCGCGGGCGCAGCAGCAGCGCGCGTGCCAGCGCCACACGCTGCGCTTCGCCGCCCGAGAGACGCGCCGGCTTGCGCGCGGCCAGGTGCGCCACACCGAGCGCATCCAGCGTGTGGTGCATCGCCACCTTGTCTTGCGGCAACCCGGCGGCGAAAAACCCCAGACCCAGGTTGCCCGCCACCGTGAGCGCCTCACTCAGCAGCAGCCGCTGCGGCAGGAAGCCAATGGTCCTGGCCCGCCAGGCGTCGCGCGCAGCAGGCGCCAGCGCGCCCACCGATTGCCCAGCCACCACCATCTCGCCGCCCGTGGCCGAGAGCAGGCCCGCGGCCAGCGCCAGCCAGGTGGACTTGCCGCTACCGGACGGCCCGCGCAGCAGCAGCGTGCCGCCCTGGGGCACATCGGTATCGGCGAAGCGCAGCGTCCTGCCGTCGGCAAACCGGCAGGCCAGGTCGCGGGTGTGGATCACGCGGCCGGCTCCTGCGGCAGGCAGCTGGCGCAGGTGCCGTGGATCGCCACATCCACGCGCAGACCCTGATGGCCCAACCCGGCCAGCGTGCGCAAGAGATCGCTGGCCACCGCCTGCGTGGGTGCGCTGCCCTCGATCAGTCGGAACTGGCGATGGCAGGCGTCGCACTCAAAGCGCGGCGCCAGGCCCTCGTCGGTGTCGGCCAGACCGTAGCGCCAGGTGCGGGCGTCGTCGTTGGCGTGGCGCTGCAGCACACCACAGGCGGCCAGCCGGTCCAGCAGGCGGTAGAGCGTCACGCGGTTGATGTCCAGCCCGCGTGCGGTGAGCGAGGCCAGCGCCTGCGCGTGGCTCAGCGTGCCTTGCGGATTCGCCAGGAACAGGCCCAGCACGGCGCGTGTGGCCAGGGTGCGGCGCAGGCCCGCGCGCTCCAGGCGGGCCTGGATCTCGGCAGGCACCATGACGGATTCTTTGGGCTGGCATGTGGACACGGGCATGGCTCCATTATCGCAACAAAGTTGCGTTAATATCATCGTTACTGCAATTCAGTTGCGATAGTTTATCGCCCGCCCACCATGCACAAAGCCCTACCCCAACCCGCTGTCCCGGCGATCGAACTGCACGACCTCACGCTCGGCTACGACCGCCACCCGGCCGTGCACCACGTGAGCCTGCGCATCGCGCCAGGTTCGCTGCTGGCGCTGGTCGGCCCCAACGGCGCAGGCAAGTCCACGCTCATCAAGGCACTGGCTGGTGAGCTCCGCCCCATCAGCGGCACGGTGAGCGGCCTGGCCGGCCAACGCATCGCCTGGCTGCCGCAGCACAGCGGGCTCGACCGCAGCTTCCCCGTCACCGTGCACGACATGGTGGCTCTGGGCCTGTGGCACCGCGTCGGCGCGTTCGGGCGCCTCACCGCCGAACACCGCCGCCTGTGCGACGAAGCACTGGCCGCCGTCGGGCTCACGGGCTTTGAACAACGCAGCCTGGACGCGCTCTCGGGCGGCCAGTTGCAGCGCGCGCTGTTTGCCCGCCTGATCCTGCAGGACGCACCGGTCGTGCTGCTCGACGAGCCGTTTGCCGCGGTGGACAACCGCACCACCAGCGACCTGCTGGCCCTGCTGCACCGCTGGCACCGCCAGGGCAAGACGGTGATCGTGGTGCTGCACGATCTGGCGCAGGTGCACGCGCACTTCCCGCTCACGCTGCTGCTGGCGCGCGAGCTGGTGGCCTGCGGCCCCACCGCCGAGGTGCTGACCGACGCGCACTGGGCACGCGCCCAGCGCATGCACGAGGCGTTCGACGAAGACGCCCCGCTCTGCGCGGCCACGCCGGACACGCACCCCCACACCCATGCAGCGGAGGCGTTCACATGAACGACATCGCCGATTCACCACTCATGGTCTGGTTGCTGGCCAACCCTTTGCTCGGCCCGTTTGCCGAATTCGGCTTCATGCGCGACGCCCTGCTCGGCTGTGTGGCGCTCTCGCTGAGCGCGGCGCCGGTGGGCGTGTTCCTGATGCTGCGGCGCATGAGCCTGACCGGCGACGCCATGGCCCATGCCATCCTGCCGGGCGCCGCCATCGGCTACCTGGTGAGCGGCCTCTCGCTCACCGCCATGACCATCGGTGGCATCGCCGCCGGGCTCACCGTGGCCGTGGGCTCCGGGCTGGTGGCGCGCAACACCGTGCTGCGCGAAGACACCAGCCTCGCCGCCTTCTACCTGCTCTCGCTCGCGCTCGGCGTGCTCATCGTCTCGGTGCGCGGCAACAGCGTGGACCTGCTGCATGTGCTGTTCGGCACCGTGCTCGCGCTGGACAACGCGGCGCTCACGCTGCTCGACGGCATATCGGCCACGACGCTGGTGGCGCTCGCCCTGCTCTACCGCCCGCTGGTGCTCGAATGCCTGGACCCGGGTTTCCTGCGCCAGGTCAGCCGCTGGAGCCCGGTGGCGCACTACGGATTTCTGGGCCTGCTGGTGATCAACCTCGTGGCCGGCTTTCACGCGCTGGGCACGCTCATGGCGGTGGGCATCATGGTGCTGCCCGCGGCCACCGCGCGTTTCTGGGTACGCCGCCTCGGCCCCCTGCTGCTGCTCGCCACCGCGCTCGCCCTGCTGGCCTGCCTGAGCGGCCTGCTCATCTCGTACCACGCCGACTGGCCCACCAGCCCGGTGATCGTGCTCACCCTCGGCGCGATGTACCTGCTTTCCCTGCTCTTCGCGCCGCACGGCGCGCTGCGCCACCAGCGTCCCGCCTCGTCCCATCTGCAAGCCTAAGGATCTTTCATGAACACCCATCTGCGCCGTCACCTCATCGCCTCCGTCATCGGCCTCGCCACCGTTGCCCTCAGCCCCGTGCTGCTGGCCCAGACCGTGGCCCCCATCAAGGCCGTGGCCAGCTTCAGCATCCTCGGCGATCTGGTGCGCCAGGTCGGCGGGGACCGCGTCGCGGTGGAGGTGCTGGTCGGCCCCGGCAGCGACGCCCATGTGTTCCAGCCCACGCCTTCGCAGGCCAGGCTGGTGGGCCAGGCGCAGATCGTGTTCTCCAACGGCCTGGGCTTCGAAGGCTGGATGAGCCGCCTGCTGGGCACGGCCGGCTACAAGGGCCGTCACGTGGTGGCCAGCCGGGGCATCCAGGCGATCCACACCGAAGAAGCCGGTGAAAAACCACGTGCCGGACACCAACACGAGGAAACCGACCCGCACGCCTGGCAAAGCGTGCCCAACGCGATGGTCTATGTGGGCAACATCGTCAAAGGCCTGTGCGAGGCCGACGCCAACGGCTGCGACAGCTACCGGCGCAACGCGGTGGCCTACAACGCCCAACTCAAGGCGCTGGACACCGACATCCGCGCCACCTGGGCCGTGATTCCGGCAACGCAACGCAAGGTCATCACCTCGCACGACGCGTTCGGCTACTACGCGCATGCCTACGGCGTGAAGTTCCTCGCCCCGCAAGGCGTCAACACCGACAGCGAAGCCTCTGCAAAGGGCGTGGCGCAACTGGTGCGCCAGATCAAGCAGGAGCAGATCAAGGCGCTGTTCGTCGAGAGCATTTCGGACCCGCGCCTGATCGCACAGATCGGCCGCGAGACCGGCGTCAAGCCCGCGGGCGAGCTGTTCTCCGACTCCCTGTCCGACGCCCAAGGCCCGGCCGCGAGCTACGTGGCCATGATGCGCGCCAACACCACCACACTCACACAGGCCATCCAGTGCCACTGAGCGTCGCGCAGGCGCGCTGCCCCAGAGCGGCACGTGGCTACACTGGCGGGCTTTTCACCGGCCGGAGCCCCCTTTGCCTCTCAACCACCTGTTGCTCGCCCTCGCGGTGGTGTTCGTCTGGGGCACCAATTTCGTCGTGATCCGCTGGGGACTGGACGGCCTGCCGCCGTTTCTGTTCGCGACGCTGCGCTTCACCTTCTCCGCTCTGCCATGGCTGCTGTTCATTCCGCGACCCACCGCGCCGTGGCGCAAGATGGCCGCGTTCGGCGTGCTGCTGGGCGTGGGCCAGTTCGGCCTGCTGTTCCTGGCCATGCGCAGCAGCATCTCGCCCGGGCTCGCTTCGCTGGTGGTGCAGGTGCAGGTGTTCTTCACCATCGGTCTCTCGCTGCTGCTCATGGGCGAGCGGGTGCGCGGTTTCCAGATCGTGGGTCTGTTGCTGGCGCTGGCCGGGCTGGGTGTGATTGCGTTGAACCTGGACGCCGCCGTGGTCACGTGGCTGGGTCTGGCCTTGGTACTCTCGGCCGCCTTCTTCTGGGCCGGCGCGAACCTGGTGGTGAAGTCGCTCGGGCCGGTGAACATGCTGCACTTCATGGTCTGGAGCAGCGTGTTTGCGGTACCACCGCTACTGGCGATTTCGTGGTTCATCGAAGGCCCAGCCCTGATGCAGAGTGCGGTCATCAACGCCACGCCGCTGGTGTGGGCCAGCGTGCTCTGGCAGGCGCTGGGCAACACCCTGTTTGGCTACGGCGTGTGGAACTGGCTGCTGGCGCGCCACCCCGCCGCCACCGTGGCGCCGCTGGCGCTGCTGGTGCCGGTGTTCGGCATGGGGGCTTCGGCCCTGTCGCTGGGTGAGTCGCTGCCGGGGTGGAAGCTGGGCGCTGCGGCGCTCGTGCTCAGCGGCCTGGCCGTGATCGTTCTGTGGCCCCGGCTGCGAGCCCGCCTGAACTGAGTCGAGTTACCTGGCCAGGCGAGCGAAGGTCTTGCGGAACTTGGCCACCTTGGGCGCCGCCACGGCCATGCAGTAGCCCTGGTGCGGGTTGCGCTCGAAGAAGTCCTGGTGGTAGTCCTCGGCGGGCCAGTAGTTTTCCAGCGGCATCAGTTCGGTCACGACCGGGCGGCCAAAGGCGTTGTCGTGCGCCAGTTCGTCCAGCAGCGCCCGCGCGGTCTCGCGCTGTTCGTCAGTGGTGAAGTAGATGCCGCTGCGGTACTGCGTGCCCACGTCGTTGCCCTGGCGGTTGAGCGTGGTCGGGTCGTGGATCACGAAGAAGATCTCCAGGATCTCGCGCGTGCTGATCACGGCCGGGTCGTATTCGAGCTTCACGACTTCGTTGCAGCCGGTGCGGCCGGTGCACACGTCTTCATAACTCGGCCGTTCGGCCTGACCGTTGCTGTAGCCGGACTCGACGTCGGTGATGCCGCGCACTTCTTTGTAAACGGACTCGGTGCACCAGAAGCAGCCGCCGCCGAGCACCAGGGTTTGGGATTCGCTCATGGGTTTTCTCCGGTTCTGTCATCCATCATGGGCTACATGGTGCACCGGAGGGGCCGTCGCGCGCACGGCCGCCAGAAATGCCCCCAGCGCCGACTGGTCGCGCCCGGTGCGCCAGAGGCAATGCGTGTCGTAGGGTGCCAGCGGCTGGGCCAGCGGCACGAAGGCCACGCCGGGCAGGCCGGCCTGTTGCAGCGCGGCGGGCACCAGGCCCACGCCCAGCCCCTGCGCGATGACCGACACCACGCTCAGCCAGTGCCGCAGTTCAAACGCCAGAGATGGCTCAAACCCCGCGTCCGCGCAGGCCGCGAGGATGCGGTCGTGGTAGTCGGGCGAAACGGCGCGCATCACGATGGCGAAGGCCTCGCCCTTCAACTCCTGCAGCGACAACACCGCCTCGCCCGCCAGCGGGTGCGATGAAGGCAGGCAGGCCATGAACGGCTGACTCGACACCAGGATCTGAGAGAACCCCGCCGGCACGCGCGTGGTGTGCACAAAACCCAGGTCCAGCCGGTCGTGCACCAGCTCGACCAGCTGCTCGCTGCTGGAGAGTTCCCGCAGCGCCAGCCGCAGTTTCGGGTGCGCCGCCGCAAAGTCGCGCAGCACCTGCGGCAGGCCGCGATACAGCACCGTGCCGGCAAAGCCGATCTGCAACTGCCCGGCCAGCCCCTGCCCCACGTCGCGCGCCTCGCGCGCCGCCAGGGCGGCCTGCTCCAGCAGCGCCTGCGCGCGCGGCAGAAAAGCCAGCCCGGCAGCCGTGAGCGCCACGCCCCGGCTGTTGCGCTCAAACAGGCGCGCGCCCACCGAGGCTTCGAGCTGCTGGATGTTGAGCGAGAGCGGCGGCTGCGTCATCGCCAGCCGCTGGGCCGCGCGGCCAAAGTGCAGTTCCTCGGCGAGCACGGCGAAACAGCGGAGGTGGCGGAATTCCATGAATATGTAATGTGTATTGATCAATCGGCAATCAATATTAGACAGCTATTCATGGGGCGCCGACAATCACTGTCAAACCCCTCTTCCAACCCGCCCCGGAGACACCCCATGGCCAGCCCCAAAAACACCTTCAACTGGGAAGACCCGTTCCACCTGAGCGCGCAGCTCACCGACGACGAGCGCCAGGTGCAGGACGCCGCGCGCGCCTACTGCCAGGAAAAGCTGCTGCCCCGCGTGACAGAGGCCTTCCGCCACGAGAAGACCGATGTGGCCATCTTCCGCGAGATGGGTGAACTCGGCCTGCTCGGCCCCACCATCCCCGAGGCCTACGGCGGCAGCGGCCTCAACTATGTCTGTTACGGCCTGGTGGCGCGCGAGGTGGAGCGCGTGGACTCGGGCTACCGCAGCATGATGAGCGTGCAGAGCTCGCTGGTGATGGTGCCGATCAACGAGTTCGGCTCTGAAGCACAGAAGCAGAAGTACCTGCCCAAGCTCGCCACCGGCGAGTGGATCGGCTGCTTCGGTCTGACCGAACCCAACCACGGCAGCGACCCCGGCAGCATGGTCACCCGCGCCAAGGCCGTGCCTGGCGGCTACTCCTTGAGCGGCGCCAAGATGTGGATCACCAACAGCCCGATCGCCGACGTGTTCGTGGTCTGGGCCAAAGACGACGGCGGCCAGATCCGCGGCTTCATCCTGGAAAAAGGTTTCAAAGGCCTGAGCGCGCCCGCGATCCACAGCAAGGTCGGCCTGCGCGCCAGCATCACCGGCGAGATCGTGATGGACGAAGTCTTCGTGCCGGAAGAAAACGCCTTCCCCGACGTGCGTGGCCTCAAGGGCCCGTTCACCTGCCTGAACAGCGCGCGCTACGGCATCGCCTGGGGCGCGCTGGGCGCGGCCGAAGACTGCTACTTCCGCGCCCGCCAGTACGTGATGGACCGCCAGCAGTTCGGCCGCCCGCTGGCCGCCAACCAGCTGATCCAGAAAAAGCTGGCCGACATGCTCACCGAAATCAGCCTCGGCCTGCAAGGCTGCCTGCGCCTGGGCCGCATGAAAGACGAAGGCACCGCCGCCGTGGAGATCACCAGCATCTTGAAGCGCAACAGCTGCGGCAAGTCGCTCGACATCGCCCGCATGGCGCGCGACATGATGGGCGGCAACGGCATCAGCGACGAATTCGGTGTCGCCCGCCACCTGGTGAACCTGGAAGTGGTGAACACCTACGAAGGCACACACGACGTGCATGCGCTGATTCTGGGGCGGGCGATCACTGGCATTGCGGCGTTTGCGAACTGACCGGGTTCTCTCCGGAACAAGAAGGGCTGCCGTGGGCAGCCCTTCTTGTTTTCCGCATCACGTCAGGGCGTCACGCGTTTCCCGAAGTTCCGGACGTCGCCCAGTTCACCCCTGCATAGATCAGGGCCGCGACGTACAGGGGCCCGAACAGGTGCTTGTTGTACCTCGCCAGCCAGACCGGAAGGTAGATGTCGAAGTTGCTCTCGCGGTCTTCCGTGTACCTGGCTGCCACCGCCGTCAGCGGGCATGTCCACCCGTTCAGGGCCAGGATGATGACCTCGACCAACACCAGCATCGCCAGCAGCCCGGCCAGGTGATGCCGACCCGCCCAGGACGCGATCGGCATCGCGAAGATGCAAGCGGCGAAAAAGGCCCAGGCCAGCGTGTGGATGAGCTTCACCGCCACCAGCCGAAGGTGGCTGGCGTCACGGTGTTGTGGAGCTGGAAACATGTGGGGTTGAGACGTTCAAGCAGTGGTTTCCCGCCGAACCCGCACAACGGTGCGGGACGGTCCGTTTTTTTCGGGCGCCTGCTTGCCGCAAAGTGCCTGGCCTCTCACGCACCGGGCACGGGCAGATCGAAGTGCACCACGCCCTCCCGTGTGCCGGGCTTTGTGTACAGCGCCACGGCGGGGCCGTCGCCGTGGTCGGCCTGCACGAACACCACCCAGGCGCCGCGCTGCGCTGCCAGGGCCTGCAGATGCCGGATGAGACACCCTGTGTCAACCCCCCGCCGATTCTGAACCAGCTTGTTCCAACTCGCAGCGCAGGGTGTCGAGGCGGGCATGGCAGCCCGTCCCGTAGCGCCCTACGGCAGGGCCAACCCGACCACCCAGTACACGGCAATCCCCATCTGCACACCGAAAGCGGTGAACCGTGCCGTCACGGCGGCGGGTGAGGTCGAGGCGAGGTGGATGAGCGACTGCACGATCCGGGCGGCGAGCAGCGCCCAGGCCAGCGGGTCGGTGACGGCGGAGCGGTCCGCGACAACGGCAACGAGCATGAGCCCGCCGAAGATGGGCAGGCCTTCGAGGCAGTTCGCGTGCGCCCGGGCCAGGCGCTGCATGAAGGGCGAAAGGTTCGAATTCTCGGGGTCGAACCGGTTGGCGGGCACGGCGCCCTTCAGCACAAGCCAGGAGCGGATGCCCTCCATGAGCACCAGAAGGCACAGGGTCCAGGCGATGAATCCGAGAAGGGCTTGCAGTGTGATGCTCATGAAACGGCTCCCGGCTGATGGCGTGGGTGACCTGCCACGGGTGACCATGCAGCCTGACGCAATGTATCCCGCAGGCCTCCCATTGGCACGCTTTCTGTTAGCTTCAGCGCATGGCTCTCTCACTCGACTTTCTCACCCTCCCTCTCCTGGCTGCTGCTGCGCTGGTGTTCATCAGCGTGCTGGCCGGTGTGTTTTCGGCACGTGTCGGTTTCTCGTTCTTGCTGGTGTTTCTGGTGGTGGGCACCCTCGCGGGCGTGGACGGGCCTGGCGGACTGGTGTTCAACGACTTTCGCCTCAGTTTCTGGGTGGGCAACGTGGCGCTGGCGGTGATCCTGCTGGACGGCGGGCTGCGCACCGACATGCGCACGTTTCGCACCGGTTTGAGGCCTTCGCTGCTGCTGGCCACGGTGGGCGTGGTGCTGTGCACCGCCATCACCGGCGCGGCAGCGCACTGGCTGCTGGGCCTGTCGTGGCCGCTGGCCTTGCTGGTGGGTGCCATCGTCGGGTCGACCGATGCGGCGGCGGTGTTTTCGCTGCTCAAGTCGTCGGGTGTGACGCTCAACGAGCGGGTGGCGGCAACGCTGGAGATCGAGTCGGGCATGAACGACCCGATGGCGGTGTACCTGACACTGATGTTCATCGGCATTGCACTGGCGCTGGGCGGGGGTGGCAGCGGCACCGTCGACGCCGGCGATGTGCTGCTGTCGCTGCTGCAACAGTTTGGCTGGGGTGCGTTGCTGGGCCTGGGCTGTGGCTGGGCCCTGGCCGAGCTGCTCAAGCGCCTGGGTCGCGGCTCGGATGGCGGCGGCGGCATCCGCGCGCTGCTGGTGGTGTCTGGTGGCCTCACGGTGTTTGCAGGCACCACCTGGGTGGGCGGCTCGGGTTTCCTGGCGGTGTACATGATGGGCGTGGTGGTGGGCAACCGGGCGCGGCGGCAGGTCAGGCCTTCGCTGTCGGCCATGGACGGCTATGCCTGGCTTTCGCAGGCGGGCATGTTCCTGCTGCTGGGCCTGCTGGTCACGCCCAGCGACCTGCTGCGCACGCTGTGGCCCGCGCTGGGTGTGTCGCTGGTGCTGATGCTGGTGGCCCGGCCCATTTCGGTGTGGCTGTGCCTGGCGCCGCTGCACTTCAAGCCGCGCGAGATCACCTTCATTTCCTGGGTGGGCCTGCGCGGTGCGGTGCCGATTGTGCTGGCGGTGTTTCCGCTGATGGCCGGGGTGCAGGGCGCGCAGACCTTTTTCAATGTGGCGTTTGTGGTGGTGCTCACCTCGCTGATGCTGCAGGGTTCGACCATTGCCTGGAGCGCCCGGCGACTGGGCGTGACCCTGCCCGACCCGGAGGACACGGCCCAGGCACGGCTGGTTTATGGCGACTTCGTGCTGGACGCCAGCACCTCGCTGGACAACCTCTGCGCCTTTTATGGACTGCCCGTCCCGGCGGATTCCACCCAGGACATCGCCAGCTGGCTGCTCAATGAATTGCAGCGTCCGCCGGTGGTGGGCGACAGCATGCTGCTTGGACAGGCCGAGGTGAGCGTGCGCGAGATGGCGGGCCATCGCATCACACGCGTGGGCATCAAGCTGGGCTGAGCATTTCGGCGCCCGCAGGGTGTCTGGCATGGGCCCGGTCGGGCCGGCTGTACCGGTGATGGGTTATATTAATAACCAGTCGGTCATTAAACCCATGCCACCCTCCTCTCTCCCCCTCACGCCCCCCATCGAAGAGGCCCCGCGCCAGCGCCGCGAACGCCGCAAGGAAGCGCGCCCGGGTGAATTGCTGGACGCGGCCTTGTCCCTGTTCGTTGAAAAGGGCTTTGCCGCCACGCGGGTGGAAGAGGTGGCCGCGCGCGCGGGGGTTTCCAAGGGCACGCTGTTCCTGTATTTCCCGAGCAAGGAAGACCTGTTCAAGGCGGTGGTGCGGGAAACCATCGCCGGGCGCTTTGGCGAGTGGAACCAGGAGCTGGACGCGTTCGAAGGCAACAGCGCCGAACTGCTGCGCCACTGCCTGCACGCCTGGTGGGAACGCATCGGCATGACGGCGGCCTCGGGCATCACCAAGCTGGTGATGAGCGAGGCCGGCATGTTTCCCGAAATCGCGGCGTTTTACCAGCAGGAAGTGATCGGTCCCGGCCACGACCTGCTCAAACGCATCCTGCAGCGCGGCATCGACCGCGGCGAGTTCCGGCCCATGGAGCTCGAATACGCGATCTACAGCCTGATCGCGCCCATGATCTTTCTGCTGATGTGGAAACACTCCATGGCGCCGTGCTGCCCGGCCTCGCAGCAGATCGAGCCTGTGGCCTTCATCGACACCCAGCTGGACCTTCTGCTCGGCGGCATGCTGGTGCAGACCGCTCCATCCACCAACACCACCCCGCTCTGACCATGTCCTCCCACCGTTCTCCCTGGCTGAAATGGCTTCTGCTGGCCGCCCTGGTGCTGGCCATTGCCCTGGGTGTGGCGCGCGCGCTGAACAAACGCAAGCTGCAGGGCGAAGCCGCCAGCACGGCCGCCGCGGCCATGCAGCAGGCACCGGTGTACCAGTTGACGCCGCAGGACGTGTTGACCGTGCAGGCACTGGATCTCGCGCAGACGGTGGGCGTGTCAGGCGCGCTCAAGGCACTGCAGACCGCGGTCATCAAGGCCAGGGTGGCCGGTGAGCTGCAGGGCCTTCAGAAGCGTGAAGGCGAGAGCGTGCGCGCGGGTGAGGTGGTGGCGCGCATCGACAGCACCGAGGCGCAGGCGCGCGTGCGCCAGGCCGAACAGCAGGCGAAGTCGGCCATGGCGCAGGTGAGCATCGCACGCCGCGCGCTCGACAACAACCAGTCGCTGGTGAAGCAGGGTTTCATCTCGGCCACCGCACTGGAAACCACCAGCAACAACCTGGCCGCAGCCGTTGCCAACCACCAGGCGGCCCTCGCGGCGCTGGACATCGCGCGCAAGACCCTGGGTGACACCGCGCTGCGCTCGCCGCTGACCGGCCAGGTGTCGGCCCGTCTGGTGCAGAACGGCGAACGCGTCGCCGTTGACGCCCGCGTGCTGGAGGTCGTGGACCTGTCCGGCTTCGAACTTGAAGCCGCCCTGGCTCCTGCCGGCGCCATGGCAGTGGCACCTGGCCAGACAGCACAACTCACGGTGGAAGGCCTGGCCCAGCCGGTGGACGCCACCGTGGCGCGCATCAACCCCAGCGTGCAGGCGGGCAGCCGCAGCGTGCTGGTGTACCTGCGGGTGCCGGCGGTCGCGGGCATGCGCCAGGGCCTGTTTGCCCAGGGGCAGATCGTCACCGGGCGCATCAGCGCGCCGGCGGTACCACTCTCGGCGGTGCGCAACGACAAGCCGCAGCCCTACATCCAGACCGTGCAGGACGGCAAGGTCGCCCACGTGCCGGTGGTGCCGGGCCGCCAGGGCCTGCACAACGGTGAGCCCATGCTGGTGATCGACGGCCTGGCGCAGGCCCCCGTGGGCACCACGCTGCTGCGCGTGCAGGCCGGCCTGATCCGCGAGGGCACGGCGGTGACGCTGACGGGCACGATCGCTGCGGGCACCGCGCCAGCGCAACCCACCCCATCGCACTGAGCAGCGCACCATGTGGTTCACCCAGATCTCGCTGCGCAACCCGGTCTTTGCCACCATGGTGATGGTGGCCTTCGTGGTGCTCGGGCTGTTTTCGTTCCAGCGCCTGAAGGTGGACCAGTTCCCCAACATCGACTTCCCCGTGGTGGTGATCACCACCGAGTACCCCGGCGCTTCGCCCGGCATCGTGGAGAGCGAAGTCACGAAAAAGGTGGAGGAAGCGGTCAACGCGATCGCGGGCGTGAACACGCTCACCTCGCGCAGCTACGAAGGCCAGTCGGTCGTCATCATCGAGTTCCAGCTGCACATCGACGGGCGCAAGGCGGCCGAAGACGTGCGCGAAAAATTGCCATCCTGCGACCGACTTTCCGCGATGACGTGAAGGAACCGCGCGTGCTGCGCTTCGACCCGGCGGCGCGTTCGATCTGGTCGGTCGCTGTCCTGCCCGAAGCTGTCAATGGGAAAGCACCCTCGGCGGTTGAACTCACCACCTGGGCCGAGCAGACGCTCAAGAAGCGCATGGAGAACGTGCGAGGTGTGGGCTCGGTCACGCTGGTGGGCGGCACGCGGCGCGCGGTCAACATCGACCTCGACCCGGCCGCCATGGAGGCGCTGGGCATCACCGTCGAGCAGATCACCACCGCGGTGCGCAACGAAAACCAGGACCTGCCGGTGGGCACGCTCAAGACCACCGAGCGCGAACGTGTGGTCCAGGTGCTCTCGCGTCTGCAGAATCCGAAAGACTTCGAGGCCATCATCGTCGCGCGCCGCGGCGGCAGTGCGGTGCGCCTGGCCCAGGTGGCGCGCGTGAGCGATGGCACCGAAGAGGTGGAGAGCCTGGCGCTCTACAACGGCCAGCGCACGCTGCTGCTGCAGGTGCAGAAGGCGCAGGACGAAAACACGATCGCCGTCACCGACGGTCTCAAGGCCACCATCACATCGCTCCAGGCCGAACTGCCGCCGGGCGTGCGGCTGGAGCCGATCGCCGACGGCTCGCGGCCCATCCGCGTGTCGGTGGACAACGTGCGGCGCACGCTGATCGAAGGCGCGTTGCTGACCGTGCTGATCGTGTTCCTGTTCCTGAACTCGTGGCGTTCGACCGTGATCACGGGCCTCACGCTGCCGATCTCGGTGATCGGCACCTTCTTCTTCATGAACCTGTTCGGTTTCACCATCAACATGATCACGCTGATGGCGCTCACGCTGTCGGTGGGCCTGCTGATCGACGACGCCATCGTGGTGCGCGAAAACATCGTGCGCCACGTGCAGATGGGCAAACGCCCGTTCGACGCCGCCATGGACGGCACGCAGGAAATCGGCCTGGCGGTGCTGGCCACCACGCTGTCCATCGTGGCGGTGTTCCTGCCCATCGGCTTCATGGGCGGCATCATCGGCAAGTTCTTCCACGAGTTCGGCATCACCATGGTGGCGGCCGTGCTGATTTCCATGTTCGTGAGCTTCACGCTCGACCCGATGCTGTCGTCGGTCTGGCACGATCCGGAAATCGAAAAGCACGGAAAACACGCCGCGCCCGTGACGCTGTACGACAAGACCATTGGCCGCGTCACCGGCTGGTTCGACCGCGTGCAGGACGACCTGACCGAGCTCTACCAGGGCACGCTGCGCTGGTCGCTGAAACACAAGCTGGCCACGCTGGGCCTGGCGCTGGCCACCTTCGTGGGCAGCCTGTTCATGCTGCCGCTGCTGGGCACCGAGTTCGTGCCCAAGGCAGACTTCTCCGAGACCTCGCTCACATTCCACACCCCGGTGGGCTCGTCGCTCGAAGCCACCGAAGCCAAGACGCGGCAGATCGAGGCGATCCTGCGTGAATTCCCCGAGGTCAAGTACACGCTCTCGACCATCAACACCGGCAACGCCCAGGGCACCATGTACGCCAGCGTCTACGTGCGCCTGGTGGACCGCAAGGACCGCAGCCTGAACGCCGACACCATGGCCGCGAAGCTGCGCGACCGCCTGCGCACCGTGCCCGGCATCAACGTGACCCACGCAGGCCTGCTCGATCCGGTAGGCGGCAACAAGCAGGTCGAGTTTTCGCTGCAGGGCGAGGATCTGGCCGAACTGGAGCGGCTGACCGCTCAGGTGATGGAGCGCATCCGCCCCATCGTCGGCCTGGTGGATCTGGACGCCAGCGTCAAACCCGACAAGCCGACGGTGGACGTGGTGATGCGGCGCGAGATCGCCTCCGACGCCGGCCTGAACGCCGCCACGGTGGCGAGCAGCCTGCGCACCCTCGTGGCCGGCCAGACGGTGGGCAACTGGCGCGCGGCCGACGGCGAGAGCTACGACGTGAACGTGCGCCTGGCACCCGGGCAGCGCGCGCGCACCAGCGACCTGGAGCAACTGCCCTTCGTGGTGGGCAGCGCCGCCGATGGCACGGCGCGCGTGGTGCGCCTGGGCCAGGTGGCGCAGGTGGTGGAATCCACCGGGCCGAACCAGATCAACCGGCGCAACCTCAACCGCGAGGTGGCGATCAACGCCAACGTGTACGGCCGCTCAGCCGGTGACGTGTCGGCCGATATCCGCGAGGTGCTCGACACCATCACCATGCCGCCGGGCTACCGCTACGAGTTCGGCGGCTCGACCAAGAACATGCAGGAGTCGTTCGGCTACGCGGTGTCGGCGCTGGCGCTGGCCATCATCTTCATCTACATGATCCTGGCCAGCCAGTTCCAGAGCTTCCTGCAGCCGCTGGCGCTCATGACCTCGCTGCCGCTGACCCTGATCGGCGTGGTGCTCGCACTGCTGATGTTCGGTTCGAGCATCAGCATGTTCTCGGTGATCGGCATCGTGCTGCTGATGGGCCTGGTGACCAAGAACGCCATCCTGCTGGTGGATTTCGCCATCCGTGCCCGCCGCGGGCTGGACGGCGCTGCGCCGCTGGACCGCGAAAGCGCCCTGCTGCTGGCCGCCAGGGTGCGGCTGCGCCCCATCCTCATGACCACGCTGGCCATGGTGTTCGGCATGGTGCCGCTGGCTTTTGCGCTCACCGAAGGCTCGGAACAGCGCGCGCCCATGGGCCAGGCCGTGATTGGCGGCGTGATCACCTCGTCGCTGCTGACGCTGGTGGTGGTGCCCGTGGTGTACTGCTACATGGACGATTTCGGCCACTGGCTGCGCCGCCTGTTCGGGGCTGGACGCGCCGATGACAGCGCGGCCGTCAGGGCCGCAACGGGTGGCGCTCAGTAAAATGCATCAGGATCGGCTAATATACCCACCGGAGTATCAAACATGACTTCTCAGACCCCCATCAGCTTCGACCAGGCCCGCTTCAACATGATCGAGCAGCAGATCCGTCCCTGGGAGGTGCTCGACCGTCAGGTGCTGGAGCTGCTGGCCAGGATGCGCCGTGAGGACTTTGTGCCCGCCGCCCACAAGGCGCTGGCCTTTGCCGACATGGAGCTGCCGCTGACGCACCCCGCCGTGGAGGGTGAATGCATGTTGGCACCGCGCGTTGAAGCCCGTGTTTTGCAGGACCTCGCCATCCAGCCGACCGACAAGGTGCTCGAAATCGGTGCTGGCAGCGGCTTCATGGCCGCCCTGCTGGCCAGCCTGGCTCAGCGCGTGGTCTCGCTGGAAGTCAACGAAGCCCTCGCGCGCACCGCGCGTGAAAACCTGCAGAAGGCCGGCTTCACCAACGCCGAAGTGCGCGTGGCCGATGCCGCAGCCAACAACTTTGCCGCCTGCGCCACCGAAGCGCCGTGGAACGTGATCCTGCTCAGCGGTTCGGTGGCCGAAGTGCCGCCTGCCCTGCTCTCGCTGCTGGCCCCCGGTGGCCGCCTGGCCGCCATCGTGGGCAACGAGCCTGTCATGCGCGCCACCTTCATCACACGCACCGGCGAAGCGTCGTACGTCACCGCCCAGCCCTGGGACACCCAGGCGCCACGCCTGCGGAACTTCTCCGAGCCTTCGCGCTTCCAGTTCTGAGCCGGCACACCCGCTGAAACGCTCACAGGTCCGACCCATGATCTCCATCCACCCCGCCCAACTCACCGATTGGCTTGAACAGGCCCGCTCGAAGTCGCCGGACCTGCGCCCCGTCGTGCTCGACGTGCGCGAACCCTGGGAGTTCCAGACCGCGGCCGTCAAGCCCGATGGCTTCGATCTGGTCCACATGCCCATGCGCAGTGTGCCGGCACGCTACCTGGAACTCGACCGCAACCAACCCGTGGCCTGCCTGTGTCACCATGGCGCGCGCAGTGCGCAGGTGGTGCACTTCCTGATGCAGAACGGTTTCTCCGAGGTGGTGAACATCCACGGCGGCATCAACGCCTGGGCCCGCGAGCGGGACCCGTCCGTGCCGGTGTACTGAAACCGCCATCCTGCATTCCGCGCCTGTTATCCAAAGGAACCCTCATGACCGCCCTGTCCACCCCGTTGAAGCTGCATCCGCTTTCCCTGAAGCCGCTCGCGCTGGCGGCCTTGCTGGCACTGGGTGTGTCCGGCGGCGCACAGGCGCAGAGCCTGGTCGAGCTGTACGACATGGCGCGGGGGTTTGACACCACCGTGCAGGCGGCGCGCGCGCAGTACGAGGCGAATCTCGCCAAGGCCGATCAGGCCAGGGCGGGCTTGCTGCCCCAGGCCGGCCTGGGCGCCGGCGTCAACTGGGCGAACGTGGACAGCAGCGCAGCGGCCGGCAGCCGCAGTGCCGACAGCCAGAACCTGGCGCTTTCTGCCAGCCAGCCCCTGTACCGCCCCGCCAACCGCCTGACCCATGAGCAGGGCCAGCTGTCGATTGAGGTGGCCAAGGCCCAGCTGGACGCGGCCGAGCAGGACCTGATCGTGCGCACCGCGCAGGCGTACTTCGACGTGGTCGCTGCGCAGGACACGCTGACCTTCGTGCAGGCCCAGAAAACCGCCGTGGCCGAGCAGTTGTCTGCCGCCAAGCGCAACTTCGAGGTGGGCACCACCACCGTCACCGATTCGCGCGAAGCCCAGGCCCGCTACGACCTCGTGCTGGCGCAGGAGATCGCCGCCAGCAACGACCTGCGGGTCAAGAAGCTGGCGCTGGACCAGCTCGTGGGCAAGAACGACACCAGCCCCAGGCCCCTGGCGAGCGCTGTCACCCTGGAGCCGGTACAGCCGGCCGATCCCGAAGCCTGGGTGCTGCAGGCGCAGCGCGAGCATCCCCTGGTGCGCCAGGCCGATACCGGCTTCGACATCGCCGAGCTGGAAGTCAAGAAAGCCCAGGCCGGTCACAAGCCCACGCTGGATCTGGTGGGCCAGTACCAGGTGGCCCGCGGCCCCAGCACCACCATGCCCACGGCCGGCAACGTGCGCACCAACACAGCCAGCGTCGGCCTGCAGTTCAACCTACCGCTGTTCGCCGGCTACGCCATCGAGAACCGCGTCAAGGAAACCCTGGCCCTGGTGGACAAAGCCCGCGCCGACCGCGAGACCGCCCTGCGCAGCATCGGCCAGGCCACGCGCAGCGCCTACTTCGGCGTGCTCTCGGGTCTCAGCCAGGTCAAGGCGCTGGAAGCCGCCGAGGCCTCCAGCCAGAGCGCGCTCGATGCCAACCAGCTGGGCTACCAGGTGGGCGTGCGCATCAACATCGACGTGCTCAACGCCCAGAGCCAGCTCTTCCAGACCAAGCGCGACCTGGCCCAGGCACGCTACAACGTGCTGGTGGGCCAGCTGCGTCTGAAGCAGGCCGGCGGCCTTCTCAAGGCCGAAGACCTGCAGCCCATCGACGCCCTCCTCGCGCGGTAAACTGCGGCACCTCGCCGGCCGGGCATGTCGCCCTGGGCTGCGCGATCCAGTGAAGGGTGATTCATGCAAGCGGTCAATGTGCTGTGCATCAAATGGGGCAAGAAGTACGGCCCCGAGTACGTCAACAAACTGCACAGCATGGTCAGCCGCCACCTGCACCGGCCGTTCCGCTTCGTCTGCCTGACCGACGATGGCGCCGGCATCGACCCGGCGATCGAAGTCAAGCCCATCCCCATGGTGGGCTTTGACGAGTTCGACCAGCGCAAACCCTGGACCTTTGGCCACGGCTGGCTCAAGCTCACCAGTTTCGCCAGCCCGCTCTACGACCTGCAGGGTCGCACGCTGTTTCTCGACCTGGACATCGTCATCCTGGACAGCCTGGACCCGTTCTTTGAACAGCCCGGCGAGTTCACCGTGATCAAGGAATGGGACAAGAGCGACGGAACGGGCAACACCTCCTGCTATGTCTACACCATCGGCGCCCACGCCGACGCGCTGGAACACCTGAAGAACGACTACCCGGCCTCGATCAGCACCGTGCGCAACGAGCAGGAGTTCATCACGCTTTATCTGGCGCGCCAGGGCAAGCTCAGCTACTGGCCCGACACCTGGTGCCGCAGTTTCAAGCGCCACTGCCTGCGCGGCGGCATCATGGGCTGGTTCCTGCCACCCACCATCCCTGAAGGCGCACGCATCATCGCCTTCCACGGCAAGCCCAACCCGCCCGACGCGATCGCCGGCGTCAGCGGCAAGTGGTACCGGCGCGTGCTGCCGACCCAATGGGTCGCCGACCATTGGCGTTGAAGGCCGTCCCGCTGGCGCACCGGAGCTACCGGCTGCTGCTGAGGGGGCTGACGCTGCCGATGCTGGCCTGGCTCTGGTGGCGGGGCCGCAAGGATCCCGGCTACCGGCTGGGCTTGGCGCAACGCCTCGGCTTCATCGAACCCGCGCCCGCCTCTTTGGGCGGTCTGCTGATCCATGCGGCATCGGTCGGCGAGGTGCAGGCCGCGCGCCCCCTGATCGAGGCGCTTCGCCAGGAATGGCCCGACCACACGATCACCGTCAGCACCCAGTCGCCAACCGGCGCGCGTCAGTTGCGCAGCCATTGGGGAGGGGCCATCCAGCACGTCTTTTTTCCCATCGACACGCCGGGTGCAACGGTCCGTTTTCTGGACCGCCTGCAACCCCAGCTGGTGGTGCTGATCGAGCGCGAGCTGTGGCCGGAACTGCTGCTGCAATGCCGCCAGCGCGCGATTCCGGTGGCGCTGGTCAATGCCCGCCTGTCGCAGGCTTCCGCCCGGTCTTACCAGCGCTGGCAGGCCCTGATGCGCCCGGTGTGGGCACAACTCGCCCTGGTGGCGACCGCCGATGCGCCGACCACCGAGCGCCTGCGGGCGCTGGGCGTACCGGCTGACCGCCTGCTGGAAACCGGCAACCTCAAGTTCGACCAGCCGCTGGCGCAAGCCGGTTCACAGGCACTGCCCTGGCTGGACGGGCGCCCGGTGGTCGTGGCCGGCAGCACCCACGAAGGCGAAGAAGACGCCCTGCTGGCAGCCTGGCCGGCCTTTGCTGCGCGCCATCCTGGCTGCGTCCTGATCCTGGTGCCCAGGCACCCTGAACGCTTCGATGCCGTCGCCCGGTTGATCGATCAGACAGGACTGCCCTATGCCCGGCGCAGCCGGCAGGAAACGCTGGCGCCGGAAACAGGCGTGTACCTGGCCGACACCATGGGCGAACTCGGCCTCTGGTACGCCCACGCCAACGTGTGCTTCATCGGTGGCAGCCTGGCCGCCATCGGTGGCCACAACGCGCTCGAAGCGCTGGCCTGCGGCAAACCTGTGCTGTTCGGTCCTCGCACGCAGCATTTCCAGAGCCTTTATCAGGAGATCGAAGCCCACGGCATCGGCGAACGCGTCGCGTCGGCCCTGGAACTGCTGGAAACCGCCGGGCGCTGGCTGGACGAACCGGCCCGGCTGGCCGACAAAGGTGAACAGGCGCGCCACTTCGTCGAGCGGCAGCAGGGCAGCAGCCAGCGCAGCCTGCAGGCGCTCAAACCCTTGTGGCAACCCACGCAGCCCGGCTTGTTGACTCAGGTGTTGCAGCAGTCGCTGACGAACCAGACACTCTGGCACGACCCGGCCATGCTCACGCAATGCAGCCCCAGTCTGTTTGAACCCGAGAAAGACGCCACCGCACTGGCCACCGGCAGTGGTCGCGGTCAAGCCCACAGGCTGCAGCTTGAGGGCCAAGAGGTGGTGTTGCGCCACTACCGGCGTGGCGGAATGATGGCGCGGTTCAGCCCCGATCGCTACTGGCGCAGTCGGGCACCAGACAGCCGGGCCATGGGTGAATACGCCCTGCTGCGCCGGATGCGCGCCTGGGGGCTGCCCGTACCAGCGCCGGTGGCAGCCAGACAGCTGCTCAGCGGCTGGTGGTACACCGCCGACATTCTGGTGGCCATGATTCCGGGCACGCAGAACGTCGCGCAACGCCTTTCACAGGCGCCGCTGGGCGACGACGAGTGGCGTGCGCTGGGCCGCGCGATCCGACAGTTGCACGACCGCCAGGTGTTCCATTCCGATCTGAACTGCCACAACCTGTTGCTCGACGAAAGCCGGCAGGCCTGGATCGTGGATTTCGACAAATGCGAGGTCCGTACGGGTGAAACGTGGAAAGAGCAAAACCTCGCTCGACTGCTGCGTTCATTGCGCAAGGAACACACCCAACGTGAGATCTTCTGTTGGGAGGAAAACAACTGGAAGCTACTGACCACCAGCTATTCAGAAACACCGGTCGCCCGCCACAACCGTGCTGCGTCTTCCCACCTCTGACGCACCGAGCCACGTACACAACGCAAATCAGTGTTCTGGGGGCAATTCCCAGCTTTCGTCTTCGCCGTACCGATCGATGCCCACCAGGGCTTTGACGGTCCGATGGCGGAGTGTCTCTGCTCGAATTTCCCTGTTGGCCTCAAGCATGGATGCGGTGACGTATCCCCGACCATGATCAAGGTGAACGCAGATCGCGGAGTAGCGGACACGCCTGGCTTTAAGCCCCAGATGTTTTAGCCGGTCACCGAATTCACAATCTTCACCGCCGTATTGCATGCGCTCATCAAAGCCGTTCACGGCAAGAATGAACTCCTTGTGACAGGATGCATTGTGTCCGTTCCAGGTCAATTTGGCCGGACTCAGAGCATTCAACAGAGATGCGCTCCAGCCGCGAGCGGTCAGCTTCAGATTCTTGATTGACCTTTTCAATCCCTTCGAAGACAACCAGTTGATATCGAATATTTTCTGGGAAAGAATATCCTCATGAGATATCAACTGGCTGATGTGCATCGGCAGCTTGAAATAACCTCCGGACAAAAAAATCCCGTGGCCAGACAACTTCAAATGCTGCTCGACAAAATCTGCCCGAGGAATACAGTCTCCATCAGTGAATATCAGGTAGTCACCGGACGCAGCAAGTATGGCTTTATTCAGGATTTGACATTTCTGAAACCCGTTGTCCGGATGCCATACATGCCGGATCGGGACCGGTGATTCCAGTCGCATTCTTTCAACCACCGCCCGGGTGTCGTCACGAGAACCGTCATCGGCAATGATGATCTCAAAATCCTGGACAGTTTGGCAGAAGAACCCCCAAAGCACCTTCTCCAGCCATTCCGGTGAATTGTATGTCGTGAAGATGACTGACGCCTTCATTTTCGGATACACCTTACGCAGGGATGACTTGGGCACACGCAGGCCCAGAATGGCACTCAATCACTCCGGGATCTTGCGAGCCGCAAGAAAAAGATAGATACCAATGACAAGCTGATCATGACACTGTAGTTATTGGTTTGCGAGTTGGCGTCGGTAAAACTCATCATGAAGTGGATGTAAGCCAATCCGCCTGTCGACATGGCCATCCCCGGGTACTTTTTACGCAGATGCCATGTCAGCCAAACCAACCCGATCATATAGGTCAAAGTGCTCAACAGGCCGAACACTCCATGATCCACCATGCCGTTGATGTACTCACTGTGAAGATGGGTCTGGTCCTTGACGATATGTGCATTGGCCTCGGCGCCCCATGTTTTTATGAACTCGATCCGCTGTGCCCTGCCATAGCCCAGCCAAGGGTTTTCATGAATCTTTTCCAGACTCCGCTGCCACATGTAAACCCTCGCACCAATGGAGGTATCGACAACATTTCTGCCCGCGCCCACACCACTCAACACCGCGCGAACCTCAGAAACCGCAATGGAGATACGCTCCTTGGGAACCTCAAGCACTTTGGGTGCAAGAAACGGAACAGCGGCCACAAAAATGACGATCGTGATGATGAAACGATAAGAGACCGGTCCAGAGCGTCCATCGCATAAATTCTTGCGAAGAACCACCAAGCCGCAGAGAACAATCCAGGGAAATGCGAGATAAGCCCCTCTCGCTCCCGACATCAAAATGGCAGAAATATATACAAGGACACCGATAACCGCGAAAATTCTCCAGCGTGAATTCGCCGTCTGCGTTCCAGCGATCGGGAGCAATACACAAGACAACATGGCCAAGCCACCAGCCCAGTTGATCCGGTTTGACGGTGTTGGCCAATCGTACTGGGCATGAAGATAGCTGACGGCGATCGCTGAAAGACTTGCCAGTGTCAATGCCATCAACAACAAAAGCACTTGACCGGCAGACAACCGGATCCGTGGCACCAGAACACGGAGCGCAAACGCAATCAACAAGATTCTGAAGTCGAAATGGCGCGTCCCCCAGGGATCACTCCAATAGATCATTCCTACGGCCTTGAAGCCAAATGCGGCAAGACAAAAGTACAACCAGTATTTGACACCGGAGTACAAAACTTCCTGCCCGGATGATGCTGGCGCCATGACGGGCAGGCGCCAGACAGCCCAAGCGCCCATGCAGACGATCAGAAACCAGGCCGATCCAGCCAGCTTCGTCGACGCGGGTGCCGCGACCAGCAAAGCCAGAAAAATCAACCATGCCCATCTGGGAAAACCGTTGGAAAACTGGGAAGGCAAATGAGGTTGACTCTCAAGAGTCGTCATAGGTTTCTGTCGATCTTTATCGTCGATCTTCTTGAATCAATCAAAATACTTGCCCGGAAATAACTGCCACTCCAGATAGCCGAACAGCATCGCATGGGTTCTCGGGTTCTGCGTTCAGTGTGCGCTGGCGCCCACCACCGCGTCCGGCTTGGCCTGCCGGAGCAGGTCCAGCATGCTGGCTTCGATGCGGTGCAGGGCTTCGGGGGTATGCCCCTCAAAACGCAGCACCAGCACGGGTGTGGTGTTCGAGGCCCGGATCAGGCCAAAGCCGTCGGGCCAGTCCACCCGCACGCCGTCGATGGTGGAAATCTTGGCCGGCGCATCGAAGCGGGCCAGTTCGACCAGTTGAGCGACCACCGTGTGGGGCTCGCCTTCGGCACAGGCCACATTGAGTTCGGGGGTGCTGAAGCTGGTGGGCAAGGCGTCGAGCACGGCGTTGGCGTCCGGGCTGCGGCTGAGGATTTCCAGCAGGCGCGCACCCGCGTAGGTGCCGTCGTCGAAACCGTACCAGCGTTCCTTGAAAAAGATGTGACCACTCATCTCGCCCCCGAGCGGGCTGTCCAGCTCCTTCATGCGGGCCTTGATCAGCGAATGCCCTGTCTTGTAGATGTGCGCCACGCCGCCAGCGGCTTCGATGGCCGGCGCCAGGCGCTGGGAACACTTGACGTCGAACAGGATGTTGCCGCCCGGCACGCGCGACAGCACATCGCGCGCAAACAGGATCATCTGGCGATCGGGGTAGATGTTGTTGCCGCCCCGGGTCACGATGCCGAGGCGGTCGCCATCGCCATCGAAGGCCAGGCCGAGTTCGGCGCCGGTCTCGCGCAGGGTGCGGATCACGTCCTGCAGGTTTTCCGGCTTGCTCGGGTCCGGGTGGTGGTTCGGAAAGTTGCCGTCCACTTCGCTGAACAGCTCGATCACCTCGCAACCGAGCGAGCGGAACAGCGCCGGAGCGGATGCACCCGCCACGCCATTGCCACAGTCGACCACCACCCGCATCGGGCGCTGGAGTTTCACATCGCTGACGATGCGGTCTTGGTAGGCGGGGCCGACGTTCACCTCGCGAACCCGTCCGCCGTCCGCACGCTGCCAGTTTTCGACCTCCATCATCCGGCGCAGCGCCTGGATGTCATCGCCGTAAATTGCGCGGCCACCCAGCACCATCTTGAAACCGTTGTAGTCCCTGGGATTGTGGCTGCCGGTGACCTGGATGCCACTGGAGCACAGCGTGTGGGCGGCGAAGTACAACATGGGGGTGGTGGCCAGGCCGATGTCGATCACCTCGACACCCGCCGCGACGAGACCGCGGATCAGTGCCGCCGACAGGGCCGGTCCGCTCAGCCTGCCGTCACGGCCCACGGCCACAGTGTGTTCACCCTGCTGGAGAGCCTGCGTTCCAAAAGCCAGCCCGAGGGCTTCTGCCACCTCTTCGTTGAGGGTATCGGGAACGACACCCCGGATGTCGTAAGCCTTGAAGATGGATGCCGCGAGTTGCATGGATGGGAGCTGTGGATGGCAATCCCCGCATTGTAGGTGGCGAGGCTGATCGAGGCCGGCAGCACAGGTCCGAAAACGGCCAGTCAAAAGGCGGGCGAGGTTCTAACATCGGCGCCATGGACACCCCCGAATCCACCGACGACGACGCCCGCTACCTCGCGCTGTGTTCACACGACGCCCGGTTTGACGGCCGGTTCTTCACCGCAGTCACCTCCACTGGCATCTATTGCCGGCCGGTCTGCCGCGTGCGCACGCCGCGGCGCGAGAACTGCCGCTTCTTCGAGCACGCAGCCCAGGCCGAACAGGCGGGCTTCCGGCCCTGCCTGCGTTGCCGTCCGGAGCTCGCACCACTGCAGCGGCACTGGTCCACCGAGGACGCGCGCAACATCCTCGTGCAACAAGCCACGCAATGGCTGGACAACCCGCAGAACTGGCCCGGGGCCATCGAAGGCGGCGCCACGGTGGCGCGACTCGCCTCGCGTCTGGGCGTGAGCGACCGCCATTTGCGCCGTATTTTTGAAGACCGGCTGGGCGTCTCGCCGCTGCAATACCTGCTCACGCGCAAATTGCTGGCGGCCAAACAGATGCTCGCCGACACGGCGCTGCCCATCAGCCAGATCGCCCTGGCCAGCGGCTTCGCCAGCCTGCGCCGCTTCAACGCCGCCTTTGGTGACCATTACAGCCTGAGTCCCAGCCAGATGCGCAGACAGCCGCCCAGCACCACCGGCCACGGCGACAGCACCCCGGTTCAGCTGTTCTGGCGACCACCTTTCGACGCCGCAGCGCTCTTGCGCTTTCTCGCCGAACGGCAACTGCCCGGCATCGAAAATGCCCAGCCAGAGGCTCCCCTCAGCCTGCAACGAACGGCACGGGTCGAATCCGGCGGATCGATGCACACGGGCTGGTTCTCCGCGCGATTCGACCTCGATGCCCACCGGTTGTGGCTGCAGGTGAGCGACAGCCTGCTCCCCGTGCTGCCGGCCGTGATCTGGCGGGTACGTGCCCTGTTCGACCTCGACGCCCATCCGCAGGCCATCAACAGCGTGTTGCACGCCGACTTTCCCGAGGGCGACGGTCTTCGCGTACCGGGCTGTTTCGACGGCTTCGAATTGGCCGTGCGTGCCATCCTGGGGCAACAGATCACGGTGGCGGCAGCGCGCACCCTGGCCATCCGGCTGACCGGGCGACTGGGAGAAACCATCACCACACCGCATCCGCCGTTGCACCGCCTCTTCCCGACCGCCCAGGCACTGGCCAGCGTCAGCGCCAACACGCTGGGCGAGCTGGGCATCGTGCGCCAACGCCAGGAAGCCTTGATGTCCCTGGCACGTGCGGTGCTAGAAGGCAGCCTTGTGCTGAACGCCCATGCCGATGTGCGCACAACAACCCAAACCCTGCAGGCACTGCCGGGCATCGGCCCCTGGACCGCACAATACATCGCCATGCGGGCCCTGCGCTGGCCCGATGCCTGGCCCGAGGGCGACGTGGCACTGATCAAGGCGCTCGGTATCGAGGGGCGAGGCCGGGCGGCCACTCTCGAAGCCGGCCGGCAATCAACCGCTTGGCGTCCCTGGCGCAGTTACGCTGCGATTCGCGCCTGGGCCGGCACGTTTGATCTCCCCATCCCGACCTCAGGAGTACCCACACCGTGAACCACACCACACATCGGGTGAAAGCCACCATCGCATCGCCATTGGGCCCGTTGCTGCTGGCCGCCACGCCCTCGGGTTTGAGTGGCGTCTGGTTCATGGACCAGCGCCACAGGCCTGCAGAAAGCCAGATCCTGGACTGGACACCTGTTCAGGACAACGCCACCCTGAACGCAGCGGCAGCCCAGCTGATCGCCTATTTTGAACAGCGCCTCGGCCAATTTGAACTTCCGCTGGATCTGTCCGCCGGCACCGCGTTTCAGACTTCGGTCTGGCGAGCGCTGCTCGACATTCCGTTTGGCCAGACACGGAGCTATGGCGAACTGGCCCGCGCCATCGGCAACCCCGCAGCGGTGCGCGCCGTGGGTGCGGCCATCGGACGAAATCCCCTCGGCATCGTGGTGCCTTGCCACCGGGTGGTGGGCGCACAGGGCGCGCTCACCGGCTATGCTGGCGGGCTTGACCGCAAAGCGGCCCTGCTCCGGCTTGAGGGTGGCGACGGTCTGTTTGCCTGAATCGTCTGCACCATGTCGCTTTCGCTGATCGCCGAGTTCGTTCTGCTCGCAGCCCTCTGGGGCTCCTCGTTCCTGTTCATGCGCCTGGGTGCTGCCGAATTTGGCGCACTGCCCACGGCGGGTCTGCGGGTCGCACTCGCCGCACTGTTTTTGCTGCCGGTATTTCTCGTCAAAGGCGTCTGGGCCGACTTCCGGCAGCGCGCCAGACCCATCCTGTTTGTCGGCCTGCTGAACTCGGGCATTCCATTTGCGCTGTTTGCCTACGCCGTGATGCACATCACCACCGGCCTGACCTCCATCCTCAATGCCACCGTGCCCCTGACCGGTGCGGTGGTGGCCTGGCTCTGGCTCAAGGATCGACCGAGCGGCTCCCGCATGCTGGGTTTGCTGATCGGCTTTGTCGGTGTGACCCTGCTCGTGATCGGGAAATCCGGATTCAGCGCCACCGGCGTGGCCGGCGCCGCATCCATCGGCACGACCTTGCTGGCCATGGGCGCCTGCCTGCTGGCCACCACGTGTTATGGCCTGGCCGCCAGTTTCACCAAGCGCTACCTGACCGGCGCACACCCCCTGGCCACGGCCACCGGCAGCCAGATCGGCGCTGCGCTCGGCCTGGCGCTGCCCACGTTCTGGCTCTGGCCCGAAACACCCGTGAGTCTGGGCGCCTGGGGTGCGCTCGCGGCGGTGGCCTTGTTCTGCACATCCATCGCGTACATCCTGTTTTTCCACATCATCGAGCAAGCTGGACCGTCGAAGGCGCTGACCGTCACGTTCCTGGTCCCGGTGTTTGCGCTGATGTACGGTGTGTTCTTTCTGGGCGAAAACATCACCCCCTGGATGGTGACCTGTGGCGTCATCATCGTCTGCGGCACCGCGCTCTCCACCGGGCTGGTGCGCCTGGGAAGGCTGGAACGGGCAACTTGATGGCGGCACGCTGCTTATGGCGGCCGCACGCCAAACCAAACCCATTCTGAAGCGCACAAGAAAAAACCGCCGCAGTCTTGCAACTGGGCGGTTTGTCTTTAACTGGCGGAGTGGACGGGGCTCGAACCCGCGACCCCCGGCGTGACAGGCCGGTATTCTAACCAACTGAACTACCACTCCGCAGTGGTGCAGCTTTTGCCTGAGGCTTTCGCTTCAGGCCAAGTGCCACAAACTTGGCGACCCTACGGGGATTCGAACCCCGGTACTCACCGTGAAAGGGTGATGTCCTAGGCCTCTAGACGATAGGGTCAAAACCTTGGAACTAACCGAACTTCGCATTGTATCAGTGCCTTTATCAAGACACCGGCACAAGCTTCACAAATTGTGGTGGAGGTAAGCGGGATCGAACCGCTGACCTCTTGCATGCCATGCAAGCGCTCTCCCAGCTGAGCTATACCCCCACAAGGTTTGTTGATTCACGCTTCGCATGTCACCGCTTGGTGCGAATCAGCAAGCCTCAAATTATAGGACATTTTTCAGCGATTTTGAAGTCGTGCCAAAACTGTTTGCTGATTTTGCAGTTCGAGCACCGCGTCCAGCGACGGCGTCTGCGCCGTGCCCATGACCAGCACGCGCACCGGCATCGCCAGTTGCGGCATCTTGATGCCGTGGGCGGTGATGGTTTCCTTGATGGCCGCCGAGATGCTGGCCTTGTCCCAGGCACTGGCAGCCAGCTTCTCCGCCAGCGTGGCCAGCGCGGGCTGAATGGCTGACGTGACATGCTGCGCGCGCTCTTCGGTGCTGGGCGTCACATCGGCGTAGAAGGCAGCGGCCCAGCCGGCCAGCGCTACGGTCGTATCACAGCGGTCCTTGAACAGGCCACAGATGCGCGGCAGCCGCTCGTCGGCGGTGATGCCACGTTTCGCCAGCTGCTCGGCCACCAGGGTGCTGAGCGCCCCATCGTCCATGGCCTTCATGTGCTGGGCGTTGACCCAGCGCAGCTTGGCTTCGTCGAACTGCGCGGCACTGCGGCCGAGGTGATCGAGGTTGAACCATTCGAGGAACTGCGCGCGGCTGAAAATTTCGTCGTCGCCGTGGCTCCAGCCCAGGCGCGCGAGGTAGTTCACCATCGCATCCGGCAGGTAACCCTCGTCGCGGTACTGCGTCACGGGCTTGGCACCGTTGCGCTTGCTCATCTTCTCGCCCTGCTCGTTGAGCACGGTGGGCAGGTGGGCGTACACCGGCGGCTCTTTGCCGAGCGCTTTGAAGATGTTGATCTGGCGCGGCGTGTTGTTCACGTGGTCGTCACCCCGGATCACGTGGGTGATCGCCATGTCGATGTCGTCCACCACGACGCAGAAGTTGTAGGTGGGCGTGCCGTCGGGGCGCGCGATCACCAGGTCGTCGAGTTCGTCGTTGCGGATTTCGATCAGTCCCTTGACCTTGTCGCCCCAGGCCACGACGCCGCCCTGCGGGTTCTTGAAGCGCAGCACCGGCTTCACGCCTTCCGGTACCGGCGGCAAGACCTTGCCCGGTTCGGGGCGCCAGGTGCCGTCATAGCGCGGCTTTTCCTTGTTGGCCATCTGGCGCTCGCGCAGCGCGTCCAGCTCGGCCATGCTCATGTAGCAGGGGTAGACGTGACCGCCGGCCACCATTTCGGCCAGCACCGCCTTGTACCGGTCCATGCGCTGCATCTGGTAGAACGGGCCTTCATCGTGGTCCAGACCCAGCCACTTCATGCCCTCGATGATCACATCCACCGCGGCCTGCGAAGAACGTTCGAGGTCGGTGTCTTCGATGCGCAGCACGAAAACGCCGCCGGTAGCGCGGGCGAAGGCCCAGGGGTACAGGGCCGAGCGGATGTTGCCCAGGTGGATGAAGCCGGTGGGCGACGGAGCGAAGCGGGTGCGAATGGGTGCTGTCATTTCAGGGTCTCTCGACGGGCCGCCCCTGGGGAGACCCGCACCCCCATGGGGGGAAGTGAATACACGAGGTGATGAACGTGGGGTTAACGCGCGCTGAGGCCGCGGTCGAGGTCGGTCTGGATGTCGGTGAGGTGTTCGAGGCCCACGGCGACGCGGATCAGGCCCTGGCTGACGCCGGAAATCTGGCGCTGCGCTTCGGTCAGACGGCCGTGTGACGTGCTGGCGGGGTGGGCACACAGGGTCTTGGTGTCGCCCAGGTTGGTGGACAGCGATAGCGTCTGGAGCGAATCGAGGACGTGGAAAGCGCGCTGGCGGGCCTGATCGGCATCGGATGCTTTGACCTCAAACGACAGCACGGCACCACCGCAGTTCGACTGCTGGGCCATGGCCAGCTCGTGCTGCGGATGGCTGCTGAGGCCGGGGTAAAACACGCGCGCCACACCCGGATGCAACTGCAGCCACTGCGCCAGCGCCAGCGCGCGGGCGGATTGCGCCTGCATGCGGATCTCCAGCGTCTCCAGGCCCTTGAGCACGACCCAGGCGTTGAACGGAGCCAGCGTCATGCCGCCGCTCTTGAGCACCGGCAGGAAGGTTTTGGTCACCAGCTGCTGGCTGGCACACAGGGCACCGGCCATCACGCGGCCCTGGCCATCCAGGTACTTGGTGCCCGAGTGCATGACGATGTCGGCCCCCAGCGCCATGGGACGCTGCAGCGCCGGTGTGGCGAAGCAGTTGTCCACCGCCAGCAGCGCGCCCGCGTTGTGCGCGATGTCGGCCAGCGCGCGGATGTCGCAGACGTCGGTCAATGGGTTGGTGGGCGTCTCGGCGAACAGCAGCTTCGTGTTGGGCTTGACGGCCGCAGCCCAGGCCGACACATCGGTCTGCGAGACAAAACTCGACTGCACGCCGAACTTGGCCAGATCCGAACCGATCAGCTTGATGGTCGAGCCGAACATGGAATGCGAGCAGATCACGTGATCGCCGCTTTGCAGCAGGCCCATGCACATCATCAGGATCGCCGACATGCCCGAGGCGGTGGAGATGCAGGCTTCTGCGCCTTCCAGTGCCGCCAGGCGCTGCTCGAAGCTGGACACCGTGGGGTTGCCGTAGCGGCCGTAGGTGTAGCCGTCTTCGTCGCCCGCAAACCGCCGCGCGGCGGCTTCGGCCGAGGGCTGCACATAGCCGCTGGTCAGGAACAGGGCTTCGGAGTTTTCACCATAGGGGGTGCGCGGCACGGCGGCGCGCACGGCCAGGGTGTCGCGGTGAAGGTCGGGGTCTTTGTCTAAAGGCATGGGCGTGTTCAGGCGGTCTGGGCGTTGGGCAAGGCCAGACGCGAGTTGTCTTCCTGGCCTTCTTCGCTCTGGTCGCGGCCCTGGTTCATGCGTTCGATGGTCTCGAGCGTGATGTCGCCGGTGACATAGACGCCATCGAAACACGAGGCGTCAAAGCCGGCCAGGTTCGGATTGAGCGAGCCGATGGCCTGCTTCATCGCGTCCACGTCCTGGTAGATCAGCGCGTCACAGCCAATGCTCTCGCGCACCTGTTCCACCGTGCGGTCGTGCGCCACGAGCTCGCTCGAGGTCGGCATGTCGATGCCGTAGACATTGGGATAACGCACCGGCGGCGCGGCGCTGGCCAGGTAGACCTTGCGCGCGCCGGCATCACGCGCCATCTGCACGATCTCGCGGCTGGTCGTGCCACGCACGATGGAGTCGTCGACCAGCAGCACGTTGCGGCCCTTGAACTCGCTCGCGATCACGTTGAGCTTCTGGCGCACCGACTTCTTGCGCACGCCCTGCCCCGGCATGATGAAGGTGCGGCCCACATAACGGTTCTTCACGAAACCTTCGCGGTACGGCAGACCCAGCAACTGGGCCAGCTCCATGGCGCTGGGGCGCGAAGATTCGGGGATCGGGATCACGACGTCGATCTCGTTCGGCGGCACGGTGGACACCAGGCGCTTGGCCAGGGTCTTGCCCAGGTTCAGGCGCGCCTGGTAGACCGAGATGCCGTCGAGCACCGAGTCCGGCCTCGCAAGGTAGACGTACTCAAAAATACAGGGGTTGTGGCTGGTCTTCTCGGCGCACTGCTCGAACTGCGTGCTGCCGTCGTGGGCCACGAACAGCGCTTCGCCCGGCTGGATGTCGCGATCCAGTTCAAACCCGTTGCCTTCGAGCGTGACCGATTCGCTCGCCACCATCACGCTGTCGCCCTGCCGACCCACACACAGCGGCCGGATGCCGTAGGGGTCGCGGAAGGCGAGCAGGCCGTGGCCGGCGATCAGGGCAACCACGGCGTACGAGCCGCGAATACGCTGGTGCACGCCGCGCACCGCCGCAAACACGTCGGCGGGCTTCAGCGTGATGCCGCGGCTGACTTTTTCCAGCTCGTGGGCCAGCACGTTGAGCAGCACCTCGGAGTCGCTGTCGGTGTTGATGTGGCGGTGGTCGGTCTGAAACAGCTCCTGCTTCAAGGCCTGTGCATTGGTCAGGTTGCCGTTGTGCACCAGCACCAGGCCAAACGGCGCGTTCACATAAAACGGTTGCGCTTCTTCTTCGCTGTAGGCATTGCCCGCGGTCGGGTAACGCACCTGGCCCAGGCCGCAGTGGCCGGGCAGGCTGCGCATGTTGCGCGTGCGGAACACGTCACGCACCATGCCCTTGGCCTTGTGCATGAAGAACTTGCGACCTTGTTCGGTCACGATGCCGGCCGCATCCTGGCCCCGGTGCTGCAGCAGCAGGAGTGCGTCGTAGATGAGCTGGTTGACCGGCGCCTGGCTCACAACGCCAACGATTCCACACATGATCGGATCCTTACGGAAATAGTGACAAAAACTTCAAGGCAGGTAGCTCGCCAGAGCTGCCGGCAACAGGGGGCGCAGTGTGTGAACACTGTCCGCCATGGCATCGGCCACCACCGACGCCCGCCAGTCGGTTTCGGCACGCAAAGGGGTCATGCTGATCACCACCGTCAGGGCCAGCAGGATCAACACCCCCCGAGCCAGACCAAAGGCGCCCCCCAACACCCGGTCGATGGGCCTGAGCCCCACCGACGCCACCAGCTGTTTCACCAGCCAGGCCAGCAAACCACCCGCAAACGCCGTGGCAATGAACACCAGCGCAAACCCCGCCGCCAGCTTCAAGGCCGGCAAGGCATCCCCCATGGGCAACACCGCAGCCACCTCGTCGGCGTAGGCCTGGGCCAGCAAAAAAGCCGCCACCCAGCCCGCCACGGAAATCACCTCGTACACCAGGCCGCGCCACAGGCCCAGCACCGCCGACAGCACCAGCACCGCCAGCAAAACACCATCGACCCAGTTCATGCGCCGGGGCCCGCGATAAAAAACAGCCCCATCACAAGGTCAGGATGGCGGCGGGCAGTCCGAGGGCCTTCACGCGCGCCGCCGCCTTGTCGGCCTCGGCCCGGCTCGCGAAGGGCCCCAGGCGCACGCGTATCCGCTTGCCTTGCGGCGTTTCGGCCACATGGGTGTATGTCGTGAGGCCTGCGCGCTCCAGTTTCAAACGGGTCTCGCGCGCACGGTCGGCCTCGGCGAAAGCGCCCACCTGCACCACGATGCGCACGCTGGCAGCCCCGGGTTTGTCTTCCAGCAAGGCCTTGGCCCGGGCGGCTTCGGTGGCGGTGGTGCTTTCTTTGGCAGGCGCTTCGACCTTGGCCACGGGCTTCGGTGCGGTCTTCGCAGCGACCTCGGTCGCGTCCTTCGTGGCGGGTTTGTCGGCCGCCGGCGCTGCCACCACCACCTCTTCACGCGCATCAAGCCCGCCACCGGCCGGCAAACGCCCCAACGGACTCTTGCTTTTGTCGACCTCTTCAGGAATCGGTTCAGGGGTCCGGGCCGGCGTAGGGGCCTGCTGGCCGGTGACTTTTTCGCCTGACAAGGGTTGCGCGGGCTGGCGTGCCGGAATCTCGATCGGAATGTCCACAGCGACAGGACGCGGCTGCGTGTCAAAGAGCATCGGAAAGCCCATCACGCCAAGCAACACCAGCACGGCGGCACCGATCAGACGGTGACGGGCGCGGCGGCGAATGGCCTCGATGCTCTGAGGCGGAGGCGTCGTGGGGCTGCTCTGGGAACCTGAACGGGGTGTGAGCATTCGGGGGTGGACCAATACGCTTTCAAAGCCGTAGGCGAGGCGCAAAAACGCGCCAAGGCGTGATCGAGGAAGGGGTCAGGCGGTCAGGTGTTTCGCCGACAGCCGGGGTATCCCATCCTGCAAAATCCCACCCACGGTGAAGAAGGAACCAAAGACCACGATTCTATCAGCGGGGTCTGCAACCGACACCGCCGCCCGCAGGGCGTCCATGGGGCTGGAATGGCATCCTGCGACGCGGCTTTTCCCGTCCGGCGCGGTGCGTGGGTGGGCGTCGAGCAACTGGGCCAGCGCCTCGGCGCTGCTGGCGCGCGGCAACGGCAGATCCGTCACATGCCAGCGGTCGATCAGCGGCGCGATGCGCTCCAGCATGGCGCCCAGGTCCTTGTCGGCCATGGCACCGAAGACCGCGTGGGTGGTTGGGTAATAGCCCATGGCGTCCAGGTTTTCAGCCAGAGCGGCCACCGAATGCGGGTTGTGCGCCACATCCAGCACCAGCGTCGGGGTGCCGGGCACGATCTGGAAGCGCCCTGGCAACTCCACCATCGCCAGCCCATTGCGCACCGCCTGCGCGGTCACGGGCAGGCGTGGGCGCAGCGCCTCAAGGGCGGCCAGCACGCCCGACGCGTTCACCAGCTGGTTGGCACCGCGCAGCGCCGGGTAGGCCAGACCGGCGTAACGCCGCCCGCCGTGGGACGGGTGCATGGCCCAGCCCCACTGCTGCTGGTCACCGGCAAAGTGAAAGTCCTTGCCCAGGCGCCAGAGATTGGCACCCACTTCCAGCGCCCGGTCCAGCACGCTTTGCGGCGGCACCGGATCGCTCACCACCACCGGGCGGCCGGTGCGCATGATGCCTGCCTTCTCGAAACCGATCGCCTCGCGGTCGTTGCCCAGCAATGCCATGTGGTCCAGCGCAATGCTGGTGATGACAGCACAGTCGGCATCGACGATGTTGACCGCGTCCAGCCGGCCACCCAGCCCCACCTCCAGAATCACCACATCGAGCCCGGCGCGCGACAGCGTGCGCAGGATCGCCAGCGTGGTGAACTCGAAATAGCTCAGGCTGATCGTCTCCTGATCACTTCCCTGCCCTTGGCGGGCCTGCTCAACCTCGGCAAAACCGGGCAACAGATCGCCGGCGGCCACCGCCTCACCCGCGATGCGACAGCGCTCTTCAAAGTGAACCAGGTGCGGCGAGGTGTAGACCCCGGTGCGGTAACCCGCCTGGCCGTAGATGGCTTCGAGCATGGCGCAGGTCGAGCCCTTGCCGTTGGTGCCCGCCACCGTGATCACCGGCATGTCCATGACCAGCCCCATGCGCTGGGCTACCTGCTGAACCCGCCCCAGTCCCATGTCGATGGCAACCGGGTGCAGGCGCTCGCAGTGTTCCAGCCATTCGGCCAGCGTGGAAGGGTGTTCAGGCAAGGCGATGTTCAACATGGCAGCTATTGTCCCATTGGTCTTCTGGCCCACCTGGCCGGCGGGCCATTTCTCCGACAATGGCACCATGACCATCCTCTACGGCATCCCCAATTGCGACACCGTCAAGAAGGCCCGCGCCTGGCTGACGGAACACGGCGTCGAACACACGTTCCACGATTTCAAGAAACAGGGCGTTCCCGAGGCCGATCTCGACCGCTGGCTGGCCGCCGCAGGCTGGGAAAAGCTCGTCAACCGCAAGGGCACGACCTGGCGCGGGCTGGACGAACCCACGCGCAACGCCGTGGTGGACAACGCCAGTGCCCACGAATTGTTGGTGGTGCACGCCAGCGTGATCAAACGCCCGGTGGTGGTCTGGGCCGACGGCCAGATCACCGTGGGCTTTGACGCCACGGACTGGGCACAACGAGCCAGAGCAACCCCGCCCGCCTAAAATCGCGGTTTCGCCTCCACTTTTCACACCCTCCTTCCCATGAGCACCACCCAGATCAGCGGCGTGTCCGTCACCACCCAGGCCAGCGTCTATTTCGACGGCAAATGCGTCAGCCACGGCATCACCTACCCGGACGGCACCAAGAAATCGGTCGGCGTGGTGCTGCCAGCCAACCTCACCTTCAACACCGGCGCGCCCGAGATCATGGAATGCGTTGCCGGCGGCTGCGAATACAAGCTGGCCGGCACCGACGCCTGGCTCAAGTCCGGCCCGGGCGACAAGTTCAGCATCCCCGGCAACAGCAGCTTCGACATCCGGGTGACCGAGCCCTACCACTACATCTGCCATTTCGGCTGAGCACACACATGGCCACCATTCTTCAGAACCTGCCCACGCAACAGAAAGTCGGCATCGCCTTTTCCGGCGGCCTCGACACCTCCGCCGCCCTGCTGTGGATGAAGCAGAAGGGCGCGATCCCCTACGCCTACACCGCCAACCTCGGCCAGCCCGACGAGCCGGACTACGACGAGATCCCGCGCAAGGCCATGCAGTACGGCGCCGAACTGGCGCGTCTGATCGACTGCCGCACCCAGCTGGCGCACGAAGGCATTGCCGCGCTGCAGTGCGGCGCCTTCCACATCAGCACCGCGGGCGTGACCTACTTCAACACCACGCCGCTGGGCCGCGCCGTGACCGGCACCATGCTGGTGGCCGCGATGAAGGAAGACGACGTCCACATCTGGGGCGACGGCAGCACCTACAAGGGCAACGACATCGAGCGTTTCTACCGCTACGGCCTGCTCACCAACCCCAGCCTGAAGATCTACAAGCCCTGGCTCGACCAGCTGTTCATCGACGAACTGGGTGGCCGCGCCGAGATGAGCGCCTTCATGACGGCCAACGGCTTTGGCTACAAGATGAGCGCCGAAAAGGCCTACTCCACCGACAGCAACATGCTGGGCGCCACGCACGAGGCGAAAGACCTGGAGCACCTCAACAGCGGCATCACCATCGTCAACCCCATCATGGGCGTGGCGTTCTGGAAAGATGAGGTCGAGGTCAAACGCGAAACCGTGACGGTGCGCTTCGAAGAAGGCCAGCCGGTCGCCCTGAACGGCCAGACCTTCGATTCGCCGGTGGACCTGATCCTGGAAGCCAACCGCATCGGCGGGCGCCACGGTCTGGGCATGAGCGACCAGATCGAGAACCGCATCATCGAAGCCAAGAGCCGCGGCATCTACGAAGCCCCGGGCCTGGCGCTGCTGCACATCGCCTACGAGCGCCTGGTGACCGGCATCCACAACGAAGACACGATCGAGCAGTACCGCATCAACGGCCTGAAACTCGGCCGCCTGCTCTACCAGGGCCGCTGGTTCGACCCGCAGTCCATCATGTTGCGCGAAACCGCCCAGCGCTGGGTGGCGCGCGCCATCACCGGCGAAGTCACCATCGAACTGCGCCGCGGCAACGACTACTCGATCATGAACACCGAGAGCCCGAACCTGACGTACGCGCCCGAGCGCCTGTCGATGGAAAAGGTGGAAGACGCGCCGTTCACGCCGCTGGACCGCATCGGCCAGCTGACCATGCGCAACCTCGACATCGTCGACACGCGCGCCAAACTCGGCATCTACGCCAAGAGCGGCCTGCTGTCGCTGGGCGAAGGCGCGCAGATGCTGCGACTGGAAGGCGACAAGAACGGGGATTGAGTCCTGCCACCTGCGCCGTGTTGAAAGCCGCTCCAGGGAGCGGCTTTCCCGCTTCTGGGCGCGGCCACCGGCTGTCAGTGACTTTCGGCACCGGCCCCGGATGGTTCGACGACGTCAAAACGTTGATCGACCAGGTGCGGGTCGTCAAAATGCCGCCGCCCGACAAAGGCCGTGGCGTGTTGGCCCCACTGGCGCTGCGCGCCCGCATCGCGCACGCCCATGGGCCAGAACAGGTAACGCTCGCCCCGCTGCGTGCCCGCGATGATGCCGTCGGGACCGTAGAGGCTGCGATGACCACCGCCCGGCAGGGGCAGTGAGCGCAGCAGCCCCTCGGGCAAGCTCCGGTAGCGCTCGCCTTGCGGTTCGCGTGTAGCGGCCAGTCCGGTGAGGTAGTGGGTCCGGGGTGCCAGGTGCAACAGCATGCGCTCGCCCCTCGCCAGTTCGGGTGGATTGGCCGGCGTGAACAGCCATTCGATGCCGGGCTCGGGCGCAGGCTTCGCACGCAGGGAACGGGTGGGAAAAAACAGGTGGTAACAGCCGCAGGCGTGGATCGAGTCGTAGAGCAGCGGTCGGCCCTGATCGTCCAGCGTGACGCGCCAGACCAGTCCGTCCAAGGTCCCCGCGAGCAGGTCGACACTGCCGGCCGGAGGTCGCTCCGGAAACCAGGCGAGATACACCAGTTGCACCAGCGTCTTCTGCCCCTGGCGCACGAACGCGATGCGGCGGTACACCGTCGGCTGCGTGGTGTCCACGTCGGGCGTTCCGTCGCCGGCCAGTTTCAGCGCACCGATGCGGTCAAAGCCGCCCTCGACCGGCAGGGCAAACACGGGGGCATGCCGGTCCAGCAGTTGCTGCCGAAGGGCTTCGTCCAGTTGCGGAATACCCAGCGCATCGCGCGGGACGCGTGTGAATGCTTCGGTGCGGTATCCATCGCCAGGTTCGAGAGGCACGTAACGCGTGATGGGTACACCCTCCGAGGGCCCGGCCACATTGAAAGCCGCCACGGTGTCGGCCTGCCAGCGCCGCACACCGGCAGCAAAAGGCAGGCGGGTCAGCGCGTACATCCCCCACACCCGAGCAGCGGTGGAATACGCATCGGGCACGACCGCCCTGTCCAGCAGCATGGCCCGCCGATCGGGAGCAGCGCGATCCAGGTCGCTCAGCACCTGGGCGCAGTGCTGCGTCCGGGCCATGGCCCTTTCCCGGTTGTCGGACGCCGGCTCGTTGCCCGGCAACACGTCCACAACCGCCTCGGGCAGGTTGGCGATCTCGATCGCATGGGCCTCTGCGCCCAGGACTTGCAGCAGGTCCAGCCAGTCGCCGAAATCCGCCCGGTCTTGTGCAGCCTGGTCGCGAAACGACGCCGCAAAGCGGGAAACGCGCAGCTGGGGAAACCCCGCGATGCGCTGATCCTGGGCGTCGCCCACGCCGTGCTGCGCGATCTGCTGGTCCAGCAGGGAAAACCAGCGCCGGCAGCGGGTCTCCTCCGTGTCCGACGGGTCGGTGGTGCTGTCCACCGTCAGGCTGGAACAGGCCGACAGGATCAACAGCAGCAACGCCATCACGAGGCCGTGGCCAGCGTGCAGCACCTGGGTATTGGTTGCTGCGGCCCGCACGTCCAACTACTCCCGCGCGGCCTTGGCGCGCCGTTCGATCTCGGCCACCAGGCTTTCAAACCGGAGGCGGACGTTCTCTTTCAGCAGCGGCTGCGCCAGAAATCCCGGCACCGGCGAGGCCAGCTCCAGTTTGCCTTTCCAAGTGAGGTCGTAGCGGTCCCGGACGCCCGGCACGCTCGTGAGCAGGTACTCCCCTTCGAGGTGCCTGAAATCGCCCCGAACCAGCTTCACGCCGATGCGTCCCGGCGGGTCCTCCTCGACCTCCAGCACGACATTGAGCGTCATGGTGAAAAACAGGATGTCTGCGCTGCCGCTCTGCTCGACCACCACGCGCCCGGGCATGCGCTGCAGGACCACGCTGCGGTCCATGCCCGTGATCCATTTCGCCGTGTTGTCGTAGTCGGTCAGGGTGGCCCAGATGACACTTTGGGGAGCCAGCACGGTGGCGTGCATGCCGATCGCCACCATGCGGCCTTGACGGGTGGCCGTGATGTCGATGGGCTCGGCGCCCGCCAAGGCTTCTGGGTGTGCAATGGGTGCCATACAAAGCGCCAGGAAAAACCGCCTGGCCATGCGCAAAGTGTTTGGATCCCTCATGTCTCCGCATGCTACAGCGGTGTCGCCGCTGCCGTGCAGGCGCGGGTTCAAGCCCCCTCACCCGGCGCTCGACCCACCCTGAAACCGCTCAGACCACCACCGGCTCGGGCTCCAGCCGGATGCCGAAACGCTCGTAGACACTGGTCTGGATCGCCTTGGCCAGCGTCATGACCTCGCCGCCGGTGCAGGGGTGGCTGGGGCCGCCGCGGTTGACCAGCACCAGCGCCTGCTTTTCGTACACGGCGGCGTTGCCCACGCTCTTGCCCTTCCAGCCGCAGGCATCGATCAGCCAGCCCGCCGCCAGCTTGATGCTGCCGTCGGGCATGGGGTAGTGCACCACCTTCGGGTCGCGCGCGATGATGTCGGCGCACTGCTCGGGCGTGACGGTGGGGTTCTTGAAGAAGCTGCCGGCGTTGCCGATCACCGCCGGGTCGGGCAGTTTGGCGCGCCGGATCGCCACCACCCAGTCAAAGATCTGCTGGGCGTCGGGCGCGTGGATGCCGGTCTCGGCCATCTTGCGTTCCAGGTCCAGGTAGCCCAGCACCGGCTTCCAGGGTTTGGGCAGCAGGAAGCGCACGCGGGTGATCAGCGCCCGACCCGCCAGGCCGAAGCTGCGCGCATCCGTTGGTGCGTGCTTGAACACCGAATCGCGGTAGCCAAAACCGCATTGCGCCGCATCGAGCGTGAACGCGCGACCGGTCTGCAGGTCGATGGCGTCGAGGGAATGAAAACGGTCCTGCAGTTCCACGCCGTAGGCACCGATGTTCTGTACCGGCGAAGCCCCCACCGAACCGGGGATCAGCGCCAGGTTTTCCAGACCGGGCCAGCCCTGCTCCAGCGTCCAGGCCACGAACGGGTGCCAGCTTTCGCCCGCGCCGGCCTCCACGACCCAGCCCTTGGCGGTTTCTTCCACCAGCCGGCGGCCCAGGATGTCGACCTTGAGCACCAGCGCCTTGATATCGCCCGTGATCACGAGGTTGCTGCCCCCGCCGAGCACGAACACCGGGGCTGCCCAGTCCGGGCTGGTCATCAGCGCGGCCAGATCCGCCTCGGAGCGCACGCGCGCGAACCGCTGGGCCCGCGCCGCGATGCCAAAACTGTTGAAGGGCTGGAGCGCCACATTGTTCTCGACTAACATCTGAAGATTGTCTCACCCACGCTTTCTGGAACCACGCACCATGCCTTCTTTTGACACCGTTCTCGAAGCCGATCTTGTGGAAGTGAAAAACGCGGTCGAACAGGTCGCGCGCGAAATCGGCACCCGCTTTGACTTCAAGGGCACCAGCGCTGGCATCGAACTCAAGGACAAGGAAAAGGAAATCACCCTGTTCGGTGATGCCGACTTCCAGCTCACCCAGGTCAACGACGTGCTGGTGGCCAAACTGGCCAAGCGCGGCGTGGACGTGCGCTTCCTCGATGCCGGCAAGGTCGAAAAGATCGGCGGCGACAAGGTCAAGCAGGTGGTGAAAGTCAAAAACGGCATCAGCACCGAAGACGGCAAAAAAATCCAGCAAACCCTCAAGGGCAGCAAGATCAAGGTGCAGGGTGCCATCCAGGGCGACGCGGTGCGCGTGACCGGCGCCAAACGCGACGACCTGCAGGCCGCCATGGCGCTGATCAAGAGCGAGCTGAAAGACCTGCCTTTGTCGTTCAACAATTTCAGAGATTGAGCTCACCCCCGCGCCGCGCCTGAGGGCGCGTCACCCCCTCAAGGGGGCGGCGCCTTTGGGCCGGCAAAGCCGGACCCTCGGCGCCCTCGGTCAAGGCACTTCATGCGCACATCGTTTCTTTGTCCCGCACTGCTTCTGGCCCTCGTTGCCAACGCCTCGCTGGCGCAGTCGGTCGCGCTCTCGGGCATGAGCGGCAGCAAGGCGCTGGTGGTGATCGACGGGGGCGCGCCCCGGTTCATGAGCGCGGGGCAGACGCATCAGGGCGTGCGCCTGATCAGCGCCCAGGACGACACCGCTGTGATCGAGATCGAGGGCAAGCGCCAGACATTGCGGGTGGGTGATGCACCGGTGAGCGTGGGCCGCATGGCGCCCAGCGGCGGCGGTGGCCAGCGCATCGTGCTGACGGCCGATGCTCGTGGGCACTTCATGCCGCAGGGCCAGATCAATGGCAAGACGGTGCAGTTCATGGTGGACACCGGGGCCACCGGCATCGGCATCGGCGAAGCCGAAGCCCGGCGCATCAACCTGAAGTTCGAACAAGGACAGAAGGTCCAAATGAACACCGCCAATGGCGCGGCCAACGGCTACCTCATCAAGCTGGATTCGGTGCGTCTGGGTGATGTTGTGGTGTACGACGTGGCGGCCATCGTGTCGCCGCAACCCATGCCCTTTGTGCTGCTCGGCAACACCTTCCTCACCCGCTTCCAGATGCAGCGCACCAACGACCAGCTCACCCTGGAAAAACGTTTCTGACCGTTCAGGCCTGCGCAGCCGTCACCACGATCTCGATCTTCCAGTCCGGGTTGGCCAGCGCGGCCTGCACCGTGGCACGCGGCGGCGCGGTGCCCGGCACCACCCAGGCGTCCCACACCTCGTTCATGATGCCGATTTCGCGGATGTCGGTCAGGTAGATCTGTGCGCGCAGGATGCGCGACTTGTCGCTGCCGGCTTCCTGCAGGCGCTGCTGGACCTGGTCGAGCACGTCCTGCGTCTGACCCCGGATGTGTGTATCGCCCCGTTCGGGCACCATGCCGGCGAGGTAGACCACGCCGTTGATAACCGCCGCTTCGCTGTAGCGGGCCGCCACGCCGTGGCGCTGAATATCGTTGCTCATTGGCTTTTGGACCCCAGTTTGCTTTCTTTGCCGGCGAACAACCGGTTGATGTTTTCAGCGTGGCGCCACACCAGCAGGATGCCCATGACCGCCAGGCTCAGCACCATCACATTCGGCGCGTCCCAGGCCACCTGGCGGCCAAACAGGTAGTACGCCGGGGCGAACACCGCCGTGACGATGGAGGCGAGCGAGGAATAGCGGAAGAAAAACGCCACGATCACCCAGGTGGCCAGCGAAGCGAGGCCGAGCCAAGGGTTGAAACCGAGGATCACGCCGGCCGCCGTGGCCACACCCTTGCCACCCTGGAAGCGGAAGAACACCGGATACAGGTGCCCGAGAAAAGCCGCCAGGCCGACCAGCGCCACCGTCCCATCGCCCAGCCCCCAGGCATCGCCCCACCACTTCACGGCCACCACCGGCAGCCAGCCCTTGAAGGCATCCAGCAGCAGCGTGACGATGGCAGCGGCCTTGCTGCCCGAGCGCAGCACGTTGGTGGCACCAGGGTTTTTGCTGCCGAAGGTGCGCGGGTCGTTCAGGCCCATCGCGCGACTGACCAGGACAGCAAAAGACAGCGAACCGATCAGGTAGGCGGCCAGGGTAGCGATGGCGGGGTAGAGGGATTCCAAGGCGACGTCCTCGTTGTTGTTCTGGGGGTTCGCGCGTCCAGCGCGCGCGGGCGGTTCCGGTCGCCTATTCTGCCAGCGCGCACTGCACGGCCCTGGCCCCCAGCGGACCGCTGAGCACGGCCGGATCGATGCCGACCAGGAAACCGCGCCGCCCGCCGTTGATCCAGATCTTCGGCAGCGCCAGCACCGTGGACTCCACCCACACCGGCATGTCGCGCTTCAGACCAAAGGGCGAGGTGCCGCCCACGAAATAGCCGCTGTGCCGGTTCGCCACTTCGGGTTTGCAGGGCTCGACCGACTTGGCGCCGATCTGGCGCGCCAGGTTCTTGGTGGACACCGTGCGGTTGCCGTGCATCAGCACCGCCAGCGGCTTCGCCGCCTCGTCCTGCATGATCAGCGTCTTGACCACGGCGAAGGGATCGAAGCCCAGCACCGCGGCGCTGTGCTGCGCACCGCCGTGCTCCAGGTACTCATAGGGGTGCTCGGTGAAGGCCACGCCATGGGCCTTGAGCCAGGCGGTGGCGGGGGTTTCAGAGATGTGGGTCTTCTTCGCCATCACTGGGCGGGATCGCGCAGTTCCCAGCGGATTTTGTCAATCTCTTTGAGCAGTTCGGGCGACAGCGCCGTGCCCCACGCATCCAGGCATTCGTCCAGCTGCGCCAGCGAGGTCACGCCGATGATGGTGCTGGCCACGCGCCAGTTGGTGTAGCAGAAGGCCAGCGCCAGTTGCGCCGGCGTCATGCCGTGCTCGCGGGCCAGCGCGTTGTAGCGGCGCGCGGCATCCAGCGCTTCCGGCCGGCCCCAGCGCTGTTTGCGCATCGATTCGTACAACGCCATGCGCCCGGCGTCGCCCACCAAGCCGTTGGCGTCGTATTTGCCGGTCAGCAGGCCGAAGCCCAGCGGTGAATACGCCAGCAGCGACACGCCCAGACGGTGGCCGGTTTCGTCGAGCCCGTTTTCGTAGCTGCGGTTGATCAGGCAATACGGGTTCTGCACCGTGGCCACGCGCGGCAGGCCGTGCTGCTCGGCCAGGCGCACGAACTCGTGCACGCCGTAAGGTGTTTCGTTCGACAGGCCCACCGCCCGCACCTTTCCCGCTTTCACCAGATCGGCCAGCGCTTCGAGCTGCTCCAGCACGGAAACACCCGGCTTGTCTTTGGCCGGATCGAAATACAGCGCGCCGAAAGCGGGCACGTTGCGCGCCGGCCAGTGGATCTGGTAGAGGTCGATCACGTCGGTCTTCAGACGCTTGAGGCTGGCTTCGCAGGCCTCGATGATGCCGGCCTTGCTCACCTCGGGGCGCAGCCAGGGCATGCCGCGGGCGGGGCCCGCCACCTTGGTGGCCAGCACGAGTTTTTCGCGTGCGCCCGGCGTCTTGGCGAACCAGTTGCCGAGGATGGTTTCGGTGGCGCCGCAGGTTTCGGCCCGCGCCGGCACCGAATACATCTCGGCCGCGTCGATGAAGTTGACACCCCGTTCCAGCGAGCGGTCCAGGATCCGGTGGGCATCGGTCTCGTTGACCTGTTCACCAAAGGTCATGGTGCCGAGGCAGATGGGGGTGACTTGCAGGGCGCTGGCGCCCAGTGAAACAGTGTTCATGAAGAAGTGTGCAAATGCGTATGGCGTGAAACCGGAAGACCGAAACGGTCTATAAGTTTAGGGCCGCGGGAATGCCCCGTGTGTCGCCCGTGAACCCGTCTGCCTGATTGCTCTGGAGTTGCCCATGTACCGATTCAAGCCCCTGTACCTGCTTTCTGCCCTGGCCTTGTGTGTCGCCGTGGCGGGCTGTGGCACGCCCGGCCGAGGTCCTGGCCCAGGGCCCGACCGTTCTGGCCCAGCCACTGGAACCGCGCTTGATATGCCCGTCGCGGAAGCATTTGCACCAGGGCGCTCGGCCGTCAAACCCGCCCTCGCCCGCGAGCTCAATGCCCTCGCGCAACGGCTGCAGGGGCGAGGCTATTCGCGCCTGCGCATCGTGGGCCCCGGCGACGAGACGGGCCGTGCAACGTCCAACCGGCTGCTGGCGCTGGACCGCGCGCACAGCGTGCGCGATTACCTGATCGCACGCGGTCTGTCGGTAACGCGGCTGCAGGCCGAAGGCCTGGCGGCGAGCCGCAGCCTGGAAATCCACGTCACCGCGCCGCCCGGTCGCGGCTCCCGCTGAGGGTCTTCACGCCAGCGCCCGGGCCCGCGCCTCTTCCTGCTGGCGCAACACGCGACGCTGCACCTTGCCGGTGGTGGTCATGGGCAGGGACTCGACGAATTCGATCTCTTTCGGGTACTCGTACGGTGCGAGCTTGCCCTTCACATGGGCCTGCAGTTCCGCCGTGAGACGCGCTTCAAACCCGGCATCACCCAGGCTTCGCCCTGGCTTGGCGTTGAGGTATTCCTGCGCCAGCACCACATAGGCCTTGACCACCGCACCGCGCTCGGCGTCGGGCTTGGGCACCACCGCCGCGTTGGCCACGGCCGGGTGCTTGACCAGGCAGTTCTCGATCTCGCCCGGCCCGATGCGATAACCCGCGGCCTTGAACACGTCGTCGGCCCGGCCCTGGTACCAGAGGTAGCCCTCGGCGTCGCGGATGGCCATGTCGCCGGTGCGGCACCAACTGCTGGCCATGTCGCCGGTGAACTTGGCGCGCGTGGCGGCCTCGTTCTTCCAGTAGCCGAGGAAAAAGATCGGGTCCGGGTAGCCGTGCACGTCCAGCCGGTGCACCGCCACGTCGCCCGGCACGCCCACCGGGCACTCGTGACCTTCGTCGTCGATCACCGCCACCCGGTGCCCGGGGTAGCCTTTGCCCATCGACCCCGGCTTGGCCGGGTAGAGCCGCGCGCAGTTGCCCACGATGTAGTTGATCTCGGTCTGGCCAAACATTTCGTTGACCGTCACGCCCAGCTGTTTCTGGCAGTAGGCAAACACCGCGTCACCCACGGCCTCGCCCGCGCTCATGATGGCCTGCAGCTGCACCCGGAACTGTTTTCGCGGCTGGGGATAGGCCTTCATCATGGCCTTGAGCGCGGTCGGAAACAGGAAGGTGTGCGTGACGCCGTGGCGCTCCATCAGCTCAAACGCGGCCTGCGGACTGAAGCGGCCGTTGAAGGCCACGATGGGGCGGCCGAAATACAGCGAGGGCAGCAGCGCGTCCATCAGGCCACCGGTCCAGGCCCAGTCGGCCGGTGACCAGAACACCGCCTGCGAAGGCTGGGCCACATCGAAGGGATCAAAGCCAAACCAGTTCTGGCTGCAGACAAACCCCGTGAGGTTGCCGATGAGCGCGCGGTGCGGAATCAGCGCGCCCTTGGGGTTGCCGGTGGTGCCGCTGGTGTAGATCAGCACCGCGGCTTCGTCCGCCCAGGTGTCCACCGCCTTGAACCGCGCGGAAGCCGAAGCCAGCAAGTCGGACCACGCCAGCGCACCCGACGCCGGCGCTTCGACCGCGATCAGGGCCCGCAGCTGCGGGCAGTTGCCGCTGACCGACTGCACCGCCGCCAGCGTGCTGCCGTCACAGATCGCGACCACCGCCTCGCTGTCCTGCAGGCGGAACTCCAGCGCCTCGGGGCCGAACAGCTGCGACAGCGGCATGCCCACCGCGCCCATCTGCAGCACCGCCATGTAAGCCACGGCGGTCTCGAAGCGCTGCGGCATCACGATCGCCACCCGGTCACCACGCCGCACGCCAAGCGCCGTCAGGGCGCTGGACAGTCGGTTCGCCTGCTGCTGCAGTTCGGCGTAGCTGTGGCGGCGGTCGGGCTGCCCCGGCGCGGTGGCGATCACCGCGGTCTGTGGCGCCGTGGCCGGATCGGCGGCCCAGCGGCGCGAGCAGACCGCCGCCATGTTGAAGCGCTTGGGCACCTGCCAGCCAAAGCGGCCATGCAGATCGGCGTAGTGGTCGGGGGTGTCGCTGGCTTGACGCTGGCGCATGAAAGGTCTCCGTCTCGTCTTTATGATGAATCGAATGTACCAAGCCCTGAAAGACTCGCGCAGCACGTTTGTGCCGATCCGCCACCTGTCCTACCACGTGCGTCAGTGGGGTGAACCGGTGCCCGGACAGGCCCCGCTGGTGCTGGTGCACGGCTGGATGGACGTGTCGGCTTCGTGGCAGTTCATGGTGGACGCGCTGAAGACCGACCGCTGGATCATCGCCCCCGACTGGCGCGGCTTCGGGCTGACCCGAAGCAGCGATCCGGCGCCGGACAGCTACTGGTTCCCCGACTACCTGGCCGACCTCGACGCCCTGCTCGACCATTTCGCGGGTGAGCAGCCGGTCGATCTGGTCGGCCACAGCATGGGCGGCAACGTGGCCATGATGTACGCCGGCGTGCGGCCGCAGCGCATCCGCCGCCTGGTGAACCTGGAAGGCTTCGGCCTGCCTGCCACGCGCCCGGCCCAGGCGCCCGAGCGTTATGCGAAGTGGATGGACGAGATCAAGGCCCTGCACCGCGGCGAGATGGACCTCAAACCCTACGAGTCGGCCGAAGGTGTGGCCCGCCGCCTGATGAAGACCAACCCGCGCCTGCCGCAGGACAAGGCCGACTGGCTGGCGCAGCACTGGGCAGCGCCCGATGCCCAGGGCCGCTGGCAGATCCTCGGGGACGCGGCCCACAAAGTGATCAGCGCCCACCTCTACCAGGTGGAAGAAGCGCTGGCGATCTACCGCCGCATCAGCGCGCCGGTGCTCAGCGTGACCGCGAGCGACGACAGCCTGAGCCAGTGGTGGAAAGACCAGTTCACGCTGGCGCAGTATCACGAGCGCCTGCAGGTGGTACCCGACCTGCAGAACGCGGTGATCCAGGACGCGGCCCACATGCTGCACCACGACCAGCCGGAAGAACTCGCCCGGCTGATCGAGAACTTCCTGATCTGAGAGGCTGCCCTGAGGCTATGCCGGGCCGTCAGTGCCAGGGGACGGCTGGCATGAGAAAATCGCGGATTCTGTCAACGGCGGCTTCCCGCCTGTCCGGCTGACTCCCATCCCCGAATTCCGATTGAGGCCCCATCATGGAAGCAGAACGCGTCAACACCATCCGCAGCCAGCTCGAAGACCTGACCACCCGCGTGGTCGAGTTACGGAGGTATCTTTGACTACGATGCCAAAGCATCCAAACTGAAAGAAGTCGAATCCGCGCTGGAAGACCCGACGGTCTGGAACGACCCCAAACGCGCCCAGGACCTGGGGCGTGAGAAAAAATCGCTCGAAGACGTGGTGCACGTGCTGGACCGCCTCACCGGTGAGCTGTCCGACAACACCGAGTTGTTCGAGATGTCGAGCGAGGACGGCGACGACGCCGGGCTGATCACCATCGAAGGCGAGGCCGCCAAGGTCGCGGTCGAGGTGGAGAAGCTCGAATTCCGCCGCATGTTCAACAACCCGGCCGATCCGCTGAACTGCTTCCTGGACATCCAGGCCGGCGCCGGCGGCACCGAGGCCTGCGACTGGGCCAGCATGCTGCTGCGCCAGTACCTCAAGTACTGCGAACGCAAGGGCTTCACGACCACGATCGAAGACGAGACCGCGGGCGACACCGCCGGCATCAAGGGTGCCACGATCAAGATCGAGGGCGACTACGCCTTCGGCCTGCTGCGCACCGAAACCGGTGTGCACCGCCTGGTGCGCAAGAGCCCGTTCGACTCCTCGGGCGGACGCCACACCTCGTTCGCCTCGGTGTTCGTGTACCCCGAGATCGACGACTCGATCGAGATCAACATCAACCCGGCCGACGTGCGCACCGACACCTTCCGCGCATCGGGCGCGGGCGGCCAGCACATCAACAAGACCGACTCGGCCGTGCGCCTGACGCACATCCCCACCGGCATCGTGGTGCAGTGCCAGGATGGCCGCAGCCAGCACAGCAACCGCGACGTGGCCTGGAAACGCCTGCGCTCGCGCCTGTACGACTTTGAACTGCGCAAGCAGCAGGAAGAACAGCAGAAGCTGGAAGACACCAAGACCGACGTGGGCTGGGGCCACCAGATCCGCAGCTACGTGCTGGACAACAGCCGCATCAAGGACCTGCGCACCAACGTCGAAATTTCCGCCACACAGAAAGTGCTGGACGGCGATCTCGACGCCTTCATCGAAGCGTCTCTCAAACAAGGAGTCTGAGCATGAGTTCACTGCGTGAAGGCCCCTCCACCGTGGTCCGTCGGGAAGACTACACCGCACCCGCCTACTGGATCGACACCGTCGACCTGAGCTTCGACCTTGACCCGGCCAAGACCCGGGTGCTCAACAAGATGCGCCTGCGCCGCAACCCGGACGTGGCCGCGCAGGCGCTGCGGCTCGATGGCGAAGACCTGAACCTGGCGCGCGTGCTGGTCAACGGCGCAGGCTGCTCGTTCAAGATGGACGGCAACCAGCTGGTGCTGGAAAACCTGCCCGACGGCGACGCGCCGATCGAGCTTGAAATCTTCACCACCTGTTCGCCCGAGAAGAACACCCAGCTCATGGGCCTCTACGTGAGCCAGGGAACCTTCTTCACGCAGTGCGAGGCCGAAGGTTTCCGCCGCATCACGTATTTCCTGGACCGTCCGGACGTGATGGCGAGCTACACCGTGACGCTGCGCGCCGACAAGAAGCTCTACCCGGTGCTGCTGTCCAACGGCAACCTGGTCGAAGAAGGCGCGCTTCCCGACGGCCGCCACTTCGCCAAATGGGTCGACCCGCACAAGAAACCCTGCTACCTGTTTGCGCTCGTGGCCGGCCAGCTGGTGGCGCGTGAGCAGCGCATCACCACGCGCAGCGGCAGCAACCACCTGCTGCAGGTGTTCGTGCGCCCCGGCGACATGGACAAGACCGAACACGCGATGAACTCGCTGATCGCCAGCGTGATCTGGGACGAAGCCCGCTTCGGCCTGCCGCTCGATCTGGAGCGCTTCATGATCGTCGCCACCAGCGACTTCAACATGGGCGCGATGGAAAACAAGGGCCTGAACATCTTCAACACGAAGTACGTGCTGGCCAACAGCGCCACCGCGACCGACACCGACTTCGCCAACATCGAATCGGTGGTCGGCCACGAGTACTTCCACAACTGGACCGGCAACCGCGTCACCTGCCGTGACTGGTTCCAGCTCTCGCTCAAGGAGGGCCTGACCGTCTTCCGCGACCAGGAATTCAGCATGGACCTGTGCGCCGAGCCCTCGGCGCGCGCGGTCAAGCGCATCGAAGACGTGCGCGTGCTGCGCACCGCGCAGTTCCCCGAAGACGCAGGCCCGATGGCGCACCCGGTGCGGCCCGACAGCTACGTCGAGATCAACAACTTCTACACCGTCACGGTCTACGAAAAAGGCGCCGAGGTCGTGCGCATGATGCAGACCCTGGTGGGACGCGCCGGTTTCGCCGCGGGCATGAAGCTGTATTTCGAACGCCACGACGGCAGCGCCGTCACCTGCGACGATTTCGCGCAGGCGATGGCGGACGCCAACCCGGACAGCGACCTCGCCCGCCTGCTGCCGCAGTTCAAGCGCTGGTACAGCCAGGCCGGCACGCCGCTGGTGCGGGCCCGCGGGGTGTACGACGCTGCAGCGCGCAGCTACACGCTCACGCTCACGCAAAGCTGCGCCCCCACGCCCGGCCAGGCGGCGAAAGAGCCGTTCGTGATCCCGGTCGCCATCGGCCTGCTCGACGCCCAGGGCCATCAGCTGCCGCTGCAGCTCGCGCACTGGACCCAGCCCGAAACCGGCACCCGCACGTTTGTGCTGACGCAGGACAGCGAAAGCTTCACCTTCGTCAACGTGGACGCCGAACCCGTGCCCTCGATCCTGCGCGGCTTCTCGGCGCCGGTGCTGCTGGACGCCGAGTACACCGATGCGCAGCTGCTGAGCCTGCTGGCCCACGACACCGACGCCTTCAACCGCTGGGAAGCCGGCCAGCGCCTGGCCCTGCGCCGCGCGCTCGGCGCCATTCGCGCCGAAGGCCCCGTGGCCAGCGAACCGCTGGATGCCGCTTACCTCGACGCCATGCGCGACGTGCTGCGCCACCCCACGCTGGACGCCGCGTTCAAGGAACTGGTGCTCACACTGCCGGGCGAAACCTACATCGCCGAGCAGCTCGACGTGGTCGATCCGCAGCGCATTCACGCGGTGCGCGAGACCATGCGCGGGCAGCTGGCCGAAGCCCTGTTTGACGACTGGGCCTGGGCCTTTGAAGTCCACAAGGACAACGGCGCCTACCGCCCCGATCCGGTCAGTACGGGCCGCCGCGCGCTGGCCGGCCTGGCCCTGAGCATGCTCTGCCTGGCCGCACGCAAAACCGGCGATGCGGTCTGGCCCGGCAAGGCCTACCAGCGTTTCAAGGACGCCGGCAACATGACCGACCGCTTCAACGCGCTCTCGGCCCTGGTGGTCAGTGGCCAGCCGCTGGCGCTGGACGCACTCGCCCGCTTTCACGCCATCTTCCGCAGCGACGCCCTGGTGATCGACAAGTGGTTTGCGCTGCAGGCCGGCGCGCCCGACCGGGGTGGCAACGTGTTGCCCGCCGTGCGCCAGTTGCTGAACCACCCGGACTTCAACCTGAAGAACCCCAACCGGGCGCGCAGCGTGATCTTCAGCTACTGCAGCGCCAACCCGGGCGCCTTCCACCGCAACGATGCGTCGGGCTATGTGTTCTGGCGCGAGCGCGTGATCGAACTCGACGCCTTCAACCCGCAGGTCGCTGCCCGCCTCGCGCGCGCGCTGGACCGCTGGAAGAAACTCGCCGAACCCTACCGCAGTGCAGCGCGCGAAGCCATCGCCCGCGTGGCCGCGAAGCCCGATCTGAGCAACGACGTGCGCGAGGTCGTGACCCGCGCCCTCGCTGAATGACAGCCCCTTGCGTGCCGTGCTTATCAGCCCGGCCCGGGGCTCACACCGCTTCGCGGGTCGCTGCCCCCGAGGGGCTTGCCTTGCTTGGGGCGGCCCGGCGCTGCGGCCTGTTGCTGGACTTATCGAAAAACGTCAGGAACTGAAATGACCAAACGCATCTCCCTCACCCGCTACCTCGTCGAACAACAGCGCGTCGACGGCCACATTCCCGGCGACCTGCGCCTGCTGCTCGAAGTGGTGGCCCGCTCGTGCAAGAGCATCAGCCAGGCCGTCAACAAAGGCGACCTCGGCGGCGTGCTCGGCGCCGCCACCACGGAAAACGTGCAAGGCGAAATGCAGAAGCAGCTCGACATCATCGCCAACGAGGTGCTGATCGAAGCCAACGAATGGGGTGGCCACCTCGCCGCCATGGCCAGCGAAGAAATGGAGGGCATCTACGTGGTGCCCAACCGCTATCCGAAGGGCGAATACCTGCTGCTGTTCGACCCGCTCGACGGCTCGTCCAACATCGACGTCAATGTGTCCATCGGCACCATCTTTTCGGTGCTCAAGAAAGGCAACGACGACCCCGACATCATCGATCCGGTCAGCGAACAGGACTTCCTGCAGGCCGGCAGCCAGCAGGTCGCCGCCGGCTACTGCGTGTACGGCCCGCAGACCACCCTGGTGCTGACCGTGGGCGACGGCGTGGCCATGTTCACCCTCGACCGGGAGCAGGGGTCGTTCGTGCTCACCAAAGAGCACCTGCAGATCCCCGCCGACACCCAAGAGTTTGCCGTCAACATGAGCAACATGCGCCACTGGGACACCCCGGTGAAGCGCTATGTGGACGAATGCCTGGCCGGCAAGGAAGGCCCGCGCGGCAAGGACTTCAACATGCGCTGGGTGGCCAGCATGGTGGCCGACGTGCACCGCATCCTCACCCGCGGCGGCGTCTTCCTGTACCCCTGGGACAAGCGCGAACCCGAGAAGCCAGGCAAGCTGCGTTTGATGTACGAAGCCAACCCCATGAGCTGGCTGGTCGAGCAAGCAGGTGGCGCCGCCACCAACGGCCACCAGCGCATCCTCGACATCCAGCCCACCAAGCTGCACGAACGCGTCAGCGTGATGCTGGGCTCAAAGAACGAAGTCGACCGCCTGACCAGCTACCACAGCACGCTATAATCTTGGGCTACAAGCCGGTGTAGCTCAGTCGGTAGAGCAGCTCATTCGTAATGAGAAGGTCGGGTGTTCGATTCATCTCTCCGGCACCAAGTAAACAAAGGAAACCCTGCTATCAAAACGGTAGCGGGGTTTTTCTTTTCCCGTCCGATGTAAGGGCGGATGTAAGACGATTTCGGCAATCCCACCCAGCACCAGACAAAAGAAAAGCCCCCCCCGCCGTGGGGCTTCGGTCATTTGCTGATTTGAATACTTCGCAAATGGGGATTTTTTCTCCGCGTGCGAAACGGTGGGGTGTCGCCGGTTCGAGGGCGGCAAAGGTTGGACGGCCCCCCACCCCTCGCGCGCGCACGACACGACTTGTGCGTTAGCGTTATCGCAAACCAGAACAGTCGGTTTACATATTGGCAGGGGGCATGTTTTGGACGGCCCCCTACGGCACCAGCTCATCAATGCGCGCTTCTAGCTGGGCAATGTGCGCCTCCAGGCAATCCAGCCGGGCCCGCATCGCTGCAACGTCATAGCGCGTCACCTTTTCGAACTGTTCCCGCAAGGGCTCTATGTGCTTCAAGTAGCGCATAACCCCGTCTAGGTTCTGCTCTGGTGTGCGGCTCATGAAAAATACTGTTCCATCTCGGGGTCGGTTTCCCACGGCTTCAAACCGCTGTGCAAAGCCTTTTTCAGCCCGGCGCTTTCTGGCCTTGTCGTGGCGCTCTTGCACAGTCGCAGCTTGCCCGATAGCGCGGCCATTGTTCCCGCGTACTGGTTCGATAGCTTCGCAGCGGGGTTAATCGCGCCATCGCTCGTGATAGGCCCGTCACGCAGCACCAGCGCATCGCAAAGCCTCTTTTGATGGTCTGCCATGCACAGCGCTTCAAGTAGCGTTAGGTCGGCACCAGCAAAGTAATTCGGGTCAAGCCCGGCGCAGATTGAAACCCACAGCGCGGCAGCGCCAGGGGGCAGGCCAGCAGGCGGCGGCGGGCGCTTCGTGCTGAAAATGGTCGGGGTTGCCAGTGCGGCGGCGGATTTTCTAGTCATGGTGTGTTCCTCAAAACTACAGGCTTTTGAACGTAGCTTGGACATGTCGGTTTACATATCGGCAGGGTGTACGTTTTGACCGTGCCCCCCCTCACTCACGCGGCAGGCCATCGCGTCCCAGCCGGAAACCATGCCTGCCCAGTGCTGGCCTTGTCGTGCCGGTCAGTGCGGCTATGTCGTGCCGGTCAATGTCTTGTAGGGCAGTCACTAGGACGCGGTGCCCATTCCCCAGCAGTTCAAAACAGGACTCGCGAACGTTCACGCGAACCCCGGCGGCTTCAAGCGTTTGTTGTGTGTGCTGCATAAGGCAAAGGCAGGCCCGAAGGCCCGCCCACTCTCTTAGCCCAGCACCAGCGCGATAGATTCGCGCACACGCGGCAGCTTGCCCGCCTTCGCCGTGGTCGGCTCACCATGTCCCAGCGCCACCACATGCGCAGCGTCCGGCCCGTCGATTTTCACAACGTCCCCAAGGTCGCCAAACCCCGTGCCGTCCACCAGCAGCCGGACATTCACCGGCCCACCGGCGCGCAGGCGTTCCACTTCCAGGCGGCGGGTTACATCACGCAGCAGGCGGGACGCGGCGCTTTCCGTGTCTGCGAAGTTCAGTTCAGGCTCTGCCACACCTACCAAACCACACCGATACCCGGCGGCCTCGATAGAACCCCTCACAGCGGCCTCAGCAGCCAGCGCAGCCCGTAGGCTCACCAGCGCATCAGCCACGCCTTGTACGGCCTTTGCGTGCCCCGGTTGGGCCTCTGCGCAGACTGCGGCGCTCAGTTCGGCCACCAGCGCAGCCACGGCGGCCCGTTGCGCTTCAATGGCGGGGCGCAGGGTGTCCAGACGTTCGCGCACCTGGGCAAGCTCACGATTAAGGCCCGTGCTGTCGTTGCGCTGTGCAGGCTCACCACGCAGCAGGCGCAGGCCAGCGGCCAGGGGGTCGAACGTATCGGCAGGCGCGGCCAGCAGTCCCAGCAAACGCGCTTCCTCGGCAGTGGCTGCATTGAATGCGCCGGTCAGTTCGGCAAGGGTGTTCTGTGCTTCGGTGAAGCGGGTGTTTTGATTGATGGTTTTCATGGTTCTTTCGATTCAAAGGGAAGGGTTAACGCGGGAAACCATCGCCATAACGGCGCGGCGCTGTTCGGCTGTCAGGTTGCGCGGCAGCAGCGCGCCACGGTTTGCGACGTTGTGCGCCAGTTGCTCAAGTTGCGCGGTTTCAAATTTCGCCATCGCGGCGGCCAGTTCTGGGGGCGGTGTCTGCCCGGTCTTTGCTTGGAACATGTTGTCTTTCAAAAGTTGGTGAAGGGATGCAGGGCGGCAGCGTGTTACGGGGCTTGCGCCTCGCCCAAGGTGCGCAACACATCGCGGCAGTCACGCGCCACAAAGGCCACGCCACCAGCGGCACGGATGCGCGCCAGGAATAGGGCTTGCTCTGGGCGCAGGCGTCCGGCCTGGGCTTTCACTTCCACACCCAAAAAGCGGCCATCCTTCAATTGCCCCAGCACATCAGGGCAGCCCGGCCAGCCAAAGCGGATAAAGCGGTTGCCCACCTTTGCAGCCCCGGTATTCATGCGTTCGGCCCATGCCACGGCGGGGTGCGTTCGCAGCGCTTTCAACACTTCCACCAGGGCGGCAGCCTCGGGGCGGCTGTTGGTTCGGGGGGTCTGTTGTTCCAGGCCGAAAAGGTCAGCATTCATTGCCAAACCTCCCCACCGAAAAAATCACCGAACTTTCACCCCCTATATATAGGGGGCGGTGAATTTCGGTTACGGATTTCACCGAAAACAGACGGAACGGTGAATTTCGGTTATTCGTCACGCCAGCCATAACCACCCCTCGTTGCAGCCCATCACCCCACGGGCCACCAGTCCAGTGATTGCCTCTCTGGTGCGTGTTGCGCGGCGGTCGGTCTGGCATGTCAGCTTTGCAGCGCCAGCAGATACAGCGGCTTCCAGTTCAATGCAGGGGCGCAGCAGCGGGGCACCGGGCTTGCCTGTTTGCCCGTCCTTGAACATCGGGCGCAGCGCATCCAGAATCACGCGCTGATTTCCACCCTGGGGCAGCTTCACGGCGCGCACATCCTGGGCGGCGGTGTCGCGTAGCACTACGCACGATGTAATGGCCTCGCCCGTATCCTCCACGCCCAGCGTTTCCACTTGCAGCTTGAACGGGTGTGCGGCTCCGTCCTGCCCGTCCTTGCTTTTCGCAACCTTCCATTCCCGGCGCTCGCCCTCGCGTGAAACCTCGATAGCGGCATCCATCGCAGCGAATAGCGAACTGTGCCCACGCAGGCCAGCGGCGGCATTCTTGCCCGTGTGGTGAACCAGCAGCACCAGCCCACGGGTCAGGGTTTGCAGAGTCTTGGCAGCTTCCAGAATCTCGCCCATGTCGCGTGAACTGTTTTCGTCTGCGGTCGGTGCGGAACGGTTCAGCGTGTCCAGCACCACCACAGCACCAGCAGGCACCACGGCGGCCAGGTCTAGCACGTCCTGCCCATCGGTCAGCTTGAACGGTTGCAGCATCATGCGCAGGCCATCAGGCAGCGCACGGCCCCGGCTTGTCTCCCATGCCTGGGCGCGCAGCTTGAACCCGGCTTCACCCTCCAGCGCGGCATACACCACGGGCGCAGCTTCCACCCGGCAATCAAACCAGCGTTGCCCCTCAGCAATGGCGGCGGCCATGTCGAAGGCCAGGAACGATTTACCGGATGCGCTCGGGCCATACAGCGCAGCAAGCCCCACGGCAGGCAGCACACCACGCACACGCCACGCCAGCGGGGGAAGGTCGCGCAGTTCATCGGCTCCCAGCAGCTTGTAACGGGGCGCAGGCTTTGGGGGCTCTGTCGCAGCTTCCAGTGTGCAGGCCAGCACATCAAACCCATCGCGCTGTGCAAGGTCGTTCGCGTCGAAGTTCTGCGCCTCACCCTGGGGCATGTAGGCAACGGCAGCCCCTACGGCCTGGGCAATCTCTGCGGCGCTTTCTTCTTTGCCCGTGTCGGGCACCACCACCAGCCGGGCGGATGCGTCACGCTGGCGCAGGTCGGCAGCTACCTTGCCCACGTTGCCCCAGCCAAAGCACGCCACGGCAGGATGCCCGGTAGCCTGCCAGCAGGCCCACGCGGTGCCCACGCCCTCGCACAAGGCCACGGGCGCACCGGGCACCAGCTCGCCCACGGCAAAGGATCCACGGGCCATCGGCGCACCCGGTAGGTTCAGCTTCGCCTTTTTCCCCTTCGCCTTCAAGCGTGCGGCGGTGTCGCCAGTGGTCACACATTGCAGGCTCTGCAAACTGCCATCGGGCGCATAGGCAGGCACCACCAGCGCCCCGGCCATGCTCTCGCCTTGAATGCGCAGCGGGTCACCAGTAGGCACCACGCGCAGGCCATCCAAAGGCACACCGGCGGCGGCCTTTGCCACGATGTAGCCATGCGCAGCGGTTGCGGGTTCGCAGCGGTTCCACACTTCGGCAGGGCTCATGCCTGGGGCGGGCTGGCGCGGCTGCTCTGGTGCCTTTCTGGGGGCTTGCATGGGCCTTTGCTGGGGCTTGCCTTCACCCATGCGCCAGCCATGTTCAGCGGCCACGCGGTAAAGGGTTCCAGCCCCCACGCCCTTACCCGGTTTGATGCTGCGCCACACATCGCGGGCGGCGGCGGCATCGTAGTTTCCAGCCCCGGCGCTCCAGGCGTCGAAGTCGTCAAAACCCACCCCGGCGGCATTTGCAGCCATTGCGACACGCACCCATGACTCGCGGTCTATGTCGGGCGGGATGCTGTGCAATGCGTCGATTGCTTTTGCGGTGTCGGTCATCAAAACGGGCACCCCCCGTCATCTACTGGGGCGGGGTTGCCTGGGGTGTTGCCCGGCTCGTTCAGCGGTGCGAGTAGCTGAGGCTCCCTCTCCAGCTTCGCAGCCAGCAGGCGCAGCAGTTGCGCGGCCTCCAGCGCGTCAGGCGTCAGCACGTACACGCTAACGGGCGCGTTCGGCAGTTGGTGCCCGTCCGGGATAGTGCAAGCGTCGAACGAATAGGGCATTGCACTGTTCCAGCGGTCGCCCCACCACTCAAAGGAACTGCATTCGATTTGAACTGCCTTCATGCAGCACCCCCATTCATCGCCAGGGCTTGCGCGGTGTATTTCCCGTCAAGGCGATACAGCGCGATAACTCGGTGCGGGTTGTCCTGGGTGGGGCTCGGTATCTCCACGGTTTCCACCGGCCAGCCGTAAGCGCGCAGCGTGAAAATCACGGCTCCCAGTCGCCAGGATTGCGTGCTGTTCTCGAAGTCGGGATGGTCAATCAGGCGGCCATCCATCAGCATCCCCAGCGCCTTATCGGCAAGGGTTCCACGCTTGGGCCATGTCGGGCAAAATGGCGGGGGCGGCAGAAACGAAAGTTGTTCACCGTGGGCCCCTTGCGTCTTGGTCGGTGCGGGGGCCTTTCCTTTTGGGGCGCTCATTGCTTCACCTCCCCCAGCCAAAGCAACGCGGGCTTGTGGCTGTCAAATTCGGCCAGGGTGCGGCCATCCTTTTGCAGCAGCAAAAACGCCTTGCCGGTAATGCGGGCTTCGTGGTCAACCCACACACGCAACCCTTTTGCGCGTGCTACGGTGCGCAGCTTTTGCAGCGCGTCCTGGGGTACGAACGGGGCGGCCATTTACGCCACCCCCAGCGCGGATTTGATTCCAGCCACAGGCCAGCCCAAGCGCCCATTGATGCGAACGGGGCGCAGGCCATCCGGGAAGGTTTCAGCGCAGGCCCAGCCCCTCAAAGTTTGAGGACGGCGCAGCAAATAATGCGCGGCTTGCTCGGTCGGAACCGTGGGGCGGTTCACCAGTTCCAGCGGGGGGAACTGTTGAGGCTCAGTGACAGCGCGGCGGGTGTCTGCGCTGTGTTGCGTTGCGGATTGCATTGGTTACCGTCTTTCTGCCCATCGCTGGGCATTGATTGATGACGGTTCCCAAGTATTCGCATATATCGGCAGGTAAGCGCCTGCCGTTCGCTTGCCGCTTTACTTGCCGAAAAGTCGCTCTCTATGCGCGTTCAGGTCTTGCGCCAGGGCCTGCCGCGTAATGTTCTCGGCTTTTGCGATTTCTTTGATTCCACGCGGCAATTGTGCGTAGGTGTCTTGCGGCATAGGCAATCCAGCATCAATGCACATTTGCCAGCGGCGCGCCTGCCGTTGTTCTGCGTTTGCTGCCACCATTGGCGCTGCCTGGGGCTCTGCGGCCAGCGGCTGCAATCCCTCCAGCACGGGTATTTGACGGGCGGGCGCTTCATGCTGTGCCCATTCATCAATCAGCCTCAGCAAGTGGGCATCAATCTGCCGTGCTGCCTCATCAAGTCCCAAACTTAGGCCCACAGTCCACGGGGCGGGCATCAGTGCGGCACGGGTCAGGATGGCGGCACCAGCGGGCAGGCCATCCAAGGTAAACCGGAATTGTTCAAACGCTCCGAAGCGTGCTTTTAGGCGTACCCGTGCAAGGTCTAGCAGGCGGTCGCGGATTTCGCTTTGTGTCATGTTGGCATCCCCCCGGATGCGCCCCTAAATAGGTGCCACCAGCAGACCAGCGGGGGAACTGGCTTTTCGGCAGGATTGCGGCCCTGCCTAGCTGGGGCGAAACTGATTACGCGGCTTGCACCACGCGCAGCGCACCGGGCGCGGCCTTGGCATCAAACTGCACACCGGCAAGGCTCAGAATGTGCGCCTCTATCTGTTCCAGAAACGGGCGCAGGGCGTCAATGCTGCGCGGCCTGTAGCCCTCGGCTGTTGCGCTTGGCTTGTGGCCCATTACTTGCGCGATAGCCCCAGCAGGTGCCCCGGCAGCCTCACCCAGCAGCGAAAAGGAACGGCGCAGGCCGTGGATTGTCAGCCCCTCGATTGCAGCGCTTTGCAGGGCCTTTGCGTGGCTGTTGCGGGTGTCTGTAATGCGCCCTGCCTTGCCCGTGCTGGCGAACACATACGGCCCCACCCTTGGCAGCGTTGCCAGCATGTGCGCCATGTATGGGCTCAGGGGAATGGTTCGGGTGGTTTCCACCTTGTCGGCAATGGTCAGTTTGCGCCACTGAAAATCCACGTTCGCCCATGTCAGGGCGGCCAGTTCTTCACGGCGGGCACCACTCAGCAGCAAGGCGCGCAGATAGGCGCTTGCAGTGCGGTTGCTCAGTTGCTCCACGCCAGCCCACCAGCCGGACACCTGGGCGGCTTCCAGGGCGTCGGTGCGGCGTGTGTTGCTGGGCAGGTTCTCGACAATGGCGGCTGCCTTGCCTGCATCGCGGTCTGTCAGGTTCCGATACTCAGGGCGGGCAGCACACCAGCGCAGGAAACCCCGGAACATCATCAGGGCGCGGGCGGCTTGGTGCTTACCGGCCACGGCTTCCCGGTCATACCAGCTTTTCAGCGTGTCCTCGTTCACCCCGGCCAGCGGCAGCGCCAGCAACGGAAACAACGGCCCCGGCCTTGTTGTGCCCTGCCCTCGCTTTTTCTTTTCGCCACCGGGCGCGGCCATCACTTCAAGGTCGGCACGGTAACGGGGTTTCCATGCATCGCGGCGCTTGGGCTTGCCGTTTTCCAGATACAGCGGCCAAACCTCGCCCACGGTCAGGGCTCGCGCTGCGGCTGCGGCCTGCTTTTCAGCATGGACAGCCAGGGCTTCGCGTTTCAGGTCGCGGGGGTCTTTGCCTTCATCAATCAAGCGTTGCAGCTCGCGTGCCTTAGCTTGCGCGTCGGGGATGCTCCAGGCGGCAGGGCTCCCGATGGTTATGCGCAGGTCTTTGCCTTGGTACACGCTCTGGAAAACGTAGGCGGGTTTCCCGGCTGGCGTGGCACGTAGCCCCAGCCCCGGCGCAGTCGCATCCCAAAGAAAAGCCTGTTTCTTTTCGGGCGGGCACTTGAACCCCGATACCCGGCCAGCGGTGAATGCAATCTTTGCCATGTGGTGCCCTTCGCTGTCTTACATCGGCCAGGATGTAAGGGCGGATGTAAGACTATTTGCCGAAAAATGCCGAATCTCAATCAACGATTAGGCTGTTCACTTGTCCAGTGGCATTTACCTAAATCGTTGATTTATATAGATTATATCAGCATCAATCAACGCAGGCGAACATACCTATCCTATCATTCGTAATGAGAAGGTCGGGTGTTCGATTCATCTCTCCGGCACCAAGTAAACAAAGGAAAGCCCGCTATCTTTACGATAGCGGGCTTTTTCTTTTGGGTTGGCTTGTAGCCCATTTATAGACAAGCTGTGTCAAACCCTTTGTGTTTCCCCCGGTTTGGCGAGCACCACCATGGGCGTGTTTTCAGGGCCAAAACACACGCTGTGTTCGGAGCAGGCCTCGCAGGTGGGCGAGCGGCAGATCGGCAGCTCTTCGCGCAGGCAGAGCTGTTTGTAGAGGAACTTCTTCCACCGCATGTGCTGCGTGTTGCGGGCCGCCAGGGCCGGAAACCAGTGGGCGATCAGCTGCGACAGGGCCTCGCGCGTGGGCAGGCCCATGTCCTGCCACAGGTGCTGATCGCCCAGCGTGGCGCAGGCCATGGCCCACGACACTTGGCGCAGCTCGTCGGCCGAACCGGCCGCCATGTCGGCGTGCTCCAGCAGCAGGCTCATGACGTCGTCGACCTCATCGCGCCGGCGTTGCATGCGCTCGGCCAGTGCGCGCCAGTCGGGTCGGGGAGTGGCCAGCTCGGGCATGGGGGTTCAGGCCGGCGCAGCAGCGTGGGTGTAGCACTTCTTCGGACAGATCTTCGAGCAGGCGGTGCAGCCGATGCACAACTCCTGGTGCGCGATGGTCATGACCTTCTTTTCGTATTCCTCGTCGTCGTCATCGTCGTCGAGGTTGACCGAGATGCGCTCGCCTTCGTCGGTCAGACCCACAAGTTCGAGCACGCCGCGCGGGCAGACCTTGAAGCAGCGGCCGCAGCCGATGCATTTGTCTTCGTCCAGGGCGGCGACAAAGGTCGGCGTCCAGGTGGCGCCGCTGGGCAGTGTGACGCTGAAATGTTCGCTCATGAAACAAACTCCTTGGCGGTGTGAGCGACTTCGTGCAAGGCACCCGTGGAACCGGCTGTGCCGGGCCACCAGGTGCGTCCCCCTGGGGGGAAGACGCGAAGCGGCGCAGGGGGGATCAGGTGATTGCGGCAACGGCCTTGCGCAGGTCCATCAGCGTGGCGTGGGTGTCGTGGCAACGCTGGGCCACCGAGAGGATGTTTTCCCAACCTGTGGGCAGGTCCTCGGACAGGTCGTGCAGGTCCATCTTGGCCTGCGTGGCCTGTGCGTTGGCCTTCTTCAGGCGCGCCTTGAGTTCATCGGCTTCGGTGCTCATGGTCAGGCTCCGTACTGGGCGACTGCTGGGTACTCGCGGATCATGGCCACCGCTTCGTTCAGGAACTTGGTGCCCGCGTCGGACAGTTTGGCCAGCGAGGGAAAGCCGAAGCGGTGCACGTCGCGCAGCTGCTTGTTGACCACCACCAGGCGGCCAGCGATCAGCACCATGCGGCCAAAACCTTCGTGGCTCATTTTCATCATGGGCGAGACCATCTGGCCGGTCTCGCGCTCGATCGCGACCGCGATCGCGTTGTAGAAAATCTCCAGGTGCCACAGGGTCTCGGGGTCCGGGTCGCCGAGGATGGGCAGGGCGCGGCGCTCTTCGGCGGTGTGGATGAAGGGCTTGAGCAACTGCAGGTCGGTCTTGCCTTCCCAGCTGCCGTGCGTGTCCTGCGCGCGCATCTGCTTGATCAGCTGCTGCACAAAGGGCGTGTTCAAAAAGGCCTCGTCGCTCTCGGGCGCGAGTTCGGGGGTGGCGGTGGCGTTCATGGGGTGACCTCGTCGTCTTCAAAATCGAATGCGCGTTCGCTGTCCTTGGCCATGGCCTTGCGCAGCCAGGGCGGCGGTGTGCCCTGCAGCACGGCCTGCAGCTTGTCCAGGATCTCGGCGATGCTTTCGGGCTGCGGCACCTTGATCGGGTGGATCTTCATGGCCACGACACGCGCCGCACCCGAGCCACCGATGGCGGCCACGTAGAGGATCGCGCAGTCCTTGATGGCTTCGAGCTTGGGCGCGAGCTTGTCTTCGTCGCCGTCTTCTTCGAGCTTGTCGCCGAACTCGAAGCTCTCGACGAAGTGATGGCCCTCGGGGCCGATCTCGTAGACAACGATGCTCTTGGCCCAGCCGAAGTGCGCGTCCACGCGCTCCTTGTCCTGGGTGGCGAAGGCGATCTTCATGGTGGACTCCTGGGTCAGGCGCTGGCCGCAGCCAGCGGGGTGGGTGGGAAGGCGTCGTTGGATTTGTCGAGCCGTCGCGTGGCGAGCTGCGCTTCGGGCGTGAGCGGCCAGTCGCCCGCGTGGTGGTGGGCGATGCGATCGATCATCAGGTTGGCGATTTCAAAGATCAGGTTCATCGTGCCGCGGTAGCCCACGCTCACCTTGTGCGCGTTGCCGATGCGGTCGAACACCGGAAAGCCCACGCGCAGCAGCGGCTTGTTCAGGCGCTCCGCAGCCTGTCGGCCGTGCGAATGCGTGACCAGCAGGTCGCAGTCGGCACCGGCGGTCTCCAGGTCTTCCAGGTCGCCGAGCAGCACCTGCTCGGCCGGCAGCAGCTCAAGGGCTCTGGATTGCGTGGTGCTGATGCAGCAGCGCAGCTCGGCGCCCATCTCGTGCAGCAGGCCGCCCAGGGCCAGCATCAGGTCGGGCTCGGCGGCAAGGGCCACCTTCATACCGCCGGTGTAGAAATGGCCGTCGAGCATGGCGTCGAGCAGCTGGCTGCGCTGGCGCCGGTACTTGGCCGGCACGGGTTTGCCCGAGAGCTGAGAGAGGCGCTGCAGGAAACGGTCGTTGCAGGCAAGGCCGGTCAGCCGCTCGAAGATCTCCAGCGGCGTGCCGGCGATCTTTTCCAGCGCCTCGGCGCCTTCGCGTGTCTGCTCGCCGATGCCCAGCGTGAAGGCCGAGGCGCCCGCGGCGCGGATCTGTTCCAGCGTGGTGCCGCCGAGTGTGGTGCCGCGCCAGTCGGGCGCGATGTGGCCGTCGAGCGAGCCCGAGATGTCGGGCAGCACGATGGGGTTCAGGCCAAAGGCCTGGATCATCTCGCGCAGCTCGTCGATGTCGCTGGGCGTGAGGTGGCTGCCCGGCAGCAGCGTGACCTGGTCGGCCACCACCGGCAGCGGCTTCACCAGCGACTTGACGATGGCGGTGATGGCGTGTTTGAAGCCGTCTTCGAACGCGCCCACGTAGTCGGGCGTGGAGACGTAGATGATCTCGGTGTCGGCCAGCTCGGGGTGGCGCTTGCGCGCGGTGACGAGGTAGCCGTCGACGTCGTCGCCCTTGGTTTCGGTCAGGCCGGTGGAACAGATCGCGATCACCTTGGGCGCGGCGCGCTTGCGGATGTTGAGCAGCGCCGCCTCGATGTTTTCGTAGCCGCCGAGGATGGTGGTGACCTCGTTCATGGCCGTGGTCTGCAGCGGGATCGCTTCCTTGAAGTGACGCACCAGCAGCACCAGACCGAAGGAGGTGCAGCCTTGCGAACCGTGCATCACCGGCATGCAGGCGTCCAGACCGAGAAACGCAAAGCTCGCGCCCAGCGGCTGGCTCATCTTGAGCGGGTTGACGGTGCAGGCTTTTTTGGATTCGACGACGCGTGCCATGGCTGTTTTCCTTGTGGTGGCGTCAGACCGGAACTTCTTCGGGTTCGAGCCCCATCGCCTTGGCCGCGATACCGCTCAGGTGATCGGTGGTGGTGTTCGGCGTGACCGCGCCCAGGGTTTCGCCGTCGTCGCCCCAGGGCGCGGGGATGCGCACTTGCTGCCACACCGGGTTGAAGATGGCGCGATCAATCTCGTGCACCAGCTCGACCATGCCTTCGTAGCCGCCGTAGGGATGGTGGCGTTCCTGGTTGATGTCGAGCCAGGGCATGCGTGCCTTGAGCGCCACGAACTGCGAGCGGCCTCCCGACAGCATGATGTCGGCGCGCGCTTCCTTCAACATCGCGTACATCTCGCGCGGCGTCATGTCGTCGATCATGTGGGCGTCGGCGCCCTCGCCCATGATCTCCTTGATCTTTTCCTTGTCTTCCTTGGTGCTCTTCTTGACGCTGGTGCCGACGATTTCCATGCCACCTTCCTGCAGCGCCGCCACCACCGACCAGGACTTCACGCCGCCCGTGATCAGCAGCACGCGTTTGCCCTGCAGGCGCTTCTTGTATTCGGCGATGCGCTTGTAGGCGCGTGCTTCTTCCACCTCGATCAGGCGCTCGGTGCGTTCGATGAGTTCGGCGTCGGCGCCCTGCTTCACCAGCAGGCTGGCGATCTGGCGCAGGGTCTCGCTCATGTCGCTGATGCCGTAGAACGAACCTTCGAAATACGGGATGCCGTAGCGCTGCTCCATCTTGGTCGCGATGTTGATCATCGACTTGGAGCAGACCATCATGTTGACCTTGGCCCGGTGCGCGCTGGCGATCTCGTTGTAGCGGCCGTCGCCCGAGATGCACGAGAGGATGCGGATGCCCAGGGCGTCGAGCAGCGGCTTGACCTGCCAGAGTTCGCCGACCAGGTTGTATTCGCCAATGATGTTGATGTCGTAGGCGGTGGTGAACTCGGGTTCGACGGTGCCGATCACGTAGTCCAGCAGGGCTTCGGCGCCGAGCTTGTTGCCCAGGTTCTTGGGGCCGGCGAAGCCGGGCGCGTTGACCGGGATCACCGGCTTGCCAAACTTCTCGGCGGCGCGCTTGCAGACGGCTTCGATGTCGTCGCCGGTCAGCGCGGTGACGCAGGTCTGGTAGACGAAGACCGCGGGTGGATCGTACTTTTCGATGATCTCGCGGATGGACTTGAACAACCGCTTTTCACCGCCGTAGATCACGTCGAGTTCGTTGATGTCGGTGGTGAAGCCGCTGCGGTAGATCGTCGAACCGCTGGATGCACTGTGGCGGTTGTCCCAGGAGTTGCCTTCGCAGGCGATGGGGCCGTGCACCAGGTGCGCCACGTCGACCACGGGCTGCAGCGCGATCTTGGCGCCGTCGAAGGCGCAACCACCCGCGGCCGCGCCGGGCGAGAGCTGCTTGGTGCAGCCCTTCTTGCGTTCCTTCTCGCTCTTGCCCTGGTTGATGTCGCAGCCGGGCTCCTCGAACACTTCAGCGATCTTGGCCTTGAGCGATACAGACATGGCGGACTCCAGACGGTGGGTTGTGAGTCCCTTTGCAAGTTGGGTGCCAGCCCAAAACCGCTGCTTTTCAGTCCGTTTTCGCTTGTCGCTCGCTCTTCAGTGGCGGTTTTGGAGGGAATGTCACGGTGGCTTTGCGACAGGCCACCCCACCACCGCGGTTCACTTCTGCATGGGCAGCTTGGCGCCGCTGCGGTGCAGGACGATCCAGCGCTCCAGCTCTGCGACGTGCTGCGCCTCCTCCTCTACAAACTCTTTCGCCAGCACCTTGATCTCGGGGTCGGTCGTGGTCTGCAGCACGTTGTCGTAAAAGGCCAGGCCGGCGCTCTCGGCGTCCAGCGCCACCTGCAGCGCCTGCTCGATGCCGATGAACGGGTCGGCGGCCCAGATCGCTGCGGCCTCGGGGCTCTCGATGTCGGGCCACTGGTAGTCGGCCTCGGCCAGCGTGGGCAGATTGCGGTAGCCGGCGCGTTCGCGCGCGTCGCCCAGGTGCAGCAGCGAGTAGTCGGCCAGCTGGCGGAACAGCTGGGCCACCTCGGTGTTGCCGGCCGTGCGCATGGCGTCGGCGAGCTGGCCGAAGCGCAGCGCGGCTTCGTTTTCCAGCTGGATGGTGTGGGCCAGAAATTCTTCAACGGATTCCATGTCAATCTTCCTTCGGTCAAAAATCCAGTTCGAACCAGGCCGGCTCTTTCTGGCGCAGCTGGGCGATCAGTTCCAGCGTGGCCGGCACCAGGGCGTGGATGCCGTACCAGACCTCTTCGCGCCGTGGCTGACCATCGCTCTCCAGCATGCCCTGCAGGCGCCCCCAACCGTGCCAGTCGAGCTGGACCAGGCGCAGGCGCAGCGGCTCGGGCCAGTGCGCCAGGGTCTGCGCCATGCGCAGCAGGTGCATCTCGACACAGGCCAGGGTGTTGGCGCTGGCGAACAGCTCTTCTTCCCCCTGCAGCTCGGCGAGCAGGCGCGCCATGACCTCGCCGCTGTTCTGCAGGATCAGGTATTGCATGCGGGCAAACATGGCGGGCTCAGTGAATCGTCAAGGACTCAACAGAAGGGTCCAGCCCGCGGAACATGGCGCAGCGCAGGAACACCTCGCGGCTCGCGCCCACCTGCTTGTGGCGGCAGTACTTGGCGACCAGCTTGGCCAGGCCCTTGATGTCGCGCCCGGTCGCGGCCGGGAACAGGTCGGCCAGCATCTGCGGCATGCCGGGCGCCAGCGCCAGCGCGAACTGCTCACCCATCACGCCCCAGATGCGCGCGCGGGCGGCCGCGTCGGGCGGGTGGTAGCGGATCAGCGCGATGCAGCGCGAGACGATGGCCTCGTCGATGTCATCCACCCGGTTGGTGGTGAGGAACAGCAGGCCGTTGAAATACTCCAGCACACGCAGGAAGACACCGACCACGGCGTTCATGGTCAGGTTGTCGTCGCGCTTCTTGATGTACACGTCGGCCTCGTCGATCAGCAGCACCGCGCCCCAGCGCTGCGCACGCTGCAGCACGTCTTTCAGCGCCGTCTCCATGGTGGCCACGTTCAGCCCGAGCTGGCCCGAGTGCACGCGGTAAAGCGGGCGCTGGATGATCTCGGCATAGACCTCGGCGGTGAGCGTCTTGCCCACGCCGGGCGGGCCGGCGCAGAGCACCGTGGTGCCGCCGGACTTGCCGGCGATGATGTCGTCCATCAACACGTCCATCTCGGCGGTCAGGATGTCGATCAGGTCGGTCTGCTCGGGCGGCAGCACCAGCAGCTGCTTGAGCTGGGGCTTGTAGGCGTAGGGTTCGAGGTCGTCCACATGCACCCACACATGGTGGTGCAGCTCCAGGTGGAACATCAGGATCAGCGGGTGCACCGGCAGCTGGCGGAACAGGCGGGGCCTGTCTTTCAGCTCGGCTTTCAGCACCAGCACGTCCTGCTCGGCGTCGTACTGGCTGCTCTTGGCGGCCTTGTTCAGGTAGTTGGTCAGCAGCTCGCCCGGGGTTTCCAGGCTGGTGTCGCGCTGCTGCAGGACGGCCTCGTCGTTCACCAGGCGCGCCGCTTCACCCTGCGCCGAGAGGATCACGATGTCCTTGCGCAGCCAGTCGCAGTCGCGGTGGGTGGCGCTCGGGTCGGGCGCGTGAAAGGCCAGGCCACGGCCGAGGAACTGGGCACCGCTCTGCGCGCGCCACTCGAAGTACGTGGCCACCGACGCTTCGTACGCGCGCAGCAGCTCGGGCGTCTCACGCACCAGGCCGCGCGCGAGCAGCAGCTCGGCCACGCTGCGGCCGATCACGTCGTTGCCCGAGAGGCGCAGGGTCTGGTTGACCAGGCCGCCCTTGGCGTTGGCCTTGAGGTCGATGGTGACCTTGCCGGTTTCGTCGTTCGAGGGCGGCGTGTAGTCGATGCGGGTCGGGCACCAGGCCAGCGGCACGCTATCGGTGTCGGCGCTGAACAGCCAGCCGTGCGTGCTGCCCTCGGCCAGATAAGCCACCAGCGCGGGCACCACGTCTTCCAGCGTGTCGGCCGTGAAGCGCTGGGCGCCGGGCACGCCGAGCAGGCCCCGCAGCGAACGCAGCTGCACGGCGCGGCGCTGCTGAGCCGGGCCGCCCGCGTCCCAGAGCTGGTCGAGACGGTCCAGCACCGGCGCACTGAGCAGGCGCAGCCGGGTCTCGGCGTGTTGTCCGAAACGCAGCTGGTCCGTCAGGCCGGCCAGCTCGGGGAATTCCCCGGCCAGGGTCTGGGCATGGGTGCGTTCGATGCGCAGCTTCATGGCCGTGGATCGGTGGGGATCAGTTGTCGTCGGCCAGCACTTCCAGCGCCACCAGCTGTTCGTACAGGGCGCGCCGCGCGTGCCAGTTGTCTTTGCCGGCGATGCGCGGGTCGGCACCTTCAAATGCGCCGATGGCGTCGCGGTCGCCGCGGTAGACGCAGGTGAGCCCGCCGCGCGCGGCCAGCGCCGCCTCCAGGGCCGCGGCCTCGCTCACCGGCTCGGCGCTCAGCACGCCGCTGCCGAGCAGGTGGTCTGCCCGGTACAGCGCCGTGTCCCAGCCGTGGCTGTCGCCGAGCGCGCAGATGGCCGGGTAGCGCTCGCGCGCCAGCGCATCCACCTCGGCGTGGCCGAGGTCGTCGAGCAATTCGCGAGGGCTCAGGCTGTCGAAGATTTCCCAGGGCTGCAACGCATCGCCGGCCTCGACCTTGCGGGCGAAGTCGGCCTCGTCGTAGGCGAACCAGGCGCGCGGGGCGGCTTGTTCGGGCACTTCCACCACATAGATCATGGTTTTCTCCGGTGGCTGGGGGACTTCAACAACGCCAGGGGCGCCGACCACCCGGGCAGCGCGGCCAGCCGCTGTGGGCCAGCCGGCGCCGGGCCGGGCAACCCGCTTTCACTCCACGCCTTCAGCGGCCGTTTTGGCCCAGACGGCTTTGCGCAGGCGCTGGGTGATGCCGGCCGGACTGGCGTCAAACTGCCGCTGCGCAATCGACAGGGCGCCCTGGGCCACAGCGGCTTCGGGCAGGGTCAGGGGCAGGCGACCCGCCACATGGGTGGCGCCCGGCACCGCCTTGGCGATCGCCTGGCGGTTCGGGTGTTCGTCCATGGCGATCAGGTTGTCCGCCTCGCGCACACCACCCAGACAAACCCAGCCGTCGATCACTTCAACCTTGCGGCCGTCCTGCGTGGTCTTGATGTAGACCGCCTCAAGGGCCGTGCTTCCCGATCCATCGGGAGCCGGTGCAGTGGGGATGGCGGGCGTGTTCATGGTCAGAACTTCACGACGATGTCTTCGTTGCGCACGATGAACTGGCAGGCCAGTCGCCACGGGGGTGGCAGGTCCTTGGTCTCGGCGTCGGCGATCTGCTGCGCGGTGATCTTTCCGGACAGCTTCAACACGGTCTTCTCTTTTTCGGTCAGCGCCACGCCGTGCGGCGTGTTGCCCGAGAGCACGGTCACCTGCAGCTGGCAGGAGCCGCACTCACCGTTCTCACACTCAAAATCCAGCGGAATGTTGTTGGCTTTCGCCACCGCCAGAAGAGTCTTGGTGTCACCCGCGATGGCATAGACCGTGAGGTCCTTCTTCATGCGCGGAGAACTGAATGTCACGTTGGCCATAAAGCACCTCAAAAAATGAAATGAACCCGCACCACCAAGTCAGTCTCCGGCGAGCAATGAAGCTCACCGAGGCCGCCGCGGAACCGGCTTTGCCGGGCCGCCAGCGGCGCCCCCCTGGGGGGGTGACGGCCGCAGGCCGGCGCAGGGGGGGACTCAATCACCGAATGATGTCGTAGCTGTAGTCCGTCTTGCCGGGGATGATCGTGTTCGCGTCCAGCGTCTCGAAGAACTCGTCAAGCAACGTGACCAGCACGCGCATGCCGCCGTCGTAACCCCAGGTGGGGAAACGGTGGTAGTGGTGGCGATCGAAGATCGGGAACACCATGCGCACCAGCGGGGTCTTGGTGTCGCGTTCCAGGTACTTGCCGTAGGTGTTGCCGATCAGGAAGTCCACCGGCTCGGTGAACAGCAGCGAACGCAGGTGCCACAGATCGCGCTTGGGGTAGACCTTGCAGCCGGCGCCGTAGGGCGACGAGTCGAACAGCTCCTGCACTTTCTTGGCCCAGGTTTCGGTGCCGTTGGTGGCCAGCACGTGCGAGGGTTCGGCACCGAGTTCCAGCAGGAACTGGGCGTAGCCGAGCATCTGGTCCGGGTCGCCGTAGAGGGCGTAGCGCTTGCCGTGCAGGTGGGCCTGGCTGTCGGCCATGGCGTCCACAAGTTCGCCGCGTTCTTTTTCCAGCTCGGCCGGGATCGGCTTGCCGGTCAGGCGCGAGATTTCCATCAGGAACTGGTCGGTGCCGGCCACGCCAATGGGGGCGTTCAGCGTGACGACTTCCTGGCCGTGTTCGGCGATGAACTTGCTGGTCTTCTCGCAGCAGAACTCCTGGAACACGATGGTGGCCTTGGCGTGCAGGGCGGCAACCACTTCTTCTTTCGAGGTGCCGCCGGCGTACATGCGGAACTCACCGTCGGTGGGCGTGTTCCAGTTGCCGGACGGGTCACAGATGATGTTCACCTGCACACCGAACAGATCGAAGATGCGGCGGATTTCCTTCATGTTGCCGACGACGTACCCGTCGAAGCCACCGATGAAGTTGATGCTCTCGTTGGGCACGCGAACCAGCGGTTCGGTGGTCTTGGCCTTGCCGTCCCAGAAGTGGCGCAGGATGCCCAGCAGCGCGTTGTCGTAGCCGGTGATGTGGCTGCCGACGAAGGCGGGGGTGTGGGCAAAGGGCACGTCGAACTCGTCGGGCACGCTGCCTTTTTGTTTGCTGGTCTTGATGAAGGCGTCGACGTCGTCACCGATCACTTCGGCCATGCAGGTGGTCGAGACGGCGATCATGTCAGGCTTGTACAGGCTGTAGGCGTTGGCCAGGCCGTCGACCATGTTGTTCAGGCCGCCGAACACGGCCGCGTCTTCCGTCATCGAAGAGCTCACGCAGGAGGTGGGTTCCTTGAAGTGGCGGCTGAAGTGCGAGCGGTAGTAGGCCACGCAGCCCTGGCTGCCGTGCACGAAGCTCAGCGTCTTCTGGAAACCGTTGGCGACATACACGGCGCCCAGCGGCTGGCAGGCCTTGGCCGGGTTCACCGACAGGGAATCGCGGGCGAAGTTCTTCTGCTTGTAGTCTTCGGTCTTGGTCCACTCGACGATCTGCTTGACCGTTTCGTCGCTGTGGTTGAACTCGAATTCCGCTTTCTTGTTGCGGAAGATGTCCTGGTACTCGGGCTCACGGAACAGCAGTTCGTGGTCGAGGATCTTGTCGGCTGATTGGGGCATGGTGCTCTCCAGAGGATGTTGAGATTCAAGGAGCGGACGACCGGCTCAGACCAGGCCGTCCGCAGACTTCTTCAGGCGGCCTTCTTCCAAGGCGCTTTCGTCAGGCCCCAGATGGGAGAGCTGATCGCCATGTCCATGTCACGGGCGAAGATGGCAAAGCCGTCGTAGCCGTGGTACGGGCCGGAGTAGTCCCAGCTGTGCATCTGGCGGAACGGCACGCCCATCTTCTGGAACACGTACTTTTCCTTGATGCCGGAGCCGACCAGATCGGGTTGCACCTGCTCGACGAACTTCTCGAACTCGTAGCCGGTCACGTCGTCATAGATCAGCGTGCCGTCTTTCACGTAGTGCGTGGTGCGCTGGTAGTCGTCGCCGTGGCCGAACTCGTAGCCGGTGCCGACCACGTCCATGCCCAGGTCTTCGTAGGCACCGATCACGTGGCGCGGACGCAGACCGCCCACGAACAGCATGACCTTCTTGCCCTGCAGGCGCGGCTTGAACTTGTCGATCACGGCCTGCATCAGCGGCTTGTACTTGTTGATGACCTCTTCGGCCTTGGCCTTGATGCTGTCGTCGAAGTGGCTGGCGATTTCGCGCAGGCTCTTCTCGATCATGGTCGGGCCGAAGAAGTTGTATTCCACCCATGGAATGCCGTACTTCTCTTCCATGTGGCGGCTGATGTAGTTCATCGAGCGGTAGCAGTGCAGCACGTTGAGCTTGGCCTTGGGCGTGTTCTCGATCTCGGCGATGGTGCCGTCGCCGGACCACTGGGAGATCACGCGCAGACCCATTTCTTCGAGCAGGATGCGGCTGGACCAGGCGTCGCCACCGATGTTGTAGTCGCCGATGATGGCCACGTCGTACGGCGTGGAGACGAACTCGGGACGCTTGTTCGGATCGGTGCGGTCGAACACCCAGTCGCGGATCGCGTCGTTGGCCAGGTGGTGGCCGAGCGACTGGCTCACGCCACGGAAACCTTCGCAGCGCACGGGCACGATGGTCTTGCCTTCGTATTCCTTGCTCTTCTTCTTCGACACGGCTTCGATGTCGTCGCCGATCAGGCCGATCGGGCATTCGGACTGGATCGAGATGCCCTTGTTCAGCGGGAACAGTTCCTGGATCTCGTCGATGATCTTGTCGAGTTTCTTGTCACCACCGAACACGATGTCCTTTTCCTGGAAATCGCTGGTGAACTGCATCGTCACGAAGGTGTCGATGCCGGTGGTGCCGATGTAGTAGTTGCGGCGTGCGGCCCAGGAGTACTGGCCACAACCCACGGGACCGTGGCTGATGTGGATCATGTCCTTGATGGGGCCCCACACCACGCCCTTGGAACCGGCGTAGGCACAACCGCGGATGGTCATGACGCCCGGCAGGGACTTGATGTTGGATTTGACGCCGCAGTCCGGCTTGCCTTCTTCGAACGAGCCCAGGTGCTTCGCCCTGCGCTTGGCCATCTTTTCGGGATAGGCCTTCAGCACTTCATCGATCAAGGCTTTGTTCGTGGCCTTGCGGTCTTCAACTGTGGCAGTCATGGGTAACTCCGATGGATATTTGGTTTGCTTGGGTGATCAAGACCGACCCTCCGGCACAAGCCAGGCGGATCGGACTTGTGGGGCCGTTCAGGCGGCGGCCAGGGCGGCGGCGGCCGCAGCGGCCTTGCCGACTTCGGACTCGTCGATCTGCTGCATGATCCCGAACTCCATCAGCATGTCTTCCAGCTGGTCCATCGTGATGGGGGTGGGGATGGTGCCGTTGCCAGCGTTGTTGTGGATCTTCGAAGCCAGGGTGCGGTACTCGGCGGCCTGCTTGGAATCGGGCGCGTACTCGATCACGGTCATGCGGCGCAGCTCGGCGTGTTGCACGATGTTGTCGCGCGGCACGAAGTGGATCAGCTTGCTGCCCAGCATGCCGGCGAGGGCGTCGGCCAGTTCCAGTTCCTTGTCGGTCTGGCGCTCGTTGCAGACCAGGCCACCCAGACGCACACCACCCGAGTTGGCGTACTTCAGAATGCCCTTGGAGATGTTGTTGGCCGCGTACATGGCCATCATCTCGCCCGACATCACGATGTAGATCTCTTGCGCCTTGTTTTCGCGGATGGGCATGGCGAAGCCGCCGCACACCACGTCACCCAGCACGTCGTAGGACACGTAGTCCACGCCGTCGTAGGCGCCGTTTTCTTCCAGGAAGTTGATCGAGGTGATCACGCCGCGACCAGCGCAGCCGACGCCTGGCTCAGGGCCACCGGACTCGACGCAGCGGATGTCCTTGTAGCCGATCTTCATCACGTCTTCGAGCTCCAGGTCCTCCACCGAACCGGCTTCAGCGGCCAGCGAGAGGATGGTGTCCTGGGCCTTGGCGTGCAGGATCAGGCGGGTCGAGTCGGCCTTGGGGTCGCAGCCGACGATCAGGATTTTCTGGCCGAGGTCGGACAGAGCAGCCAGGGTGTTCTGGGAAGTGGTCGATTTACCGATGCCGCCTTTACCGTAGAAGGCGATTTGCCGAAGTTTGGCCATTGCAGTACTCCATTCAGGAAAGTTAAAGAACCTAAGCAAGCGTTGCCGCGACTTTGGGTCAGCCTTTCGTGCCTGTTGGTCTTATTGCTCTAGGTTCACGTCGGCCGGACTGGTGTCCGCGCAGCCTCCTCTTTGCAGCTTCCGTGCCATGTTGTTTGGCCTCTGTTTTGTCGCTCTTGAAACAGGGCCTCCACAGAGGGAAAAACGCAGTTTTCAGGGCTCGCTGCGGGCGCTGAAAGGGCTTTGTCCTGTTCCCGACAAAACGGCGAAATCCGTCGCACACACATCGCGTCGACGGGTCGCCGCGGCGGCTTTGTGTCGCATTTGATGGCCGCGGGTGGACAAATCCGCCTGGTACGGTCATTGCTCTCTAGAGAGGCATGAACCTGCCCCACGCGCTCACCACCGCCCCGCTGGCACCGCCCTCGCACTTTGAAGCGATCGGTGGCCAGGCGGCGGTGGACCGCCTGGTCAACGCCTTCTACGCGCAGATGGACAGCCGCAGCGATTCGCGCGGGATCCGCGCCATGCACGAGCCCGATCTGGGCCACACCAAGGCCGTGCTGCGGCTGTACCTGGCCGAGTGGCTGGGCGGCCCCAAGGACTACACGGCGCAGCGCGGCCACCCGCGCCTGCGCATGCGCCACGCGACCTTTCCCATCGGCGTGCCCGAGCGCGACGCCTGGCTCGCCTGCATGGACGCCGCCATGCAGCAGACCGGCGTGCCCCCGGACCAGCACAAGTTGCTGATGGCGGCCTTCTTCAAGACCGCCGACTGGATGCGCAACACCCCAAACCCCCCGGCAATCCCTGCCACCAACCCGAAGGAAGCTCCATGACCGCCACCCTGGCCACCCAAGAGATCGACGACACCGCGTTTGCCCGCCTGGACACCGAGGGCCGCCTGCTCAACCCGCTGCTCAAGGGCACCACCAACAAGTTCGGCCGGGTCGGCTTTCGCGGCGAACTCGCGCTGCGTTTTGCGCCCAAGCTGGCCGACGAGGCCCGCCCGCCCGAACTGCTGTGCGGCCAGGCCATGGCGGTGGGCACCGTGGGCGAGAAAACCCTGTCATTCTTCGCCGGCTACCTGCTGAGCTTCGAGTACCTGAAGGACGTGGCCGAGGTGCTGGGCGACACGCTGAGCGCGGGCGGCAAGTACTTCCTGTTCTGCAACAACATCGACCTGTCGAAGAAGTACCAGGTGCCGTACAAGGGCGCGATGTTCTATGTGCTGCCGATCGACGAGGCCACGGTCTACAACGAACTGCTCGACCTGTTCTACCTGGAAAAGGGCGACCTGAAGAAGAAGGACACCGCGGGCAAGCTCGACGCCATCGCCGACGCCGCGCTGAAGTACGACGTCACCTTCGACACCATCACCTACGCAGAAGGCCTGACCCTCATGGGCCCCGTGCGGAATCCCAACGAAAACCGCCCCGTCTGATCCGACCTCCCGAGCCGGCCGTGGCAAGCGATGAAGGCCTTGACCAACCCCAACGCTGGACCAGCACCAACCTGGTGGGGGTGTCCACGGCCTGGCTGGCCAGCACGGGCTTCAACCAGCGTGCGCCCGAGCTGCACATCGCCGGCACGCGCGAGACCCAGCCGGGTCTCTTCGCGCTGCTGGACCGCTGCGACGACCTGACCGAAGCGCGCGAGGTCTTTGTGCACTACCTGTCCATCGCCTTCGGTCTGCAAGCTCCCGAGAAGCCCGCCATCGGCAGTGCGACATCGGCCGAGCCACGGCGCTGGCGCGGCAGCTGGCGCCGCCTGCTGCAGGGCTGGGGCATGGACGCCAACGGTGTCGCGGGTGCGGTGCTCAAGGGCTGGGTCGAAAGCCGCTTCGGCCTGGTGCCCACGTTCCACAAAGCGCCGCTGGCGCACTTCCCTTCACCGGCCTGGGTGGCCTACCTGGAAGAAAAAACCAGCAGCCGCCACCACAGCAACAACATCCACCAGCAGCTCGACCTGCTGTACGAGTTCTGCCAGTGGGCGCTCGCCCGCTTCCCGCTGCCCGCGCCCCAGATGCAGGGCCCCCACGTGCGGCTCTGGCGCGGCAGCAACCGTGTGGAAGAGCAGTTGCTGCAGGGCACGCTGCGCGAACGCCGTTGCCGCGTTCGGCTCAACAACATCGTCTCCTTCAGCCTCAGCCCCGAAGAAGCCTCGTGTTTTGGCGACTGGGTGTTTGAGCTGCTGGTGCCGCGCAGCAAGCTGCTGGTCTTTCCCGGCCTGCTGCCCGGCCAGGTGCTGCAGGGCGAGCAGGAGGTGATTGCACTCGGTGGCGACTACGACGTGGTGGCGCGTTATGACTGACCGCTTCGACCAGGTGCTCGGCGCCTACCTCGGTCTGGCCATCGGCGATGCGCTGGGCGCGACTGTCGAATTCATGCGCCCGCGCGAGATCGCCCTGCAATACGGCGTGCACCGCGACATCGTGGGCGGCGGCTGGCTCAAGCTCGCGCGCGGCCAGGTTACCGACGACACCACCATGTGCCTCGCGCTGGGTGAGGCGTTGCTGCAGGGCGGCCCACAGGCCCTGCAAGGCCATGCCCTCGGCGACGACGCGCTGGTGCACGCCATCGGCCAGGCCTTCGTGCGCTGGTTCCAGGCCAAGCCGGTGGACATCGGCAACACCTGCCGGCGCGGCATCTTGCGGTACCTCCACGAGCGCAGCCTGTCGGGCCCCTACAACGCCGGCGACGGCGGCAACGGCGCGCTGATGCGCAACCTGCCCGTGGCCCTGGCCACGCTGGGCGACGACGCTGCCTTCGAGCGCCTGTCCATCGCCCAGGCGCGGCTGACGCACCACCACCCGCTGTCCGACGCCGCCACGCTGGGCTTTGGCCACCTCGTGCGCCGGCTCATCGATGGCGCCAGCCAGGTCGACAGCCTGCTCTGGATCGATCGCTGGATCGAGCAGAACCCGGCCTTCAAATTTGCACCGTACCGCGGCCACGCCACGGCCTATGTCGTCGACACGGTGCAGACTGTCTTGCACTTCTACACCCGGCACCGCGACTTTGAAGCAGCCCTGATCGCCACCGTGAACCAGGGCGACGACGCCGACACCACCGGCGCGCTGATCGGCATGCTGGCCGGTGCGCGCTGCGGCGCGGCCGCCCTGCCCCGGCGCTGGCTGCAGCGCCTGCAGCCTCAGACCGTGATGGCCATCACCGACCAGTGCAGCGGCCTGCTCGCGCTCGCGCACGGCCCGGCGGAGGTGCCCCATGGCTGAAAACACCGCGCAAGTCAGCGCGCTGGCCCGCGTACAGGCCTACCACGAGCGCAGCAAGCACCGGCTGGGCGCCTACGCCGCCGGCCCCGAGACGCTGGACTGGGACGCCCAGCCCGACCCTTTCCGCCGCTTCGCTGGCGCGCCGATCACGTCCTTGCCGTTGAAGGCCGCTGACGAGGCCATCGGCTGGAATCAACTCTTCGAGCCCGGGCGCGAGGCCTTTCCCGCGAACCTCGCCCAGATCGGCCGCCTTTTCGAACTGTCGTTCGCGCTCTCGGCCTGGAAAGAACTCGGCCCCGACCGCTGGGCGCTGCGCGTGAATCCCTCCAGCGGCAACCTGCACCCGACCGAGGTGTACCTGGTGGCGCAGGGCCTGTCCGATCTGGCCGATGGGGTGTACCACTACGCGCCCAGGGAACACGCGCTGGAGCAACGAGCTGCCTTCGTCGGGCCGGTCGCAGCACCGCGCCTGCTGGTGGGTTTCAGCTCGATCCACTGGCGTGAGGCCTGGAAATACGGCGAGCGCGCCTTCCGATACTGCCAGCTGGACATGGGCCACGCCATCGGCGCCCTGCGCTACGCCGCCGCCCTGCTGGGCTGGCGCGTGCGCGAGCTGGGCCTGGGCCATGGCGAACTGGCCGCGCTCATGGGCCTGGACCGTGTGAGCGATTTTCAGCACGCGGAGGGCGAAGTGGCCGAGGCCGTGTTCGAGCTGTGCTTTGACGCGATCAACACGCCGCCGCTGGATTTGCCCGAGGTGCTGGCCGGTGCGAGCTGGTTCGGGCAAGCCAACCGGCTCGATGCCCACCCGATGTACCGCTGGCCGGTGATCGACGCGGTGGCCAAGGCCTCACGCCGCCTCACCGCAACACCGACTGCGACACTGCCTCCGTTGGCCCGCCGCACGCTGTTGCCCGGCAGCACAGCCAAGGCCTCCCAGCTGATCCGCCAGCGCCGCAGCGCCCAGCGCTTCGACCGCAGCGCACGCACACACACCGCCACCCTCTGGCCCCTGCTCGCCGCGCTGATGCCGGCCGGCCAGCTGCCGTGGGACATGGGCCAGACCGCGCAGGTGCACGCCATCCTGTTTGCCCACCGTGTCGACGGCCTCACGCCCGGCGCCTACCTGCTGCCGCGCAACACCACGGCCCAGGCTCGGCTGCAAACCGCCTTGCCCCAGCTGGCCTGGAAGCCGGTCGAAGGTTGTCCCACCGAGCTGCCGCTGGTCGAGCTGGCCCTCAACCCGGCGCTGGCCGGCACGCTGCGCACCCTGTCCTGCCACCAGGCCATCGGTGCCGACGCGGTGTTCGTGATCGCCCTGCTGGCCGAGCTGCCGTCGAGCGACAGCGAGCAGCCCTGGCGCTACCGCGAGCGCCTGCGCGAGGCCGGCCTGATCGGCCAGGTGCTCTACCTCGAAGCCGAAGCCGCCGGCCTGCGCGGCACCGGCATCGGCTGCTTCTTCGACGACCCGGTGCGCGAGCTGCTCGGCCTGGGCGCCCCGGGCACCGAGGCCTGGCAGGTGCTCTACCACTTCAGCGTCGGCCACCCGGTGACGGACGCGCGCATCGCCAGCACACCCCCCTACCCGGAGCCCCGCCCATGAAAGGCCAACGCGTCTTCCGCCGACTCACCGTGGCCGAGCTTGGCCCCTGGTGCGCGGCCCACCCCACCGCCCTGCTGCTCGACACGCGCGACGCCGCCAGCCATGCCCGCGACGGCTGGCCCGGGGCCGTGCGGCTCTGCAGCGACAACCAGGACACCCTGCTGCTGCGCACCGCCCGCACGCGCCCGGTGCTGATCTACTGCTACCACGGCAACGCCAGCCAGACCTGGGCACAGATGTTTGCCGACTTCGGTTTCACCGAGGTCAGCGACCTGATCGGCGGCCAGACGGCCTGGATCGCGGCGCAGAACGCACCGGCCCCCGCGGCGCCCGCGCCGCCTCCACCCGCGCCGCCGCGCAAACCACCGACGCAGGCGCTGTCGGACTGGCTGCGCGCCGAAGGCTTTGACGACCCCGATGCGCGCGGCGCACACGGCAACACGCCCCTGATGCTCGCGGCCTGGCGCGGCGACGCTGCCATCGTGAACGCGCTGATCCACCACGGCGTGACGCTGGGCGCGGTCAACCGCGACGGCAACAACGCGCTCTGGCTGGCCTGCGTGCACGGTGATCTCTCGGGCATCGAGCGCCTGGTGCGCGCGGGCGTGCCGATCGACCAGACCAACACCACCGGCGCCACCGCGCTGATGTACGCCTCCAGCAGCGGCAAGGCCGCCGTGTTGCGCCAGCTGCTCGCGCTCGGCGCCGACGCCAGCCTGCGCACGCAGGACGACTTCAGCGCGCTCGACATGGCCGCCAGCGTGGAATGCCTGCGCCTGCTGCGCCCGGCGCGCCAACCCATCCCCAGCGAAAGCCCCACATGAGCCACCTTGTTTTTTATGAAAAGCCCGGCTGCGGCGGCAACGCGCGCCAGCGCGCCACGCTCCAGGCCGCCGGCCACACGCTGGAGCGGCGCAACCTGCTGACCGCGCACTGGACCGCCGAGGCCCTGCTGGCGTTTCTTGCGCCCCTGCCCGTGCCCGAGTGGTTCAACCGTGCCGCGCCGCGTATCAAGAGCGGCGAGGTGCTGCCCGAGGCACTGGACGCCCAAACCGCCCTCGCCCTGCTGATCGCCGAGCCGCTGCTGATCCGCCGCCCACTGATGCTGAACACCGCCGACGGCAGCCACCACGTCGGGTTCGACACCGCAGCGGTGACGGCCTGGGTCGGACTGGAGCCCTCCGCACAGCGCCCGACCTCGCTCGAAGGCTGCGCCTCGCCCACCACATCCTGTTCCACCCCCACCGGAGGCCAACATGCCCATGTTTGACTACCACTGCAAGGCCTGTCAGGCCGACTTCGAGCTGCTGGTGCGCGCCAGCACAGTGCCCACCTGCCCGCACTGTGCGAGCACGGAGCTGGAGAAGTGCGTCTCGCGCATCGCCCCGGCCGGCAAGATCGAATCCATCCGCATGTCCAACCGCCGCCTCGCTGCGGCACAGGGCCACTTCAACCACTACAGCCCCTCCGAACAGGCGCGGCTGCTCAAAGGAAAGAGCGTTTGACATGGACCTGATCTACAAAACGACGATGCTGACCCAGGGCGGTCGCGGGGGCCAGGTGCAGAGCGAAGACGGCAGCTTCAAGCTCAAGCTCGCGGTGCCCAAGGAGATGGGCGGCAGCGGCGAGGGGCCGAACCCCGAGATGCTGTTCGCGGGCGCGTTTGCAGCCTGCTTCGAACACTCGATCCGCCACATCGCCAAAGCCGACAAGCTGCCGCTGCGCGGCTGCTACGTCGAGGCCACGCTGTCGATGTACGTCAACTTCGAAGGCGCCTACCGCATGGCGCTCAGCCTCACGGCCACGCTGGCCGGCCCGCTGGACCAGGTCACGGCCGACAGCCTGATGGAACGCGCCAAAGGCATCTGCCCCTACGCCGACGCGACCAAGACCAACATGAGTCTCAACCTCAAGGCGGTGCTGGACACACCGGTGGCGGCCTGAAAGCCTGAAAGCCTGAAAGTTTTGCCCATGCCAGACCAGACCACCCCCGCCGAGCACGGGGCCGAAGCCTTCTTCCGCGAGCAGCGCGGTGCCTTTGAACACACGCTCGCCGCCGACGGCCCGGAGGCCGCGCTGCTGCAGGCCTGGGACAGTTTCGATGGCAACGTGGCTATCCAGTGCGAGGGCCAGCCACCCGTGGCTTGCGGCAAGGGCTGCGCCAGCTGCTGCGAGTTGCGCGTGACCGCGCTCGCGCCCGAGGTGTTCGTGTTGGCCAACTACCTGCGCGCCACCGCGCCGACGCTGGCGGGCCACGGCATCGACCTCATCACCGCCGTGCGCGAGATCGATGCCGCCACCCGGGGCCAGGACGAAACGGCGCGCGTGGCGATGCACCGGCGCTGCGCCTTCGTGGTGAAAGGCGTGTGCCTGATCCACCGCGCGCGACCACTGGCCTGCCGCGGCCACGCCTCGCACGACCGGCGCGCCTGCGTGGACGCCGCGGCCGGGCGCGCGAGCGAGGTGCCGTTTTCCGGGCCGCACCGGATGGTGCGCATGCTGCTGCAGTCGGCCTTGCAGGCCGCCCTGCGCCAGCAGGGCCTGGCCTGGGGCGCCTACGAACTGAACCACGCCCTGTTGCTGGCGCTGGACGCGCCGGACGCTCAAGCTGCTTGGCTACAAGGCGCCGACCCGCTGGCGGAGGCGGCGGTGGATCTGGAACAGCGCGAGGCCATGGCGGCGGGGTTTGACGAGATGCCGCGGTGAGTGGGTTACGCGGGTGAATAACAGGCGGATTTGGCTGCCTGCGACAGCCTTGCATCGACCCAGAGTTGAGCCCGGGTTCAGTGCCACAAAGGCATAGTTGCAGCTGCTTTGGTTAGCAAGGTTTGCAGAATATAGTCAGCACGCCAGAGTAGACTGGTGCGCGGCTACTTGGCTGCTCTTCCATCTCGCTGATGGGTCTCAAACCCAGTCATTTCTGGCGGATCTACTAACCCTGTTCGCAGCGCAATGCAATGCAATGCGGCACAGGCTTGATCTGAAATCAATTTTGAGGATGCCATGCGACTTTATTTGTCGACCAATCTCTGGTTGTCCGGTGTCTTACCGGTTTAATCAAAGTTAGCTGTCACAAGGAACCTTCATGGCACTTGCCGAACGCATCAAAGCAAAATACATAGCGCGAATCGATGAGTTGGTCGCAGCTGGCGCCGGCATGCCGATGAAGCAGCATTCCCGCCAGACCAGCTCCAACCTGTTTTCAGGGGAGAGTACCTACCAACATTTCAACCTAGCAAGCAAGCCAGAGTTCATCGAGTGGCGCACATCGTGCATCGCCGTCTTAGATCAAGTTGTCCCTGGATCAAGCCTCCTTCGAAAGACCGTCGACAGCCTTCACACACTCGGCAGCGAGCCTACAAAGATCGAATTTTTGGTCGGCTTTCTACGATCTGTGCGAAAAGAACTCGAGACCGGATCGCTAGACGCCCTTGCGATGCAGATTGAGGCGGAAGTTCTCTCGGATTACCTAGAACAGGCCTCGGCCGTTCTCTCGGGCTCAAGAGATGAACCAAATCACATAGCTGCGGCTGTTATCGCAGGGGCCTCCCTTGAGCGCTCTCTAAGAACGCTCTGCGATGCCCAGTCTCCTGCAGAGCCAACGGCCAACGATAGAGGCGCACCGCTAGGCATGAACGCGCTCATTGATTCGCTTAAGAAGCGAGGGGTCTTCAACGAATTGCAGGCGAAGGAACTGCGGGCTTGGGCGGCGCTGAGAAACTACGCGGCGCATGGCAACTTCTCGGAGTTCACACGAGATCAAGTTGAAAGCATGGTTGCGGGAGTGCTTCGCTTTGTCACGGAGCATGCCCGGTGACGCCAAACCCTTCCCTCGAGGGTGACGTCCAATGGCTACCGCTCTCGGCCGCCTCTCATACCTAACGTTAGCCATTGAATCGTCATGTGGGATCTACTTCAAATTTCGTTCGGCACAGCATCACTTGCTGCATTCGTCTATGCGATTTGGCCGAATATATTTCACAGAGAAGTGAAATATCGAAGACATGCTTGGGCTACTGTTGCAGGGTTTTTAGTTCTAACACTCGGTGTTTTCCTCTGGACACCTGCAGCACCATCCGGGTTTATCCAGAGTGACACAGTGCAAGTCAGTGCCCGCGATGATGAAATTTTCACTGTGTACTACCCTCGCCCCTATGCGCATCCTCCCAATCTGAAAATCAATTTTGTCAAGGGAACGGGCACCATCTCCCTGGTTGATCAGTTGCCCGGTGTTTTCCGTTTCAAAGTCAAAGATGTTGCTTACATATCGGGAGAAGGTGCATTTGTCGCATGGTCCGCATCAGGAAAATCAGCAAACTAGGCTGCCGATGGCTAACCCTGCACTGTGTGAACTACCCTCCCTTGCTCAACCACAGCACTTCTTGAACTTCTTCCCGCTTCCGCAAGGGCAAGCATCGTTGCGGCCCGGTGTCGCCGCAGCGTGTTTCACCGTCTCGACGCGCGGGCCCAGGCGCTTCCAGGTTTCGCGCAGGTTGTAGACCGCCCAGATGCCATCGCCCACGTCCTGCAAACGCGCGGCGCTCACGCGGGGCGGGCCTTGCTGGTCTTCGTACGCGTGCAGCGTGGGCGCGCCGGTGTCGGGCAGCGTGAGCGCGCGCAACAGCTTCAGTGCCGCCTCGCGCCATTGCTGCGCCTGGGCGTTGCGCGGGCCGGCCCACTCCTCGGGCCAGGCGGCCACGGCGGCCATGAAGCCCTGCGCCCAGCGCTGGGCAAACGCGTCATCGCTCTCACCCAGCTCGGGCTGGTAGGCCGCGGGGTCGTCGAGCGCGCTCACCCGGGTGTCCAGCGCCTGCTCCACCAACGCCGAGCGCCGCGCCCACAGGGATGACACATTGGCGGGCACGGCATCGGCGGCCAGGCCCAGCAGGCGGGGCCAGTATTCGCTGGGTGCGATGGCGCGACGGCAGCAGACCAGGGCTGCCATGAAGCCTTCGCAGAACTCCCAGTCCGGCGTCTCGGGGAAAGACTGGCGCCGCACGCTGAGCCAGACCTCCAGCGCGGTGAAGTCCTCGACACTCAAGGGCAAGTGTTCGGTGGCAACGGTGTTCATGGAGCGGTTCCGGCTTGTTCAAACAGCGCCAGCAGGCGGCGCAGCACCTCCGTCTCGCGCTGGCCATGGGCTTGCAGCGCGGCCCGGCAGGCCGCGCGCACGGTGGCGCTTTGTCCGGGCTTCTGCATCAGCGCAAACACGGCCCGCGCCGAGCGCCCGGTGCCCGCGCCCAGCGCAGGGTCGAGCACGATGTCCATCGCCAGCCCGGGCGCCACGGCGCGCGCCATGGAGCGGAACGACCACGAACCCGCCATGACCGGGTGGTAGTAATGGCTGCGTGCGATCTGGAACAGATCGACGATGCGCGGCAGGATCGACTCCAGCGCAGGCGCGAGATCGTCGAACCACTGCGCGAGCTCACGGATGCGATTGCGCTCGAAGCCCGCGTTGTAGGCCAGCACCGCGCCCGAGGTGCCGAGCACGCCCAGCAGCGACAGCGCAAACGCCCGGCGCGGGTCACCGCCCTGGGCTTCGGCCAGAAAGTGGTGGTCGCTCCACGCGCCGTCCGCGGCCTGCACCGCGCAGCTCCACTGGAACGGCAGCGTCTGGTAAGGCCGGGTGCCGGGCCAGATCGGCACGGCCAGACCGATGGTGTCAAAGCGCAGGCAGTGGCGCGGGTAGGGCCAGGCTTGCGCCAGCGCGCCCACCTCGGGCTCCAGCAGCGGCGCGCCCTGCTGCACCGCGCGCACGGCCCGGCGCTGGCGCGGCGGCGCGATGTCTTCGGGGCGCAGGCTCATCACGCTGTGGTGGCCGGCGGCGCGCCATTCGGCCGCCGCTTCGCGCCCCAGGATGTCGAGGCTGGTCTCTGAATGTTCGGCTGTGGCCGGCAGCACACAGGCCTTGCAGTTCGCCGCGAACTCGCAGCCACTGCCCTGGTGGCAATGCGCTCCGGGCGTGGCCTCGGGTTCGGAGCCGCGCTCGCACTGGCGCATCGCGTCCAGCCATTCGGCCACCGGGCGCGATCCGAGCACGGGGCCCAGGTCCACCTCGCGGAACAGGCCGGCGTAACAGCCGTGGCCGGGGTAGACGAAGTCCGTGTCCACCAGCAGCAGGCCCACGCTCTGCACCGCGAAGCCGCAGCGCGCGGCCACGTGGGTCCAGAGCGCGACCGTGTCCACGTCGGTGTCGTCGCCCACGGTCGCGTAGCGCAGCTTGAACAGGCGCAGCCCGTGTTCACCCGCGGTCAACACGTCGATGCGCACCTGGGCGCGGTCTTCGCTGGTCAGGCAGGCGCCCAGGACGGCCCAGCCCTCGGGGGGCTCGGCGTCGCTGTCGAGGCAGTTCAGGGTGTGGCGCACGGCCTGCAGCCATTGCGCAGGGCTTTGCGGCGCGGCCACCGTGTCGGCGTGCGGGAACGAGGCGCGCAGGGCCACGTCCAGGCCCGTGGCGGGCGCCGGCTCCGCGGCTTCCGGTGTGGGTGCCGGCGCAGGCGCCGCCACGCCGCGCTGCAGCTGGCGGCGCGCCAACCAGAAGCGGCGCTCGCAGCTGCGCCAGCGGCGCAGGTCGTCGGTGTTGAGGGGCGGAGCAAAAACCATGGGCGCTATCAGACAAAGCCGACACAGGACCGGACAGGAACCGGCACAAAGGCCACAGGCGCGGGCACGCGGCAGGCCCTCGCACCGGTGAACGGCTCTCAATTAGCAAGTGGCGTGCAAGCCCGGCCGCCCGAACGGGCATGGCGCGGGTCTTGCACTCCCGACGCGCATGACCCTCCAGTTCCACATGACGCCCGGCTCGTGCACGACCGGCATCCACATCCTGCTCGAAGAGCTGGAGCTGCCGTTCCAGGTGAACATCGTCAACCTGCAGGCAGGCGACCACCGCCAGCCCGCCTACTTGGCGATCAACCCCAAGGGCACGATCCCGACGCTGGTGCTCGACGACGGGAGCGCCCTCACCAGCTTCCAGTCCATCGCCTACTGGCTGGCGCGGCGCCACCCACGCAAGCGCCTGCTGAGCGACGACCCGCTGGTGGCCGCGCGCACGCTGGAGCTGATGGACTACGCGGTGGACACGGTGCACGGCCAGGGCTTCACGCGCATCTTCACCACCGAGCGTTACATGCCAGAGGGGCTGAGCGCTTCCGACACCGCGCAGTGGACGACCGCAATCACGGCGGAAGGCAGGCGCATCGTGCGCGAAGCCTTTGCCGTGATCGAAGCCGGCCTGCCGGAGACCGGCTACGCGATGGGCGCCGACTTCACGATCGCCGACGCGGCCCTGTTCTATGTCTTCTTCTGGGCCAGCAAGACCGACCTGGCCTTGCCGCCGCGCTGCCAGGCCCTGTTCGAGCGCCTGCGCGCGCGCCCGGTCGTGCACCAGGTGCTGCGCGAAGAAGGCTACCGCTGAAGGTTTTTGCTGTCACACCCCCACACCACCATGACCACCCTCGCCGACATTCAACGCCACCACCGCGTCATCCTCTGCCACTTTGACGACTACAGCCACGCCCTGGTGTTCCCGCGCTGGGCGCACGGCATGCTCTGGCCGCAGGCCTTGCCCGAGGGCGCACAAGCCCTGAGCAGCCCGCCAGATCAACAGCCCGCGGCCATCGACAGCGCGGCCCTGATCGCCGCCGTGTTGCAAGGCAGCGACCTGAACCCCGACGACATCGAAGAAGTGACCGCATTCCAGCCCTGGTTCCAGACCGTCGAAGGCCCCCTGCGGGTGCACCTGCTGCGCTTCACCACGCCCGACGCGCCCAAGCCCGCCATCGCCGCCATGGGCGGCAGCTTCAAAGCCCTGAGCGAACTGCGCGGCAGCAACATGGCGGAGCTGCTGCTGCTGCGTGAGGCTTTTGGCTTGGTGGCGGGTGGCGGGGCCCAGTCGTAGGTTGGGACTCAGCATCACCTGCGAATGCCGCTGCGCAAAGCTGATGAGCTGCGCGGTGTGCACGGTGCACGGCCATGGCACCCGAAACACCGCGCCGCCACGGAGGCAGGCTTTGGCGCGGTGGCTCGCTGAGGCCTTGGCGTAGGCATTCTCGGCGGAAGGGCCATGCGCCCATCGCAGATACATTGCACACACGACCAAAATAAGCGGGGTACATTTCGAGCGACCAGTTTGACTTCTTTCTCGGTCTTGTTAATGCGGGTTAAATGCAGCATCGCGCAGAATGATGCTGAAAACAATTGACCAATTACCCGAGAGAAACTGCACTATGCGAATCGCACGAATGTTATGCCTAAAATTAGACCCCATATTATACGGCATCACCGCATTTCGATAACACGTTAGGCCTAGCAAAGAAAATTATGGATCGCCGTCACTACAGAAACAGCCTTGACTTCGTCGAGGATGCATTCCGAGCATGCTGGACAAACGCCCAAGATCTGGTAACAGAGGCGAAACTGCTTTTCGATCACGGGCACATTGCTCGAACGCTCTCGCTTTCAGTACTCGCGTTAGAAGAGATTGGAAAACTCTTCTGCGCCGACGGATTGCTTTACGCTCGACCTGACGACCACAGAGCAAAGGCATTTTCCAAGTCACTCAAGAGCCATGCCGCCAAACTTTCAGCTCTAGAACTGCTGCCGCTTCTGCTGAATAACATTGCATCAGTAGATCCCCGCTACTCTACAGAGAAGCGCTTCATGCAAGCAGTCGCAATTAGTGCTAAAGACTTGAAGGATCGCGGAAATGCTGTGTTTGATCTCCTGGGTGGTGAGGGTTTCTCGAAGCTTGACCATTGGAAGCAAGTAGGTTTCTACTCCCAACCTGTTGACAATGGGTTTCTCACACCCAACGACGCTGTAACACGAGATATTGCAGAAGCCGTCTTCATGCTGGCTTGGCGTGCGGTGACTACGCTCGACTTCCTACTTAAAGGAGGCAATTTAGCAAGATACATCTATGTCGCACAGGAAGTGCGCTCGAAGATGAACGAGGAACAACACGCGACCATGTCAGCAGCTGGAGAGGAACTGGCAAATCTACTCTTTCCAATTGAGGATGAGGACTCTGATGAACAGTCGCTGCATTAGCGCGCGGCAACGCCGAACCTTTCGCTCGAGTCAAAAGATTGGGAATCAGGTCTTGCCTTTTGCTTCGACTGGGCAAAATGCAAGACCCTAACGCTCTTTCCACCTCCAACGGTAACCCTTAAAAGGAATTGACTATGAAACTCTTATCATCTGACACCCTTGAATCGCGGCTCGATGGTCGTGGGATTATTTTCGTTGGAATAAGTACCCCGAGCACCGTCGAAATCGGAGATAGCGTAACCCTGAAAAGTGACAGCATCACGGTCCTATGCAAGGTAGAGGCAGTCACTTTGAACGGCAAGATTGTGGGAAAAATCATGGGCTTCGAGCAGGTGTCAGATGTCAAATTTAAGGGGATGAAAATCGACGACGAAATCAGTTTCGATGAACAACAGGTTTTTGGTTGCTCCAAACTAAACGCCATGAGGTCACAGCGATGAAAGCCAAATTGGCTATTTTTGCAATAGTGTTTTTGGTTTCCAAATCCATTTTTACTGACGACATGCAGAATCAAAAATTCCTGGAAAAGGTAATCAAAAAAGTGCAAGAGAAATGTACCGGTAGTAAAAATCCTCGCCAATGTAGGCATGAAGTTTCGCCGCGCAAGTGCACATACCTGTCTTTTTCGGATTCATCTGCTTGGGCTCGCTGCGTTCATTCCTATTGGAGCGCAGGGATTATCAGAAAGTCCATTGGTGACTGCTCATAACCGTCTATAAGGATGTATATGGACTTCACTTTATATGCCAAGAGTCTGATCGATTAGCGCCCCTGATGTGTCCTCTTATCAGTTCGTCAAGATTGAAAAAAAAGACATTCATACGGCTTCACTTCTATGGAGGCAGCCGAGTTTCAGCTGTATACATCGCATAAACGTCAAACCCATAGCATGCATCCTTTCACTACCGTTCAAAGGAGGAATCATGGTTAAAGAGATTCGCATCGATATTCCGGCAAACACGTCAATTCCATGCTGGAAGACTACTCCAGGGAGTTGATCGAAGACGATCACGAAGGCAACCCCGGCCAGCTAAGAGAAGCGCTTGATCTAGATGTGCAGGATGCTCGCGCCACGGTGAATAGCATCACGTTGGAATCCGTAGAGTTTGATGAACAGTCCGTACGCGTTCACTACGGGTTTGAGCACTCTGCCTACAACGGCTGTGCGGACATGGGGTACCAAGACGATGATCTACGCTGTGTAGAAGGTAAACGGGACGGCAACACCTGGGTATTCACTGAGCATGTGTCGCCAACGCGAATGGCCCCGAACGAGGAGCTCTGACCCGGCTTGGATTCTTGTTCTTAAAGCCGTCGGTGGCAACGTTGCGTTGTTTGTTTCGCCGGGCAACTGGGTCCGAAGAGTCAGTACTTTTCGACCTCACAAGCAGTCTTCACCTTGCCGTCCTCCTCCTTCGCTTTGGCAGCGATTTCTTGACAAGCAGCCATTGACCACACCCACATCGTCGAAGGTCTCGCAGCGCTCGCGTACGTCCATGTGTACTTCACAGGTAGGGCGCTCCTTGGCGTTGGCTCAGAAGAGCATATGAATACGGCTTCTCCTTGGTCGTCCTTCAACACTTCCTGCTTTTTTAGCCCGTTTGTGATCGCTCTGCATTCCCTGTTGGTGATGGCATCGGCCTCCATTGCAATGACTCCGTTCTTGTACATCTGAACGTACCGCCCGTAGCCTTCTGGTGGTGTAACGCATCCTGCTATGAAAAGAGTCATGAGAAACAAGGGAACGATTGGGTGGTTCATAGTAAATCCTGCGACTGATAACAACTAACGTCGGCCCTGGAATAATCCAGGAGAGCGAGGGATCAGTACTTTTCGAGTTCACAAGTGGCGTTCACCTTGCTGTCTTTCTTCATCTCGTCGAAAGCGACCTTTTGGCACTCAGCCATTGACGATACCCACATCGTCCAAGGTTTCGCTTCACTCGCATAACTCAACGTGTACTTCACAGGTAGGGCGCGCCTAGGCGTTGGCTCAGAAGAGCAAGTGAGCTCGGTTCGTGTCGTATCAGCTTTCGCCAATTCGCGCTGCTTGATGAACTCATTTTTTAGCACTCCGCATCCATCGTCGGTGAGGCTATCCACCTCCGTCTCTATGGCTCCACCTATGTACATTTGAAAGTACCGCCCGCGGCCCTCCGGCGATGTGACGCATCCGGCAACTAGAAGAGTCATGGCAAGCAAAGGAACGATTGGGTGGTGCATGATCAATCCTGCGACTCAAAACTGTTCTGATGCTATCGCATCAAAGCCCCGTGCCGGGGAGCGAGGGATCATTACTTTTCGACCTCACAAACAACCTTCGCCTTGCTGTCTTTCTTCATCTCTTCAGATGCGATGTTTTGACAAGCAGCCATTGACCATACCCACATTTCCAAGGTTCTTTCATCACTCGCATGACTCAAAGTGGCCTTCACAGGGAGGGCGCTCCTAGGCGTTGACTCAGAAGAGCAGGTATGCACAGTTCCTTCCTGGGTACGACCCTTCGACACGTCCTGCCTTTCGAGTTCATTTTTGAACGCTCTGCATCCAGCGGCGGTGAGGTTATCTACCTCCGTCACTATGGCTCTACCTTTGTACATTTGGAAATACCTCCCGTGGTCTTCCGGCGGTGTGACGCATCCGGCAACTACAAGAGTCATGGCAAGAAAAGGAACGATTGGGTGGGGCATAGTCAATCCTGTAACTCAAAACTGTTCTGATGCTATCGCATCAAAGCCCCGTGCCGGGGGGCAATCTACCGAACTTAATCCAGTTAAATACGCAAGTCGTTAATTTTGTTTGTTTTTCCTATGAAGCTGGCATAACTTCTGCTTCAATCCTGTGATTTTGCACAATCTTTCCTGACCGAGTTCTCCGAGCACCCAACGCCTCTTTCGCCCCACCCCCTCTCAACCCTGCCCTAACCGATCAAGGCCACCGCCTTGATCTGGGCCCAGACGGGCTGACCCGGTGCCAGCCCGAGGCTGGCCGCCGAGCGCCGCGTCAACCGCGCGAGCAGCGACGACGACGTCCCCACCCGCAGGCGGCACAAGGCCAGCGCCGGGTGGCTGTCGTCGGCCAGTTGGTCAACCACCACCGGCAGGCTGTTGAGCAGGCTCGTGTCGGTCGCGGGCGACAGTGCCAGGCTCACGTCGCGCGCCAGGATGCGGATGCGCACCGTGGCGCCCTGGGTCTGCCCGCCATCGCGCACCCAGAGGCAGCCGCCCGGAAACGCCACCCGGGCCAGGCTCCAGGCCGCGTCGCGCTCGACCACCACGCCCTCCAGCACCACGCCCGCGTCTTCGCCCAGGCGGATGGGCAGATCGACCCGCGACAACACCTCGGCCAGCGGGCCCGAGGCCAGCACCCGGCCCGCTTCCATCGCCACGATGTGGTCGGCCAGCCGCGCCACCTCGTCGGGCGCGTGGCTCACGTAGATCACCGGCACGTCCAGCTCGCGGTGCAGGCGCTCCAGGTAGGGCATGAACTCGTTCTTGCGCGCCAGGTCCAGCGCGGCCAGCGGCTCGTCCATCAGCAGCAGGCGCGGGCTGGTGAGCAGCGCGCGCGCGATGGCGATGCGCTGGCGTTCGCCGCCCGAGAGCCCGGCGGTGCGGCGCTCCAGCAGGTAGCCAATGCCCAGCAGCTCGATGGCCCTGCTCCACGCCACCTGCTGGGCCGCGCCTGCGGTGCGCTTGCGACCGTATTGCAGGTTCGCGCTCACGCTCAGGTGCGCAAACAGCTGCGGCTCCTGGAACACGTAGCCCAGCGGCCGCTGGTGCGTGGGCAGGCCCTGCGCGCCGTCCTGCCAGACCTCGCCGTTGACCACGCAACGGCCGCTGGGCGCGGCGTTGAGGCCGGCGATGCAGCGCAGCAGCGTGGACTTGCCACAACCCGAGGGGCCGAACAGCGCGGTCACGCCGCGGCCGGGCAGTTGCAGGTCCACGTCGAGCGTGAAGCCAGGGAAGCTTTGTTGAAAGCGGGCTTCGATGCTCATGCTGTGCGGTTCCAGCCCCGGCTGTTGAGCAACAGCAGCACGGCGAAAGAGAACACCAGCATGCCGCCGGCCAGCCAGTGCGCGTTGTCGTATTCCATCGCTTCCACGTGGTTGTAGATCGCCATCGACAGCACCTGCGTCTTGCCCGGGATGTTGCCGCCGATCATCAGCACCACACCGAACTCACCCACCGTGTGGGCAAAGCCCAGCACCGCTGCCGTGATGAAACCCGGCCGCGCCAGCGGCAGCGCCACGGTGAAAAACGCGTCCAGTGGCGAGGCGCGCAGCGTGGCCGCCGCCTCCATGGGCGCGCGGCCGATGGCGGTAAAAGCCTGCTGCAGCGGCTGGACCACGAAGGGCATGGAATACAGGCACGAGGCCACCACCAGACCGGCAAAGGTGAAGGGCAACAGGCCCAGGCCGAGCGCCTGCGTGAGCCGGCCAACCGGCCCCTCGGGGCCCATGAGCACCAGCAGATAAAAGCCCAGCACCGCCGGCGGCAACACCAGCGGCAGCGTGACCACCGAACCCACCAGACCCTTCAGCCGCGAGGGCGTGCGCGCGAGCCACCAGGCGACGGGTGTGCCCAGCGCGAGCAGCAGCACGGTGGTGAGGCCGGCGAGCTTGACCGTGAGCCAGACGGCGGCGAGGTCATCAGGGGTGAGCATGGGGCGTCCTTCAGCGCTGGAAGAAATGAACCTGCACGTCGCGCGGTGGCGCGGCAAACGGCGCCGACGTCACGAGCAGGTCCGCACCTGCGGCCACATAGGCGGCGGCGTTGTCGGCCCGCACGCCGCCGGCCGCGGCTAGCAGGGGCCGGGCTGGCAAGGCGTCGATCTCGCGGCGGCAGTCGGCCACCGCGGCGGGGCTGAACTTTTCGAGCTGCAACACGTCGGCCCCGGCCTGCGCCCAGCGTTGTGCCTCGGCCCCGTCGCCCACCTCGACCACGATCTTCTTTTCGGGCTGGGCGCGGCGCAGGCGGGCGACCGTGTGCGCCGGTGCCTCGTCCAGAAACAGGCGGTGCTCGGCGAACAGCAGCAGCGTCTCGGACAAGCCCAGCCGGTGCATCACGGCGCCGCCGGCCTTGACCGCTTTCACCGACATGGCCTTGGTGCCGGGCACGTTCTTGCGCGTGCAGGCCACGGCCACGCCGCCGGCCACACCCCCCGCTGCGCCCACGATGGCCGCCGCCGAGCTGGCGATGCCGCTGGCCCACTCCACCAGGGTCTGCGCGGTCTTCCAGGCGCGGTGCAGCTGGGCGACGCTGCCTTCGGCAATGAGCAGCTTCTCGCCCGCGGCCAGCGCGGTGCCCGAGCCGGCCAGCAGGTGCACGCGCGCGCCGGCCAGTTCGAACAGCCGGACCGCCTCTTCCGTGCCACACACCACCATGGGCGCGCGGGCGGTGAAGTCCAGCCGGCCCGCTGCCGCGCCGATGGCCAGGCTCTCGGTGGTGAGGTCGCCGCAGGGCGTGTCGTCCTGCAGCAGGCGGCTCAGCTCGTCGTCGCTCAGCGCGGCCGGCATGGTGCTCACTGGCCCAGCTCGTAGCCGTAGGCTTTGATCACCGCCCGGGCCTTGGCGCCCTGCAGGTATTTCAGCAGCGCGACCGCTCCGGCCTTGTCTTTGCCCGGGGTCAGCAACACCGCGTCTTGCCGGATGGGCGTGTAGAGGTTGGCTGGCACCACCCAGGCCGACCCTTCGATCTGGCCGTCTTTGAGCACCTGCGACAGCGCCACGAAGCCGAGCAGGCTGTTGCCGCTGCTCACGAACTGGTGGGTCTGGGTGATGGTTTCGGCGGTCACGAATTTGGGTGACAGGCTGCCGTGCACGCCGAGCTTCTTCATCGTTTCCACGGCGGCAGCGCCGTAGGGCGCGAGCTTGGGGTTGGTCAGCGCGATGTGATCGAAGCCGCCGCGCTTGAGCACCTCGCCCTGGGCGTCCACCACCGCCGGTTTGGCCGACCAGAGCACCAGCTTTCCGATGGCGTAGCTGACCTGGCTGCCGGCCACCCCGGCGCCTTCCTTGATCAGCTTCGCTGGCGTTTCGTCGTCGGCTGCGAGCAATATTTCAAACGGCGCGCCGTTCTTGATCTGCGCGTAGAACTTGCCGGTGGAGCCGAAGGACGACAGCACCTTGTGGCCGGTATTTTTTTCGAATTCGGCCGCGATCTTGTTGAACGGCGCGGTGAAGTTGGCGGCCACGGCGACCGGTATTTCGTCGGCGCGGGCCGTTGAGACAACGAGCAACAGGCCGGCGAGAAGGGAAGAGATGAAAGGCTTGATCGTCACGGAAACACTCCTTGGAAAAAGAAAACTCAATGACGGGAAAACAGGTCGCGCACCTTGCACAGCGCGGTGGTGACGTCGAAGCGCGTGTCGGGCAGCGCCTCGCCGGCCAGCACCTTTTGCAGCGCGGCGCGCGGGTCGGTCTCGCCGGTCAGCAACACCTGCGCACCCCAGCCCGCCATGTGGCGCAGAAAGCCGTCGCCCGCGCTGCCCGCGATCAACAGGTCCACGCCGTGCAGCGGGTGCGGGCCGTCGTCCTTGAAGTGGTGTGGCAGCTGTTCCTTGCTGAGCGCGATGCGCTGCGGCTCGGGCATCGGCACGTCGGGCTGGCAATCGAACAGCAGCCACTCGCGGGCCTGGCCCGCGTGGCCGCTGACCTGGCTCCAGGCCTTGTGGGTGGCGATGGCGACTTTCATGAAAGGTCCTTGGTTTGTTCGAATGGAGTTCAGTCGGTGGAGACGAGGAAAACGCTGGAGGCCTTGAAGATCGCGGTGACGGGCTGGCCCACCGCGAGGCCCAGACGTTCGACGCTCGGGTCGGTGACCACGGCGGTGAGCACGTGGTGGCCGCCGGGCAGGTCCAGCGTGACCTCGGTGTTGACGGGGCCGTGGTGGATCTTCTGCACCATCCCGCGAAAGCGGTTGCGGGCCGAGACGCGCGCGCCCTCCTCTTCCACCACCAACACGATGGACGAGGCCTTGACGAAGGCCAGCACGTCGCGGCCCTCGGCCAGGCCGAGGTTCTGCACCGACTCGTTGGTGACGATGGCCGTGAGCTCCAGCGACGGCCCCAGCTTCAAGATGACCTCGCTCTCGACCGCACCGGTGCGGATGGCACCGATGGGGCCGGCGAACTGGTTGCGGGCACTGGTTTTCATGGTGAGCCTCCGGAGGACCTGTCGGAATTCGGCGATGTCGGGTTCACCGCGCTGCGCCAGCTGGCCGCTCAGGCGCGCGAGTGCGGCCTGCGACTCCTGCTCGAGCGCGCGGTAGAAGGCGATCAGGCGGCGGCCAAAGGCGGTGAGCTCGCTGCCACCACCGTTGCGCCCGCCGGTGGCACGCAGCACCAGCGGCTCGGGCGCCACGTTGTTCATGTCGTCCACCGCGTCCCACGCGGCCTTGTAGGCCATGGGCACGGCCTTGGCGGCCTGCAGGATGGAGCCGTGCTGGGCAATGGCTTCGAGCAGGCGGATGCGCTTGTCGCCGAGGAAGCTGCCCATGGCGGTGTCGATCATCAGCTTGCCCATCAGGGGCTGGCTTGCCACATTCATCGCGGCATGCCCCGGCTGAGCGAGAGCCGGGGGATGACCGCGCCAGCGCCGAAACGGTCGATCACCTTGTGGCTGGCGAGCCAGCGGTTGTCGGGCAGGCGCCAGGCGGTCACGGTTTCCGCGTAGACCGGGGCCTCGTAAAAGATCTCGTCATCGTCCGAGCGCAGCGCCGTCTGCACGTAGCGGAAGGCACAGAAGCAGGCCTGGCCTTCGGCGTCAAGGCCCAGGCTGCGGTCGGCCACGATTTCGTATTCCCGCTCGACGGCAAAGCTCACCGGCGCCACGACCAGCCCGACCAGGTCGGACGGCAGTTCCTCCATCCACGCCACCGCTTGGCCACGCGCGGGGCAGTCGTTGGGTAGCGGGTTGTACAACGGTTGGGACATGACGGTCTCCTGTATCGATCACGACATAAACAACGGGTCTTTCGACAGCGTTGTGTGCTTTGCTACACAACGTCCACGTTTGCGTGACTTGTTGGTCTGGTTTGCAAAACGTGGGCCAGCTTTTGAAGAGAACGTTTGTCTCTTCTCTGTGCTCATTTGGTTGAACGCAGATCTCGCTCCTTGCACCTCGCGATGCCAAGGCGTGCGCGCTCAGGCCACAGCGCTTGGGTGAGGCGGTCGGCGCTGTGCGCCGACTTCCCTGCGATGCTCGCGGCCGCGGCCCGTCGCACAACTCGCTTCCGTTCGCTGCGCTCTCTCCGCTCAGACAAGTGCGACAAGTCAGATGACGAAGCGCGCTGCGCGCGCGGCCACGGCCCCTGCGCTTCTCGGCGCCTCACATGGCGCGCTGCGGCCTGAGCGCACACGCCTTGGCAAACAGGGGGGTTGGAGCGCCACCGTTGGAATACCCATCCGTCTCTTGTTGTGGCAGGCGCTGTCCGGTGGGGGCGATGTTCCGGGGTGGCTGTGTCCGCCCGTGTGGGGCCGGGCGCGCCAGTGCGCGCTTCGTTGACTGACTCGTGGCCACTGTCTGAGCAGAGAGAGCGCAGCGAACGGCGCGAGTTTGGCCGCGCCGACCCCAGACGGGCGGACACAGCGAAGTCGGCGCAGCCGACCACCCCGGATGAGCCCCCACCGGGCAGCGCCTGCCGCAGCCGCGAGGTGCTGCACCCGCAAGGCTCCCCGCACACCACAGTACGTTCAGACCCTCAGGCCAGACTCATGCGAAACAGATCGGGCTGGCTCTGCCGGTACACCCGCAACCACAGCAGCGTTGCAGGCACGAGCGACTGGCTGGCGAACCACAGGGCTTCGTTCAGCGTTTCGCCGGGTGGGCCGGCAAGCTGCACGCGCATCAACGCCCAGCCCGACCAGTCGAGCTCGGGCATGGTGGCGCGCTGTTCGGGTTCGATCTGGGCCACGCTGGCGGCCAGGGTGGCGAGCTGGCGCTGCACCTCGGTGCGCGTGAGGCGCGAACGCATCAACTCTTCGCGCTGCAGCTGTTCAACCAGGATCAGCACCGATTCGCAGGCGTTCTGGATCAGGCCCAACAAGGCGCTGTGCAGCATGGGTTGGCTCATGGATGTTTCAGACGCTGACCGCCGCCACGGGATGGGTCTGCAGCAACCGGGCGTTGAGCTCGATGGCGAACTCGCGCCAGGCGGCGGCCAGGTCGAGCGTGATGGCGCGTTGGGTCTCGGCGTCGGGCGCCTGGTCTTGCGCGAAGTTCGACAAGGCACACGAGCTGGCGTTGAAGGCCAGCGCGGCCTGCAGCATGACCTTGCCCCTGAAAAGTGGAGTTCTTAGTCCTTGTTGAAAATACCGACAAGGAGTCAAGGAATGACAGCAGCAAAGCAGGTGCGTGCGCAGTACACGCAGGAGTTCAAGTTGGAGGCGGTCCGTCAGGTGAGCGCCGGTCAGGCCATTGCTGTGGTGGCCAAGGTGTTGGGGATCCCCAAGGCCAGTCTGGGCAATTGGGTTCGCCAGGCAGCCAAAGGCGCGTTGAGCGGCGCTGGGGGCGATAACAAGGCCGTGGGGGTCTCGCCCGAGCAGATGGAGATAGCGCGTTTGCGAGCGGAAGTTGCGCGCCTGAGGATGGAGCGCGACATCGCAAAAAAAGCCGCGGCGTACTTCGCGCAGGACACGCTGCGAGGTACGCCTGGATTCACCAAATGAGGCAGCAGTACCCGGTGAGCGTCTCCTGCGGCGTGCTGGAGGTCAGCGCCAGCGGCTACTTCAACTGGCTGCGCCGCCCACAGGACATCGCTGGCAGGCCCGGCGGGCGCCACAGCGACGAAGCACTGCTGGCACACATCCGCGCCATCCACGCCGAGGTCAAGGGGGAATACGGCTGGCCTCGGATGCACAAGGAACTGCTGGCCAGGGGCATCCGGGTGGGCAAGGACAGGGTGCGCAAGTTGATGCAGCAGCACGGTATCCGTGCCAGAACCAAGCGCAAGTTTGTGGTCACCACCGACAGCCGCCACAGTCTGCCGGTGGCACCAGACCTGGTGCAGCGGCGCTTTACCCCCGAGGCACCCAACCAGCTGTGGAGTGGAGACATCACCTACATCGCCACCGACGAGGGCTGGCTGTACCTGGCTGCGGTCATCGACCTGTTCAGCCGTCAGGTGGTGGGCTGGAGCCTGCAGCCGCACATGCAGGCGGGCCTGGTCAAGGACGCGCTGGCCATGGCGTGGTGGCGGCGGCGCCCGCCGACTGGTCTGATATTCCACAGCGACAGGGGCAGCCAGTATTGCAGCGGCGAATTCCAGGATGCTTTGAAAGACTGGAAGATGCGTTCCTCGATGAGCAGGAAGGGCAACTGCTGGGACAACGCGCCGACCGAGAGCTTCTGGGGCCGCCTGAAAACGGCCAGCGTGCATGGGCACAAGTTCGCCACGCGAGAGCAGGCCAAACAGGCTGTGATGGACTGGATGGCTTTCTACAATCACCGCCGGCTTCATTCCTCGCTGGGCTACCTCAGCCCGATGCAGTTCGAGCAACGCTGGTACGAGGCACAGCGCAAAAAGGCCGCGTAATCGTCGGGCTAAGAGCTACACCAAACGAGGGCAAGGTCA
>NZ_JBVPZA010000013.1:0-114104 GCF_055703065.1 Hydrogenophaga sp. L310
GGCGGATTCAAGTCTGAAGTGCAACACCTGCCACCGAGTAAGGTCCGCAGATGCAAAGCACCCCATCCAAGCGCTATCAACAGCTTCAGCCTGAAGACCGCGTGACCCTGGCCAGTCTGGCCCAGCAAAAGTACAGCGTTCGCGCCATGGCCCAAGTCTTGGGTCGTTCACCAAGCACCATCAGCCGGGAGCTGCGGCGCAACGCTCAGCCCGCAGGCTACGCGAGCACCACAGCGCGTGCCTGCGCCCGACGGCGACGCCTGCAAGGCCGCCCACAGGGCAAGCTCCATCGCGATGGCATCCTGTTCGGGTTGATGCGCCACTTTCTGGGCGAGCGCTGGTCGCCTGAACAGATTGCCCTGACACTGGCCTGCATCCTCCCCAGAGGCCATGAGCACCGCGTGTCACACGAGACCATCTACAACTGCATCTACGCCCAGCCCGTGGGCGAGCTCAAGCGCGAGCTGATCGCCACCCTGCGCCACGCCCACAACAAGCGCGTGCCACGCAGCAAAGGGCAAGACCGGCGCGGTCAGATCCCCGACATGGTGAGCATCCACCTGCGTCCGCCTGAGATTGAGGATCGGCAGTTTCCGGGCCACTGGGAAGGCGATCTCATCAAGGGAGAGGCCAACGCCAGTGCGGTGGGCACCTTGGTCGAGCGCACCAGCAGGCTGCTCATGCTCATCAAACTGCCTGAGTTCAAACCTGCCAGCGCAGCCAACGTGATGCAGGCCTTCTCTGACAAGCTGCTGGGGATCGCAGCGCCCATGCGCCAGAGCATGACGTACGACCAGGGGCGGGAGATGGCGATGCACAAGGAGCTCAGCCGCCGCACGGAAATCGCGGTGTACTTCTGCGACCCGCACAGCCCATGGCAGCGCGGCTCCAACGAGAACACCAATGGGCTGGTGCGTCAGTACCTGCCCAAGGGCACCGATCTCTCAGGCTACAGCCAGGAGCAACTCGATGCCATTGCCGATCAGATCAACAACCGACCTCGCAAAGGTCTGGGCGTACGATCCCCGCTGGCGGTCTATCGAGAACTCCTGCTCAACAGCCCGCAACATTCCACCCTCGTTCATTGAACCCCAGGGTGTTGCACTTCAGACTTGAATCCGCCGTGTGTATGATTTTGAAGCGTTGGCTTTTTTCTATTGAGTCTTTTGGAGGGTGGTTTGTGGGCTGTTTGGATCATTGAAGAGTATGGTTCCGAAATAAGCCTTATTGACATAAATTACATATTCTTGACCATATCTCCTTGCTCCAAGCTTGTGCATTGTTGTGAGCAACACCTTTATGGATCGACCAAGCGTGTGTAGGTGAATTTCCCCGGCCATTTCGTCAATGCTGATCCAATCTGTTTCCGCATCGATGTTGACTCCCAGTTCTTCGAATCCTCTTACGAGTTTTGTTTCTAATCTGATAAGGCGTTGAGCAAGTTCCTTGCCGTGCACATTACTTGAAATCATTGGCAAATTGGTTGGTGCGTGATGTGTCATGTTTAACTCCTGGGTTGATATGGCTTGCATCTTGCCAATTGAGAGTCTCCCTGTCAATTCGAGGACTACTGGCTTAATCCCATGGGATTTATCTTGATCGTCAAGTGGAGATGGTGGGTGTAAACTCGTTCTCGTTGTAGCCATTTTGCTTCGACTATTGATTTATGCATGCTCTTATTGATGCATGAAGATCGGCATCAAGTCCTCATCTCCATATGGCCGATACAGCTGCAGAGGTGCCGATGACCCAAACACTTGACAAGTGACGAAAAACGCTGAGCGCCCGCTTTGTAGAATAAGCCTAGTTGGGCGTCCCGCTGTCTCTGGTACTCGCTTTATAGTCGTCCCTGATTTATTCAATTCAGGATAAATCCAGTCGCTGAGTGGGTCACTGTGATGCGATAGCGGCTAGCTCGGGCAGCATCTGGCGCCAGTTCGGCGGTACGCCCTCCACCTCACATAAGCGCAAATAAACCTGCCGCAAGGAGGCCTCACCCTTCATGGCGATCATGCGCAAAAGCTAGCGGATGTTGTAGCCCGCCCGCCAATTCCTGGGGGCAATTGCATGCGGGTCCGACCACAGGTCGCGTCGCTGGGATCGCGCATCTTCCTCTGCACTCGCATAGAGCAGTCGGTCAGATGAACTCTGTTCAACGGCGTACTTTTTGTTGTCCCAGGCACATCCATCGACCACCAATAAAAGGTGGTTCACTTCCCGGCCGTCACTGATTCCTTTGCCCACCCAGCGACCGTAGCGGTCCTTCTTTTCAGTGAGCACCAAGAAATCTTTCTGGAAAATCAGGATAGAAAGGGCTTTTCGGGCGCGTTGCCCGAATGGCTGACGGCGCTCCGGTGTGTCGATACCTGTCAGACGAACTTTGTGCTGTACCTTCTGTGCATCCAGCTCGGTCAAAATGTCGCCTTCCGCGATGGACACGAAAAGGCCCTGTAAGCTCTGAGCGTGCAGCAGGCCGCTGATCGACCAGCAGGCGATCAGCGTCAGGAGAATGCGCCAGTGGGATGACAACCTGTCACGCGTTGAACTTCAAAAAAGATGCCCGGACAGCGCCGGGCGAACAGGTGCGTCACGGCACCTTTCAGGGAGGTGGACTCCTGATGATGAGAGTCAGGGTCCATTGTCGGTTTCGGCACCTCGATTCGGGAATCCGGCCTGTCAGATCCTGCAGAAACTGTCTGCGCGCCGGCACAGGCCATGAACTCGATCACAATTGGCGACTCTAGGTGGAGGGTCGGAGTCTGTTCAGACGACTCAGCTGCCGACGGCATCCTTGATGCATTTCTTGGTGAATCTGTTCTTGGCAGCGCCTGCCAGCATTTTCTCCTGCGCGCCCAGATCACAACGAGCGGTGGCATCTTTTTCGCACTTCTTCAGGAAGGAGGTCTTGGCGGCACCGGCCAACTTCTTCTCGGTCGCAGTAACCGTGCAGCTGAGCTCTTGCGCCCAGGCGGCATGGGACAGGATCAACAGCACAGCTGCGGTGAACAGGGTGGTCTTGAACATGGTTGCTCCATCGGTTGGAGGGCGGCGCGGGGATATCGCAAGCGCAGATGGCGCTAGTCAGCTCTGGACCCGACCCTTCAAGGGCACTTGTAATATATGCTGATTTTATTTACAGTACTCTATGGTCAGCATGCAGCTCCCAAGGAGTACAGCATGACTTCCACCTTTCGTCAGCACTACAAACCCTTCCGCATCCCGGCTCCCGTCGTGCTTCGTCGGCTGTGGGCTTGGTTCTAATCAAGGTCAAAAGACCGGATCAGAGCTTGCCTGCATCCGTTCATGCACACATCCCAACTGAGCACACGGGTTTGGATGGTGTCTGATCATGGATTGAGAACTAGCCATTCACATCTTCATTCATGCATTCCTCCGCTATGCCTTATCTAAAAATTGGTACTCGCGAAACAGCAACATCGCCACCATGGACCTGTCGCGAGCAATGCCCTTGCTAAGTCATGCCAGCAAGTTGGGCAGACCTGGTACGATCAGAGTGCAGAGCTGCGAAGTGTTCAGACTGCCAGCCGTGGGTTAAAGGCACGGGAACCAGTAGGTGCGGCGAGCAAACTTCGTAGTCAGAGCCAGCGGGGAAAACCTTGACAGACATCGTTTCGCCAGAAAAACGCAGTGAGATGATGTCGGGTATCCGAGCCAAGGATACGAAGCCTGAATTGCGGGTACGCAAAGCGCTTTTTTCCCGGGGATACCGATACCGTCTGCATCGAAGGGATCTTCCAGGGACACCTGACATCGTTCTCTCAGGTAGAGGGGTGGCGATATTCGTTCATGGGTGTTTCTGGCATGGCCATGCCGGCTGCAACCTGGCCAAAGTTCCAGGTACCCGTGCAGACTTCTGGAAACGGAAGTTCGAACTTAATCGGCAACGCGACGACGCGGCTATTGGTGCTTTGCTGGCTGCTGGCTGGAGAGTGCTCGTGGTCTGGGAGTGCTTCGTGCGCGCAACCAAGACAGACGAGAGTCTCGCAGCGGCGCTCTCTGGCTGGCTCGAATCAGAAATCATGAGTGGGGAAGTGCGGCAACCCCCGGAACTTAAACAGATAACAACTACTAGCGAATGACCTACAAGATCATCGATCTTTTTGCTGGCCCTGGGGGGTTAGGTGAAGGATTTGCCGCCTATATGGACGGCACCCAGTTCGAGATAGTGCTTTCAGCGGAAATGGAAGCTGGAGCGCACCAGACCCTTTCATTGCGCAGTTTCTTCCGTCACATCCGTGGAGACAAGAAGGCGCTGGAGGCCTACTACAGGTATTGCTCTATGGAAGGTGCCCCGCACCCTAGTGACCAATTTCCTCTCGCGTGGAAAGCGGCTGCCGCTGAAGCTCGCCAGCTCACGCTGGGAGACCCCGGGCACAACAGCGAACTTGACGTGCTGCTGGATAAGGCTGCGCTGAAGCATGACGAGACGGTTCTGATCGGAGGTCCGCCCTGTCAGGCCTACTCGCTGGTCGGCCGATCGCGCAACCGAGGAAAGGCCAACTACGTTGCCGAAGAAGACCACCGGCACTTTCTGTACAGAGAATATCTTCGAATCCTCCATCGGAGCCGGCCAGCAATCTTTGTCATGGAGAATGTCAAGGGAATCCTCTCTTCCCGGGTAGGTGGCAAGCTGGTGTTCCACGACATCCTTAGGGATCTTACCGACCCGGGCAAAGCACTCGGCAAGACGACTGGAGTTCGATACACCATTCACTCCTTGGTCTCTCAATCGACATTCGCGCCGGGCGATGACCCGGAACTGATCGACGCCACATCCTTCATTATCGAAGCAGAAAAATATGGTATCCCGCAAGCCAGACACCGTGTGATTCTTCTTGGGGTGCGGGAAGATCTTGAGTATGACGGCGGGGCTCTACTGCCCAAGTCTGACGAACTACGTGTCATCGACGCAATCGGATGCCTGCCACCGCTGCGAAGCAGACTCAGCAAGGAAGATAGCGACATCAAATGGCGCACCACTGTTGTCAGATTGGCACAGGAGCTTCAGCGCGACGCTGATGCGAAAGGCATGGACGCCATGGCGCTAAGGCTTAGGGCAGGTGCGATTCGGCTGGGTTTCACGCTCGAGACAGGGGCTCTCAGGTATCACCATGCAAAACGCCGATCTGAATCGAGCGAGTATGACGACTGGGTCAGCGATCCGCAGTTGGATGTCTGGCTCAATCATGAATCGAGATCCCATATGCCGAGCGATCTCGCGCGCTATTTCTACACTGCCGTATTCGGACAAGTGTACGAACGGACACCGAAGGGACATCTCAACTTTTCATTGAAGGGTCTTGCCCCTGATCACGCGAACTGGGAGTCTGGAAAGTTCATTGATCGATTCCGAGTCCAATTGCCAGACTCTCCGAGCACGACAGTAACGAGCCACATCGCCAAGGACGGTCACTACTTCATCCATCCGGATCCGGGTCAATGCAGGAGTCTGACGGTCCGTGAAGCGGCGCGTCTTCAGACCTTCCCTGACAACTATTTCTTTCAGGGAAATCGGACACAGCAATATCACCAGGTCGGAAACGCCGTCCCGTCCCTGCTGGCAAACAAGATTGCCAGGGTGGTTCACTCGATTCTCAGCCGTGCCAAGCGGGTTGAGGATCGGTTGTACGAGGCTGTCTCATCGTGAGGGTGTCAGCGCCATTTTATTTGTCACCGCCACGTTTCATGTCGAGATGATGTTCGACTCTGGTCGCCTATGACCACTTGCAGGCTCAGGTGCACGCTTCCCGCTGACATGGAACGGCTGTCAAGTATTCTGCTGCGCATCACGCTTTGAAACCCTCCGCAAGAGCTTTTTTCTCTGCTGCAATCACCCTTTGGCTCTGAGGGCCAGAGGGTATTTTTCGACTGGTCATACTGGCCGCCACGTGCAAGAAGTCCATTTCACTGGGTGTCATGACCAATCCTTCGCTGGCCCACTTATGAAGTCGCGACCAGAATGCCGCACCCCTGCCAACAACATAGGTCTGCGCCTCAATGTCGTTCAGGACTTTCTGTTCCCGCCTAGCTGAGCGCTTTGCTCCCGCCTTTTCTTCGGCATCAATCAGGTCTTTCTCAAGATCGTCATCCAGTCGGACATTCACAGACTGCAGAAGATCATCCCAGCATTTTTCACGCTTGCACCATTCGGTTACGTTGACAACCTTATAGGCGTCAGCAGAAGAGATGATCCTTGCCTGCACCTGCTTGGCAATGTGCAGCAGTGCCAGATTCAGCGAGCTGGACGTAGTCTGCCGGTTCCAGACTTTCAGGAAATCGATGTCCTGCTTGGAGTTCTTGAGTGCATGTATCAGCAAGGCGATGGAATAGGCCACCGTGTTGGCCCTGTAGCCCTGCGCATACCACTCAGCCTCCTTTACAAGGCGTTCAAGAGTGCGGAAGACGATAGTTGCACCGATGATGCCCTTGAACCACTCTTCACCAAATACAACGCCTTCCTCTCCCCATTGTCCTGTCACGTTCTCTGCAAAGAACTTGAAGTTCTTCTGTGCGCCCTGACTGACCACGTGAGGCATGCACATGATCGTGACAAGAACCTTCGCAATATCGGTTTTATGCACCAGCTGCTTTCGCGGATTCTGGACCTCGAACTCTCTCTTCTTCGAAGGAGTCAGATATGCCGATGCGTTGGCGTATTGACCTCTGGCCCGTTCGTAAAACCAATGGGTCATCTGGTGGGATCCCTCTGTTGCGGGCGCCCAGACGTTACGCGAAAAATTCTCTATGCGTCTGTGGAACGGATGGTTGGAGAAGAAATCTGCATCGCTGACCTTGTTCTGACTGTTCGCATACAGAGAGATCTTGGGGACTATTTCGTCAACTAGGCTGGATCTGACCACTGACAGCTTCATCTGCACCCGGACTTTGTCGAGATTCTCAGCTTTGTCCCGCTTCATCACGTTAAATATCGAAGCGGTTGTCTGACCGCCGTTGACGATCTGCAGGTTTTCGAGCCGGTTCAGAACGACGTGGTTTTCATCCAGATTGAAGTCAGCCTTTGCTGCGGTGGCCGAGATGCCGTTGTTGTAGGCGAAGAACATCTGCGGCTCTTCGAGAATGGTCTTGCGTATTCCTTTGTTGACTCCCCTGGTTGCCTGGAGGAAGGTCCGGACGTTCTGTTCAAGAAGGCGGCCGCCATACAGGTCGTAGATTTCGGCGAGCCAGTCGCCCGGGATCACGCTCAGGTAGGAATCGAGTTCAGCCCCTCCTGCATTGGCCGGTAGGCAGGGAAGTCCTTTGCCAAACATCTTCACAAAATCGATGATGATCGGTTCCGGCTCTCCCGTTGACAGGAGTCGCCCGATCGCGACCAGATCCCATACTCTGACAGCCCATTCCCTGTCATTCTTTTTCTTTTTCGGCAGAACCTTGACTGAACTAGAGAGCTTCGCATCGGAGAGGATGTTGAGGCGAATGCGGACAATCGAATGGCCCATCTGCGCAAGCTGCCTTGCCAGACTCCAGATGCTGCTCCCAACGTCGACTTCAAAGGATAGATCACCGTCCACTGCGCGCTCGAAGAATGTCTCCGCGTGCTTCTGGCAGGTTTCCAATATGGTTTTTGTCAGGCTCTGGACTTCAGGCACACCGTGGAAGTCGACCTGGAACAGGTCGAGCGTGGCCTCATCCTCGGAGTAGACGTAGCCATCGATCCGCATACCCTTGTGGACGAAGAAGGCGGGCTCGAACCCTGGCACAGCTCCCGAGTCCACAAGAGCCTCGGCCACTACCGATGCAAAGGCTGTTTCGGAGAAGTCGGACGTTGCAGCGGATCTGGCGGCTACCTGCTGCAGCAGGTCTGCCAGGAACTCATCATCAGTCATGATTCAAACCTCGATCCATGAAATGGGTGACTGAAAGGAGGTCAGTGCAGCCAGCTGGATACCGTAGGTCACCTCATGAATGCCCGGCGCGAGTGTCGACGGGGTGATCCTGGGGAATCCGTCGATCACGGCAAACGCATCCCTCTTCACCACGGCGAACTCCTGGGCCCGATATTCAGGCAGGTCCAGATACCCGAGGCTGGCCAGTTTTTCTTCGAACTCTTCTGTTGCGGATGCCGATGCGCCAAGAGCTACAGTCAATTCGTCGATCAGTGCCCCCAGGCTCTTGCCACCGGCAGAAACTTCAGTCATGTGGCAAACGCAGAGATAGAGGTTTGCGCTATCCACCCACAACTGAGAGGGCGAGGAGATCCGCACAGATTGAGGTGATCCCACAAGGTGTGACTTGATCTCGAAAACCTTGTTGCCTGCGGCAAAGTCCTGTGGGAACCCTGACGGACCCTTCCATGCCTGGATGGCATCCGGACCAAACCTGCTCAGCAGTTCCGTCTGGAAAAAATGGAGCTCAGCGAAAAGCCCGCGAATCTCGTGTGCATCAAGAAGGCGTGGTCCACCTCTTGAGAGCAGCCGCTGCCATTTCAGAAGTCGTGCACATAGAAGTTCAAGGCAGTCGGCATCAGTCTTGGCACTGGAAGTGCAGGCCATCAGATCCTTGCAGAGCAAGGCAAACAGGTCGACATCCTGCGCCTTCGCAAGAACAAGATGCAGCGAATACGTCTTGTCGATCCACTGCACTCGTAATCCCTTGAGGCGCGGGAGATCGCCGTCCCAGCAGACCGGTGAGCCAAGCTGAAGTACCAGCATCAGCTGACTTTCGGCGTTCACCGCGTAGAAGAAGTCGAATGGGTGGTCTGGATCCGCACGCCTTGCGTTCAGTGCTCCCACCTGTGGCGTAACCAACCCGTGCCACGGGCTTTCAGTCTTCATCTGCGTCTTCCTCTGTGCTGCCGTAGTTTTCGGCCCACCATTTGGTGTTCACGACGTACGTCACCTCTGTCGTTTCGTGGCCAGACTCCGGGAAGGCTATTCCCCATGCAACCACACTTGGTTCGGCTGGAGGATTGCGCTTCTCTTTGTCCTTTTCCTTGTCCCAGACGTCGAGCACATGCAACATGAGCAAGGGCCGTGTACGGTGCTGGATGTAGTGCCAGTCAGGAATGTCGCTAGCAACATCCCATGAATTTTCTGCGGCGCTACGCTCTTCCGGGCTCATGCCCGCCTTGACTTGTCCTCTTCCCCCGACTCTGAGTGCTTTGCCGCTCACTGCGATGTAGTCGACGCCGGCCGGGCTGCGTTTCCAGAGAGACGATCGCGACTGGGGTGTTGGTTTGTAGGTGCCAAACAATACAGATGACTTGTCGCCGTTTGATGGACTGAACAGGCAGATGTCCCACCGCTCAAGTTCGTCGGACTCGCGCGCTTTGATGTAGGCATTCACTGGATCGGCTTGGGTGATCAGTGCGACGTCATCGTGATTCTGAAAGCTGGTGACGAAGTTGCGAACGAGCGGTGCAACTGGCATATCTGTCCATAGATAACCGAACTCACTACTAGATTGGTCGGGTTGGCGCAAGTGTGTGAGCGAAGTCAGGAGTTCACTCAATACCACTCTGTTCGCCGCTATGGCATCGGTGCGCAAACGCGTCGTCTCGATCAGCTTGCCGGCCAGTGAAACGGAATGACTGACTTTCTGCCCAGACCGCATCTTGTTTCTGGCTGTCACGATCAGGGATTCAGGGTGTGCTCGCACCTTCAAGCCAAAGTCAACAGGTCGGGCCCCAGCCCTCTCCATCCGGTTGAACTCGTCGCGTAGTTCATCAATGGCTTCTGAGATGTGTGCGTACCAGTCGATGGCCTCTTCTGTCATGTAGATGCGGCAGACATCCGCATAGCCGTCGCGATATCCAAACCAGCGACCCATCTGTAGAAGCGTGTCATACATCATCGAGTTGCGCAGGAAGTAGCTCACGGTCAGCCCTTCCAGGGTGAAGCCTCGCGAAAGCGCAAAACCCCCGATGGCGATCACATGCAGGCCCTCGTTCTTGTATCGCCTGTAGTCCAGCTTGTCTGGTGACTTGCTGTTTACCTTTCTCACTTCAATCGGCCCGGCAGCGCGAACGAGCGCCGCCTGAACATCAGGCCAAGTTTCAGGAACCCTGCCCTCATACTGGCTTTTCCATACCTCGTGCAGCCTGTTCAGCTCAGGGTCACGGAGTGCATCTTGCTTGGGCAGTCCAGCATGGCCCATGCAGGCAGAGCGGATCGTGCTCATCAGGTCCGAGACCAGACCGGTCAGTTTGGTCTGAACATCGTTGAACCGTGAGGCGTTGACCAGCATCGACGAATGACTCTTGTCCTGACCTCGCATCACCTTGATGGCGCGTGCCAGCACGAAGGTGCGCACAGCTTCCTTGAGGCTTTCAGGTATCTGGGTCAGGGGATGGGAGATCTTGTGTTTCTCCGGCAGCAAATCGGTATGGTCATCTACCGATGTCAGAGTGTCGTGAAGATCTCCAGAGTCGGGAAATATCCGGGATGCCCCGACATAGTTGGTCGGAGCATCGAGCGAAATGATGAAGTCCCTCGGAAAGAGGTCCTCGCGCTCCATCTCATCCTTGCTGTCCGGGTCTATGAAGATGTTGGCGAACGGGGTCGCTGTGTATCCTAGGTATACATTTTTGTCGAATGAATCAAGAAGTTTGCGAATCCGATCGTTGATCGCAGATGGCGAGTCATCATTTTTGGACACGTTGACGGATGCGTTGTCAGCCTCGTCATCAATCAGCAGCATTGGAATGCTGCTGATCCTTGCCCCTGCCTGCCTGTTGCGGATCTCCAGCCAATCGATGAGATTGGTCAGGGTGCGTGAGTTCTTCTTCATGACAAGAACCAGGGGCTCGCTGAGCGACTGCAGTGAAACGCCCAGGTCTCGCGTATTGGTCCTGAAATCGCCTGCACGGGTGGTCAGGCAGATAGGCCGTTTCGCCAGGCCATATAGACCCACACCAATTGCTGAGTCTTTGCCGGAAGTTGCTTCCGAGCTGATGCCCGTGAATCCCTCTTCGATGCGTTCCTGTGTCTGGACACGCAGGTCTTCTTGGATTCCTGTGAGGATGACTATGAACTTGTACCCGTAGTCGGCTGCCTTGCAGATGACGCCCGTGTAGTTGGCTGTCTTGCCAGACTGCACATGGCCCACCACCAGACCTCGACGTGCCCAGCGGCCCGTTCTTTCTGGGTCCTGCATCAGGCCGACAATCTTGTCTGTGTCCTTGTCAAGTACCCCTAGGACGGCAGATCCAAATCCCCGGTTTGCGAGATGTCTACGGTAACGGTCGTAGTAGTAGGGAGTCAGACTTGTTCGCCTCCCGGGCAGCCACTCTTCAAAGTCCACCTGAATGGTGGATGCGTCACTCATGCTGATCGAAAGTTGTGCCTCTATCTGGCGTGCTGCTTCTTCGATTTGGCCTGCGCTGATCGTTGTTGAAAGATCCGGGTACAGCGGCAATACAGTCCTCAAGACCAGCCGGACCTGCTCCGGGGTGCGGGCTGGCATGTTCGAGAGGATGCCTATGGCATTGTTCTGAAGATCTTGAAGTGACATTTTTCTCCCCGGTTTGAATCAGTCTGTCGTGGCGCGCTTGGTGATCACTCCGATCTGATCTGGATGGCGACTGAACGGCTCCATGCTGCCCAGCACCGAAACCAGCCCTGCCTGATCAAGATCGGGATTGGCCTGCACGAGCATTTTGGCCAGCGCGAGCATCACATCCATGTCTGGCTGCTCAGACTCAAGCTTCTTGGGCGTGTTGGAGTAGTCACTGAAGAAAGCGGCAGCGGGAAATGTCTGGCCGAACATTTTGAGCATCTGCCTGAGGCGCAGTCTGTCACGCACCTGAAGATCATTGAGCAACTCGGCTAGCAGCGGGTGCTCGTCATTGATTGCGTATTCGATCCGGTCGTTGTGAATCTTGCGGACCCACACCGGTGAGGCGCTCGTCTCGATCACCACCTTGCCTCTTTGGGTGTAGGGCCGTTTGGCCCCTGAGCGGATCTGCTCGATGACCTGTCTGAGGCGGTTTCTGACAATCAGCGGCGGATGCGCGCGAGCCTTGCGCACATCGATACCCCAGTGGTGATCCATGTTGTTGGGGATGTCGATGCGAACCCTGGCCAGCTTTGTAAGTTCTTCCTGCCGGGCCAGTCTGAACCAGCTTCCCCATATGATCAGCCGACGGTTGCGGTATATGTAGAAGCCTTGGTTCCTGAGGTAACCCTCCGGTCCTGCCAGGCGTTCATAGTCTTTTGCGCTAACCTTGGAGTGGTGGGGCAGCACGAACGCTTGAATCCTGACCTCGCTGTTTCTGACCCGCACCACCTCGAGCGGAAGCTTCTGCGTTGCGATGTCCAGTTCTGAAAAGGGATCATAGGGAGCGATATCTGTCCCATTGATGGAAATGCGAATTTTTTTCAGTCCCGGTTCGCCTGCCAGAAAACGGTGAAAGATTCTTGCCAGATGCTGTCTGACGGATGACATCAGTTCATTAAAAGCGTCATGACCCATGTCTCCCATGCCCGCAAGTTCGAGGCGGTCGATCTTGCGCCACAGAACTGATGTCCCGTTTCCATCAGACGTCAGTCCACAGGGCAAATCCGATATCTCGGTCTGATGAATCTCGGTGATTTCCCATTTATTGGTTGCGGAAACCCGGTCAAGGTCCCAGCGCATTCCATTGAGTTCTTCAGCCCTTCTGGCCAGTACGGTCAGTTCGCGGCATTGGCTGAAAGAGGCCGTTTTCAGACCCAGGCCAAATCGCCCCAGATCGTGCTCGGCGCGTTCAAGTCTGGGATCTTTCGATCCTGGTCTCATGGCCTCCAGCAACTCTTCCCTTGTCATGCTACATCCATCATCGATGATCGCAATCCATGGGAGATCGGCTTCCCAGCCATAGCGCAGATCGATATTCTTGGCGCCGGCGGCAATGCTGTTGTCAATGATGTCCGCCACTGCGGAGTCAAAGGAGTAACCGATGTCGCGCATGGCCTCGATCATCACCGAGGCACGTGGCATGAGCTCTATGGTGGCGAAGTCTCCCAATCCCTTCACTGGCGTCCCAATCTGTAAGTTTTTTAGATTCTGCCGTATTTCAGGACAGCATTCAGTTAACCGTGCATTCGTGGCGCTGCGCCATTTTTTTGTTTTGTTGAATGGTGCATGCATCAACGAGAGTGGCCATGACGGCGCTCATCCCAGGATCCCTCCGGATTCGTGTGGCAGAAAACTGAGATCTTCGCCGTTCCAGATGGCCCACCACCCGCTCATCCTTTCCGCCGTGTCCTGCGGCATCTCGCAGATCAGATCTTCAATGGCGTCTTCCACGAAAACTTCGGTCCCGGGCGCCAGATCGTGCGGGATGACGTATGCGGCCACGGGCATGGCAGGACCCTGAGGCTTATAGAGGAAGTATGGGAAAACCGGCAGATGGATCTTTTCCGGTCCGTCGGCCCAGTCTGGTGGCATTCGACGGTCATCGGTGAAGACGACTTGTCCGGTTTCAGTGTTCTGATAGACAGCCAGCTGGTGTCTGACGCCTTCTCCCGAAGCCGCCCGGCGAAACAACAGCTTGAATCCGTTGGCTGCCGCGAAGTTCATTTCACTTCGGGTGCGGGCAGTTCGGATCACTCGCCTTTCAGGTTCATTCTGTTCCTTGCGATTTTTCCACTTCTGCACCAGCCAGTGCATCGCGACAGGCTCCATCACATGAACCACATTCTTCGCTGCCGGAGTGGCAAAGAAGCACACATCTTTGTCGGCTGTGACTGCGTCTAACGCATCCTGATCGGTGAGGTACGCCAGATTCTTGACCTTTGTTTTGCAATGCATGCAATTGAATTCGCGCTCCGTTTCGGCAGCGCTGATCTCTCGTGACAGTCGCGATGCAAGAGGGCAGCTGACGTGTTTGATGAGAGCGCCCTGGTCGGTGAAAAGGGATTGCGTGTCGGTAACGTAGATCATGCTGGTGTCCTGTTCAGACCATTGATAGGGTGGGGGTCATCTGGGCGTCCTGCATTTGCAGCCAGGCGTTCACTTGCTCCAGCGTTTCGAACATCGGCGCATCTTCCGCCCAGCCACCGGCCAGGTAGCCCTCTTCACCGAAGACATCCCAACCCTTGACGCTGATGCGCAAGGGTGTGTGAGCGTTGTTCTTGCATTCGAGCGTGACTGGGAACCGGGCCTCTCTCGCTGTGAACATCCGATCTCCCAGGCGGACATGTTTTTCAACGGCCAGAGAGCAAGGACCCGGCGGCTCCGATCGAACCGGACGACTGGGTCTGGTCATGCCCATGTGTGCCTTCCACTTCTGAAGCAGGGCCTGGTGTTGAGGGCAACGGGTCTCGGAGCAGGTCAAAGTCTGAAAAGTCCTGCGGTCAACCCGACTCTCCTCAAACCAATAGCGAAAAACGGGCTCACCATGACGGTTGTTCTGCAGCGAAATGCGCGTCAGAACATCGCCGGACCGGGCTTCATGCGTGATTCCGCCGAGCCGGCCCTGCTCTTCAAACTGCTGCAACAGCTGCTTTTCCATTTCGTCCAACATCGTGTTTCCCTTTTCGATGGCCCATGAAAAAACCGCCGTGTTCAGGGCAGCCAGGGCTCTGAAGGAACGGTCGGTCACGTGCTCAAGGATGCCCAGAGTCACGACGCTGAGCAATGGAGAGTCCTGGCGAAGACACAGGTTTTTGCTTGACAACAAGTGTGATCCGGGCGTCCATAGATCGGCTCATACGGTTTCGACAGCAATGGCAGGTTTGCTCGTTAAGCGTTGAAATCCGGAGTCAGTTCCATCCAGAATTGATGAGCTTGGCCATCTGTCCACCGGTAGGTGACCGCGATGCTGAACGTCAGAGCCTTGCCAGCATGCATGGCAATGGCCAGGGCGCTGAAGAAATCACTTGATCGCAGTGACGGCTTGATCTCCAGTTTCTGTGTTTTCCCGGCTGCCTTAATTTCCTGATTCGTGCGAGGGCACACCAACGGCGCCTGAAGTCTGCCTACTACGAAGCGAGGGGTGATTGCCTCAATCTTGGCGCAGACTGTTGTCAAGACGCCCAGAGGGAGTACCGAGGGGACGCTACTCATCTCCAGCAGTTCGCCCTCTGCGCTGCTATTGATGTGTAGCACTCCTTCGCGCGTTTGACTGATGATGGCGCGAAGAGACTGCAGGTCAGGGTCGACTGCAGGATCGGCATCAGTCATCAAGGCGTGTTCGTATCGCTCCCGCAGGGCAGCCTGTTCACGAAGCAGCGAAACGATGTCCTGGACATACAAGTCGGATCCAGGGTCTTGGCTTTTTCCAAACCTCAGCGATAGTTGCCGGCTCTTTTCCAGAAACACCTCCAGCTTCAATCCCTCGGCATCGATGCGTGTTCGACAGTCCATGTTGGATCCTTGCAGCCGTCTGAGGCGAGGCAGTTCGACGCGGAGTTGATGGAGCGCGCTCTCTCTTCGATTTCTGAGAGCCTCGTCGCTCATCTGGGCGCCTATGCCAGCCAAAGGGATCACGGAGATCAGATTACGGTTCGGATCAAGCATCTGCGATCACCACCTTGAGCAGACAGTACGCCTTGAGAACGGTCAACCAAGCTTTGAGGAGACCGATCGTGCTGGCCGAATTGGATGAGTGCCTTTTTTCCGAAGAACTCCAGAGTTGAAGATAGATGGCAGGTCGTCCCACACGGGCCGGCACGTATGCCACGTCTGCGTTCATGCCGAAAATCTGAGTGAAGACCGTCGAAACTGCGTGAACCTGGACAGCAATGTGCTGTGCCTGGTAGCGAACGGATTGCAGACGCCTCTTGGTGGATCCAGCAGGGGCCAAAGCCGACGAACTCGCGACGATGGAGATGCAACCGGGGCGGATTCCGGCGAGCTTGATCAGCTCGAAGATGCCTCGCGGCAGGGTTCCCGTCTCGAGGGAAATGTAGTCACCTCGACCACAGGACTCCCAACTCCTGATGGCTGCTTCGAAGACCTTGACGTCGTCGCAACGAGTCATCAGATCGCCAAACTGATCCAGATCGGTATGAAGAATCCGGGACATCGATACACCGCACTGGTGAAGGAGAAGCAAAACGCTTTTGCCCATGGCCGATTTCTGCTTTCTGGGGAACAAGGCAGCAGCACGGTCAGAAAGCCACTCGCAATACCTGTTGATCCAGCGTTCAGTCTGTTGGTCAGTCAGGCCGAGGAACATCGACATGTCTGCGCGTCGCGAGGGGTGAGTCAGCCGCCAAAGAACATCGGCGATGTTGGCAGGCACGACTGCCTTGGGTCCCGCAAACGTCCCCTTGGGTGCATCAACATCCGAGCGATAGCTGAACAGATCGACCAGACGAGGCATGGCAGGGATGGTGCCTGACGTGCTCGCTATCGGTATGCCTTCCAGGGCTCTCCAGGTGGTGGCAGTCATCGACTGTCCACTGCGTCTAACTCGCTGGGTCAGAGTGTTGGGCTTCATGCCAAGCCATCCGGATGCATCGCTCACCCTGATGTCCAGGCAGTCGAACGCAGCCAGGTCAAGCCATAGCCGAAGCGCCTCTTCGTAGCGATGGGTGTAGACCAGGAGTGTGGTCGCAGGACTGCTGTGACCCGAGCGGGCCGCAAGCATCTCCAGGTCGTTGCCGTCATAAAGAGAGCAGCTTGTGAAGATGTCGTGTGCGCCTTGGCTCACCACAGAGTGACGCAGATCGTGGAAACGCGCACGTGCGTCTCCGGTGGCGCATTTGAGAACGGCGTTCACGTAGTACAGGAACGCAGACCTGCGGTAGACCACATCGTCATCGTGCATGTCCGCGAAGAGGCGAGCGTTCGATGGAGCTGCCTCCTGCCTTCTCAGTGTCAGCCATGTTTGTAGATCTTGAAGAGTCTGGGCATTGCGGATCCAGAGGCGGCGCTGACTGTCCGGTGTCTTTAGTCGACCGCGATTGGCCTTTCGTACGACCTCGATTTCCGCATAGTGCCCACAACTGTCGTTGCTGAAGCTCACGTTGGCGATCGTCAGTCGAAGCACCTCCTGGATGCGAACCGGATTTTCTGATGCGATGCCTAGGGCCAGCTTCGCCATCTTGCCAGTGCGGGCATCGACACACGTCGAGCAGGCAGCTCTGGCTGCTTCAAGTTCATGTGGCCATATCAGGTTCACACGGGCAGCAGTAGGCACAGCCTTGCGTGCGTCGAAAACAGATACTGGAGCCAGGTCAAAGTGTTCTGATAAGTAGTCCTGGAACGATGCCAAGGCTGCAGAGGCTTCATTCACAGCGCTGTCCGGTAGTGATGCGAGGATCAGTCTGTAAGCATGCTCTCTTGAAATGGATGACCAGTGTTCCAAATCCGAAGGTAGTTCCCCCAGTTTTTGGGCCATGGGCTGCATGAGGATTCGTGCGTATCCACGAACGGTTCTTGCCGACGGGTTGCGCGTGGCGATGGTTCCATCGGAGATCATGTGTGCGACCCAGCCGAGCACCACCGCGCAGGCTGGATGCGTTCCGCCCAGACGACCTACCAAGTCACGCAGCTCGAGTGACCACTGCCGCTTGGTAATGCCGTCGATCATTGAAGGACTTTGTCTCGTCAGGATGTCTGATGCCAGTTGTATGACTGTCAGACTGACGCGCTCTCCACTGTTGTCCTCTGCACATTGCACGAATTGATGGGTTGTTTCCTCGGACTCGATGGCATCTTCTGAATTGCTGAGAAGAGGTTTTCCCCTTTCCAGGCGCGCCCATGTTGATGATGGTGCGGCTTGAAGAGGCTGCAATTCGACGATGTGAGCGAAGAGCACCGGCGGCAGGCGCTCAGACAAAAAGGCGAGCTGTCCATCCACCAATGCCTGAAGGACATGGCGGGGCGCTGCGCCAACTTGAAGAGCGCCCAGCCACTTCGCCAGCTGTGCGCGCAAGTCGACATCGCACCATTGAATGGTTTTCAGGTCTGCAATCGTTCTTGCTGTGAAAGGAGATAAGGCGCGGCGCTCTGTGCGAACAGGGTTTTGAGCGAACCACTCGATGTGGACTTTCCCGCCAAGGACATAGGTCTGTGTGCGGCTATCGGCTAGTTGTGCGATGGCATCAAGTGTCAGGCCATCGAATGCGACGAGTCGTGCTGCCAGCAAACCGTAAGAAGAATCTTGCCTGGATGCGGCCGTTTGCATGAACCTCGTGAAGTTCGCGCCAAGTTCCGATGTGGTGGGGGTTACCGACCATAGCGCGGGACCATCGAATGGAAATGTGAAGCCAAGTGCACTGGTGGAGTACTCCATCACTGGATCTCCTTGCGCAGACCCGAAGCAGGAGACCCGAAAAGTTGGCAAGCGATTCGGTCGAGCTTGGGCAGAAGTCGTGATACCGACGTGCACAGTGCACCTTGACTGTATGAGCCTGAGTGCATCACGCCCGCTTGGCTGTGCCTGAGCATCTGGTCAATGAGTGTCGACGGCAACAACTCTTTGCGTAGGAAGTTCTCCAGAACCTTCCTCCCGACGTCCAGAGGCAGAGAGTAGCTCTCGTTCAATGACGTCATCACGTCACGCGTTCTCAAGGGTCGGACGTCCCCGTTCCGGTTTACGGTCCAAAGAAGGTGAACGCTCTTGGACTCAGAGACATCTCTCGAGTATGTGGTGACCTGATCTTCTGGTCCGACGAGACGATGAAGCCGCCGACTCAGTGCCGCGCAGTGCACCTTGTAGAGGTCGATGGTATGGCTCGCAAACCGACAAAGTGGCACCGCTTGATAGCCTCGACTGATCGATGTCGTCTTGTCTCGGAGAGGTACCCAGTTCTTGCTTGCGGAAATCGTCGCCACGAAGTTGATCTGAACAGCGGCGCGTGTCGCCAACAAAACACTTAGTCGCCATGCGGTGAACCGACTGTAGGCGTCGTGGTGTTTCAGCAAGCAATCTGCCGACGAGTTCGGACCCGGTTGCAGTTGATCGACAAGTTCCTTTAGTAGCTGGTCGTGCAGTCGAAGCGACCTGAGCGTTGGCATGACCGCAGTGCCAAAGCCATTGCTCGCGTTGTCGTTTCCGTCGGTCGGATCAAGACCAAGGTCGACGTACAGCTTGTGTTCAGCAAGTCGCCATTCGTCTGAATCCAGCCTTGCGTAGTACAGCTTCGACCTTCCGATCATGCCGAGATCTAGCGAGAGAAGCGCCGCCAGTAGCGAGTTTTTTCCGTTGCGAACCAGGTAAGGTCCCAGCGTGCGACGCAGACGCGCCCATGTCGGTTTGATTTCGTCTTGGGTATCGATGATTGCAGCGTTTGCAGGCGGGATGGGCTCGTTCCTGAATAGGTCCATCAGGCTTGTTGCCCTTGGTTCAAGCATCGCCCTTTTCTGCAGGTTGCTGGTCAGCCTGGAGGGAAGACGTATCTCGAGAATGTACGAAGCCGGTAGACATCCCGGCAAGGGTTTGGCCGCGTCGTGGACAACAAACTGGAGATCCACTTTCATGATCCCGTTTCTTGGATCTAGAGCCATGACCTGCATTGACGACGACTCTTGGGATAGCGGGACAATCGTCAGGAGCTCAATGTTCAGACCCGTGCGAAGCGCCAAGGTCCCCAAGGCTCCAGTCAAAGTATCCTGATCTATCTCCTTGGAGAGGTGAGCACACACGGCCCTCAATTGACGGTCGGTTAGCTGGCGGTGATCAAGTCCTGCTGCAGTGTGGGATGGCGTGGCATTTAGAGTGGATCCCAGAATTTGCCCGTTGACCAGGTCTGTGAAATGGGCAGGAGGGGGCTCCTCATCCGAGAAGATATTGACCACTTCTCTCCACATGCGCATAAGTCTGGACACTGAAGATTCGTATCGGCACCCGTCAGGGATATAGCCCTTGAGCAAGACTGCCAGGTCCGCTTCGGTGAGAGTCAATTGGGATATTTCGCGAATTTGTGCTGCGCGCGCCGCTGGGATAGGTTCGCGATTTCTGATGGCCAAGATGGCGGCGCATCCGATGTACATAAGGGTTGCAGGTCGTGCTTCCTGTTCGCAAACCTTGTTGAGTTGGTACCAGACCGGAGCAGATGCGGACAGGCCTTTCAGGCTTCCAGGCGCAGCCGTTGCTTCACTATTCAGATTGCCCAACAGGACCGCAAGCTCTTGAGCAGCCCTGAGCAGACGAAGGCCCACATCGGAGGGTTTGTGCAGCGTCAGGATTACTTTGGTGAGGCTTGAGGCGATCAGTCTCACCACCAATATGCAGCCTGGAGAACTAGTAGGCGGTCGAAGCGCGATCATCAACCGCTCGACGTAGTCCTTTGTTTGAGGGTGCTCATTTTGAGCAAGAAGAAGTAGATTCGCTGATGGCGGCGGATTCGAGAACGATGCATGCATGGATATCTCCACAAAGCCCGCACACACGCACTCGCTCCAACAGCGCGCCTGCACAGAAATCAAACTCGAAAACGGGAGGAAACAGGAGGGCTGCACGTCAAGGACGTGCAGCGATCCTAGTAATGGCTAGGATCAGGAAACGTGTGTATGCAGTGGCCACGGTGAAGCGGGTACGTTCAGTACCGTGCGCGAAAGGCCCATCTGCGATTGGTGATCAACCCCGGTATTGCCGAGGTTTCTCAGTTCTATATCCCGCGTTCACACCCAGCGGGACTTGTGCAATGGCATTCACCAATGCTTTGTCAAAGGCAGCCACGAGCGACTTTGACAGAAAAAATGCATTTCCGAAGTGTCGGAGCCGTGTTTATAGCATCCCCACGATTCTTCTTTACTGACTTGGCTTCCCAAAGGTCGTGTCGGGGAGGGCGGCGGGGCGGGCTTTTCAGGTGATGGTTGTGACAGATTGGCGTGGTGGGAAGTGTCTCGACTTAGCGAGATGTCATCTGGGTTTATTCGATGACACTAGGTATGTCTCCGTAAGTACTTGATTCTTAAGCAGTGCGAGGGCGTGAAAGCCGATCAACACCGCGAGAGGTCGATCAATTTCGCTGTGTATACACAGCAAAATAAATAGTCTCATAACCCAGTCGCAAGTTCAAATCTTGCCTCCGCAACCAATCCGGAACTTGCCAGAGTTCCTCAACAAAGCCCGCTGAAGCGGGCTTTGTTGTTTCTGCTCTCGCCTTGTGCAGCCCGACGTTCGTCTGCGGTATCAATCCGGAAGAACCGCTGTCACTTCGATCTCGATCTTGGCCCGCTCTTCCACCAGAGCGCTCACCTCAACGCAGGTCATGGCCGGGAAGTTTTTCCCCATCACTTCGCGGTACACGGTGCCGAGTTCACGCAGCCGGGTGTTGTACTCCACCCGGTCGACGATGTACCAGGTCATGCGCACCATGTGTTCTGGCCCGGCGCCGGCGCAGGCGAGCACGGCATGGATGTTCAACAGCGCCTGGCGGGTCTGGGCGATGAAGTCGTCGGACTCGAACACCTGTTCGCTGTTCCAGCCGATTTGCCCACCGACAAACACCAGCGTGCCGCGGGCTGCCACGCCGTTGGCGTATCCCTTGGGGGTGGCCCAGCCGGGCGGTTGCAGGAGTTTCATGGGGGTGGTGGGTGTTGTTGGGGTGGATCGGATCTGACAGATGCCCATTTCAGGCGCCTGATTCGGTGGCGAGCTTGCGCAGCGCGAATCGCTGCAGCTTGCCCGTTTCGGTGCGCGGGAGCTGCGTCACAAAGAGTACATCGCGGGGGTATTTGTAGGGGGCGAGCGTGTGTTTCACATGGTCCTGCAGCGCCTTGACCTGCGCGGCGTCGCCCGTCTCGCCGGGCTTGAGCACCACATAGGCCACGATCACCATGCCGCGTTCATCATCGGGGCGTCCGACCACGCCACATTCGGCGACTGCGGGGTGTTGCAGCAAGGCGGCTTCGACTTCGGGGCCGGCCACGTTGTAGCCGGCGGTGATGATCATGTCGTCGGTGCGCGCCTGGTAGATGAAATAGCCGTCGGCGTCCTGGCTGAAGGCATCACCGGGGTAGTTCCAGCCGTCCTGCACGTACTGCGCCTGCCGCACATCGTCGAGGTAGCGGCAACCGGTCGGCCCTTTGACGGCCAGCCGACCCACTTGTCCACGGGGTACTTCCTGACCGACCTCGTCCACGATCCGGGCTTCGTAGCCGGGCACGACCTGCCCAATGGCGCCCCGCTTGACGCTTTCGGGCGCAGAGGAAATGAAGATGTGGAACATCTCGGTGGCGCCGATGCCGTCCAGCATCTCCAGACCACTGGCTTCTTTCCACAGCTGCCGTGTGGCGTCGGGCAGGCCCTCGCCGGCGCTCACGCTGAGGCGCAACCGCCCCACGCCATGCTGGCGGGCGAACGCTGCCATCTGGCGGTAGAAGGTGGGCGCGGTGTAGCAGATGGTGGCACCCACCCGGTTCATCAGCACCACCATCGCCTCGGGCGTGTAGGGGATGCTGGGGAAATAGACCGACGCGCCCGCGTACATGGGGAACACCAGCAGGCCACCCAGGCCAAAGGTGAACGCCAGCGGAGGCGAGCCCATGACGATGTCGTCGGGTGTGGCGCGCAACACGTGGCGCGGCCAGGTCTCGCAGGCTGCGATCAGGTCGCGGTGGGTGTGTACGGCGGCCTTGGGTTTGCCGGTGGTGCCCGAGGTGAAGGCCAGCAGGGCGATGTCATCGCCGCTCGTTGGGCAGGGCGGTGCGGCGTCGGCGGGCTGATGGCGCGCCAGGGCTTCCAGTGAATCGGGCAGCACCACCGCCGCGTCGCCGGTGTTGAACACCCGAACGGGCATCGGCGCGGTGTCGGGGTCGGCAGCGAGCGCGGTCCTGAGTTCGTCCTGCAGCTTCACATCGCACAGTGCGGCACTGGGCCGGGCTTTGGCGATGACGGCCTGCAGTTCCACCGCGCGCAACAGGGGCATCGTGGCCACCGCGATGAGGCCGGACTGCACGACGGCGAGCCAGGCCAGCGCCATGGCGATCGAATTGCCACCCCGCAGCAGCACGCGGTTGCCGGAGACCAGTCCCAGATCGTGCGTCAGCACATGGGCCATCCGGTTCACTTCTGCGCGGGCCTCGGCGTAGGTGAGCGTGCGTTCGTCGCTGCGAAACAGCGGTCGATGGGCATGCCCCTGGGCGAAGGCTTGGTCAAACAGGGTCTGTACCGCGTTGAGTTGCGCGGGTAACAGCAACTCGGGCAGGTCGTAGCGCAGCTCCGGCCACTGTTCGGGCGGCGGCAGGCGGTCGTGAACGAATCGATCAATCTGAGCAGAAGAGATGGAATCTCCCCCGCCGCGCTGCACGTGGCCACCTCCGGGGGGCGCAGCCTGAGGCCCGGCAATGCCGGTTCCTCGGACGACGCTGGAAGGCGGCACTTCGTTCATGGAGGCGTGCGCTCCGGCATTCGGGTTGGTTGGCATGGGAGGCCTCCGGTCTCAGGTCTTCAGCGCATTTTTTCCAAGGATGAGCAGCTGCACTTCGCTCGCACCTTCGTAGATGCGCAGCGAACGGATGTCGCGGTAGAGGTGCTCAATGGTCTGGCCCACCTGCACGCCGCGCCCGCCGAACATCTGCAGCGCCATGTCGATCACGCGTTGCGCGTTTTCGGTGGCGGTGAGTTTGGCGCTCGCGGCCGCGGCGGTGTAGGCTGGGGTGCCGGCCCCGCTGGTACTGCTGCAGTCGCGTTGCCAGGCCGCGCGGTAGGTGAGCAGGGCGGCGGCGTCGATCAGGGCGCTCATCTCGCCCAGCCTGGCCTGCGTGAGCTGGAAGTCGGCCAGGGTCTGGCCGAACATCTTGCGCGTCTTGGCGTGGGCCACGGCTTCGGCGAAGGCGCGGCGAGCCATGCCCAGCGCGGCGGCGGCCACCGAGGCGCGGAAGATGTCCAGCGTCTGCATGGCGAGCTTGAAGCCGCCGTTGACGCTGCCCACCAGGGCGTCGCTGCCGACGTGGCAGTCCGTGAACGTGAGCGTGGCCAGCGGGTGCGGAGCCATCACCTGGATATGCGCGCTGGCGTCCAGGCCCTGGGTGTTGGCATTGACGATGAAGGCGCTGATGCCGCGTGCGCCGGCGTCCGGCGCGGTCTTGGCGAACACCACGTAGAAGTCGGCCATGCCGCCGTTGCTGATCCAGGTCTTCTGGCCGTTGAGCGTCCAGCCGCTGGCCGATGGCGTGGCGCGCAGGGCCATGGCGGCCACGTCGGAGCCGGCCTCGGGCTCGCTCAGCGCAAAAGCAGCGATTTTCTCGCCCGTTGCGACCGCGCGAAGGTAGTGCGACTGTTGTGCGGCTGTGCCCGCGAGCGTGATGGCGCCGCTGCCCAGGCCCTGCATGGCGAACGCGAAGTCGGCCAGCGGCGAATGGTAGGCCAGGGTCTCGCGCAGGATCACGAGCGCGCGCGAGTCCAGCTCGGGCAGTGCGCCGCCGTGGACCTCGGGCACACAGTAGCGCAGCCAGCCGGCAGCGCCCAGTCGTTGCACCCATTCTTTGCAGGCGGCGCGGTCGTCGGACTCGTCCACGTGTTGTTCGCGCGCCCAGGCCACGAGGCCGTTGGCCAGAGCGCGGTGGGCGTCGTCGAAGAAGGGCAGTTCGAGGTGCGCGGTCGGCGCCAGAGCGCCGTGCGGGTGGGGGTGTTCAAAAGCGACCACATCAGTCTCCCTGGAACTGCGGGCGTTGCTTGGCCGCAAACGCCTCGTACGCGCGCCGGAAGTCCTGCGTCTGCATGCAGATGGCCTGGGCCTGGGCTTCGGCTTCGATGGCCTGGTCCAGCGTCATGGCCCATTCCTGGTGCAGCATGGTCTTGGTCATGCCGTGCGCGAAGGTGGGGCCTTGGGCGAGCTGGGCCGCGAGCTTGTGCGCCGCTGGCAGCAGCGCGGCGCTCTCGTGCAGCGCGTTGAAGAAGCCCCAGGCCTGGCCTTCGGTGGCGCTCATGGCACGGCCGGTGAACAGCAGCTCGCTCGCGCGGCCCTGGCCGATCATGCGCGGCAGCAGGGCGCAGGCGCCCATGTCGGCACCGGCCAGGCCGACGCGGGTGAACAGGAAGGCTACGGTGGCCGCGGGCGTGCCCAGGCGCAGGTCCGAGGCCAGGGCCATCATCGCGCCGGCCCCCGCGCACACGCCGTCGAGCGCGGCCACGATGGGCTGCGGGCAGGCGCGCATGGCGCTCACCAGCGCGCCCGTCATGCGGGTGAAGGCCAGCAGCTCGGGCATGCTCATCTTGGTCAGCGGGCCGATGATCTCGTGCACGTCGCCACCGGAGCAGAAGTTGTCGCCTGCACCCGTGAGCACCACGGTCTTGATGTCGGTGGCGCGCTGCAGGGCCAGGAACCAGTCGCGCAGCTCGGCATAGGAGTCGAACGTGAGCGGGTTCTTGCGCTCGGGGCGGTTGAGCGTGACGGTGGCCACGCCCTCGTTGACGCTGAGGGCAAAGTGTTGGGGCTGGCTGCCCGCCATGGCGCTGTACTGGCCGCGCATGGGGTTGTGGTCGGGGATGGGGTGTTTCATAGGGCGAGGTCCATGTCGGGGCGGGTGTCTTGGCAAGGCGCACCACGGAACTGGCTTCGCCAGGCCGTAGGTGTGGTCCCCCCTTGGGGGGAAGACGCGAAGCGGCGCAGGGGGGTCATCCGATCTCCAACTGGTGTTGTTTGACCTTGCCCAGCAATTTGTGCAGCTGGTCGAGGTCGCGCGGCGAGAGGCCCTCGAAGGCCTCGACGATCCACTGTTCGTGCTGCGCGGCCATGTGCTCGAAGGCGCTGCGGCCCTCGGGCGTGAGCCGCACCAGGAACGCACGGCGGTCGCCCTCGACGCCCATGCGCTCCACCAGGCCCTCGGCCACCAGCTGGTCGGTGATGCCGGTGACGTTGCCGCCCGTGACCATGAGCCGGTGCGACAGCTCCTTCATTTTCAGTCCCTCGGGGTGGCGCTCCAGCTGGGCCATGAGGTCGAAGCGCGGCAGCGTGGTGTCGAACTGTTCGCGCAGCCCGGCGCGCACGCGCTTCTCGATCAGCTGCGAGCAGGTCAGCAGCCGCAGCCACAGCCGAAGCGACTGCGCGTGTTCGCTGTGGGCGCGGGCTTCGAGGTCGAGCGGAATGTTCATGCGGTTTCCTCGGGGGCGGCCTGGGCCGCCTGCAGGCTTTGCTGGCGCTCGATCTCGCGGTAGAGCTGGTCGCGCCCGCTTTCATACGGCCGCGGCCATTCAATGGCGCGGGTCTGCAGTTTGGCCGCTTCGTGCAGCGTCCAGGCCGGGTCGGCCAGGTGGGCCCGGGCCACGGCGCAGAGGTCGGCGCGGCCGGCGCCGATGATGCTGTTGGCGTGGTCGGCCTCGGTGATGGCGCCCACGGCCATGGTGAGGATGCCGGCTTCGTTGCGCACGCGGTCGGCGAACGGTGTCTGGTACATGCGGCCATAGACCGGCCTGGCCGCGCGCGTGGTCTGGCCCGAAGACACGTCGATCACGTCGCAGCCGGCGGCCTTGAACAGCCGGGCCATGGCCACCGCGTCGTCGGGCGTGTTGCCGCCGGGTGCCCAGTCGTGTGCCGAAATGCGCACGCTCATGGGCTTGTCGGCGGGCCATGCGGCGCGCACGGCGGCAAAGACTTCGAGCGGGTAGCGGCAGCGGTTGTCCAGCGAGCCACCGTAGTCGTCGGTGCGCTCATTGGTGAGCGGGCAGATGAAGGCCGAGAGCAGGTAGCCGTGGGCGCAGTGCAGTTCGAGCCAGTCGAAACCCGCGGCGGCGGCGCGCCGGGTGGACTCGACGAAGGCCGCCGTCATCGCGTCCATGTCGGCGCGGGTCATGGCGCTGGGCACCTGGTTCTGCGGACCGTAGGGCACGGCGCTGGCCGAGAGCAGCGGCCAGTTGCCGGCGGGCAGCGGTTCGTCGATCTGTTCCCAGCCGAGCTGGGTCGAACCCTTGGCACCGCTGTGGCCGAGCTGGAGACCGATCTTTGCGTTGCTGCTGTTGTGCACGAAATCCGCGATGCGTGCGAAGGCCGCCTGTTGTTCGTCGTTCCACAGGCCGGGGCAACCCGGGGTGATGCGGCCCTCGGGCGTCGGGCTGGTCATCTCCACCATCACCAGCGCCGCGCCGCCCAGAGCGCGCGCGCCCAAGTGCACCAGATGGTAGTCGCCGGCCACGCCGTCGGTGGCACTGTATTGCGCCATGGGCGAGACGACGATGCGGTTCTTCAGCGTCAGTCCGCGCACGGTCAGCGGCAGCAGCATGGGTGGCGTGGGATGGCGGCCGACGGTGGCACCAGGCCGCGCCTGGTGCTCCAGCCAGGCTTCGTAACCTTCGAGCCACTGCGGATCGCGCAGGCGCAGGTTTTCGTGGCTGATGCGCTGGCTGCGCGTGAGCAACGAGTAGGCGAACTGCTGGATGTCCATGCCGGTGTAGCGGTCCACGTTCTCGAACCACTCGGTGGAGTTTCGCGCCGCGTTCTGGATCTTCAGCACCTCCACGCTGCGGCGTGCCTCGTAGCCTTTCAGCACTTCCTCCATCGATTCGCTGCGCCCAGCCGCATCGCGGAATTCGTCGGCCAGGTCGATCGCGTCTTCCAGCGCGAGCTTGGTGCCGCTGCCGATGGAGAAGTGCGCGGTGTGTGCGGCGTCGCCCATGAGAACAATGGGTGTGTTTTTGCCTGCGATGTCCTGCCAGTGCACCCAGGTCTGGCAGATCACGCGGGGAAAGCGGATCCAGTTGGCCGAGCCGCGCAGGTGTTTGGCATTGCTGATCAGGGCATTGCCATCGAGGTATTTCGCGAACAGCTTTTCGCAGAAGGCCACACCGTCCTCCTGGCTCATGGTGTCGATACCGTGGGCCTGCCACACGTCTTCGGGCGTCTCGACGATGAAGGTCGAGGTTTGATCATCGAACTTGTAGGCATGCGCCTGGAACCAGCCGTGTTCGGTCTGTTCGAAGGCGAAGGTGAAGGCGTCAAAGGTCTTCTGGGTGCCGAGCCAGACGAAGCGGCATTTGCGGGTGTCGATGTCGGGCTGGTAGGTGGCCTCGTAGCGCGTGCGGATGCGGCTGTTCAGGCCGTCGCTGGCGATCACGAGGTCGGCGTTGTACTGCTGCGCGAGCGCCTGGTCGTCGGTCACGTCGGTCTCGAACACCAGGTCCACGCCCAGCGCCAGGCAACGCTCCTGCAGGATGTTGAGCAGACGCTTGCGGCCGATACCGATGAAGCCGTGGCCGGAGGAGCGCACGCGTCCGCCCTTGTAGAAGACTTCGATGTCGTCCCAGTGGTTGAAGGCGTCGGCCATCTGCTGCGCCGACTCCGGGTCGGCGCGACGCAGGTTCTGCAGCGTCTGGTCGGAGAACACCACGCCCCAGCCGAAGGTGTCGAACGGGCGGTTGCGTTCGACCACCGTGACGGTGAGCGAGGGGTCGCGCCGCTTCATGAGCAGGGCGAAATACAGGCCCGCGGGGCCACCACCGATGCACAGGATGCGCCGCAGCGCGGGGATTGAGGTGTTCATGTCTAATTAGTTTAGACCTGAATTAAATGCATCCAATCGGGAAAACCCGCATGTCCTTGATCCATACGGTGGCCGGTCATGGCCGATGATGCAAGAATGATCCATCAACCCAAGGAGGCGACCATGTCCCTGTACCGCTTTAAATCACGTGAAACCGGCGATCTTGTCATGCTGCAGCCGTATGGCAAACGCGTCCTGGAAATCCTGGGCAAAGACCCTTCGGGTCCCGGCATCTTGCAGCCCGATGAAATGGCCGCAGGGGTCCGGGCGCTGCACGACGCGATCGTGGCCGAAGAGGCCGAGCAGCAGCGGCTGAAGGACGAGGCCGTTGCCCAGGGCGAGTTGCCACCGGAATTTGAGTCGGTGAGCCTGCGCATGCGCTGCGCACCGTTCATCGAGATGCTCAAGCGCTGCGAGCAGGCCCGGGTGGACATCGTCTGGGGGGTGTGATTCCTCGCAGCGCCGATCCGTCTGGGAGGGGGAATCGACGGTTCGGGTCTTCAAGGGTGTGGCAGCTGCGACCGCAGAGGCAGGCCTGTCACGATGCCCAGCGCGCGTGCCGCCTCGTTGGCGTGGCTGACCACGCCGCAGGCCAGTGTGGACGCGGCCTGCCCGATGCAGGCGCTCGTGTGTGACACGGTGCAGGCGGCCAGCCCCTGCGCCTGCAGCAGCGCCAGGCCGGCAACGCCCGCCGCGTCTTTGCCCACGCCCGCATCGTTGAACACCGACAGCAGCGGTCGTACGGCCAGCGCATAGCGGGCCGAGTTCAAACCCCCATGCGAACCGCTCAAAACAATGCAGCCCGCGTCGGCGGGCTGCAGTTCGGTGATGGAGTCCACCACCCGGATCCGGAGGGGTGGTGGCTGCAAGGTCTTCACCCAGTGACACCCGGGATCGGGCTTTGCCCGTCCGGAGGTGTCGTCCCCTGGAGGGGCCGGCGCAGAGCGCCGCAGGGGTGGGTCACGTTCAGTCGGCGAACTGGCCGGCGGCGTCGATGGCGGTCTTGAGCTTGGTGATCTCGCCAGCGACAAAAGCCTTGTGGCCTGCGGGGGTCACGCGGGCGTCGTTCACGACCACGGCGCCCAGGGCCTCCTGCCGCTTGATGAACTCGGGGTCTTTCAGGGCGGCCTGCAGCGCGTCGTTGAGCTTCTTGGTCACGTCGGGCGGCGTGCCCTTCGGGGCGTACAAGGCGTGCCAGATGGTCAGGTTGAAGCCCTTGAGGCCCATCTCCTGCAGCGATGGATAGTCCTTGAGCAGCTTGTGGCCCGACAGCGACTTGGCCGTGGTGACGGCAAAAGCCTTGACGCGGCCGGCTTCGATCTGGCTCGTGGTGTTGGTGGTCTGGTCGCACATCACGTCGACCTGGCCGCCGATCAGGTCGTTCATGGCCGGGCCGGTGCCGCGGTAGGCGATCGTGGTCATGGACTTGTCGAGCTTGACGGCCGACTGCCACATCAGGCCACACAGGTGCGAAGCCGAACCCAGACCGGCGTGGGCCAGGTTGAGCTTGCCGCCGTTGGCCTTGATGTAGTTCTCGAAGTCGCGGTAGGTGTTGGCGGGCAGCTTGGGCGCGCCCAGCAGGGTCATGGGCACGTCGTTGATCATGCCCAGGTATTCAAAGTCTTCCAGCGGCTTGAACTGCTGCTTGCGGTACAGGCTGGTGGTGGCTGCCATGCCGATGTGCCAGACCAGCAGGGTGTGGCCGTCGGGCGTGGCGCGAGCGACCTTGGTGGCACCGATCGTGCCACCGGCTCCGGCGGCGTTCTCCACCACGATGTTGGCGCCACCCATGGGCTTGCGCAAGGCTTCGGCGAGGTGGCGGGCCACCAGATCGGTCGGGCCGCCGGCGGCGAAGGGCACCACCAGCGTGATGGGCTTGCTGGGGAAGGCCTGGGCAAAAGCACCGCTGGCAACAGCAGCGGTCAGCGCGAAGGCAAGCATCTTTTTCATCGTTACATCCTTGGGGTTGATCAACCCGATCATGGTAGCCCCGCAATACGGGCCGAAAATCGCGGAAAGTACTTAGCCTGGGCTCTGGGGTAAACCCGGGCTTTCCCCGAGGGAGGCACGGGTGTTCACTGGTAGCTGCGTGCGTCCTCGATCACTTTGCCGTCGTTGGGCAGGCTGCCCGGGCGCACCACCTGCACCTGGCCGCGCAGCTTGGTCACCTCGCGGATAGCGGCTTCCAGCTGCTCTCGCAGGCTGTCGTTCACCTCCACGGCTTCGACCTGCAGGCACATCTGGTCGTTGGCCATTTCACCGCTGACCACCAGCCGGGCTTTCTGAACCTGCGGAAAGCGGCGCGTGATCTCGGCCACCTGCGAGGGGTGCACAAACATGCCCTTGATCTTGGTGGTCTGGTCGGCGCGACCCATCCAGCCCTTGATGCGCGGCGCGGTGCGACCGGTGGGGCAGGTGCCGATCAAGATCGCCGACAGGTCGCCGGTGCCAAAACGGATCAGCGGGTAAGCCGGGTTGAGCGAAGTCACCACCAGCTCACCCACCTCGCCGTCGGACACGGGTGTGCCGGTGCCCGGGCGCACGATCTCCACGATCGCGCCTTCATCGAGCACCAGGCCTTCGCGTGCCTGCGTCTCGTAGGCCACCAGTCCCAGGTCGGCGGTGGCGTAGGTCTGGTACACGTCCACGCCCTGCTCCTTGAACCAGGCGGTCAGGCTCGGCGGGCAGGCTTCGCCGCCGACCGAGGCCTTGGTCAGGCTGCGGATGTCGAAGCCGCCTTCTTTGGCCTTTTCCAGCAGGATGCGCAGGAAGCTCGGTGTGCCGGTGTAGGCATCGGGCTTGAGGTCCACCATCGCTTCGAGCTGTTGCTCGGTCTGGCCGGTGCCGGCCGGGAACACGGTGCAGCCCACCGCGTGCGCGCCCGACTCCAGGATGAACGCGCCCGGTGTCATGTGGTAGCTGAAGCTGTTGTGCACCAGCTCGCCAGAGCGAAAGCCCGCGGCGAACAACGCGCGGCCCGCGCGCCAGTAATCCCGGGTGGCGCCTTCGGGTTCGTAGATCGGACCCGGCGACGCGAAGACCCGCGACATGGCCGGGCCCCGCACCAGCGCCGAGAAGCCGCCAAAAACGTCGTGCTGCCGCTTGGCCTTCTGGCGCTCCAGCAGCTCGCTCTTGCGCGTGACGGGAATGCGGGTGAGCGCGGCGCGGCTGTTGATGGCCGAGACGTCGATGTCGCGCAGGATGTCGGCGAACGCCGCGCTGTTCTGTTTGGCGTGGGCCAGCTGGCCGGGCAGTGCGGCCATCTGAGCGGCTTCACGCTGATCAGGGGAGCGTGTTTCCAGAGCGTCGAAGAAGTCGGTCATATCAAGAACCACAAAGATGAGAGTGAAGTGCCTTCAATCGAGGGCGCCGCGGAACCGGCTTTGCCGGACCGCCAGCGCCGCCCCCTTGAGGGGGTGACGCCGCAGGCGGCGCGGGGGTGGGTCATCAAGCGAGCCAACGCTTCCTGCGCTTGTAGCTCTTCACGTCCTTGAACGACTTGCGTTCGCCACCGCCCATGCCGAGGTAGAACTCTTTCACGTCTTCGTTGTTGCGCAGGTCCGAGGCCAGGCCGTCCATCACGATGCGGCCGCTTTCCATGATGTAGCCGTAGTCGGCGTACTTCAGCGCCATGTTGGTGTTCTGCTCGGCCAGCAGGAAGGTGACTTTTTCCTTGGTGTTGAGGTCCTTCACGATCTCGAACACCTCTTCCACGATCTGCGGCGCCAGACCCATCGAGGGTTCGTCCAGCAGCACCACGCTGGGGTTGGCCATCAGCGCGCGGCCGATGGCGCACATCTGTTGCTCGCCGCCCGAGGTGTAGGCCGCCTGCGAGGTGCGGCGTGTCTTCAGGCGCGGGAAGTAGTTGTAGACCTTCTCCAGGTTGCGCGCGATCTCGGCCTTGTCGGTGCGGGTGTACGAACCGGTCATCAGGTTTTCTTCGATCGTCAGGTGGGCGAAGCAGTGGCGCCCCTCCATCACCTGCACCACACCGCGGTTCACCAGATCGGCGGGCGTGAGGTTTTCAATGCGCTCGCCGCGCAGCTCCACGCTGCCCTTGGTGACCTCGCCGCGCTCGGCCTTGAGCAGGTTGGAGATGGCGCGCAGCGTGGTGGTCTTGCCCGCACCATTGCCACCGAGCAGCGCCGCGATCTTGCCTTCCGGCACGTTGAGCGACACGCCCTTGAGCACGAGGATCACGTGGTTGTAGATGACCTCGATGCCGTTGACGTTGAGAACGATGTTGGGAGTCGTCATGGTGTGTTCCTTGGGAGCCATTCACAAGACGCGGCATGCCGGTCTTGTGGATGGCGGCTGGCGAACCAGCCGCTATCACGTTTCAACCCATCCGCCGCGAGCGAAGTGATCCCATTCGCGGATGCCGCCGGTCCGGCTTTGCCGGACGGCTGGCATCGCCCCCTTGAGGGGGTCGCGCGGAGCGCGGCGGGGGTGGGTCAATCTCTGCGGCGGGGGGTGAACTTAGCTCTGACAGTCGGCGCCAGTGCGGCGAGTCAGCTTCTTCTCGGCGGCGTACTTGTCGGCGGCGGCCTTGACCATGGGCTTGATGATCTGTTCATCGGCCTGGTACCAGTCGCTGCTGAACTGCCACTTGCTGCCGTCCCAGGTGTGGATACGGGCCCAGTTGGCGCCCATGTGGTCCTGGCAGCTGGTGGAGATCGGACGCAGCACGCCCTTGAAGCCCAGCGCGTCGAGCTTGGCCTGCGTCAGGTTCAGGTTCTCGTAGCCCCAGCGAGCCTGCTCACCGGTGATGACCTTGCCTTTGCCGTACTTCTCCTGGGCCTGGCGCACGCCTTCGACGGCGAACATGGCGCTGAAGAGGCCGCGCATGTACAGCACGTCGCCCACTTCTTCCTTCGGACCGGTGCCCTGGCCTTTGGCGTGCAGCTTCTCCAGCACTTCCTTGACGACATCGGAGCCCTTCTCGGCGCCATGTTGCATGGTGATGGCGTTGTAGCCCTTGGCACCCATGCCGACGTCCTTCACATCGGGCTCAGCGCCGGCCCACCACACGCCATAGATCTTTTCGCGCGGGTAGCCGGTGGCCTGGGCTTCCTTGAGCAGGGTGGAGTTCATCACGCCCCAGCCCCAGTTGACCACGTAGTCCGGGCGGCTCTGGCGAATCTGCAGCCAGGTGGACTTCTGTTCCACACCCGGGTGTGTCACGGGCAGCAGGGTCAGCTTGTAGCCGTGCATGGCGGCCCGTTCCTGCAGGATGGGAATGGCTTCCTTGCCGAACGGGCTGTCGTGGTAGACCAGCGCAATGTGCTTGCCCTTGAGGTTGGCCACGCCGCCCAGCTTCTTGGCGATGTCCTGGATGATCACGTCGCCTGCCACCCAGTAGGTGCCGGCCAGCGGGAAGTTCCACTTGAACACGCCGCCGTCGGCCGATTCACTGCGGCCATAGCCGGCGGTGATCAGGGGGATCTTGTCGTTCGGGGCCTTCTCGGTCAGCGCGAAGGTGATGCCGGTGGACAGCGGCTGGAACACCGTGGCGCCCTTGCCTTTCAGACGCTCGTAGCACTCCACGCCGCGGTCGGTGGCGTAGCCGGTTTCGCACTCTTCGTACGACAGCTTCACGCCGTTGACGCCGCCGCGGGCGTTCACCAGCTTGAGGTAGTCCACATAGCCGTTGGCGAAGGGCACGCCGTTGGGCGCGTAGGCACCGGTGCGGTACACCAGCACCGGGAAAAACTGCTCTTTGGCCTGGGCCATGGCAGCGGTGGAGACCAGCGCACCGGAAAGGGCGGCACAGGCCATGGACACAGAGAGAGCAAGGTTACGCAGCTTCATTTCGTTTGTCTCCTAAGGAAAAACCAACACACAAAAAACCAACCCGAGGGCCTGTCAGTTCACTCCGCCCGCAGCGCTGGCGCATCGGGCTTTTCCCCATCGGGATTCACCCTGACACACCGCCCACCACGACCGTGCGGACATCAGTGCGGGAAAGGCCACAACCGCAACTTCTGTTTGCCGATACTCCAGAGCTTGGCCAGACCGTGGGGTTCCACGATCAGGAACCAGACGATCAGCGCGCCGAAGACCATGAACTCCGTGTGCGATATCCCGGCGGTGGAAATCTCCACGCCGAACAGCGCGCCCAGGGCGGGCAGGAACTGATTCAGGAAGATGGGCAGCACCACAATGAAGGCTGCGCCGAAGAAGCTGCCCATGATGGAACCCATGCCACCGATGATCACCATGAACAGCAGCTGGAACGAGCGGTCGATGGAGAACGCGGCAGGCTCCCACGAACTCAAGTGCACGAAGCCCCAGAGGCCTCCGGCCACGCCGATGATGAAAGAGCTGACGGCGAACGCGCTGAGCTTGGCGTACATCGGGCGAATGCCGATCACCGCGGCGGCCACGTCCATGTCGCGGATCGCCATCCACTCGCGACCGATGGCCGAGCGCACCAGGTTTTTCGCCAGCAGGCCGAACACCACCAGGAAGGCCAGGCAGAAGATGTATTTCTGCAAGGGCGTCTGGATCGAGAAGCCAAATACCTGCAGGTTGGACACCGAGACAGAGCCCGATGCGTTGTTGTTGGTGAACCAGCCGATGCGCAGGAAGGCCCAGTCGCAGAAGAACTGCGCCGCCAGCGTGGCCACCGCGAGGTAGAGCCCCTTCACCCGCAAGCTGGGGATGCCGAAGAACATGCCCACCAGCGTAGCGAAGAAGCCGCCCGAGAGCAGGGCGATGATCAGCGGCATGCCCTCGATGCGGATGTAGGTGTTGTAGGCCATGTAGGCGCCCACCGCCATGAAGGCGCCCGAGCCCAGCGAGATCTGCCCGCAATAGCCCACCAGAATGTTCACGCCCAGCGCGGCCAGCGCCAGGATCAGGAACGGGATCAGGATGGCTCGGAACATGTATTCGTCGGCCAGCAGCGGCACGCCGACGAAGGCGAACGCGATCAGGGCGAGGATGGCCCAGCGGTCCTGCGCGATCGGGAAGATCTGCTGGTCGGTGCGGTAGGAGGTCTTGAATTGACCGTTTTCACGATAGAACATGTTTTTCTTCCTTACACGCGGTCAATGATCTTTTCACCAAAGAGGCCCTGCGGCCGGAACAGCAGGAACACCAGCGCCAGCACATACGCAAACCAGATCTCGATGCCGCCACCCACATAGGGTCCGAGGTAGACCTCGGAGAGCTTCTCGCCCACACCGATGATCAGGCCGCCGATGATGGCGCCGGGCACCGAAGTCAGGCCGCCCAGGATGATCACGGGCAGGGCGCGCAGGGCCACGGTGGTGAGCGAAAACTGCACGCCCATCTTGGAGCCCCAGATGATCCCGGCCACCAGGGCCGTGATACCGGCCACGAACCAGACGATGACCCAGATGCGGTTGAGCGGGATGCCGATGGACTGCGCCGCCTGGTGGTCGTCGGCCACGGCGCGCAGCGCGCGGCCGGTGCTGGTCTTCTGGAAGAACAGCGACAGCACCACCACCAGCAAGGCCGCCACGCAGGCCGCATACACGTCTTCCAGGTTCACCAGCACGCCGCCTTCGAACATGCCTTCAAGCAGGAAGATGGGGTCCTTGGGCATGCCGACGTCGATCTGGTAGATGTCGCTGCCGAAGATGGTCTGGCCCAGGCCGTCGAGGAAGTAGGTGATGCCCAGCGTGGCCATCAGCAGCGTCACGCCTTCCTGGTTGACCAGGTGGCGCAGCACCAGCCGTTCGATCAGCCAGGCCAGCACGAACATGCAGGCCGCCGCGACGGCAAAGGCGAGCACGTTGCCGAGGAACTTGTTGTCCAAGCCCAGCCACTCGGGGATCCATTGCGAGAAGCGGGCCATGGCCAGCGCGGCGAACAGCACCATGGCGCCCTGCGCGAAGTTGAAAACGCCCGAAGCCTTGTAAATCAGCACGAAGCCGAGCGCCACCAGCGAATACAGCATGCCGGCCATCAATCCGCCCAGCAGTGTTTCAAGAAAGAATGCCATCTTGTTGTCTCCGTGTTCAGTGGCTCGTACCGAGGTACGCGCTGATGACTTCTTCGTTGTTGCGCACTTCGTCGGGTGTGCCATCACCGATCTTCTTGCCGTAGTCGAGCACCACCACGCGGTCGCTGATGTCCATCACCACGCCCATGTCGTGTTCGATCAGCACGATGGTGGTTCCGAACTCGTCGTTCACGTCGAGGATGAAACGGCTCATGTCCTGTTTCTCTTCCAGGTTCATGCCGGCCATGGGTTCGTCGAGCAGCAACACCTTCGGCTCCATCGCGAGGGCACGTCCCAGATCCACGCGCTTTTGCAGGCCGTAGGGCAGCTGGCCCACGGGGGTCTTGCGGAAGGCCTGAATTTCCAGGAAGTCGATGATGTGTTCGACGAACTCGCGGTGCTGCTCTTCTTCGCGCTGCGCCGGACCGATGCGCAGCGCCTGCAGGAAGAGGTTGCTCTTGATGCGCAGGTTGCGGCCGGTCATGATGTTGTCGATCACGCTCATGCCCTTGAACAGCGCCAGGTTCTGGAAGGTGCGCGCGATGCCCATCTCGGCCACCTGCCGGCTGTTCATGTGCTTGAAGGTCTGGCCGCGGAAGCTGATGCTGCCTTCCTGTGGCTGGTACACGCCGTTGATGCAGTTGAGCATGGAGCTCTTGCCGGCGCCGTTGGGTCCGATGATGGCGCGCACCTCGTGCTCCTTCACGTTGAAGGAAATGTCGGTCAGCGCCTTCACGCCGCCGAAGCGCAGGCTGATGTTCTGGACGTCGAGGATGACGTCGCCTATCTTTTTCTGGCTCATGCTGCGGCTTTCACGGGTGCAAACGTCTTGGCATCGCGCACCTGGAGCGTGGCGCTCACGCTGCCGGTGCGACCGTCTTCAAACTTCACCTGGGTTTCGATGTACTGCTCGGTCTTGCCGCTGTACAGGGCGTCGATCAGCACGCTGTATTTGTCGGCGATGAAGCCGCGGCGGACCTTGTTGGTGCGGGTCAGTTCGCCGTCGTCGGCGTCCAGTTCCTTGTGCAGCACCAGGAAGCGGCTGATCTGGCTGCCGGCCAGCAGTTCGTCGCGGCTCAGGTCGGCGTTGACCTTTTCCACGCACTCGCGGATCAGCTCGTACACCTCGGGCTTCTGGGCCAGGTCGGTGTAGCCGGCGTAGGGCAGGTTGCGGCGCTCGGCCCAGTTGCCCACGGCCTCGAAGTCGATGTTGACCATCACGCAGACCTGGTCGCGCTGGTCGCCATAGGCCACGACTTCCTTGATCTGCGAGAAGAACTTGAGCTTGTTCTCCACGTACTTGGGCGCGAACATGGCGCCGTCGTTGGCGCCGCCCTTGATGCGGCCGACGTCTTTCACGCGGTCGATGATCTTCAGGTGGCCCGAGGCGTCGATGAAGCCCGCGTCGCTGGTGTGGTACCAGCCGTCGGCGCTGAGCACCTCGGCCGTGGCCGCCGGGTTCTTGTAGTACTCCTTGAGCAGGCCGGGCGACTTCACCAGGATCTCGCCGGTGTCGCTGAGCTTGATCTCCACACCCTCGCAGGGCACGCCCACGGTGTCGGCGCGCGCTTCGTGGTCGGGCTGCAGGCAGACGAACACGGCGGTCTCGGTGGAGCCGTAGAGCTGCTTGAGGTTGATGCCGATGGAGCGGTAGAAGCTGAACAGATCGGGACCGATGGCTTCTCCGGCCGTGTAGGCCACACGCACGCGGGACAGGCCCAGGCTGTTGCGCAACGGGCCGTACACAAAGAGGTTGCCCAGCGCGTACTTGAGGCCGTCCATGAAGCCGATGGACTTGCCGTCCATCCTGGTCGGGCCGACGCGGCGCGCCACGTCCATGAAGGCGTGGAACATTTTGCGTTTTAGCGTGCCCGCGTCTTCCATGCGGATCATCACGGTGGTGAGCAGGCCCTCGAACACGCGCGGCGGTGCGAAGTAATACGTCGGGCCGACTTCTTTCAGGTCGATGGTCACGGTGGCGCCCGATTCCGGGCAGTTCACCACGTAGCCCGCCACCAGCCACTGCGCATAGCTGAAGATGTTCTGCCCGATCCACGCGGGCGGCAGGTAGGCCAGCACCTCGTCGTTTTCGGTCAGCTTGTCGAACCGGGCGCCCACGGCGGCGCGGTCGATCAGCGTGTTGTGGGTGTGCACCACGCCCTTGGGGTTGCCGGTGGTGCCGGAGGTGAAGAACATCGCGGCCACGTCGTCGGGCTGCGCCATCTCCACCTGTTCGATGAACAGCTGGGTGTGGATCTTCGCAAACGCCTGACCCGCGCCGATCAGTTCTTCCAGCGCGCCCAGGCCGGGCTGGTCGTAGTTGCGCAGGCCGCGCGGATCGTCGTAGTAGATGTGCGAGAGCTGCGGGCAGCGGTCGCGGATTTCGAGCATCTTGTCAACCTGCTCCTGGTCTTCCACCACCGCGAAGCGCACATCGGCGTTGTTGATCGGGAACACGCATTCGGCGCCCACCGCGTCCTGGTAGAGCGGCACGGGAATAGCGCCCAGCGACTGCGCGGCCAGCATCGTGGCGTAGAGCCGGGGGCGGTTGGCGCCGATCACCACCATGTGTTCGCCGCGCTGCAGGCCGGCCTGGTGCAGGCCGCAGGCCACCGCTTCCACCAGCTGCGCCATGTCGGCCCAGGTGGTGGTTTGCCAGATGCCGTATTCCTTCTCGCGCATGGCCGCCGCTGTGGGGCGGCTTTTCGCGTGTTCCAGCAAGAGCCGGGGGAAAGTCGTTTGCATGGACAGGTCTCCAGATGCGGTGCGGGCGGGGGTGTTGGTCTGGGTTCGTTCAGACACACCCGTTCAAATCATTCTGGTGCGGATGGTAGGCACATGTTTGACGTTATGTTGTCCGTGCGACGACAATTGAAGGGTCTGCCCTCCTAGGACTTTCCCTAGTTCGTTGTACTGGCCATGAGCAACTCCACCCCCAGCCGGACCGGATCCCAGTTGCGGGAGCGCGCCCGCGCGCCGACCGTGCAGGAGTTGTCGCAAATTCCCTGGCTGCAGGCCTTGAGCGAAGGCGAGCGAGCGCGGGCCGAAGACGCGCTGGTCGTGAGCGTGGCGCAGTCTGGCGAATTCATCTGCCGCATCGGTCGGCCTGTCACTTACTGGTTCGGTCTGGTCGATGGCCTGCTCAAGATGAGCAACGACGAATCGCAGGGCCCGGTGATCACTTTCACCGGCGTGGCGCCCGGGGGCTGGTTCGGCGAAGGCACCGTGCTCAAGCACGAGCAGTACCGCTACAACATCCAGGCCCTGCGCAAGAGCCGCGTGGCCGGCCTGCCGGTGCAGACCTTCGACTGGCTGCTCGACCACTCGCTCGGCTTCAACCGCTTCGTCATGCACCAGCTCAACGAACGGCTCGGCCAGTTCATCGCTGCGCGCGAGATCGACCGCATCAACAACCCCGACCTGCGCGTCGCGCGCAACCTCGCCGCGCTGTTCCATCCGCTGCTCTCGCCCAACGTGGGCGCTGTCCTGCGCATCACCCAGCAAGAGCTCGCCTACCTGGTCGGCCTGTCGCGCCAGCGGGTGAATGAAGCGCTGGCGACGTTGTCGGAAAAAGGCTGGATACGGGTCGAATACGGGGGGCTGCGGGTGCTGGATTTGCAGGCGCTGCGCTCGGGGGCGCTGGATGCGCCGACCGACTGACGGGCTGCGTGTCCTGCGGGGTCGTGATCTGGGATGATCCCCCCATGACCACCGACAAAAAGCCCAGCACGCTCAAGCTCAACCCGGGCACCGCGAAGAAGACCGCGTCTGACCCGTTCGCGCCGCGCCGCGCCCCGGTGCGCCCGCCCGGCCCGGCCCGCGCCAAGAGCGTTTCGGCCTCCGCGCCCAAGCCGCCGCGTGAACCCTCTCCGGGCTTCGGCGCCAAGCGATCTGGCCCCGAAGGCGAACGCGCCGAGCGCCCGCGCTACGGCGCTGACCGCCCGGGCAGCGACCGGCCCACGGGCCCTCGCCCCACCGGTGACCGCCCGCGCTCCGGCCCCGGAGCCGGCCCGCGCGGTGACGACCGCGGCTGGAGCGAGCGCCCGGCGCCGCGCCGCGCCGATCCGCGCGACGCGCCTTACGGCACTGGCGACCGTCCGCAACGTGCGCCCTCCGCCGCACCGCGTCCGGCGCAACCCCACCGGCCCGACCTCGCCCGCGTCGGCAATGTGCGCGGTGAAATCCGCCTCAACAAACGCATGGCCGACCTCGGCCTGTGTTCCCGCCGCGAGGCCGACGAATGGATCGCGCGCGGCTGGGTGCTGGTCAACGGCGAACCCGCCGTCATGGGCATGCCCGTGGCGCCCGACGCCAAAGTAGAAGTGCTGCCGCAGGCGCGTCACCAGCAGGCGGGCCAAGTCACCATCCTGCTGCACAAGCCCATGGGCTACGTGAGCGGCCAGCCCGAAGATGGTCACGAAGCCGCCGCCACGCTGATCGGCGCGCCCAGCCAGTGGCGCGGCGACGCCCGCCACCCGGCGGACGGCCGCCGCTTCGCCCCCGAACACACCCGCGGCCTCGCGCCCTGCGGCCGGCTCGACATCGACTCTGTCGGCCTGCTCGTGCTTACGCAGGACGGCCGCATCGCGCGCCAGCTCATCGGCGAGAACAGCGGCATCGAAAAGGAATACCTGGTGCGCGTGCACTACGCGCCCAACGGCCCGCACGGCGCGGGCGTGGTCACGCAAGACGTGCAGGCCGTCTTCCCGGCGGACAAACTCGCCCTGCTGCGCCACGGCCTGAGCCTGGACGACCAGCCCTTGAAGCCCGCCCAGGTGGACTGGATGAACCCCGAGCAGCTGCGCTTCATCCTCAAGGAAGGCAAGAAGCGCCAGATCCGCCGCATGTGCGAACAGGTCGGCCTTCACGTGGTGGGGCTCAAACGCATCCGCATCGGCAATGTGGCGCTGGGCAATCTGCCGGTGGGGCAGTGGCGGTATCTGGGGGCGGGGGAGGGGTTTTGATCTATGACACAAATCAGTAGGTCCGGCGTCTATTTGGTGACTCGCACATTTTGTTGAATTGTAAGGAGCGTTTCGTGGGGATAATTGATCAAACAACTCATTTGCTTAATTGCTCAAGGTGCAAATCAATCGAGTCGGTGTCTATTTTTCAACATGGATCGGCATATGGGGGATCTTGGCAGGCTGGAAAGTCGATGGAGAAATTCACTATCGACTGGGGGCCTGTCGATTCACTAGCTGAGCCCAAAATTGTTTCTGCTAAATGCAACGGATGCGGCCAAATCCCGAAGATCACTACGTCTTAATGCAGTGTTGTTTTGATTCCGTTGAGTGCGCGCTGTTGTAGCGTTTCCAAGGATTGAGCTATGGCCTGGGTTGCCTTTGGTGAAATGAAGTATTGGGTTGGTGTCCATCCAAAGCTTGGCCTTCTATTGTTGCCTCCGAAGAGAATTCATGAATTTGAAAAGAGAGAGCACGTTGATCTCTATATTGTCGATCAAAAAAGGTTTTCGACTTTTCAAGCTAAGACTGCGCGGGATCGAATTGATGGAAAGGTGCCGGAGTCCGAGGCTGTTGATGCCGTACAAGCTTATTTGTCCTCCCTTCATTCTAAAAAGAACAATTTTCCAGAAGGTGATAGTCCATTGCTCAGCTATAGCCGTTCTGAAACGTTAAGGGAGACGAATTGTTATCAATGCAAATGCCACTTGAGTAGTCAATTGAATTTTGTTTGTAGCGGTTGCGCTTGGATCGTTTGCCCTATTTGTGGTGCCTGTGGATGCGGGTACACAAAAATAGAATGAATGCATTGGAGGCGCAAACTCAGGTCAAAAACACCCCTTGAAATGCTCCCAGAGAACATAGAGCGTTGCCCCCATCGCCGCCAGCCCACCCCGGCCACAATGCCCCATGACCGCCCCCACCCCCCCCAACACCCCCAAACGCGCCGTGTTGCGACATGTGCGCCCATCGGACCTGAAGGCCGCGGCGCAGCTGATCATGCAGGCGACGCAGGGCGCGATCAACATCACTGAGGGGGTGCACCAGTCGGTGCGACGGCGGCTGGGATCGTCGAACGGAGCTTCCACTGAGCAGGCCGGTGGACTGACCGGGCAGGTGTACCAGGCGGTGCGCGGTGTGACCCGGCTGGTGGGCCGCGGCACGGACACCGTGCTGGGCCTGTTGCTGCCGCTGCTGGACGACCCTGCCACGCACCCCGAGGCATCGCCTGGGCGTGAAGCGGTGCTGGCGGCGCTGAACGGCGTGGTGGGCGACAAGCTGCTGGCCATGGACAACCCGCTGGCGCAGCCGATGGAGCTGCGCTTTGATGGCGCGCCGTTGTCGCTGGGCGGGGCCGAGGCGCTGGCCGCTTCGCTGGGCACGGCGACGGGTCCGCACCTGCTCCTGCTGGCCCATGGCCTGTGCATGAGCGACACGCAATGGCGCCGCAGCGGCCACGATCATGGTGAGTTTCTGGCGCAGGCGCTGGACTGTACGCCGGTGTACCTGCGCTACAACTCGGGGCTGCACACTTCCACCAACGGGCACCAGCTGGCGTTGTTGATGGAACGGCTGGTGGCGGCCTGGCCGTTGCCGCTGGCGCGCATCACCATCGTGGGCCACAGCATGGGCGGGCTGGTGGCGCGCTCCGCGGTGCAGGCCGCGCGCGAGGCGGGCCAACGCTGGCCGGGGCTGCTGCGTGAACTGGTGTTTCTGGGCACCCCGCACCACGGCGCCCCGCTGGAGCGTGCGGGCCACGGGGTGGACTTGCTGCTGGCTTCGTCGACGCACACGGCGCCGTTCGCCCGGCTGGGCAAGATCCGCAGCGCCGGCATCACCGACCTGCGGCACGGCCATGTGCTGGACGCGGACTGGCAGGGACGCGACCGGTTCGAATCGCCTGACGACCATCGCGTGCCGCTGCCGCTGCCCGAGGGCGTGGCCTGCTACGCCGTGGCCGGCACGCTGGTCGGCCAGCGCGGCCTGCTGGCCGACCGCCTCATGGGTGACGGCCTGGTGCCGCTCAACAGCGCGCTCGGACAACACGAACAAGCGGAACGCCGGCTGGTGTTTGCGCGCGGCAGCCAGTTCATCGCCTACCGCACCGGACACCTGGACCTGCTCTCCAGCACCGAGGTGGCGGCGCAGGTGCTGGCCTGGCTGCGCCCGGTGCCGCCCACAGAAGACTGAGCCTCGCGGCCGCCGTGGACCGCCCGGGGCTTGAAAAACCCCGCCCCGCCCATAATTCAGCCCAGCGTGAGCGCTTCTCCAGGGCGCGTCTGTGTTTTTCAAACCCCCTCAAGACCCATGAGCAAACAAACCCTGTCTTTCCAGGCCGAGGTGGCGCAGCTGCTGCACCTCGTCACCCATTCGCTGTATTCCAACCCCGAGATCTTCCTGCGCGAGCTGGTGTCCAACGCGTCGGACGCCTGCGACAAGCTGCGTTTTGAAGGCCTGAACAACGCCGCGCTGTTCGAGGACGCGCCGAACCTCGACGTCCGCGTGGCCTTCGACAAGGAAGCCAAGACCATCACCATCACCGACAACGGCATCGGCATGAGCCAGGCCGAAGCGGTGGAGCATCTGGGCACCATCGCCAAGAGCGGCACCAAGGACTTCATGAGCCACCTGAGTGGCGACCAGAAGAAGGATGCCCAGCTGATCGGCCAGTTTGGCGTGGGCTTCTATTCGGGCTTCATCGTGGCCGACAGGATCACGGTCGAATCGCGCCGTGCCGGTCTGCCAGCGGCCGAAGGCGTGCGCTGGACCAGCGGCGGCACGGGCGAGTTCGAGGTGGAGGCCATCGAGCGCGCTGCGCGCGGCACCACCATCACGCTGCACCTGCGCGACGATGCGCACGAGTACCTGAGCCACTGGAAACTCAAGTCGCTGATCACCAAGTACTCCGACCACATCAGCCTGCCGATCCTGATGCAGAAGGAAGAGTGGGACGCCGAGAAGAGCGAATACGTGCAGCAGGCCGAGTGGGAGGCGGTCAACTCGGCCAACGCGCTGTGGGCGCGCAGCAAGAAAGAGATCTCCGACGAGCAGTACGCCGAGTTCTACAAGAACATCAGCTACGACCAGGAAGCCCCACTGGCCTGGAGCCACAACCGCGTCGAAGGCGCCACCGAATACACGCAGCTGCTCTACATCCCGGCCAAGGCGCCGATGGACCTGTGGAACCGCGACCGCAAGGCCGGCATCAAGCTCTACGTCAAGCGCGTCTTCATCATGGACGAGGCCGAAGCCCTGATGCCTTCGTACCTGCGCTGGGTCAAGGGGGTGGTCGATTCGGCCGACCTGCCGCTCAACGTGAGCCGCGAGCTGCTGCAGGAAAGTCGCGACGTGAAGGCGATCCGCGAAGGCAACACGCGCCGCGTGCTGGCCATGCTGGAAGACCTGGCGAAGAAGGACCAGCTGCCCGCCGAAAGCGCTGACGGCGTGACCGACGTGGTGTCGGACGAAGACAAGGCGCAGGCGGGCAAGTACTCGGCCTTCTACGCCGAGTTCGGCGCCGTGCTGAAAGAAGGCCTGGGCGAGGATTTCGCCAACCGCGAGAAGATCGCCAAGCTGCTGCGTTTTGCCAGCACCACCAGCGACGCGGTGAGCGTGAGCCTGGCGGACTACAAGGCGCGCATGAAAGAAGGCCAGGCCGCGATCTACTACATCACCGCCGACAGCCTCGCCGCCGCCAGGAACAGCCCCCAGCTCGAAGTGTTCAAGAAAAAGGGCATCGAGGTGCTGCTGATGGCCGACCGCGTGGACGAATGGGCCGTGTCGCACCTGCACGAGTTCGACGGCACGCCGCTGCAGAGCGTGGCCAAGGGCGCGGTTGATCTGGGCTCGCTGCAGGACGAGGAAGAAAAGAAAGCCGCCGAAGCCGCGGCCGAAAGCTTCAAGCCGGTGCTGGAGAAGCTGAAGGAAGCGCTGAAGGACAAGGCCCAGGATGTGCGCGTGACCACGCGCCTGGTCGATTCCGCGGCCTGTCTGGTGGTGGGCGAGGGCGACCTCTCCAACCAGCTCGCCCGCATGCTCAAGGCCGCGGGCCAGCAGGCGCCGACCAGCCAGCCCATCCTGGAAGTGAACGCCGAGCACCCGCTGGTGAAGAAGCTGGAAGGCAGCGCGCACTTCGACGACCTGGCCCACATCCTGTTCGATCAGGCGCTGCTGGCCGAGGGCGGCCTGCCGGAAGACCCGGCCGCCTACGTGAAGCGGGTGAACGCGCTGCTGGCCTGAGTCTCGCCTTCAACGAAAACCCACCAGCACGGCCCCTTGCTGGTGGGTGGGCGTCCGGCGTCACCGGATGCTCTGACGCAACATTCCCGACGACTGTTCAAGGCCCCCATGTACGCGACGGTGCTCTCGCCGTGCCGTTCTTTCGGGCTGTCCTTCAAAGCGCAAGCCGCCGCTACCTGTGCCCCTCTTGATCTTGGTCAAGTGCATGCTGCTGGGGTGGGTGCTCAAATCCAAAGTTGAGCACTTATTCATTCATTTTGGCGTGGACTGGCTCGCTGTCACCCAGCTGTTCGGCAGCCTCTAACCCCATCGTCCGTGAGGAGCACCTGTTTGAACGAAGTGCGTTGTGTTTGTTCTTTTCAGGAGTTCTGAGCATGCAGCAGTGCGACTTTGGTGACCGTTTCATTTTTGATGACCCCAGGTACGAAGCCCTGGCCGCCGAAGGCGCCGCCAAATACCGGTTGGGCACACCGTTCAACCACATGGCTTTCGACAACTTCCTGCCACTGGATGTGGCCGAAGCCATGCTCGCCGAATTCCCCAAGGCGCAGGACATCGAGTGGCACAACTACAACCGTCCGGCCGAGCAGAAACTGGTCTGTGTGGACGAGACCAAGTTCGGCCCCGTCACGCGCAGCATGCTGTACCAGTTCAACTCCGCGCCTTTCCTGCGTTTCCTGGAAAAGGTCACGGGCATTGACAACATGATCTCTGACCCATCGATGCGTGGCGGTGGCCTGCACCAGACCCCCAAGGGTGGCCTTCTCAAGCTGCACGCCGACTTCAACAAGCACGATGCCAACTTCCTCGACCGCCGCATCAACGTCATCTTCTACATGAACAAGAACTGGAAGGAAGCGTACGGCGGCAGTCTGGAGCTGTGGGACCAGGCGGTGACGAAATGCGAGGTCAAGATCCTGCCCATCTTCAACCGCCTGGCGATCTTCTCGCCGACCAGCAAGACGTTTCACGGCCACCCCGACCCGCTGACCTGCCCCGATGGCGACTCGCGCAAGTCGCTCGCACTTTTCTATTACACCAACGGCCGGCCCGCCAACGAGACCAACCAGTCCCACACGACGATCTTCGCTGAGCGGCCGCACGAAAGCATCGGTGGCATGCGCTGGCGCATCTCTCAGGACTACATGCCCCCGGTGCTGTTCCGGGCGATGCGCCGCTTCCGGGAACGCCATCTGGCCAACACGATCCAGAAGCGCGGCTGACACAGCCCGCCCATTGGCATGGCCCATGCACCCTGCAAAGGGCGCATGGGCTTTTTCTTTTCGGCTCCCGGCATTTGCGCATGGAGCCCTGCGACAACGGCCGCCACGCCAGATGACTACACTCGCGCACAGGGACTTCATTCCGGGGCGCCTCATCGATGGCCCCCCTCCTTGTTGATAACGGCCACACCGTGCAATTCCAGCGTCCATTCGATCCTGTCGTCACTTTCCGAAACAGCCAGGGCGAGGCCGCCCGCGGAACGCTGACCAGCCTGCAGCGCCGCTCGCTGGTGATGGAGGTGTACAACCCCTACTCCATCGTGCAGGTCAGCGAGGTGCTCAGCGACCTGAACATCCGCTCCGGGGACCGCAGCATCTACAAGGGCAAGGCGGTGGTGGTGAGCCTGCTCAACACGGGGCTGATGGCGGTGGTGTCGGTGGCCCTGATCGACGAATGGAACGATCTGGGGGGCATCGGTCACAGCGCACGCAGCGTTTCCGAGGCGGTGAGCCGGTTTGTCGAAGAGTGGGAGTCGCGTTCACGCATCAGCGAGGCCTACCAGGTGGTGGTCAACGATTTGCGCGCCTACTTTTCCGAGGTCACGCGCTGGCTGGACCAGGCCGATATCACGGCCGGATTGCCGCGGGACGTGCATGGTCGCGTGCGCGATGAGGTTTTCTACGAAATCGCCCGGCCACTCATGAGCACGGTGCGCGAATACCTCGTGCGATTCGAGCGGGAAGCCGCCAAAGTGCCTCCCGAGCTGGAGTCGGCTCACCGCGCTTTCGCCCAGTCCGCCATTCATCCGCTGGTGTTGCGTGCGCCCTTCGTCTACCGGACCTTTGCCAAGCCCCTGGGCTACGCGGGCGACTACCAGATGGTCAACCAGATTCTGGGCGACCCGCGCGAGGGACCCAGCACGTACTTCGAACTGGTGAACTTCGTGTTCCTCCAGTCCAGCGTGGCGCAGGCGCACCGCAACCGGGTGGACATCCTGCTGGAGCGGCTGCGGACCCTGGCTGCCCAGGCCCGCGAGCAGGGCCGACCGCTGCGCATCCTGAACGTGGGCTGCGGGCCGGCGGGCGAACTGCAGCGCCTGGCCGCCACCGACCAGCCACTGGACCACCTGGACGTGGTGCTGATGGACTTCAGCGACGAAACCCTGCTCTACACGAGCCAGCGGCTGATCGAGACGGCTCAGGCCGCCGGACGCGAACCGCTGAAGGTGACACTGCGCCACGAGTCGGTGCACCAGTTGCTCAAGCGCTCGTCTCGCGACCAGGGCATTGCGCTGGACGAGCAGTACGACTACATCTACTGCGCCGGTCTGTTCGATTACCTGGCCGACAAGGCCTGCGCCCGCCTGATCGCCTACTTTGACAACCACCTGCGACCTGGCGGGACCCTGCTGGTGACCAACGTGCATTCCAGCAATCCGGAGCGTTTCTGGATGGAGCACTTCATGGAGTGGTACCTGATCTACCGCGATGAAGCGGGGCTCACGAAACTGTTCCCGCCGACGCTGCCCGATGTCAAGACCTACACCGATGCGACGGGCGTCAACCTGTTCGCCGAGGCGGTCAAACCGCTGTGACGCCCAGGCATGACCGGTAACCTGAGCCCTGGCCAACTGCCTGCTTCCTACGAAGAGGCCACGCACCGGCATCTGGTTTATTACAGCCGGATCACCTGCGTGCTGGCCATGGTGCTTGTTGCCGGAGGGGTCGGGCTGGATGCGGCTTTCTACCCGGAGCACTCGCAAGACTTCGGGTTGGCGCGTCTCGTGGTGGTGGCGCTGATCGGGGCCGCGCTTTGGAGCTACAGCAGTTCGTGGGGCTTGCGCCACGTCAGAGGGCTCACCTATTTCTGGATTGCACTGCCCCAATTGATGATTGCCTGGATGATCTTCAGCACCGATGGAGAGGCCTCGATCTACTTTGTCGGTCTGACCCTCGCGGTATCGGGCATCAGCATCTTTCTGCCCTTGACCTTGCTTGAAGCGCTGGTTTTCAGCGTCTTCACCATGCTGGCCTACACCCTGGCCTGTGTGCTGCGCGTCGATGGCGTGCAGCACTGGCCGGTTCTCGCCGGTCAGCTGATGTTTGTTCTCTTCTTTTCACTCATTGCCATCACGGTGTCGGTCTATGGCGATCGGCAGCGGCGGCAGACCTACGCCTTGCAGACCGAGGTGCAGCGCCAGAAAGACGAACTGCTGGCGCAGAACAAAGCCCTCGTCGAGATCAAGGGCCAGCTGCTGCAGCGCGAAAAAATGGCCGCCATCGGCACCCTTTCGGCCGGCCTGCTGCACGAGCTGAACAACCCGGTCAACTACAGCCTGATGGCCATCAACATGGCGCAGACCCTGCCCGCCGCCAAAAGCGACGAGCTGCTCAAGGAAAGCCTGGTGGACGCCAAGGAGGGCATGACACGCATCCAGAACATCGTCACCGACCTGAAGACCTTCGCCTACCAGAATCCCGGCGACAACAGCCAGCGGCCCTTTCTGCTGGAGCAGGCTATCCGCTCGGCGCAGCGGCTGGCGGGCCACGAGCTCAAGGGGGTGGCGGTGTCGATCGAGATGCCACAGGACACCCATGTGCTGGGCGACGAACCGGCCATCATCGGCGTGCTGATCAACCTGTTCAGCAATGCGGCCCATGCATTGGCCAAGGCGCAGCGCGAACAGCCGCGTATCGACGTGCGGGTGCAGACGGAAGGCGGGCGCCTGCGCGTGACGGTGCGCGACAACGGCCAGGGCATCCTGCCCGAGAACATCGGGCGCGTGTTCGAGCCCTTCTTCACCACGCGCGACGTCGGGGCCGGACTGGGTCTGGGCCTGAGCGTGAGCTACGGCATCGTGCAGCGCCACGGCGGCTTGCTGGCGGTGGAGAGCGAGGCCGGCGCCTGGACCGCGTTCACTTTTGATCTGCCGAGGCCGTCATGAGCTCCCTCAACAACGCGTTGCCAACGGGCACCCAGAGCGCCCATGCCATCCTCATGGTGGACGACGAGCCGCAGGCCTGCAAGTGGTTCGCCCGCCTGTATGGCGACGAGTTCGTGGTGTGGACGGCGGGCGGCGTGGACGAGGCGCTGGCGCTGTTGCTGGAGCGCGGCGATCAGGTCGCGGTGCTGCTGACGGACTACAGCATGCCGGGGCGCGACGGGGTCGAGTTGCTGAGCGAGGTGCGCCGCTTGTACGGGCACATAGCCCGCCTCTTGGTGTCTGCCTGCGCCGACAAGGCCGTGGCACTGGCGGCGGTCAACCGGGGACATGTGGAGAAGATCCTGGAGAAGCCGCTGGATGAGGCCGTGACACGCCAGGCCCTGCGCGAGGCCCTGGCCGGCGCCCAGCGCCGCGCGCTCGACCAGGCGCTTGTCGACCAGCGCGCAGCGACCTTGCGTGAAACCCTGGGCTTTCTGGCCCATGAGGTCACCACGCCGCTGGCCACGGTGCGCGGTTATCTGGCGGCGATGCGCAAACGGCACCACGATGCGCCCGAGGGAGGCAGTGGCATGGCCCGCATCGAGCAGCACAAGCCGGGCGATGTGCTGTTCATGATCGAGGCCGCCCAGCGGCGTGCCGACTACGCACAGTCCCTGGTGTCCACCTTTGTACAGACCGCACGCGATGCCTACCGCAGCGACGCGCCGCTCAGCCTGCTGGCCAGCGATCTGGTGGCTGCCGTGCGGGACGAATACCCGTTTGATCCGGGCGAAGCGTCCTGGCTCTCGTGCGACCTGGCGGCCGATTTCAGGCTGCCGGGGCGGCGCGATCTGCTGTATCTGGTGCTGTGCACCCTGGTCAAGAACGCCTTGCTGGCATTGCGCTCGGCATTGCCTGATGATCCCCGGGTGTGCATCGCGCTGGGTGCCGCAGCACCCGCGCCCGGCTTGCCGGAACAGCCCGTCATCCGCGTGAGCGACAACGGACCCGGCATTGCGCCGGAGGTCCTGCAGCGACTGACCCACGAGCCCGTGACCACGCGCGCCGATGCCGGTGGATCGGGGATGGGACTGGTGTTTTGCCGGCGGGTGATGGGCTCGCTGGGGGGCACGGTGGACGTTCGATCGATGCCGGGGCAGGGCGCCGCGGTGACGCTGTATTTCCCGCCCGTGGAAGAAGCCAGGGCTTAGGAGCATTCATGAGACCCGAAAAAATCCTGTACGTAGACGACGAGGCCATTGCGTTGAAATATTTCGAGCGGCTGGTCGGTCCGCTGGCCCCGGTGCTCACCGCCCTGTCGGTGGAAGAAGGCCGGGCCGTGCTGCGCGAGCATGGCGACGAGATCGCCGTGCTGGTTTGCGACCAGCGCATGCCCGGCGAACGCGGTACCGAGCTGCTGCGGCATGCGCGCCAGTACCACCCCAACGTCGTGCGCATGATGACCACGGCCTACTCCGAGCTGGGCGAGGCCATCGATGCGATCAACACCGGCGAGATCTACCGTTACATCAGCAAACCCTGGGAGCTGGAGAGTTTGCGCGCCGATCTGAAGAACGCGCTGGAGCTGTCCGATCTGCGCGCCGAGCGCAACGAGCTGCTGAGCGACAAGCTGCTGGCGCAACAAGGCCAGTTGCTGGCTCATCGGATGGCCGCGTTGCTGATAGTGAGCGCGGCGGTGCAGCAGCAGGACCACGAAGCCGCGCTGTACCGCTTTGCCCAGGCCGCCATGGCCGGCGGCCCGGTGGCGCCTGCGGTGGACTGGAACCAGTGGGACCATGCCGACCTGCAACAGGCGGAGGCGCGGCGGGGCGCGAGCGTGGCCGGGCATGTGCGCGACTGGCTGAAAAACTTTGGCGTCCGCCACGATGACACACAAGTCCTGAACGCGCTGGCGCAGGCGGTGGGCGGTGAACGCCTGGGCGACGCGGTCCGGTTGCCCGGAGCCGATGCCTTCACTGCGCTGCTGAGTGCCCCGGTGGGAGAAACCGCGACGGGCGCACAGTGCGCCGGGCTCGCGTGGCTGCTCTGGGTGGGTGGGCGTGCGGAGGTGGAGACGGTGGCGGACGGCTGGCGCGTGACGCTGTCTGAAGCGCCCACCCTGCCGGCCGACTGGCTGGCCGATGCCATGGAGCGTCTGGGCGGCCGTTCGCCCGGCTGAGTTCACCGACCCCGGGGCTCCCAGGGCCGGTGCGACCGATCCGGCCGGTGGATCAGACCACCGTGAGCGTGACGTCGATGTTGCCGCGGGTGGCGTTGGAGTAGGGGCAGACCTGGTGCGCGGTGTTCACCAGATCTTCTGCCACGGCGCGGTCCAGGCCGGGCAGGCTCACCGCCAGGCGGGCCGCGATGCCGAAGCCGGCCGGGATCGGGCCGATGTCCACTTCGGCGTCGATCGACGCATCGGCCGGCACGGCGATCTTCTTCATGCTGGCCACGTGCTTGAGCGCGCCCATGAAGCAGGCCGAATAGCCGGCGGCGAACAGCTGCTCGGGGTTGGTCGCCGTGCCGGCGCCACCCATGGCCTTGGGCGGGGTGAGCTTGATGTCGAGCAGGCCGTCGTCGGTGCGCGAGGCGCCTTCACGGCCGCCGGTGGTGTGGGCACGGGCGGTGTAGATCACTTTGTCGAGGGAGGTGGCCATGGAGGTTCCTTGAGGGTGGTTGCTTCAGCGAAGCGGGGTAAAAAAGGGGATCAGGTGGTGAGCCGGTTGCGCAGTGCCTGCACCTGGTGGGTCAGCGCCAGCGCTTCGGCCACATCGCACTGCGAGGCCGCCAGCACGCAGCCCGGAATGCGCCGGGCACGGGCCTTGAGTGCGCGCCCGGCGGCGGTGAGGCGGATCAGCACGCGGCGCTCGTCGGCCGCATCGCGCAGCCGCGTCACCAGGCCCGCGGTTTCCATGCGCTTGAGCAGCGGCGTGAGCGTGCCGGAGTCGAGGGTGAGGCGTTCGCCGAGTTCGGACACGGCCACGCCGTCCTGCTCCCACAGCACCAGCAGGACCAGGTATTGCGGGTAGGTCAGGCCCAGCTCGTCGAGCAGGGGTTTGTAGAGCTTGGTCATGGCCAGCGAGGCCGAATACAGCGCGAAGCAGAGCTGGTTGTCCAGCAGAAGGGCCTGCTCGGACAGGGTGGGGGTGTTGCGTGTGACCATGGGCTTAACTGTAGCGATCAATTAAATTGTGTGCAATTTAATTGGCAAAAACATTGTTGGAAAAAGGGTCAAGCCGGAGCGAGATGGCCCCACCCAGGGCACCGCGGAACCGGCTTTGCCGGGCCCCCAGTGCCGCCCCCTTGAGGGGGTGACGCGCGAAGCGCGGCGCAGGGGTGGGCCTGCCTCAAGCCATCAGCGGCGGGTTCTGCATTTCCTCGATCTGTTCCACCAGCATGTCCACCTGGCCCTGCCAGTAGTCGCGGCTGCCGAACCAGGGGAAATTGATCGGAAAAGCCGGGTCTTCCCAGCGCCGGGCAATCCAGGCGCTGTAGTGGATCAGGCGCAGGGTGCGCAGGGGCTCGATGAGCGCGAGTTCACGCCGGTCGAAGGGTCGGAACTGCTCGTAGCCGTCGACCAGGGCGCCGAGCTGCTGGGTCTGCTGGCGCCGGTCGCCGCTCAGCAGCATCCAGAGGTCCTGCACGGCCGGGCCGGTGCGTGCGTCGTCCAGGTCCACGAAATGCGGGCCGGCGCCGGGCTGGCCCTCGGGCGTCCAGAGGATGTTGCCGGGGTGGCAGTCGCCGTGCAGGCGGATGCACCGGATGCCGTCTTCATCGGCCGGTTTGTTCGCGCGCAGCACCGGGTGGGCCTCGATCAGCGCCAGTGCTTCGCTCAGCGCGGTGGACCAGGCGGTCTGCACCTCGGGCGCAACCATGCGGTGTTCGATCAGCCAGTCGCGCGGCTCGTGGCCGAAGCCGGCCACGTCCAGCGCCGGGCGCTGAACAAAAGGCCGCGCCGCGCCCACGCTGTGGATGCGCGCGAGAAAGCGGCCGATCCACTCCAGCACCTCGAAGTCGTCCAGCTCGGGCCTGCGCCCGCCGCGGCGCGGGCTCACGGCAAACGCAAAGCCGCCGAAGTGGTGCAGCGTCTGGCCATTCACCGCCAGTGGCGGCACGGCCGGGATTTCTGCCGCCACCAGTTCGGCGGCGAAAGCATGTTCTTCGGCAATCTGCGCGTCGCTCCAGCGACCGGGCCGGTAGAACTTGGCGACCACCTGCCCATGGCCTTCGAAAGGCGATTCGAGGTGGATCTGGTAGACCCGGTTTTCAAAGCTGTTGAGCGCGGCCAGCCGGCCGTCGCCCCACAGGCCGATGGTGCCCAGCGCATCCTGCACCACGTCGGGGGTGAGAGCGGTGTAGGGGTGTGTGGCAGAGGTCATGAGCGATTGTCGCCGCAGGGGGCTGGCCTATCATCGGAGCATGTCGAAAGCCATCCACAAACAACGCGCACAGCCCACGCTGCAGGAGCAGTTGCCGGAGCTGCGCGAAGGCCAGTCCGTCGAGCTGCTGAAAGAGCTGCACATCCTCACGCGCGAGGGCAAGCTCAACCAGGACACGCGGCGCAAGCTCAAGCAGGTCTACCACCTGGTGCAGTTCATCGAGCCGCTGTTGGCCTCGGTGCTGAAGGAGCGCGGCGACGTGACCCTGGCCGACCACGGCGCGGGCAAGTCGTACCTGGGTTTCATCCTCTACGACCTGTTTTTCAAGGCCAAGCCGGTGGGCTGGGTGTATGGCGTGGAGTCGCGTGCGGAACTGGTGGAGAAATCAACCGCGCTGGCCGCCCGGCTGGGCTTTGAGCGCATGCGCTTCCTGGCCACCACGGTGCAGCAGGCGCTGACGGACCCGGGCCTGCCGCCGAGCTTCGACGTGGTGACCGCGCTGCACGCCTGTGACACCGCCACCGACGATGCGATTGCCTTCGGCCTGGCCAAGCAGGCGCGCCACATGGTGCTGGTGCCGTGTTGCCAGGCCGAGGTGGCGAGTGTGATGCGCAGCAGCAAGGCGCTGAACCTGTCGCGCACGCCGCTGGCCGAACTCTGGCGCCACCCGCTGCACACGCGCGAGTTCGGCAGCCAGATCACCAACGTGCTGCGCTGCCTGCAGCTCGAAGCCCACGGCTACAGCGTGACCGTGACCGAGCTGGTGGGCTGGGAGCACTCGATGAAGAACGAGCTGATCCTGGCGAGCAAGACAGGGCCCGGCCACCGCACCCAGCGCGAGCGGGCGGGCGAGCGGCTGCAGCAGGTGCTCGACGAACTGGGGCTTCAGGCGCTGCGTTCGCGCTTCGGCGTGGCGGAGCAAACCCCCGCCTGAACGGCTTTTTCCCGGGCGTTTGGCGTGTGAGGCGGTTATTTGCCGGCAGGCTTGGCCGCTGCAGGTTTGTTGCCGTTGGCCGTTGCGTTCAGGCCCAGGCGCGTGCCGATGGACTGCTCCAGGGTGCGCAACTTGGTCTCGATGTTGCCGCGCGTGTCGGCCACGAGCTTGACCTGCAGCGCCTGCTGCATTTCACCGCTGAGCTGCAGGTATTTGGCGTACTCAGGCGATTCGAGCAGGGTGACGATCTTGCGCAATTCGTCTTCGGAGAACTTCTGTTCGATCACGGTGCCGACGGTGCTCGGCGCGAGTTGAAGGGCCCGGCCACGCACCAGCGGCACGGCTTCATCGAGGTACTTTTTCGTGTCGGCCTCGATCTCTTTGGCGACCGCTTCCTGTTTGTCCGGCGCAATGCGCGCAGGCAGCGCAGCAGCGGCGCGGTCCAGCATCTGGGCCGCGGGCTGTTCGACCATGGCGCGGGACATGGCTTCAATGCCCGGCTGCTGCAACTTGAGCAGGCGGGTCACCAGCTCCTTTTTGGCCGGGGTGGAAGGTGCAGGTGCCTGAGCGAATGCAGCGGTCGTGGTGAGCAGCAGTGCGAGTGACAGGGCGGTGGTGTTCAGCGATTTTTGGATCATGCGGCATGTTACCCACAAAGCGGCAGCGCGCTGGAAGCGCTTGTAACCAGAATGTGGCATTTGTGAACCGGTGAAGCCCGGCCTCGAACCTCCGTTGCGCGCCAGGCCGCTCCGGAAAACCGTGGAATGCGCCGTATGAGGGTGACCCGGGTGTTCAAGCGTTTACGAGGGCTTTACCATCCGGGCTCCCTTTCTGGAGTGACTGCCCATGTTTTCCGATATCGATTTCCTGCTCCAGTCCATGGCCTGGCCGCTGGTGCTGCTGCTGGCCTGGTTCGCGGGTGAGCGCCTGCACGAGGCCGCCGGCGTGCCGCGCGTGAGCAGTTACGTGGCCGTGGGCCTGGTGGCCAGCCTGTTCGATCTGCCGGGTCTCACCAATGCCGTGCCGGGGTTGCCGTTTCTGGCCAACGTGGCCCTCTCGCTGATCCTGTTCGAGCTCGGTTATCGGATCAACCTGCGCTGGTTCCGCCACAACCCCTGGGTGCTGGCGCTGGGCCTGATGGAGTCGGTGGTCACCTTCCTGGCGGTCTACCTGGCCATGGCCTGGTTCAACCTGCCCACCGATACCCGGCTCATCATCGCCGCCCTGTCCATTTCAGCTTCGCCCGCGGGCATCGTGCGCGTGGCCAACGAGCTGCGCAGCGCGGGTCAGGTGACCGAGCGCGTGATGCACCTGTGCGCCATCAACTGCCTGGTGTCGGTGCTGTTGCTCAAGCTGGTGGTGGGCTACTGGCACCTGAGCACCTCGGGCGACCTGGTGATGGCGGCGTTCGGCAGCATCCACGTGCTGGGCACGTCGGTGGCGGTGGGAGCGCTGCTGGGCGTTGTCGGCCCCTGGCTGCTGCGATCGCAGCGCATCCAGGAGCGCGACGTGACGCTGGTTTTCGCGCTCGCGGTGGTGCTGCTCACCACCATGTCGTATGGCCTCAAGCTGTCGCCCTTGCTCGCCGCGCTCACCTTCGGCATCGTCGCGCGCGAGCGCCGCGTGCACCTGACCAACGCGCAGCGCGGCTTCGGCACCGCGGGCGATCTGCTCACAGTGTTTCTCTTCGTCTACATCGCCGCGCTGCTGGACTGGACCGATGTCTGGGGCGGCATGCTGCTGGGTCTGGTGCTCATCGTGGTGCGCACCGCCTCCAAGGTCGGCTGCAGCCTGGCGGCGGCCCGGCTGTCGGGCATCACCGAGCGCAAGGGGCTGCTCACCGGGCTGGCGCTCACGCCCATGTCGGCTTTTGCCATCCTGCTGCTGGAGCAAAGCCGGCTTTACGGCTTCGACCCGGCCCAGCAGGTGCTCGCGGTCATGGCCGGCATGATGCTGGTCCAGGAACTGCTGGGGCCGGTGGTCACACAACGCAGCCTGATGGCCGCACACGAAACCCACGTCACGAAAGAGGGCTGAACGATGCCACTGGAAACCTTCAAATCCTCGCAGTCGCTGACCATGGGCGTGGAGCTGGAGCTGCAGCTCGTCAACACCTACGACATGGACCTCTCCAGCAGTGCCAACGACCTGCTGGAACTGCTGCGGCGCAAGCCCTTCCCGGGTGTCGTCACGCCCGAGATGACGCAGAGCATGATCGAGATCGCGACCGATATCCAGACCGAGCACGGCCCGTTGCTGGCGCAGTTGCGAGAGATCCGTGACACGCTGGTGCACGCGGGCGACCGCCTCAACATCGAGATCGCCGGCGGCGGCACACACCCGTTTCAGCGCTGGTTCGAACAGCGCATTTTTTCCAAGCCGCGCTTCCAGCAGCTCTCGGGCCTGTACGGCTACCTGGCCAAGCAGTTCACGGTGTTTGGCCAGCACGTGCACATCGGCTGCGCGTCGCCCGACGAAGCGCTGTTCCTGCTGCATTCGCTCAACCGCTACGTGCCGCATTTCATCGCGCTGTCGGCCTCGTCGCCGTTCTTCCAGGGCGTGGACACGCTGTTCGATTCGGCCCGCCTGAACTCGGTGTTCGCTTTTCCCCTGAGTGGCCGCGCGCCGTTCACGCTGAGCTGGGACGAGTTCGCCAATGTGTACTTCACCAAGATGGAGAGCACCGGCGTGGTCAAGTCCATGAAGGATTTTTACTGGGACATCCGGCCCAAGCCCGAATACGGCACGATCGAGCTGCGGGTGTGCGACACGCCGCTCACGGTGGAACGCGCCGCCGGCCTGGCCTGCTACCTGCAGGCGCTGTGCCGCCACCTGCTGGAGCGCACCGAGGTGCCACCGGAAGAAGACGACTACCTCGTCTACACCTACAACCGCTTCCAGGCCTGCCGTTTCGGGCTCGACGGCATGATGGTCAATCCCAAGACACGCGAGCAGATCAGCATCCGCGAGGACATCCTGGCCACGCTGCGCCACCTGGGGCCGCACGCCGAGGCGCTGAACTCCCAGGCAGCGCTCGACGAGATCGAACGCACGGCGGCGCGCGATGGCAACCACGCCAGCTTCCTGCGCAAACGGTACGCCGAGAGCGGCAGCGTGCAGAGTGTGGTGAGGGCGAGTGTGGACGCCTTGCGGCGCGGTCCGGGCTGAGCATCATGGACCATGGCAGCGAAGGTTGCCGGGAAGCTCGCCGGGCTATCTTGAGAAGCGCTTTCTTGTGAGTGCCAGGGCCAGCCAGAAGGCGGCCACGGTGTAGACCAGCAGCACGGCGGCATGCAGCCAGACGTTTTCGGGCCACTGGTCCATGAACAGGGGGCGCACCAGCTCCACCGCGTTGGTCAGTGGCAGCCAGTCGGAAATGGCGCGCACCACCCCGGGCAGTTGTTCCCGCGGAAAGAACACCCCGGAGAGGAACATCATCGGTGTCAGGAACAGGGTGAAGTAGTAGGTGAAAAAGTCGTAGCCCTGGGCCAGGGCGTTGAACACCAGGGCGATGCACGAAAACGTGATGCCCACGCCCAGCAGCACCGGCCAGGCCAGCAACAGTTTTGGCGAATGGCTGATGCCCAGCGCGAGCATCACGGCCATGATGGCCGTGACCGAAAACAGCGCCTTGAAACCGGCCCACAACATCTCGGCCAGCACCACGTCGTCCAGGCTCACCGGCGCGTTCATGATGCCGTCCCAGGTCTTCTGCACGTGCATGCGGGAGAACGCCGAATACAGCGCTTCGAAGCTGGCCGCGTTCATGGCGCTCATGCAGATGCTGCCGCTGGCCAGGAACAGGATGTAGGGCACGGCCACGTTGCCTTGCGGCGTGGCGATGGTCACCTGGCCCACCAGCGCACCCATGCCGTAGCCAAAGGCCACAAGCCACATCAGCGGCTCGGCGATGTTGCCCACCAGACTCGGAATGGCGAGCTTCTTCCAGACCAGCAGGTTGCGCAGGAACACCGGCCACCAGCGGCTCGAAAGCCGGGGTATCGCCCAGTGTGAAGGGGTTGTGGCCACGGTTGTTGTGTTCATGTTCATCCGTCCTCGCGGATTTGCCGACCGGTGAGTTTCAGAAACAGGTCTTCCAGGTTGGCTGGTCTATGCAGGGTGCGCAGCTGGTGGTGTTGGCCCAGCGCGGCCAACAGCGGCAGGGCCTGCGCGGTGTAGAAAAACACCGTCTCACCGCTCACCTCCACGCGCGCGGCCAGTGCCCGCAAGGCGGCGTGCTCTTCGGCCTGCGCCAGCGCGAGCGCGCCGTTGCCGTACACCTCCACCACGTCGGGCTCCAGGTGCTGGGCGATCAGCTCGCGCGGGCGGCCCTCGGCGATCTTGCGGCCGTGGTCCAGCACCAGCAGGCGCGAGCACAGGCGCTCGGCCTCGTCCATGAAGTGCGTGGTGAGCAAAATGCTCTTGCCCTGCTGCAGCAGTTGCTGCAGGCGTTCCCACATCAGGTGGCGCGCCTGCGGGTCCAGCCCGGTGGTGGGTTCGTCGAGCATCAGCAACTGCGGGTCGTTCACCAGCGCGCGCGCCAGCGACAGGCGCCGCTTCATGCCGCCCGAGAGTTCACCCGGCTTGGCTTCGGCCTTGTGCGAGAGCGCGGCGAAGTCCAGCAACTGCGGGATGCGCAGGCGGATCTGCGCGGCGCCCATGCCGAAGTAGCGGCCGTACACCAGCAGGTTTTCGGCGCAGGAAAAGTCCGGGTCCAGCGTGTCGATCTGGCTCACCACACCCAGCTGCGCCTTGATGGCCAGCGCGTCGCGCGGCATGTCCAGGCCGAAGGCGGTGATGCGGCCGGCGTCGGGCGCGGTCAGGCCCAGGCACATGCGGATGGTGGTGGTCTTGCCCGCGCCGTTGGGGCCGATCACACCCAGGCACTCGCCCGGCGCGATGGTGAACGACAGGTCGTCCACCACGGTGTTGCCGCCGTAGCGCTTGGACAGGTGCTGGCATTCGAAGAGGTTGGCACTCATGGACATGAATTGTGCCCGGGCGACCGGCCCGTCGCGCGACGTGGGCGCCAGGGGTGCCGCCTACAATACCGGCACCGGACCGATCGGTCTTTTCACGCGACCTGCCGTGTCTTTATCCCCTGCTGTCGTTCTTCAATATCTGCTGCCCAAACAGGCACTGACCGTGTTCGCTGGCTGGTGCGCAGGGTCGCGCGCGACCTGGTGGACGCGCAGCGTGATCCCCTGGTTCATCCGGCGTTATGGCGTCAACATGGCCGAGGCGGCGGACCCGGACCCACGCGGTTACGCCACCTTCAACGAATTTTTCACCCGGGCGCTCAAGCCCGGCGCGCGGCCCCTCGCGCGCGCGGCCTTTGTCTGCCCGGTGGACGGTGCCATCAGCCAGTTCGGCGCCATCGAAAAAGACCAGATCTTCCAGGCCAAGGGCCACAGTTACAGCACGCAGGCCCTGGTGGGCGGGGACGCCGAACTGGCCGCGCAGTTCAACGACGGCGCCTTCGCCACCATCTACCTCAGCCCCAGGGATTACCACCGCATCCACATGCCCAGTGCCGCCCGCCTGCGTCGCATGATCCACGTGCCCGGTGACCTGTTTTCGGTCAACCCGACCACGGCGCGCGGGGTGCCCGGTCTGTTCGCGCGCAACGAACGCGTGGTCTGCGTGTTCGACGTGCCCCATGGCGACAGCGGCGAGATGCGCCCGTTCGTGCAGGTGCTGGTGGGCGCCACCATCGTCGGCAGCATGGCCACCGTGTGGCACGGCGTGGTGAACCCGCCGCGCCCGGGGCAGGTGCGCGAGTGGCGCTACGACGACAAGGCTTTTCTGCTCAACCGCGGTGAAGAAATGGGCTGTTTCCTGCTCGGCTCCACCGTGGTGCTGCTCTGGCCGAAAGACACCATTCACTTCAATCAGCAGTGGCTGGCGGGGCAGGGCGTGCGCATGGGCGAAGCCATGGGCCACGCCGTGGTGAGCGAACCCGACACCTGCCCGCAAGCCCTGATCACCTCCCAGGACACCCCATGACCACCCTCGGCACCCCCCTGTCTCCCTCCGCCACCAAAGTGATGCTGCTCGGCTCCGGCGAGCTGGGCAAAGAGGTGCTGATCGCCTTGCAGCGCCTGGGCGTTGAGACCATCGCGGTGGACCGCTACGACAACGCACCGGGCCAGCAGGTGGCCCACCACGCTCGCACCATCACCATGAGCGACCCGGCGCAGCTGAAGGCGCTGATCGAGGCCGAGCGCCCACACCTGGTGGTGCCCGAGATCGAGGCGATTGCCACGCCCATGCTGCAGGAACTCGAAGCGGCCGGCTTGGTGCGCGTGATCCCCACCGCGCGCGCCGCGCGCCTGACGATGGACCGCGAAGGCATCCGCCGCCTCGCGGCCGAAACGCTGGGCCTGCCGACCAGCCCCTACCAGTTCTGCGACTCGCTCGAAGAGCTGCAGGCCGCCATCGACGCGGGCATCGGTTACCCCTGCATCGTCAAACCGGTGATGAGCAGTTCGGGCAAGGGCCAGAGCAAGATCGATGGCCCGGCCGATGTGAAGACCGCGTGGGACTACGCGATGTCCGGCGGGCGTGTCGGCCCGGGCCGCATCATCGTCGAAGGCTTCATCGATTTCGACTACGAGATCACGCAACTCACCGTGCGCGCGCTCGGTGCCGATGGTCAGATTCAAACGCATTTCTGCGACCCGATCGGCCACGTGCAGGTGAGCGGTGACTACGTGGAAAGCTGGCAGCCGCACCCGATGACGGCCACCGCGCTGGCCGAGTCGCGCCGCATCGCCAAGGCGGTGACAGACGACCTCGGCGTGGGCCACGACGGCCAGCCTTCGGGTCTGGGCCTGTTTGGCGTGGAGCTGTTCGTGAAGGGGGACCAGGTCTGGTTCAGCGAAGTGAGCCCGCGCCCGCACGACACCGGCATGGTGACGATGATCACGCAGTGGCAGAACGAGTTTGAGCTGCACGCCCGGGCCATTCTCGGTCTGCCGGTGAGCACCGCGCTCAAGAGCCCGGGCGCCAGCGCCGTGATCTACGGCGGCGTGGAAGCCACCGGCATCGTGTTCGACGGGGTGGACGAAGCGATGCGCGTGCCGAACAGCGAGATCCGCCTGTTCGGCAAACCCGAGAGCTTTGTGAAGCGCCGCATGGGCGTGGCGCTGGTGCACGACGCGGATGTGGAGGTCGCGCGCACGCAGGCCAAGCTGGCGGCCAGCAAGGTCAAGCCACGGGTGGCTTGACCGGAACACCCCCCTGCGCCGCTGACGCGGCTTCCCCCCTCTCTGGCGCACCGCTGCGCGGCGCTTGGAGGGGAGACGCACCCTGCGGCCCGGCGAAGCCGGTTCCGCGGGTGCCCACAGCAGCAGTCACCTCACGCACGGCGCTTCTTCTGAATCTCACAGCTCCGGGGCACACGCGCATTGGCCTGAAGGGTTTTCACGACAGTGGCACCGTGGAACCGGCTTTGCCGGGCCACCAGTGCCGTCCCCCCCTCCAAGCGCTAAAGGCGCGCCAGAGAGGGGGGAAGACGCGTCAGCGGCGCAGGGGGGGCCCGCTACTCATGCCGCAGCGCATCGATCGGATTCAGCCGCGCCGCGCGCCGCGCCGGGAAGTAGCCGAACAGCACACCGATTGCTGCTGAAAACACGAAGCTCAGCAGGTTCACGCTCAGGTTGAACTGGTAGGGAACACTCATCAGCGCCGAGAGGCCGAGCGAGGCGCCGGTGGCCAGCACGATGCCGATGAGTCCGCCCAGCGCGGCCAGCACCACGGCCTCGATCAGGAACTGCAGCAGCACCTCGCGTTCCAGGGCGCCGATGGCCAGGCGCAGGCCGATCTCGCGCGTGCGCTCGGTCACGCTCACCAACATGATGTTCATGATGCCGATGCCGCCCACCAGCAGGCTCACCGCGGCCACCGCGCCGAGCAGCATGGTCATGATCTTGGTCGTGCCCGACAGCGTTTCGGCCAGTTGCTTGGTGTCGAGGATGTTGAAGTTGTCTTCGTCGGTCTCGGCCAGTTTGCGCCGTTCGCGCAGCAGCTGGGTGATCGACGACGTGATGCGGGCGGCGTCCGCACCCTCGCTCATGGACACCAGCAGGGTGTTCACCCGCGTGTGGCCGACGATGCGGCGCTGCAGGGTCTTGATCGGCATCAGCACCACATCGTCCTGGTCGTTGCCGAAGGCACCCTGGCCCTTGGAGACCAGGGTGCCGATGACCTCGCAACTCATCGCCTTGACGCGCAGCTGTGCACCCACCGCGCTGGTGTTGCCGAAGAGCTCGCGTTGCACCGTCTGACCGATCAGGCAGACCGCGCCGCCAGCGCGCAGTTCGTCGTTGCTGAACTCGCGGCCGCCGGCCAGCTTCCAGTTGCCGGTGGTGAGCCACTGATTGGTGCTGCCGATCACACTGCTGCTCCAGTTGCGGCCGTTGGCCACGAGCACGGATCCGGTGCGCGCTTCGGGCGCCACCGCGGCGATGCCGCCGATCTGAGCGGCAATGGCTTCGCCGTCGCTCTCCTTGAAGGCGGTCGCGCTGGCGCCGCTGCCACCGGGGCCCATGCGCTGTCCGGGGCGCACCTGCAGCAGGTTGGTGCCCAGGCCCGAAATCTGGTTCTGCACCGCGGCCGTGGCACCGTTGCCCACCGTGACCATGGTGATCACCGCGCTCACGCCGATGACGATGCCGAGGATGGTGAGGAAAGAGCGCAGCAGGTTGCGGCGGATCGAGCGCAGCGCCAGCAGCAAGGTGTTAAGCCACATGGGGTGTCCCTTTGCCGGCGATGCCCGTGACTTCCGCGTCGCTCACGGTCGCGTGCGCCGCACCCGCCTGCAGTGCGACCGGGTGGGTGTTGCGCTCGTCGCTCTCGACCACGCCGTCGACGAAACGCACGATGCGCTTGGCGTAAGCGGCCATGTCGTGCTCGTGTGTGACCATCAGCACGGTGATGCCCTGCTCGGCGTTCAGGTGCCAGAGCAGTTCCATGATTTCCTGGCTGCGGTGCGTGTCGAGGTTGCCGGTGGGCTCGTCGGCCAGCAGCACCCGCGGCTCGGTCACGATGGCGCGCGCAATCGCCACGCGCTGCTGCTGACCGCCCGAGAGCTCGCCGGGGGTGTGGTGCTCCCAGCCTTTGAGTCCCACCTGTTCGAGCGCGCGCGCCGCGGCGGCGTGGCGCGTGGCGGCGGGCTCGCCGCGGTAGATCAGCGGCAGCTCCACGTTTTCTTGCGCCGACGTGCGCGCCAGCAGGTTGAAGCCCTGGAACACGAAGCCCAGGTAGCGCCGCCGCAGGCGCGCGCGCTCATCGCGGCTGAGCGACTGCACCTGCACGCCCTGGAATTCGTAGGTACCGGTGGTGGGCACGTCCAGGCAGCCCAGTGTGTTCATCGCCGTGGACTTGCCCGATCCGCTGGGACCCATGATGGCGACGAACTCCCCCTGCTGGATGTCCAGGTCCACGCCCTTCAAGGCCTGGAAGGCGGTGTTGCCCTCGCCGTAGGTTTTGGTGATGCCGCGCAGGCGGATCAGGGGGGTCTCGCTCACGGCGCCGTCCCTGAGCGTTGTTCGGTGATCACGGCCATGCCTTCGGAGAGACCTTCGCCGCTGACCTCGGTGTTGCGACCGTCGCTGATGCCGGTCTTGACCTGCATGGCCACGGGCTGGCTTTCCTGCAGCACCCAGATCTGGCGCGCGCCGCCGCCGCGCGGGTCGGTGCCCGCTGTTTTGGGCCGGGTGTTGCGGGATGGGCGCGGCATCATTTTCGACAGGATGCTGGTGTTGGCCGCCGCAGCACCGTTGCTGCTGGTGGGCGAGAAGCGCAAGGCGGTGTTGGGGACCAGCAGCACGCCCCTGGCCTCCTTGGCGACGATGGTGGCGGCGGCCGTCATGCCCGGACGCAGGCTCAGGTCGCCGTTGTCCACGTTGAGTGTGGTGGTGTAGGTGACCACGTTGTCGGTCTTGGTGGAGCCAAAGGCCACGCGGTTGATGGTGGCCGGGTAACGGCGCGCCGGGAAGGCGCTCACGGTGAAGGTGGCCTTCTGGTCCACCTTGACGGCACCCACGTCGGCCTCGTCCACCGCGACATCGAGCTTGAGCTGCGCGAGGTCTTCGGCCACGGAGAACAGCGTCACCGCCTGCAGCGAGGCGGCCACGGCGTTGCCCGGGTCCACCGTGCGGCTGAGCACCACGCCGTTGATGGGCGAGCGGATCGAGGCCTTGGACAGGTTGGTTTCGGTGGTGGCAAGGCCGGCGCGCGATTCGGTGACCGAAGCGCGCGCAGCAGCCTCGCTGCCGACGGCGCGCTCCACGGCCGCCTTCGCGCTGTCCAGCTCCGTGGCCGAGGGCACCTTGCCGCCCGAGAGGCGCGCCACTTCTTCAAATCGCGCCAGCGTGGCACGCACTTCCTTGGTCGTGGCGACCGCCTGCGCCAGCTGCGCCTGGGCCGCGGCCAGACCGGCGCGCGACTGCGTCACCTGGTCCACCAGCTTGGCGGTGTCCAGCTCCACCAGCACCTGGCCGGCCTTGATGCGGTCGTTCACGTCCACCAGCACCCGCTTGACGGTGCCCGAGAGTTCGCTGCCGATGTTGACCGAGCGCGTGGGCTGCAGCGTGCCGTTGGCGGACACGGTGAGCGTGACGTCGCCCTTTTTCAGCGGCTCGGTCACGTAGACCGGCGCGGCCTTGCTCTGCTGCTGCGATTGCCAGTAGATGATGCCTCCGACCACGGCGACGAGCACGGCAGTGCTGATCCACAGCGCGCTGCGTTGCCACCAGTGCGGCGGGTGGTCGTTGCCCAGCAGGTTTTGCAGGTCGGCGGGGGGGGCGTCTTTTTTGGAGCTCATGGCGATTCGGTTTCGGTGTTCTGGGTTCAGCGGGGGGTGGCTTCAACCGGTGGCGCATCGGGCGTCCAGCCGCCGCCGAGGGCCTTGTACAGGCGCACATGGTCGGCGCTCAACGTGGCCTGGGTGCTGGCCACGCTGTCCTGGGTCGAGAGCAGGGTGCGCTGGGTGTCGAGCACGGTGCGGAAATCGACCAGGCCGCTTTCGTAGCGCTGGCGTGCCAGCAACTCGGCGTTGGCCGCAGCGGCGCTGGCCGCCTGCAGGCGCACCAGGCGCTCGCGGTCGCCCTGCAGCGCCACCAGCGCGTCTTCCACGTCCTTGACGGCGCTGATCACGCTGCCCTGGTAGGCCACGCGCGCCTGCTCCAGCGCGGCTTCCTGCGCGCGCACCTGGGCTCTGGCCGCGCCGCCGTCGAACAGCGGCGCCGACACGCTGGCCAGCAGCGAACTGGCGACCGACGCGCCGTTGGTCAGCGTTCCCAGCGTCAGCGCGGAGAGGCCCAGCGAGCCGCTGAGGCGAAAGCTCGGGTAGCGGGCTGCATCGGCCGCGGCCACGCGGGAGAGCGCGGCGCTGATGCGGTGTTCGGCGGTCCGCACGTCGGGGCGCTGGCGCAGCGTCTCGGCCGGAAAGGCCAGCGCCAGATCGCCCGCGCCCTGCGGGATCGGTGCGGCGGTGTTCAGTGCGCCCTGCAGCGCGGCGGGCAGCGTGCCGGGCGCCTGGCCGGTCAGCACCGCCACGCCGCTCAGGGCCTGGGCGATGCTGGTCTGCAGCGCCGGGATCTGGGCCGCGGTCTGCTCGCTGGACGCAATGGCCTGTTCCAGGTCGAGCGACGAGGCGAGACCCGCCTGGGTGCGCCAGCGCGTGATCTGCAGCGTTTCGCTCTGTGCGGCGAGGTTGCTGCGCGCGATCGCCAGCCGGGTCTGCAGGCCACGCAGTTCGATGTAGGTGGCGGCGACTTCGGCCGCCAGCGACACCTGCACATCGGCCAGGCTGGTTTCGGACGCGCGGGCATCGGCCTCGCTGGCGTTCAGGGTGCTGCGGTTGCCGCCAAAAATGTCCGGCTCCCAACTGGCGTCAAAGCCGGCCTGGAAGCGGTTGCTGGCGTCGTTGTCGCCCGACTTGCTGCGCTGCGCCGAGCCCGAAACCCCCACCGACGGGCCAAGGCCGGCCTGCTGCACGTCGCGCTGCGCGCGCGCCTGCAGCAGCGCGGCCTGCGCGCTTTTCACGCTGGTGTTGGCCTGCAGCGCCTGCTTGACCAGCGTGGTGAGGGTGGGGTCGTTGAAGCGCTGCCACCAGGCGGCCAGCCCCGTGGGCGAGGTGGCTGCGCTGACAGGAGCTGCGGACCAGGCCGTCGGCAGCGGGGTTGAAGGCAGCTCGCCGCCAGCCGGTGCCAGGCTGGCGCAGGCCGACAGCAGGGCGACGCTGGCCAGGCCGATCAGGGTGACAGGCCGGCGGACCGGTCGGGCTTGGGAGGGGGGGAGCAGGTTCATGGTGTTCGTTCAGCATACCGGGTACGCCGTTGCCCCATTGTGCGCAAGCGAACATGACCGACTGTGACCGGACGGTGAAGTTCAGGTAAAGCCGATTTGTACTTTGGTGGTATCTGGCCGTCAGCGGTGTATTGATGTGTGCGTTCCCCGGCGTCAACGGGTCGGGCCGGCGCGGGATGGTCAGGCCGCGCCGGGTTCCGGTGCGTCGGTTGGCGCCGGATCGGGCCTTGTCGCCACATGCAGCGTCTGGGTGGGGAAGGCGATGGCGGCACCATGGCGCGCCACGATGCGGCCGATGTCAAGCAGCAGCTCCTGCTTGAGCACCTGGAAGTCCACCCAGGCGCGGGTGAGCGTGAAGGCGTAGACCATGATGTCGAGCGAACTGGCGCCAAAGCGGGTGAAGTTCACGATCAGTGTCTGGCTGTTGTCGATGCCGGGGTGGTTCTGCAGCAGGGCCTTGATGTCGGCGACCACGGCTTCCACCTGGGCGAAGTCGTCGTAGCGCAGGCCCAGGGTTTCTTTCAGGCGCCGGTGGCTCATGCGCGAGGGGTTTTCGACCACGATGCTGGTGAACACCGAGTTGGGCACGTAGATCGGATTTTTGTTGAAGGCGCGGATGCGGGTGTGGCGCCAGCTGATGTATTCCACCGTGCCTTCGATGCTCTTGTCGGGCGATCGGATCCAGTCGCCGACGCTGAACGGGCGGTCGAGGTAGATGGTGAGGCCGCCAAAGAAGTTGGCCAGCAGGTCCTTCGCGGCCAGGCCGACCGCGATGCCGCCGACACCACCGAGCGCGAGCAGGCCCCCGATCTGGAAGCCCAGGGTGTGTGCCACGGTGATGGCGGTGACCACGACCACCAGCAGGCGCAGCAGCTTGTTCAGGGCGAGCGCGGTGGTGAGGTCGAAGGCCTCGCCGCTTTCGGTGCGGCGCCGGATGCTGGTCTGGGTCACGAGCCCGATGAGTTTCCACAGGAACCAGGTCACGCTGACCACGAGGCCGACGTCGCGCCATTGCAGTGCGCCTGTCAGCAGGGCGGGCTCGGGCCAATGCGCATTCAGCGCACGCGCCACCCAGCCCAGCCCGATCAGCCAGATCAGCAACTGCGCGGGCTTGCGTGCCGCGCTCAGCACGGCCTCGTCCCAGGGGTTGGCCGAGCGCAGGGCCCAGCGATGGGCCTGCAGGAACGCCGTGCGCACGGCCTGCCCGACCAGCAGGGTGAGCAGGACGATCGCCAGCACGGATGCCAGCCAGAGTTCAGCGCCCGTGAATTGTTGAAGACTGTCGGTGAGTCGGTTCATGGGCGCGGGTCACTGGAACGCGACTTCGGCAAAGCTGCGCAGCTTGCGGCTGTGCAACTGGTCCGGTCCGCCTGCGCGCAGGCGGTCGATGGCGCGGATGCCGATGCGCAGGTGCTGGTCCACGCGTTCGCGGTAGAAGTGGTTGGCCATGCCGGGCAGCTTGATCTCGCCGTGCAGCGGCTTGTCGCTCACGCAGAGCAGGGTGCCGTAGGGCACGCGGAAGCGGAAGCCGTTGGCGGCGATGGTGGCGCTTTCCATGTCGAGCGCCACCGCGCGCGATTGCGAAAAGCGGCGCTGGGGCTTGTTGTCGGGCAGCAGCTCCCAGTTGCGGTTGTCGGTGCTGGCCACGGTGCCTGTGCGCATGATGCGCTTGACCTCGGCCGGCGGCACGCCGGTGACGTCGGCCACGGCGGCTTCGAGCGCGAGCTGGATCTCGGCCAGCGCAGGGATCGGCACCCACAGCGGCAGTTCTTCGTCGAGCACGTGGTCTTCGCGCACGTAGGCGTGGGCCAGCACGTAGTCGCCCAGCTGCTGGGAGCTGCGCAGGCCGGCGCAGTGGCCGATCATGAGCCAGGCGTGCGGGCGCAGCACGGCGATGTGGTCGGTGATGGTCTTGGCGTTGGCCGGGCCGACGCCGATGTTGACCATGGTGATGCCGCTGCGGTCGGCGCGCATGAGGTGGTAGCCCGGCATCTGAGGCAGGCGCGGCGGGGCCGCACCCAGTTCGTCGCTGGCTTCGGCCGGCAGGCCGGCGCGGCGCATCACCACGTTGCCCGGCTCCACGAAGGCCATGTATTCGCTGGCGGGGTTGGCCATCTCGGCGTGGCCCAGGCGGATGAATTCGTCGATGTAGAACTGGTAGTTGGTGAACAGCACGAAGTTCTGGAACCACTCTGGCGCTGTGCCGGTGTAGTGGCGCAGGCGCTGCAGCGAATAGTCCACGCGCGGCGCGGTGAACAGCGACAGCGGGTGCGGCTCGCCCGGGCGCGGCTCGTGCGTGCCGTTGGCGATGCCGTCGTCCATGGCCGCCAGATCGGGCAGGTCGAACACGTCGCGCATGAGGGCGCGGCGCTCGGCGCTCAGGCTGCCTTCGACGTGGTCGTGTTCGGCGAACGAGAAGTGGATGGGGATGGGGTGCGTGCTGGTGCCCACCTCCAGTTCGCCGCCGTGGTTGATCAGCAGCAGGCTGAACTGGTCCAGCAGGTAGTCGGCGTAGAGGTCGGGTCGCGTGATCGTGGTCTCGAACCGGCCGGGACCGGCCACGAAGCCGTAACTCAGGCGGCCCGTTCCCTGGTGCGACACGCTGTGGGTGTGCAGGCGCACGAAGGGGTAGCAGGCGCGCACGCGGCTGCCTTTGGCGTCGGCACCGGCCACGAAGTCGCGCATGGCCGCGCGCAGGAAGTGAATGTTCTGCTGGTAGATGTGCTGGACCTGGGCCAGCGCAGCGGCCGGGTTGCGGTAGAAAACGGGGGCGGTAAAGTCGGGTGTCTTGTACATGCCGCTATTGTGGCGCCGCCCCGTGACACCTTGCCCCCACCCGGAAACCCCATGCTGGATGCCGCTGCCCCGGTGCTGCTGAACCCGTCGGTCGACATGGCCGGGGCCGCGGCGGTGCTGGCGGCCGCACTGGGCTGCGGCTTGCTGGTGGGCATCGAACGCGAGCGGCGCAAAGGTGCCGGTCCGGGGCGGGCGTTCGCCGGTTTGCGCACCTTTGCGCTGACCAGCGTGGTGGGCGCCGCCGCAGCGCTCACGCAGCTGACGGGACTGGTGGTGACCGGCGCGGTCCTGGTGGCGGCGCTGGCCCTGGTCGCCTACTGGCGCGACCGCTCCGAGGATCCGGGTGCCACCACCGAAATCGCCCTGTTGCTGACCTACCTGATCGGCGTGCTCTGCGCGCAGAGCTTGCCGCTGGCCGCCGCGCTCGCCGTGGGTCTGACCGGCGTGCTGGCCGGGCGGGAACGGCTGCACCGTTTTGCCCGCCAGTGGCTGACCGAGGGCGAGGTGCGCGACGGCATCGTGCTGGCGGCACTGGTGCTGATGGCGTTGCCGCTGGTGCCGAACCGGCCGCTCTGGGGCCCGGTGCTCAACCCCTACGTGATCGTGCAGTTGCTGGCCCTGCTGCTGGCGGTGCAGTCGCTGGCGCACCTGTGCCGCCGCCTGCTGCAGGCGCGCCACGCGGTGGCGTTCTCGGCGCTGGCCTCGGGCTTTGTGTCGAGCACCGCCACCATCGCCACGCTGGGGCTGGCCGTGCGCGAGGGCCGTTCGGAAGCGCGCTTGATGGCGGGCGGTGGCCTGTTGTCCTGCGTGTCCACCCAGCTGCAGGTGCTGCTGGTGGCCGCGGCCGTGCAACCGGCCTGGCTGCCGGTCCTGTGGCTCCCGGCGCTGGCCGCCGGTTTGCTGGCCCTGGCCTGGGGCTGGTGGATGGTGCGCGGAGCGCCGGAGGAAGCCGCCGTGACCACGACGGTGCCGGACGAAGACCGGATGTTCAGCCTCTGGGGTGCCGCGGGCGTGGCCGCTTTGCTCAGTGCCGTTCAGGTGATGGTGTACGCGCTGACGCTGTGGCTGGGGTCATCGGGTCTGCTGCTGGGCTCGGCCCTGGCGGCGCTGGCCGACCTGCACGCCTCGCTGGCGGCGGTCTTTGCGTCGGGCACACCCGCGGCGGGTGGGGCCGCGACCTGGGCGGTGATGCTGGCGATTCTGGTGCACGCCGGCAGCAAGAGTGTCACCGCCGGGCTCGTGGGGGGGTGGCGCTACCTGGCCTGGCTGGCGCCGGGCCTGTGGCTGCACATGGCGCTCAGCGTCGCGGGCATCTACTGGATGGCACGCGTCTAGAACGGACAGGCGACCTCGGAGAGATCGCATTCAGGTTCTCAGTTCCGGGTCGGCTCGCGCATCGTCACGAACTCCTCCGCCGCCGTGGGGTGGATGCCGATGGTGCTGTCAAAAACGGCCTTGGTGGCGCCGGCCTTCATGGCCACGGCAAAGCCCTGCACGATCTCGCCGGCTTCGGCGCCGACCATGTGCAGGCCCACCACGCGGTCGCTCGCGGTGTCAACGATGAGCTTCATGAGTGTGCGTTCGCTGCTGCCCGAAAGCGTGTGCTTGAGCGCCTTGAACTCGCTGCGGAAGACAGCGATCTGGCCGTACTTCTCGCGCGCCTGCGCTTCGCTGTAGCCCACGGTGCCGATGTTGGGGTGGGTGAAGACGGCGGTGGGGATGAACTCGTAACTCATCTCGCGCGTTGGCTTGCCCGCTGCAGCGCCGAAGAGCTGATCGACCACCACCATGGCCTCGCCCAGCGCCACCGGCGTGAGCTGCACGCGGTTGGTGACGTCGCCCACGGCGTAAATGCCGGGCACGTTGGTCTGGTAGGTTTCGCTCACGATCACCTCTCCCTGCGCGCCCTGGACCACGCCCACGGTGTCCAGGCCCAGACCCTGCACATTGGGCTTGCGCCCGGTGGCGTAGAGCACGGCGTCGGCCAGCACGACGCTGCCACCTTCCAGCTCCACACGCAGGCCTTCGTCGGTTTTCCGGATGTCCACCACGTCGGCGTTCAGCCGCAGGTCCACCCCGGACTTGATCATCTCGGCGGCGACGAAGTGGCGCACCTCGTCGTCAAAACCGCGCAGCACCTGTTCACCCCGGTACAACTGCGTGACCTTCGACCCCAGGCCATTGAAGATGGAGGCGAATTCACAGGCGATGTAGCCGCCCCCCACCACCAGCAGGCGTTTCGGAAACGGCTCCAGATCGAAGATCTCGTTGGACGTGATGACGTGTTCGCGACCCGCGAAGTGCGGCACATGCGGCGTGCCGCCGGTGGCGATGAGAACGTTTTTGGCGGTGAAATTCTGGTGGCCGGGGCTGCCGTCGGCGTTGAGCGTGGCCAGGCCCACGCTGTGGTCGCCTTGCAGACGGGCGAAACCGTCGAACACGGTCACGCCAGAACCGCGCAGCAGGTTGCCATAGACCCCGTTCAGGCGGCTGATCTCGGTGGCGCGGTTGGCTTTGAGCGTGCCCCAGTTGAGGATGGGCATGTCGCCCTCCCACCCGTAGCCTTGCGCTTCGTGGGCTGCGTCGGCGTAGTGCGCGGCGTAGCTGTAGAGCTTCTTGGGGATGCAGCCCACGTTGACGCAGGTGCCGCCCAGGCCGTCTTGCCCCAGGGTTTCGGCCAGCGCCACGCGCGCCCCGCGCTGGGCGGCCATGCGGGCGGCGCGCACGCCACCGCTGCCGCCGCCAATGACGAATAGATCGAAGTCGTAAGTGCTCATGCTCGTCCGTTCGGCCAACGGGGTCGTGGCCCATGCTGTGGAGCGGGGCAGTTTACGCGCAGCCCGTCCGGCGTGCAGTTTCGGGGACGTTCTGCCACGTCATGGGTGCGGCTCAGGTCCGCGAACGGACCTCATTGTGCTTGAGGGCGCGGCGCTTGGCCATTTCGCGACCCATGCCGGCGGTGTCGAGGGCGGCAAGCCGCTTTTTCGCTTCCGGGTAGGCGATGGACTCCTCAAGCAGGATGTGGTCCAGGTAGAGCGCTTCAAAAACATCCAGCGCGTGGCGCAGTTCCGCTGTGTCGAACCAGAGGTTGCCGCCGGTGGCGGCCTCCAGCGAGGGGGCGATCTGGATCCAGTTTTCTTCCAGCCAGCCGTGGTCCTGGATCAGGTGTTCGGTAGCCTGCACGATCTCGGCGTCCTGGCTGACCAGCAAGGCCGGGAAGATGTGTTTTTCTTCGTCCAGGTGGTGCTGGCGCGCTTCGCCATTGAAATAGTCGAGCACGCGGCGTGCCCGGGCCCGGTTGGCCTGGTTCAGGCCTTCGTTTTCGATGGCGTCCACCAGCGCATGCAGCAGCTTGATCTGGCTCTGGATTTCCTGATGGGTGTTGTCGAGGAACTCGAAAACGGCGATGGAGACGGGCGCGGCACACATGAGGAACTCCTGTTCACTGGGTTGGGTTCATTATGAAAATGCTGCGCTGCGGCAAGTTGATCTTGCTCAAACAAGAAGCCCGCTGAAGCGGGCTTCCGATGGACATCACACAGCCCAGATTGCATCCGGCGCGCGTGCCCGATCCAAGGATGTCGCGGAACCGGCTTGCCGGGCCGCCAGCATCGCCCCCTGGGGGTGACGCGAAACGGCGCGGGGGTCAATACGTGTACACGCCCCTGCCCGTTTTCCGGCCCAGCCAGCCGGCAGCGACCATTTCTTTCAGCAGCGGCGCCGGGCGGTACTTGCTGTCGTTGTATTCGGCCATGTAGACGTTCATCACGGCCAGGCACACATCCAGGCCGATCATGTCGGCCAGCGCCAGCGGGCCGATGGGCTGGTTGGTGCCCAGCTTCATGCCGGCGTCGATGTCTTCCGGCGTCGCCAGACCTTCGGCGAGCACGAAGAAAGCCTCGTTGATCATGGGCACCAGGATGCGGTTGACCACGAAGCCGGGCGCGTTTTTCACCGTGATCGGCGTCTTGCCCAGGGCTTCGGCCATGGCTTTCACGGCGTCGTGCGTGGCGTCGCTGGTCTGCAGGCCGCGGATGATCTCCACCAGCGCCATCATGGGCACGGGGTTGAAGAAATGCATGCCGATGAAGCGGTCGGGGCGCTGCGTGGCGGCGGCCAGCTTGGTGATGCTGATGGAGCTGGTGTTGGTGGCCACGATCACCTCGGGTGCCAGCAGGCCGTCGAGCTGCTGCAGGATCTTGACCTTGAGGCCTTCGTTTTCGGTGGCGGCTTCGATGACGAGTTGCGCGCCCTTGAGGTCGTCGTAGTTCGTGCTGCCCTGGATCAGGCCGAGCGCCTTGGCTTTGTCGTCGGCGCTGATCTTTTCCTTCTTGATCAGGCGGTCGAGGCTGCCCGCGATGGTGGCCAGGCCCTTGTCGATCGCGGTCTGCGCGATGTCGACCATCACCACGCGGATGCCGCTGGTGGCGCAGGCCTGGGCGATCCCGTTGCCCATGGTGCCCGAGCCGATGATGCCCACGGTTTGAATGCTGCTCATAGGGGAAATGCTCCTGAAAAAAGACAAAGAACCATTGTCGGGGACGTGCACCGGCCCCGACCTCGGCCGCGTCGCGCAGGCGTCGGGACTAGTGCAGTGTTCCATTCTGTTTGGAACTTAAGTGACGATTGGCGCGAATGACCTTCTGCAAGATATCGCGAGCGCTCTTGGTCCAGATGAACGGTTTGGGGTTGGTGTTGTGGTGAGCGACGTACTCATCGATGGCAGCGACGAGTTCGGGCACGCTGGTGAACACACCGCGGCGCAGACGGTTTTCGGAGATGTCGCGGAAGAAGCGCTCGACCATGTTCAGCCACGATGCCGAGGTCGGCGTGAAGTGCATGTTGAATCGCGGGTGCTTGGCCAGCCATTCCTGCACGGCCGGATGCTTGTGCGTGGCGTAGTTGTCGGCGATCAAATGCAGCGTCTTGCCTTTGGGCGTTTCACGATCGATTTGGCGCAGGAACTTCAGCCACTCGATGTGCGTGTGGCGTTGCTGGCATTGGCCGATGACCTGCCCGTCCAGCACGTTGAGAGCCGCGAACAAAGTGGTCGTGCCATGGCGCTTGTAGTCGTGCGTCATGGTGGCCGCGCGCCCCTTCTTCAGCGGCAGCCCAGGCTGTGTGCGGTCCAGCGCCTGCACCTGGCTCTTCTCGTCGCAGCACAGCACCAGCGCGTGCTCGGGCGGCGACATGTACAGCCCCACGATGTCTTCGAGCTTCTGCACGAACTGAGGGTCGCGCGAGACCTTGAAGCCGCGCACGATATGCGGCTTCAAACCGTGAGCATGCCAATGCCGCATGACTGTGCTGGCGCTGACGCCCAACTCAACAGCCATCGTGCGCGTGCTCCAGTGCGTGGCCGCCGCGGGCTGGCTTTGTGTGGTCAACTCCACCAGCCGCGCCGCATCCACCTTGACCGGGGGTGCTCCGCGTGGCAAATCGCGTTCGATGCCCGCCAGGCGCGATTGCGCATATCGCTCACGCCAACGCGAGACTTGCACGCGTCCCACGCCCACTTGCTCGGCGATGTCTTTGTTCTGCAAGGACTCAGCGGCCAGCAGCACAATGCGCGCGCGCTGCACCAGTCTCACGCTGGTGAGCTTGGAGCGAACCAGCCGGGTCAACTCGGCTCGTTCTTCGTCGGTCAACACAATCTCCGGGGCAACTCGCACTGGCTCTCTCCGTTTGCTCGTAGTAGAGCATTGGAAATGCACTCGCATCATAAGTTCCATCAAGAATCAAACACCACACTAGCGCGCTTCCAGCAGCTGGCGGATGGCTTCACCCAGCGCGTCCATGCTGTCCTGCTTGCCCAGGACGTCGCTCACGCCTGCCGCAGCCGCCTCGGCCAGCAGCTGGTCGTTGACATGGCCAGAGACGATGGCAACGCGTTGCCCCGGACGCAGGCGGCCGATCTCGCGCACCACCTCCACACCCGACAGGCCGGGCATGTTCTGGTCGGTCACCACCAGATCGATCGGGTCGTCGTGGGTTCGCAACCAGGCCAGCGCGGCTTCACCCGACTCGAACGTGGTGACACGAAAACCCTGCTTGCGCAGCAGCCGACCGACCAGGAACACCATCGCCTCGTAATCGTCGATGTAGACCACGTGCCGCCCGTCAGCCTCGGACACGTTCGGTCCGGGTGCTGGCACGGCCTCCGGTGCCGGCTGCAGCGCTTCGGCTTCCCCGGCCAGTGGCAGGTAGACGTCGAAGCGCGTGCCCTCACCGGGCTGGCTGTGCACCGCGATCGCGCCCCGGTGCGCCTTGACGATCCCGTGCACCACCGCCAGCCCCAGGCCCGTGCCGGCCCCCGGTGGCTTGGTGGTGAAAAAGGGTTCGAACAGGCGCCGCTGCGTTTCGGCGGTCATGCCGGGCCCGTTGTCGGTCACGCTCAGGCAGGCATAGGCGCCCGCGGGCAGATTCCCCAGCTGCAAGGCCTGGGCCGCATCGAGCCGCGCGGCTTCCAGGGCCACCGAGATCACGCCAGTGCGGCCTTCGAGCGCCTGCCAGGCGTTGGAGCACAGGTTGATCAGGACCTGCTGCACCTGTGTGGCATCGCTGTTGACCACCAGCGGCGCCTTGGACAGCAGGGTGTCCAGGCGCGCGCCGGCGGGCAACAGCGAACGCAGCAGACCCAGCGTTTCCTGCACCAGGGGCGTGAGCGGCTGCTGCCGCATGGCCTGCGTCTGGCGGCGGCTGAAGGTCAGGATCTGCTGCACCAGCTGGCGCGCCTGAATGGCCGCACGGCTGATTTCCTGCAGGCTTTCCTGGGCCAGGTGATCGGGGCCGACGTCTTCACGCGCCAGCGCCAGATTGCCCAGGATCGCAGCGAGCAGGTTGTTGAAGTCGTGCGCCACGCCACCGGCCAGCGTGCCGATGGCCTCCATCTTCTGCGACTCGCGCAGTTGCGCCTCCAGCACATGCTGCTGCGCCTCGGCCTGCTTGAGCTCGGTGATGTCGGTGTGCGTACCGACCATGCGCAGGGGTTGACCGGCGGCGTTGCGCGCGATCACCATGCCGCGCGACAGCACCCATTTCCACGATCCATCCTTGCAGCGCACGCGGTGTTCGTTGCGGTAGACCGGCGTGTGGCCGTCAAAGTGCGCCTGCCGGTCGGTCAGCATCTGCGCCACATCGTCAGGATGGGTCCTGCTGTCGAGTGCTTCGGCCAGGTTGGCCAGCTCGCCTTCGTCAAAGCCGAACATGGTCTGGATGCGGCAGGAGAAAAACTCCTCCCCGGTCGCGATGTTCCAGTCCCAGACGCCATCGCCTGTGCTGTCCATCGCCAGCTTCCAGAGCGCCTCGCTTTCGTGGAGGGCGGCTTCGGCCTGTTTGCGCCCGGTGATGTCGAGCAGAACCCCCACCCGCAGGAAACCCGACGCATCGCTCGACACGGTGCAGGAGCGGCGGTAGATCCACCGGATCTGGCCGTCGGGCATGACGATGCGGAATTCCCCGCCCAGGTCGACCGGCCCCTGCCTGATCTGCTCCATGTCCTGCTCCAGCACGGCCTGGTCGTCCGGATGGCGGTAGCGCGCGATGAGCATCGGGTCGCGCATCAGGTCTTCGGGATCGAAGCCATAGATGTCGCGCACGCCGGAACTCACAAAGCGGTACTCCCGGCGTCCGTCGGGTGCCACATGAACGACAAACACCATGCCCGGCACCTGCGCGGTGATCTGGCGCAGCTGTTCTTCGCTGCGGCGCAGGGCTTCCTGGTTCCGGACGCGCTCGGTGACATCTTCGACCGTGCCTTCGTAATAGAGCACAGCCCCTTGACCGTCCCGCACGATGTGCGCGTTTTCGCTGATCCAGATGCGCTCGCGGGTCTTGTGGCGCCAGATCTCGGACACAAAACCCCGCACGAAACCTTCGTGCTCCAGCCGCTGCTTGAATGCGTCGCGCCGCAGGGGGTCCACGTACCACTCGCGGCCGATGTCCTTGACCGCGGCCAGGTGTTCGGCCTCGGAGGCATAACCGTTGAGTTCCACCAGCGCCTGGTTGGAGCGGATCATCTGACCATCGGGCGAACTCCGGTAGGCCCCGATGGGCAGGAAGTTGAACAGGGTGGCAAATTCCCCGAGCGGCACGGCGGCGGGCAGTGACATGCAACGATTGTGTCCCAAAGCACCCGATGGCCCGCGCGCTCCGGAACGTATTCCGTGCGGTTTTGCAGACCGGAGGCAACCCGGTACAGTGCACGCTGTTGACCGCCCATACTGAAAAGGACCCCACTTGCACGTTACCCGCATCCTGGCCGTGCGCCACGGTGAAACCGCCTGGAACCACGACACCCGCATCCAGGGCCACACCGACATCGACCTCAACGAGCGCGGCCGCTGGCAGGCGGCGCAGCTCGCGCAGGCGCTGGCCGAGGAACCCATTGACGCGTTCTATGCCAGTGATCTGAGCCGCGCACTGGAAACCGCCCGGGCCGTCGCGCGCCGGCACGACCGGCCGGTGCACACGCACGCCGGCCTGCGCGAGCGCTGTTTCGGCCGCTTCGAGGGCCACACCTGGACCGAGCTCGAAGCCCGCTATCCCGAAGAATCCACCGCCTGGCGCAAGCGCGTGCCCGACTTTGCCCCCCCGGGCGGCGAGTCGCTGCTGCAGTTGCAGGACCGCGTGGTGGCCGCCGTGAACGAACTGGCCGCGCGCCACCCGGGTGAGCAGGTGCTGATGGCGGTGCACGGGGGCGTGCTCGACATCCTCTACCGCGCCGCCACCCGGCTGGAGCTGCAGGCGCCGCGCAGCTGGGAGCTGACCAACACCGCCATCAACCGCCTGCTCTGGACGCCGGAAGGCCTGAGCCTGGTGGGCTGGGCCGACACCGGCCACCTGCAGGCCGGTAACGGACCGCTGGATGAACAGACCGCTTGAGCAGGACCGGGATTGTGTCGGTCAGGGCGTGGCCGCCATCGACACACCGGCGCTGGTGATCGACCTGGACGCCATGGAGCGCAACCTGGCGCGCATGGCGGCCTTCGCGGCCGAACACGGCCTGCGCCTGCGGCCGCACGCCAAGATGCACAAGAGCGCCGAGCTGGCAAAGCTGCAGATGGCCCACGGCGCCGTCGGCGTTTGCGTGCAGAAGACCGGCGAAGCCTTGGCCCTGGCTCACGCAGGCGTGCACGACATCTTCATCAGCAACGAGGTGATCGCGCCCCACAAGCTGGCGCGGCTGGCCGAAGCGGTGCGCGAGCTGCCCACGCGCTTCGCCATCGCCGTGGACAGCCCCCTGGGCATTGAACGCCTGGCGCAGGCGCTCGACGCAGCCGGCGTGCACACCGTCGGCGCCATCGACGTGTTCATCGAGATCGACGTCGGCCAGGGCCGCTGCGGTGTGGTGCCGGGTGAGCCGGCCGTGGGGCTGGCACGGCAGATCGCAACCCACCCCGCCCTGCGTTTCGCCGGCCTGCAGGCCTACCACGGCCGTGCCCAGCACCAGCGCACGCCGGCCGAACGCCGCCGCTCCATCGAGAGCGCCACGCAGGCTGTGGCCGACACCCGCGATGCACTGGCAGCGGCGGGTTACAGCGTGCCGCAGGTCACGGGCGCGGGCACCGGCAGCTTCGTGCTGGAGGCCGCCAGCGGCGTCTGGGGCGAGCTGCAGGCCGGGTCCTATCTGTTCATGGACGCCGACTACGCGGCCAACCAGACCGACCCCGAGGCCCCGGCGTTTGAACACGCGCTGTTTGTCAAGAGCCAGGTCATGAGCCGCAGCGCGGACCACGCGGTCTGCGACGCCGGCCACAAAAGCCACGCCATCGACAGCGGCCTGCCAGCGGTGGCCTGGCCCAGCGGCCTGGTGTTCGCCAACGGCGGCGACGAACACGGCATCCTGCGTGCCGCCGTGCCCGGCACCGAGCTGCCCGAACTGGGCGAAACCGTCTGGCTGATCCCGGGCCATTGCGACCCCACGGTGAACCTGCACGACGGCTGTGTGGGCGTGCGCGGCGGCCTCGCGGCCGGGCGGGTGGAACGCCTGATCAGGGTTGACGCCAGAGGAAAACTGGGCTGAGTCGCGCCAGAATGGCCCGATGTCGCCCAGCCAGATCATCGTCCTCGCCACCCCGGTCTTTCTGGCCCTCATCGCCATCGAGTTCGTGGTCGGTCTGCGCCGGGGCCGCAACACCTACCGCTTCGACGACGCCCTGAGCAGCATCTCGCTGGGCATGCTGAGCCAGGCCAGCGTGGTGTTTGTGCCGCTGCTGAAAATCGGCATCTACACCGCGGCGTTCAACAGCCTGTCTCTCGTCCCGGACACGGGCTTCTGGACCACCTTGCCCGGCTGGCTGCTGGCGCTGCTGTTCTACGACTTCCTCTACTACTGGAACCACCGCCTCGGCCACACGGCGGGCGTGTTCTGGGCCGCGCACGTGGTGCACCACCAGAGCCAGGACTACAACCTCTCCACCGCGCTGCGCCAGCCCAGCAGCTACCCGCTGCTGGGCTGGGTGTTCTACCTGCCCATGGCCGTGGCTGGCGTGCCGCCGCTGGTGTTCGCGGTGGTGACGCTCATCGACCTGCTCTACCAGTTCTGGATCCACACCGAACACGTGGGGCGGCTCGGCCGCTTCGACCGCTGGTTCGCCTCGCCGTCCAACCACCGCGTGCACCACGCCGTGAATCACCGCTACGTGGACAGGAACTACGGCGGCATCCTGATGCTGTGGGACCACCTGTTCGGCAGCTTTGAGCCGGAAGACCCGCGCGAGCCCTGCGTCTACGGCACGCGCAGCCCGCTCAACAGCTGGGACCCGCTCTGGGCCAACGCCGAGGTCTACTGGGCGCTGGCCAAGGACAGCTGGCACACGAAGCGCTGGAGCGACAAGCTGCGCGTGTGGCTGAAGCCGCCGGGCTGGCGCCCGGCCGATGTGGCGGCGGCGTTCCCCAAGCCGGCTTTCGACATCACCGCGTTGCGGACCTATGCACCGCCCATCCCGCACGCGGTTCGGGTGTTCGCTGCGCTGCAGTTCGTGGCCTTGCTGGTCGGCGTGGCGGTCTTCCTCTGGCAGGCCGATACCGCGGCGCTGCCGCACAACATCGCGGGGTTCGCGGTGCTGCTGGCCGGCCTGTGGGCCGTGGGCGCGCTGTTGCAGGGCCGCATCGGCATGGGTGAGGTGCTGCTGATCGAATGCGCCGCGCTGGCCATGGCCAGCGCGGTCACCGGCTGGACAGCGGCGCACCTGGTGTTCAAGCCACTGACCATGCTGATCGCGCTGGGCGTGGTGCTGCTGGCCCGGCGCGCGTCCGCCACCGCCCTGCGGGGCGCCGTCTGGCTGCTCGCGGCCCTTGCCGCTTCGCTCGCGGGCGATGTGTTCCTCATGCTCGAAGGCCTGTTCATCCCCGGACTGGCGGCCTTCCTGCTCGCGCACCTGGCCTACATCGCGCTGTTCCGCCAGGACGTGCCCTGGCTGCCCAGCCGGCAGGCCGCTTGGGGCGTCGCCGCTGCCGGGCTGGGCATGTTCGCCGTGCTCTGGTTTGGCGGCCTGCCACCCGAGCTGCGCGCACCCGTGGCGGCCTATGTGCTGGCCATCGGCCTGATGACCGCGCAGGCCCTGGGACGCGCCAGCGTGCAACGCGACGGCCCGTCGGTGATGGTTGCGGTGGGCGCCGTCTGCTTCATGCTCAGCGACGCCCTGCTGGCGATCAACCGTTTCGTGAGCCCGCTGCCGATGTCGGCCTTCTGGGTGCTGGGCAGCTACTACGCCGCGCAGTGCCTGATGGTCATGGGCGTGCTGCGCAGCGGTGCCCCGCGGCTCACTCGCTGAACAGCGCGCTGTCGGTCTTCGGCGGTGCCACGCCCAGGTGGCGGTAGGCCGCCAGCGTGGCGATGCGCCCGCGCGGCGTGCGCTGCAGAAAGCCCTGCTGGATCAGGTAGGGCTCGATCACGTCTTCGATCGTGTCGCGCTCTTCGCCGATGCTGGCGGCGATGTTGTCCAGCCCGACCGGCCCGCCGTCGAAACGGTGGATCACGGCCTCCAGCAGCTTGCGGTCCATCAGGTCGAAACCCTGCGGGTCGACGTCGAGCATGGCCAGGGCGCGGTTGGCCATGTCCAGCGTGATGGTGCCGCTGCCCTTGACCTCGGCGTAGTCGCGCACGCGGCGCAGCAGCCGGTTGGCGATGCGCGGTGTGCCGCGCGAACGGCGCGCGATCTCGAAGCCGCCCTCGGGATCCATCGGCGCGTTCAGCAGGCCTGCGCTGCGCTTGACGATGCGTGCGAGTTCTTCAGCGGTGTAGAACTCCAGCCGCGCGACGATGCCGAAGCGGTCGCGCAACGGGTTGGTCAGCATGCCCGCGCGCGTGGTGGCGCCCACCAGGGTGAAGGGCTGCAGGTCGAGCTTGATGCTGCGCGCGGCCGGCCCTTCGCCGATCATGATGTCGATCTGGTAGTCCTCCAGCGCGGGGTAGAGGATTTCTTCGACGACCGGACTCAGCCGGTGGATCTCGTCGATGAACAGCACGTCGTTGGCTTCGAGGTTGGTCAGCAGCGCGGCCAGATCGCGTGGCTTTTCCAGCACCGGGCCGCTGGTCTGGCGCAGGTTGACGCCGAGCTCCTGCGCGATGATGTGGGAGAGCGTGGTCTTGCCCAGGCCCGGCGGGCCGAACAGCAGCACATGGTCCAGCGCCTCGTTGCGCTTTTTGGCCGCGCCGATGAAGATTTCCAGCTGCTCGCGCACCTTCTGCTGGCCCACGTATTCGTCCAGCAGCTTGGGCCGCAGCGCGCGCTCGATCGCCTCTTCCTTCGGCGAAGCCGGAGCGGCTGAGACCACGCGCGGTGTGGGAGCGAAATCGTCGGTCTGGATGGTCATCTCAAATTTTTCGGTTGTCGATGGTGAATGCAGAGCGATGGATGTTCATCGAAAAGAGTCGCCAAACTCTGTCAACCGACGAATGGCACGTTCCAAACTTGACGATCGCTCTGCCGCCCTCATGGCTCGCCAGTTCTCGCGGACCAATGCACTCAGGTGAATGTTGTACCCAGAACCGGTTCTATTGATGTCCGTCGCCGACACCATCTCATCACGTATTTGACGCACCTTGGACTTTCTCGCCAAACGCAGCACTTCTCGTTTGGGGTCTTCAAGTTGCTCAGGGTCGGGTTTTATCTGCGCCGTTGACACCTTGAAAAATTCGGACACCCCCTGCCGATCTGCGAGCACCCAGCTTTCAGCTTCGGGAACAGCCAATCTGAGAAAAAACCGTTCAGGCAAATGTCTGGGCGACCACTTCTTCAACCATTGAACAGGGCACGTTTGATCGGTGTCGGCAATGCACAGCACAGGTTGGAGCCGGGACTGCTCGACAAACCTGGGGAGCTCGGGGATCAGCTTTGTGACGCCCCTCTTATTGATTGGAGCCCTGGAAAGCGTCCACTCTGGCAAAAGCTGCGCCACAAGCTGCTGCCCAAGAGAACAACTCAGTTCGTCTTCGCCCACCACCAGCATCCGCTTCACGAGAACAAACCCATCTGTTCGATGTTGGCAGGACGCGTCTTTGGCAGCAGTACCTCTGCCGGATTCAATCCGTGCTCCATTTCCTGAAGCTCCTGGGCATCTGCAGTTCGCACCGTCGTCCCGTTCTCGCCTGGCTCTAGCAACAGTATGGATTGCGGATCTGAAACAGAAGAAATCAAGGTTTCGCTGTGGGTGGTACTGAGCACCTGTCTCAGCGGTCCACCTTTCTTTCGAAGCCTCAGCACTCTGTCAATCATCAGAGGGATGTGCTGAGTGATCGCATCGTTGAGAGAAAGCTCTGGCTCTTCCAAAAGCAAAAGGCCATCGCCCTCTTGAAGAGCCCACAAAAAACCAATCAGTCGAAGCGTTCCATCTGAAAATTGGTCCTCTCGCTGCCAAGAGCCATGTACTCGCCAATGCTTGAAGTTGGCCTTCAAATGGGGAACGCCCGTCACGGCATCCTGTTCAAAATGCAATTCTGAAAACTGGGGGACCGCCACCTCAAGAGCTTTTTGTATACGACTCAATCTGGATTTTTGAGTCTTTTCGTTGGTCTTGGCTATTCTGTGCAAAAGACCCTGTCCAAAGGGATCGTTTTCGATGATGCGCCCGCTGATCTCGTCGCTGTGCTTGAGCAGTTGGGGCACCAAATGCATGTATGTCGTTGCGGCCAGGAAGTCGGCCAACTCACGAAAACCTGCATTGCTGTTGATCTGCTCCAGGTAGGTCTGCGTGAGACGCACCTCATCTTGCTTGTCAAGCTTTTCAGGGCGGCTAAACAACTCTCTGCCATCACGAAAAACCGCCTCTTGCTGGATCACCACGCCTTGAGTCTTCTTTCCACCTGACTGAAATGCGAGGATGTAGCGCCACTTCGGTACGGGGTCCGCCGTCGAGCCGGACACCTCCACCTCGATGCGAACTTCAGAATCTTTCCGGGCATGCAAACTGCGCAACTTGCTCAAACCACCCCGGTCCTTCAAAGCCTTCTGCAGGCCGCCTCCTTCACTTTGAGCGATCGTTCTCAAAAACCGAAAAACATCCAGCAGGTTTGACTTGCCTGATGCATTGGCTCCGATAACGTACCCCCTCGACCCAAGCGCAACATCCACATCGCGAAAATTTCGCCAATTCTTCAGCCTTAGCCGGGTAATCAACATGTCGGGTTCCTCGTCATTTGCGATTCAGCGGCGTTCAAGTGTCGCCACGCTTCTATTCACTTCGCCAGCGCCTTCAACGCCAGCTTGATCCCCTCGCTCACCCCCACCTCCACCGGCAGCGCCTTCAGCGCCGCCGCCGCGTCCTTCTCGCTGTAACCCAGTGCCATCAGCGCTTGCTGAATGTCGCCTTGCACATCGCTCTGCACCGGGCCGGCGCCGGGCAGGTTGAGGTCGGCGCCGAGCTTGCCCTTGAGTTCGAGCAGCAGGCGCTCGGCGGTCTTCTTGCCGATGCCGGGCACCTTGATGATGCGCCCGCTGTCTTGCGCGCTGACGGCCTGTGCCAGATCGGCCACGCTCATGCCCGACAACACCGAAAGCGCCGTGCGCGGCCCCACGCCGCTGATCTTGATGAGCTGGCGGAAGGCCTCGCGCTCGGCAGCGTTGCCAAAGCCGTAGAGGATCTGCGCGTCTTCGCGCACCACGAAATGCGTGAGCAGCGACACCTTCTCTCCCAAGGCGGGCAGGTTGTAGAAGGTGCTCATGGGCACGTCCACTTCGTAGCCCACACCGTGGCAGTCGATCAGGATCTGGGGCGGATTCTTTTCCAGCAGGGTGCCAGTCAACTTGCCTATCATTGGTGATTCCTCATTGTTCACAGGATTATCGGTTTGATCCTCCGCCACACCTTCTCCCCGCCCGACAACCTGCGCATGGGCCACCTCTGCGGGCCCATGGACAGCCACATCCGCAGCATCGAGGCGGGCCTGCAGGTCAAGGTGGCGCACCGCTTCGAGCAGTTCCGCATCGAAGGCCCCAAGGCCAAGGCCAACCAGGCACTGGAAACGCTGCAGGCGCTGTACGAGATGGCGAAGAAGCCGATCCCCGCTGAAACCGTGCAGCTCATGCTGAGCGGCGACACGGCGCTGGTCGAGCCGGGCGACGGGGCGCTGGCGATGCAGACGCGGCGCGGCGAGGTGCGCGGGCGCACGCCGGCCCAGACGCGCTACCTGGAGAACATGGCCACGCACGACATCACCTTCGGCATCGGCCCGGCCGGCACCGGCAAGACCTACCTCGCCGTGGCCTGCGCCGTGGACGCGCTGGAGCGCAGTGCGGTGCAGCGCATCGTGCTCACCCGCCCGGCGGTGGAAGCGGGCGAAAAGCTCGGCTTCCTGCCCGGCGACCTGGGCCAGAAGGTCGACCCCTACCTGCGACCGCTGTACGACGCGCTGCACGACCTGATGGGCTTCGACAAGGTGCAGAAAGCCTTCGAGCGCCAGCAGATCGAGATCGCGCCGCTGGCCTTCATGCGCGGACGCACGCTCAACCACGCCTTCGTGATCCTCGACGAAGCGCAGAACACCACCGTCGAGCAGATGAAGATGTTCCTCACCCGCATCGGCTTTGGTAGCAAGGCCGTGGTCACGGGCGACGTGAGCCAGATCGACCTGCCGCGCACCGAGCTCAGCGGCCTGATCGACGCCGAACGCGTGCTCAAACGCGTGCAGGGCATCGCCATCACGCGCCTGACCAGTGCCGACGTGGTGCGGCACCCGCTGGTGGCGCGCATCGTGGACGCCTACGACGCACGCGGTTCGGGCAGCAGCGACGCAGCGCCAGCGAAACGCGCACGCCGCAAAACGGTCTGAGGACAACCCATGGCCCTGCCCTCATTGAGCCTGTCCCTGCAGTTCGGCGACCTGGCCGATGCCGCCATCCACCGCGCCGCGCTGCCGCGCCACACCGTCGCCCGCTGCATCCGCCACGCGCTGGAGGCCGACGCCGAAATCACTGTGCGCATCGTGGATGCCGAAGAAGGCCAGGCCCTGAACCGCGACTACCGCGGCAAGGACTACGCCACCAACGTGCTGACCTTCGACTACCAGACCGCCCCCCTGGTGATGGCCGACCTGGTGCTGTGCGCACCGGTGGTGGCGCGCGAGGCGAAGGAGCTGAAGAAGCCGCTGGCCGAGCACTACGCCCACCTGCTGGTGCACGGCACCCTGCACGCCCAGGGCTGGGACCACGAGACCGGCGAGGAAGATGCCGAAGCGATGGAAGCGCGGGAAACACAGATCCTCGCCGGGCTGGGCCAACCCGATCCGTACCACCGCGGCTGAAGTGGACGCCTTCAGCTTGGCGCTGCGGCGTGCTCAGAGCGAACGCAGGCCCTGGGCTTCCACCTCCACCAGCAGCTCGGCGCGGCAAACGTCGGCCAACACGCACACCACCGGCGCAGCCCCCACACGTTCGGCCATCACGGCTTGCACCTGGGGGGTGTCGGCCGCGTGCCGGATGTACACGCGGTAGCTCAGTGCACCCAGTGCATGGCCGCCGCTGCGGCTGCGCTGGTTGGCCTGGTCCAGCACGACCGCCACGTTGTCCATGGACTCGCGGGTCTGCGCCACCACGTCGCCCGGGTGCACGCTCTGGTGACCGACGATGCTCGCCGTGCCTGAAATGAACAGCAGCTCCTGCCCCGGCGGGTACACCAGCGCCGCCCGCGAAAAGGTCGGGCTGCGCGGCCCGTATTCCGCCGGGTAGTGGTAGGCGCTCACCTGGCGCGGGTTCTCGATCGGCACCGCCGGCGTGGACCCGGCGAGGAAAGCGATCGACAGCGGGCCGCCGGCCAGACCGAGCGCGCAGGCTGCCGGCACGCGTCCCACGACACTGCGCGCGCCCTGCAGGAACGCCTCGGCGCGCCCCAGGTTGAACTGGCGGTAACGCTCCAGCCCGTCTGCCGACCCGTTGATGTCGGCCATGTAGTTCCAGACCCGCCAGAGGTGCGGCAGCGCTTGCGCATCCAGCAGGCGGAAGAGGCGGGCGTAGGCCTGTTCGCTGTGGGTGCGCAGGTCGGACACGCCCGGGGCTTCCGCGAGCTCGATCACGCCGAACAGCAGGTCGCCAACGCGGCGCCACTGGATGCCTTCGGAGGTGCCGGCGAGGGGCGCCGAGTCGACCTGCCAGGCCTCGTGAAACGACAGCCCCGCCGAACCGAGCACCGGCGCACGCACGTGTTGCAGCGGCCAGTCCGGTGCGGCGGTGGGCGCCTGCAGCCCCAGAAGGCCGGCGCCCAGCACGTGCGCCATTCCGGGCTCGAACGGCGTGGGAGAAACAAGGAATTGAAGGCTCATGGCTGGGTTCAGGTTGCCGTCATGCGCAGCGGAATGGTCACCGGGCCGTCGTTCACCAGATGCACCTGCATGTCGGCGCCAAAGCGGCCGGTGGCCACCTGCGGGTGCAACGCGCGGGCGGCTTCGACCAAGCGGTCGTACAGCGATTCGCCCAGGGCCGGCGGCGCGGCGGCGGTGAAACCGGGCCGGTTGCCGCTTTTGATGTCCGCCGCCAGGGTGAACTGGCTCACGATGAGCAGGCCGCCGGCCACGTCCTGCACGCTGCGGTTCATCTTCCCCTGTTCGTCGGAAAAGATGCGCAGCCTGAGGATCTTGGCCAGCAGCTTCTGGCCCACGGCCTCGGTGTCGTCCGGTTCGGCGCACACCAGCACCAGCAGCCCGGCGCCGATCTGGCCCACGGTTTCACCCGCGATCACCACGCGGGCCTCGCTCACGCGCTGCAACAGGGCGATCAAATCAAATCCTTTTCATCTTCAAAATGCGCTTCCACGTCGCTGGGCAGCAGCTGGATACTGGCGCGAAGGCCCGGCACCGCGCTCATGAGCGCCTGCTCCACGCTGCCGCGCACGGCGGCCGCGCGCCCGAGCGACCAGGCCGCAGGCATGTGCATGTGCAGGTCCACAAAGCGGCGCTGCCCGGCCTTGCGTGTGCTCAGGTGGTCGAAACGGATGATGGTGGATTCGCCGCGCTGGCTCGCGAAACCATCGAGCGTTTCCTGGATGGTGGCCATCACCTCGGGCTCCACGGCCTCGTCCATCAGCCCCTGCGACGAACGCCAGATCAGGTGGAACCCTTCTTTCAGGATGTTCAGCGCGACGCCGATGGCGACCACCGGATCGAGCCAGAGCCAGCCGGTGAAATGCACCAGTGCGATGCCGATCACCACGCCGGCCGAGGTCCAGACGTCGGTGGTCAGGTGCTTGGCGTCGGCTTCCAGCGCGATGGACCGGTGCTGCTTCGCCGCGCGAAACATCACCCAGGCCAGCAAGCCGTTGAGCATGGAACTGGCCACCGAGAGGGCCAGGCCCCAGCCCACCTGCTGTATGGGTTGCGGATCGAGCAGCCGGTGCACCGCCGTCCAGACGATGCCCAGCGCCGCCACGATGATCAGGATGCCCTCGAAGCCGGATGAAAAATACTCGGCCTTGTGGTGGCCATAGGGGTGGTCGTCGTCGGCCGGGCGCGCGGCGATGGTCACCATCACCAGGCCGAACATGGCACTGGCCAGGTTCACCAGCGACTCCATCGCGTCCGACAGCAGGCCGACCGAGTCGGTGACCACCCAGGCCAGGGTCTTGAGCGTGATGGTGATGAGGGCCACCACCACAGACGCCATGAGCAGGCGCTGCGGCGTGAGGTAACGTGATTCCAGATTCATCCGCGCATTGTCGCCGAGGCTCCGCCCGCGTTCTGTGCGCCACGCGGGCCGTATCAGACGGGCCCGGGCTGTCACCAGCGGGTTCCCGTTCGGTGCCAGAATGCCAACAGCGTGCCGCCATGAACCCATCTTCCACTTCCCCCACCCCACCCGGCACCCCCACCAGCTTCTGGATCGGCGAGACCGACGCCTGGCTGCTGGCCGAAGGCAAGCACTTGCGGCCCTGGCAGAAACTGGGCGCCCACACCACCGAGATGGACGGGGTGGCGGGCACGGCGTTCGCGGTCTGGGCGCCGCACGCACGCCACGTCGGCCTGACCGGCGACTTCAACGGCTGGCAGCCCCAGCCCATGCGGTTTCGCCCCGAGTGCGGTGTCTGGGAGCTGTTCGTGCCCGGTGCCGGCGTGGGCGCCTGGTACAAGTTCGATGTGCAGGGCGCCGACGGCCGGCACGTGATGAAGACCGACCCCTACGCGCGCGAAACCGAGCTGCCCCCGGGCAACGCCGCGCGCGTGTGCGAACCGCTGCGGGCCGCACCGGCGCCGGCCGCGACCCACACCCGCCCCGCCGCGCCCATGGCCGTCTACGAAGTGCACCCCGGTTCGTGGAAGCGTCCCGAGGGACCACACACCCTGCCGACCTGGGACGATCTCGCCACCCACCTTGTGCCTTACGCCGCCGGCCTGGGCTTCACCCACCTGGAGCTGCTGCCGGTCAGCGAACACCCGTTCTACGCCTCCTGGGGCTACCAGCCCACCGGCCTGTATGCGCCCACCGCGCGCCACGGTTCGCCCGAGGCGTTCCGCCGCTTTGTTGACACCGCACACGCCGCCGGCCTGAAGGTCATCCTGGACTGGGTGCCGGCCCACTTCCCCGCCGACGAACACGCGCTGGCGCGCTTCGACGGTACCGCGCTCTACGAACACGCCGACCCGAAGGAAGGTTTCCACCGCGACTGGAACACGCTGATCTACAACTTCGGCCGCCACGAGGTGCGCAACTTCCTGGTCGGCAACGCGCTGTTCTGGGTCGAGCAGTACGGCATCGACGGCCTGCGCGTGGACGCGGTCGCGTCCATGCTCTACCGCGACTACAGCCGCCCGGCCGGCGAGTGGGTGCCCAACCGCGACGGCGGACGCGAGAACTACGAGGCCATCGCCTTCCTGCGCGAGGTGCACGAGGTGCTGCAGCGCGAAGCGCCGCAGGCCACCACCATCGCCGAAGAATCCACCGCCTTCCCGCGCGTGACCGGCGCCGTGGCCGAAGGCGGCCTGGGCTTCGACCACAAATGGAACATGGGCTGGATGCACGACACCCTGGCCTATTTTTCGATGGACCCGGTGCACCGCCGCTGGCACCACAACAAGCTCACCTTCGCGATGATGTACGCACACAGCGAAGACTATTGCCTGCCGCTCTCGCACGACGAGGTGGTGCACGGCAAGGGTTCGCTGCTGGGCAAGATGGCCGGCGACCGCTGGCAGCAGCTCGCCAACCTGCGCGCGCTCTACGCCTGGATGTACGCGCACCCCGGCAAGAAGCTGCTCTTCATGGGCGCCGAACTGGCCCAGCCCACCGAGTGGGACCACGACAGCGAACTGCCCTGGCACCTGCTGGGCGACCCGGCACACGCCGGCGTGCAGCGTCTGGTGGGCGACCTGAACCACGCCTACCGCGCGCAGCCGGCGCTGCACGCGCGCGACACCGACCCGCACAGCTTCCAGTGGCTGGTGGTGGACGACGCCGACCATTCCGTGCTGGCCTTCGCGCGCTACGGCCACCGGCTCGAAGACACGGTGGTGCTGGTCGCCAACCTCACGCCGATGGTGCGCCACGGCTACCGCGTCGGCCTGCCACACGCCGGCCACTGGCACGAGACCCTGAACACCGACTCGGCCCACTACGGCGGCAGCAACGTCGGCAACCACGGCCGCGTGCAGACCGACGAGGTGCCGATGCACGGCCAGCGCTGGTCGGCGGCGCTCACGTTGCCGCCACTGGCGGTGTTGTGGCTGAAGCCAGAACCCGCAAGCGCATGAACCCGGCGCACGTCACCCCGGCATTGGGTGCCCACCTGCACGAACTGAAAGGGCAATCCGGCGTGCAGTTTGCCGTCTGGGCACCGCAGGCTGAAGGCCTGGAGGTGTGCCTGTTTGACACCGCCACCGGCCCGGAAACCCGCCGCATCGCACTGGCCCCCGAGGGCAACGGCGTCTGGCAGGCCTTCGTGCCAGGCCTGACCGCCGGCCAGCTCTACGGCCTGCGCGCCAGCGGCCCCTGGGTGCCGGTAGCGGGCCAGCGCTTCAACCCCGCCCGGTTGCTGCTCGACCCCTGGGCCCTGGCCCTGGTGGGCAGCACCGGGCAGCTCGCGCTGCAGGCCGGCCATGCCGTGGCCGACCCGCTGCACCCCTCCCAGCCCTGGGCACAGCATCAGCCCAACCCGCTGGACAACGCCGCGGCCATGCCGAAATGCGTGGTGGTGGATACCCAGGCCGAACTCGACGCCGGCCACGCCATCGCGCCGCGCCCGGTGATCGCTGGTGAGCGTGTGTTCATCTACGAAGCCCACGTGAAGGCACTCACGCGCCTGCATCCCGAGGTACCGGACGCGCAGCGCGGCAGCTACGCCGCGCTCGCCCACCCGGCCGTGCTCGCCCACCTGCAACGCCTGGGCGTCACCACCGTCTGCCTGCTGCCGGTGCACCAGCACATCAGCGAGCGCCACCTGCTCGCGCGCGGCCTGGTCAACCACTGGGGCTACAACACCCTCAACGCGTTCGCGCCCGAACCCGCCTACGCGGCCGCCACCGGCGGACACGATCCGTCGAACGCCGCCGAAGCCGCCGCCGTGCGCGCCGAGTTCCGCCAGATGGTGGATGCGTTGCACCGCGCCGGCATCGAGGTCGTGCTCGACGTGGTGTTCAACCACACGGCCGAGAGCGACCTCGACGGCCCCACGCTCTGCTGGCGCGGCCTGGGCCAGAACGCCTGGTACGCCATGGGCGAACACGGCGTGCCGAACAACTTCAGCGGCTGCGGCAACAGTCTCAACGTGAGCGAGCCGCGCGTGGTGCAGTGGGTGATGGACAGCCTGCGCTGGTGGGTGATGGCCTACGGCGTGGACGGTTTCCGCTTCGATCTGGCGGTCTCGCTCGGCCGCGTCGCCGCGCTCGGTCATGCCTTCCACCCGCACGCGCCGCTGCTCGCCGCCATGGCGCAAGACCCGGTGCTGCGCGGTGTGCGCCTGATCGCCGAACCCTGGGACATCGGCCCCAACGGCTACCACAGCGGTGGTTTTGCCCCCGGCTGGCTGGAATGGAACGACCGCTTCCGCGATGGCGTGCGTGCCTTCTGGCTCGGGCACCACGCCTCGCTCGGCGAACTCGCCAGCCGCGTGAGTGCCAGCAGCGACCTGTTTCACCACCAAGGCCGGCTGCCCGCGGCCAGCGTCAACCTGCTCACCTCGCACGACGGCTTCACCCTGGCCGACCTCACGGCCTACAGCCAGAAGCACAACGCCGCCAATGGCGAGGACAACCGCGACGGCCACGGCCACAACCTGAGCGCCAACGCCGGCGCCGAAGGCCCCAGCGACGATCCGCTGGTGCAACACCGGCGCGGCCTGTGGCGCCGCGCCCTGCTCGCCACGCTGTTCTGCGCCCAGGGCACACCGCAGCTGCTGGCCGGTGACGAGATCGGCCACAGCCAGCAAGGCAACAACAACGGTTACTGCCAGGACAACGCCCTCACCTGGCTGGCCTGGCCGCAGGCCGACGGGGAGATGACCGACTTCGTGGCCGGTCTCGCCGCGCTGCGCCGCCAGCACCCCGGCCTGCGCCACGCGCGCTGGTTCAGCGGCCAGTCGCTGGCGCCGGGCGGGCCCGTCGACATCGCCTGGCTGCACGGCGATGGCGCGGCGATGCACAACGCGTCCTGGAACAACAGCCGACACTGCACCCTGGGCGCGGTGATCACCGTGGGTGAAGAGGGCCAACCACCCGCCGAACGCCTGCTGCTGGTCTGGCACGCCGGTCGCGGCCACACCACCATGGCCCTGCCGCCGGGACCTTGGTCGCGGCGGCTGGACAGTGCCCGCGGCTTTGTGGCCCTGAACGAAGCGGCGGGTGAACCCGTGAGCAGCCAGCTGCACCTCGCCGAGACCCGGATGTGTGTGCTGGTCCAGAGTTTGCAGGGCGGATGACCCCTCCTCCGCCTCACACCATGAACCACCAACCCAGCGACCTGCTCTCGCGCCGCACCTGCGGCGTGCTGCTGCACATCACCAGCCTGCCCGGCCCGCACGGCTCGGGCGACCTCGGCCCGGCCGCCCGCCACTTCGTGGACTGGCTGGCCTCGGCCGGCCAGTCGATCTGGCAGATCCTGCCGCTCTCGCCCGCCGGCCCGGGCAATTCGCCGTACCAGAGCGTGTCGGCCTTCGCCGGCAGCCCGCTGATGGTCGACCTGGACGACCTGGTGCACCAGGGCTGGCTGCCCTGGCTGGCGCGCAAGGGCTTCGACCACCACCATTGCGATTTCGAGCGGGTGGCCCCGTACCGCATGGCCTGCCTGCGCAAGGCCTGGGACGGCTTCACGCAACGCGCCACCCCGGTCTGCCGCGAGGCCCTCGCCGCGTTCTGCGCCGAACAGGCCCATTGGCTCGATCACTACGCCCTCTTCATGGTGCTGGACGAACGCCACGGCGGCCCCTGGTCGCTCTGGCCGGAGCCACTGGCCCGGCGCGAGCCTGCCGCGCTGGACGCGGTGCGCGAACAGTCGGTGCACGCGCTGGGTTTCTGGCGCTTCGTGCAATGGCGCTTCTGGGTGCAGTGGCAGAACTTGCGCAGCTACGCACGCGAGCGCGGCGTGCAGATGGTGGGCGACGCGCCCATCTTCGTTGCGCACCACAGTGCCGACGTCTGGGCCCACGCCGACCAGTTCCTGCTCGATGATCAGATGGACCCCGCCGTGGTGGCCGGCGTGCCGCCCGACTATTTCAGCGCCACCGGACAACGCTGGGGCAACCCGCTCTACAACTGGAAAGCGATGGCGCACCGCGGCTACCGCTGGTGGAAAGACCGGCTGGCCCACCAGTTCCAGCAGGTGGACGTGGTGCGGCTGGACCACTTCCGCGGTTTCGAGGCGCACTGGGAAATCCCGGCCAGCGAACCCACCGCCATCGCCGGCCACTGGCAGCCCGGTCCGGGCCAGCATTTTTTCGACGCCATCCAGGAAGAGCTGGGCCGCCTGCCCATCATTGCTGAAGACCTGGGTCTGATCACGCCCGAAGTGACCGCGCTGCGCGAGACCTGCGGCTTCCCGGGCATGCGCATCCTGCAATTCGCCTTTGGCAGCGGCCCGGCCAACCCGTACCTGCCGCACAACCTGGAGCGCCAGACCGTGGCCTACACCGGCACACACGACAATCAAACCACGGTGGGCTGGTGGACCAGTGCGACGGCGGGTGAAAAGACGGCCGCGCGCGCCTACCTGGGCCACTGCGTCGACACCGAGCCGCACTGGACCCTGATCAACGCGCTGTCCATGTCGGTCGCCAACACCCTGGTGGTGCCGTTCCAGGACGTGCTGGGCCTGGACACCCGGCACCGGATGAACACCCCGGGCCTCGCCACCGGCTGCTGGGAATGGCGCTTCGACTGGAGCCAGGTGAACCACGAACCCGCCGAGCGCCTGGCGGCCATGACGAAAGCTCACGGACGCTGGCCCCACCCCTGACCTTCCCCGCCTTTCAACCCGACAGGAGACACGCATGGAAAAGCCCAACCCCCAGCAACTGGCCAAACGCACCATCGCCCTCGTGCTCGCGGGCGGGCGCGGTTCGCGACTGCACGCGCTGACCGACCGGCGCGCCAAGCCCGCGGTGTACTTCGGCGGCAAGTTCCGCATCATCGACTTCGCGCTCTCCAACTGCCTGAACTCGGGCGTGCGCCGCATCGGCGTGGTGACGCAATACAAGTCGCACAGCCTGCTGCGCCACCTGCAGCGCGGCTGGAGCTTCCTGCGCAACGAGTTCAACGAATTCATCGACCTGCTGCCCGCCCAACAGCGCATGGGCGACGAAAGCTGGTACCTGGGCACGGCCGACGCGGTCTACCAGAACCTGGACATCCTGCGTGCGCACAAGCCCGAGTACATCCTGATCCTCGCCGGCGACCACATCTACAAGATGGACTACTCGGGCCTGATCGCCGACCACGTGGCGCAGGGCAAAAAATGCACCGTGGGCTGTATCGAAGTGCCGCTGGCCGAGGCCACCGCCTTTGGCGTGATGGCGATCGACACCGAGCGGCGCATTGTCGGCTTCCTGGAAAAACCCGCCAACCCACCCGCCATGCCGGGCAAGCCCGATGTGGCGCTGGCCAGCATGGGCATCTACGTGTTCGATGCGCAGCACCTCTTTGAAGCGCTCGCCCAAGACGCGGCCACGCCCGGCTCCAGCCGCGACTTCGGCAAAGACCTGATCCCGGCCATGGTGGCCGCGGGCGACGCGGTGGCCCACCCCTTCGGCATGTCCTGCGTCAAGAGCACGCCCGAGGCACCCGCCTACTGGCGCGACGTCGGCACGGTCGACGCCTACTGGGCCGCCAACATCGACCTCACCGGCACCGTGCCCGAGCTCGACATGTACGACCGCGACTGGCCGATCTGGACCTACCAGGAACAGCTCGCCCCCGCCAAGTTCGTGTTCGACGACGACGGCCGCCGCGGCATGGCGGTGGACTCGCTGGTCTCGGGCGGCTGCATCATCTCGGGCGCCTCGGTGCGCCGCTCGGTGCTGTTCTCCAAGGTGCGGCTGCACTCCTTCACCACGATCGAAGAATCCGTGCTGCTGCCCGAAGTGGACGTGGGCCGCGAATGCCGTCTGCGCAAGGTGGTGATCGACAACGGCTGCGTCATCCCCGACGGCATGCAGATCGGCTTCGATGCGGCTGAAGACGCGCGCCGTTTCTTCCGCACCGACAGCGGTGTGGTGCTCGTCACCCGAGCCATGCTTGAAGCCTTGAAATGACATTGCGCGTTCTCTACGTCTGTTCCGAGGTCTATCCGCTGCTCAAGACCGGCGGGCTGGCCGATGTGAGTGCGGGTCTGCCGCCGGCGCTGGCGGCCGCGGGTGCCGACGTGCGCCTGCTGCTGCCCGCCTTCCCGTCCGTGGTGGCGGGTGTGGCACCGGAAGGCCCCGCCCTGCCGGTGCCAGCGGGCGGCGCGCCCGGCCTGCCCTGGGGCCTCGGCCCTCGGCCCGACACCACGGCCGGCCCCGCGCCCTGGCTGCAGGCCGGACGCATCGGTGCCAGCGGCCAACCCGTGCTGCTGCTGCACGCGCCCGGCCTGTACGAACGCGAAGGCAACCCCTACCTCGACGCCAGCGGCCAGCCCTGGCCCGACAGCGCGCAGCAGTTCGCCTGGCTGGGCTGGGCCGCCGCCCTGCTCGGCACCGGCCTGGACCCCACCTGGCGCCCGGACGTGGTGCACGGCCACGACTGGCACACCGGCCTGGCCTTCGCCTACCTGCATCAGCTCCCCCCTTCCGGACAGCACCGGCCAGCCACGGTCTTCACCGTCCACAACCTGGCCTACCAGGGCCTGTTCGACGCGGACCAGCGCAGCGCCCTGGGCCTGCCCGATCCGCTGTTCCACCTCGACGGGCTCGAATTCCACGGCCAGATCTCCTTCATGAAGGCCGGCCTGTTGTACAGCGACGCCATCACCACGGTCAGCCCCACCTACGCCCGTGAAATCACCGGACCCGAACAGGGTTGCGGGCTCGACGGGGTGCTGCGTGCACGCCAGCCGGTGCTGAGCGGCATCCTCAACGGCGTGGACGACGCGGTCTGGAACCCGGAAGCGGACCCGCTGGTCCGGCCCGGCTTCAGCGCCACCCGCCTGAGCGGCAAAGCCAAGGCCAAGTCGCGGCTGCAAAAGACCATCGGCCTGGAAAAACGGCCCGACGCCCTGCTGTTCGCCGTCGTCAGCCGCCTCACCGAACAGAAGGGCCTGCACCTGCTGCCCGCCGTGGTCGACGAACTGGTGCAGCGCGGCGGCCAGCTCGCCGTGCTGGGCGCGGGCGATGCCGCCATCGAAGCCGCGCTGCAGGACTGCGCACAGCGCCATCCGGGTCAGGTGGCCCTGCGCGTGGGCTACGACGAAGCCCTGGCCCACGGCATCATCGCCGGCGCCGACGTGATCCTGCTGCCCTCGCGCTTCGAACCCTGCGGCCTGACCCAGCTCTACGGCCTGCGCTACGGCACGCTCCCGCTGGTGCGCGCCGTCGGGGGTCTGGCCGACACGGTGACCGACTGCAGCCTGGAAAACCTGGACGACGGCAGCGCCAGCGGCTTCGTCTTCCACGATCTGAACGTGGCCGACTTGTCGTCCGCGCTGCGGCGCGCGTTTGCCCTGCAGCGACGCCCGGCCGACTGGCTGGCCGTGCAGCGCCACGCCATGGCGCTGCGCTTCGACTGGGCCCGCGCCGCCAGCGACTACCTGCGGGTCTACGAGACCGCTCTGGCAACTGCCACCGATGGCACGCGTTCTGCTTGAACCCGAAACACCGCCCCCTCCCGTTCGCCACCGACCTGCCGACACCACCGCCATGCCCAACACCCTGCTCACACCCACCACCGGCACCGCGATCGGCACCGTCACCGCGCCGTTCGAATACGACCACCTGGACAACACCGTCGACGCGCTGCGCAAGTCGATCGCCAACCGGCTGGTCTACGCGGTCGGCAAAGACCTGCGCTCCGCCACCCGGCGCGACTGGCTGTTTGCCCTGTTCCACGCCGTGCGCGACCGCACCATGGACCGCTGGCGCGAAACCCTGGCCACCGCGCAGGACAGCGACGCCAAGCGCGTGTACTACCTCTCGCTGGAATTTCTGACCGGGCGCGCGCTCACCAACGCCCTGCTCGCGGTCGGCATCCACGACGACGCCAGGACCGCCTGCACCCAGCTCGGCGCCGACTTCGACGCCCTGATCGACCTGGAAAACGACCCCGGCCTGGGCAACGGCGGCCTGGGTCGCCTCGCGGCCTGTTTCCTCGACTCCATGGCCACGGTCGGCCTGCCCGGCATGGGTTATGGCATCCGCTACGACTTCGGCATGTTCGCGCAGCGCATCGTCGATGGCCGCCAGGTCGAAGAACCCGACTACTGGCTGGTCAACGGCAACCCCTGGGAATTCATGCGCCCCGAGTTCAGCTATCCCGTGCAGTTCGGTGGCCGCCTGGTGCAGGAAGGCGAGCACGTGCGCTGGGTGGACACCGACGACGTCATCGCCACCGCCTACGACAGCGGCGTGCCCGGCCACGAACTCAGCAGTGTGGCCACGCTGCGCTTGTGGACCGCGCGCGCCACCAGCGGCATCAACCTCGACGCCTTCAACAAGGGCGACTACATGCGCGCCGTGGAGGCCAAGAACGAGTCGGAAAACGTCTCGCGCGTGCTCTACCCCGACGACAGCACCGAACACGGCAAGGAGCTGCGCCTGCGCCAGGAGTATTTCTTTGTCAGCGCCTCGCTGCAGGACATCGTGCGCCGCTACCTGAAGGACCACGGCAGCTTCGACCAGCTCGCCGACAAGGTGGCCATCCACCTCAACGACACCCACCCCGCGCTGGCCGTGCCCGAGTTGATGCGCATCCTGGTGGACGAGCACCGGATCGACTGGGACAGCGCCTGGGACCTGTGCCAGCGCATTTTCAGCTACACCAACCACACGCTGATGCAGGAAGCGCTGGAGACCTGGCCGGTGGACCTGATGGGCCGGCTGCTGCCGCGCCACCTGCGCATCGTCTACGACCTGAACGCGCGCTTCCTGGCCGAGGTGCACGACCGCTTCCCCAATGACCACGAACTGCTGCGCCGCGTCTCGCTGATCGACGAACGTGGCCAGCGCAGGGTGCGCATGGCCTCGCTCTCGGTGCTGGCCAGCCACAAGATCAACGGCGTGTCGGCGCTGCACAGCCAGCTGATGGTGGAAACCATCTTTGCCGACTTCGCCAGGATCTGGCCCGAGCGTTTCTGCAACAAGACCAACGGCATCACGCCGCGGCGCTGGCTCTCTCAAGCGAACCGCCCGCTCTCGGCACTGATCGACGCGCGCATCGGCAGCACCTGGCGCCGCCACCTGGACGAACTCAGCGCACTGCGCGAGTTCGCCACCGAACCCGAATTCCAGAACGCCTTCCGCCTCGCCAAGACGCAGAACAAGAAGCGCCTGGCCGAGCGCATCGCGCAGGAGACGGGCGTGATCGTCAACCCCGACAGCCTGTTCGACGTGCAGATCAAGCGCATGCACGAGTACAAGCGCCAGTTGCTCAACGTGCTGCACGTGGTCACGCGTTACCAGCAGATCCTCACCCACCCGAACGCCAACTGGGTGCCGCGCACCGTGATCTTCGGCGGCAAGGCGGCCTCGGCCTACTACATGGCCAAGCTGGTGATCAAGCTGATCAACGACGTGGCGCGCACGGTCAACAACGACAAGCGCATCGGCGACAAGCTCAAGGTGGTGTTCATGCCGAACTACCGCGTGTCGCTGGCCGAGGTCATCATCCCCGCGGCCGATCTGTCGGAGCAGATCTCCACCGCCGGCACCGAAGCCTCGGGCACCGGCAACATGAAGTTCGCGCTCAACGGTGCGCTCACCATCGGCACCTGGGACGGCGCCAACATCGAGATCGCCGAAAACGTGGGGCTCGACCACATCTTCATCTTCGGCCTGCGCACCGAGCAGGTGGCGGCCCTGCGCGCCAGCGGCTACAACCCGCACCGCTACTACGACCACAACTACGACCTGAAGAGCGCCATCGACCGCATCGCCGAGGGCGCCTTCAGCCCCGAAGAGCCCAAGCGTTTCCACGACATCACGCGCACCCTGCTCGAATCGGACTACTACCTGCTGCTGGCCGACTACGCCGACTACATCGCCACGCAGCAGAAGGTGGACGAGGTCTACCGCCGCCCCACCGAGTGGACGCGCCAGGCCATCATGAACGTGGCCGGCATGGGCGCGTTCTCGTCGGACCGCACGATCCGCGAGTACGCCGACGATATCTGGAACGTGAAGCCGCTGTTTGAGTGAGGTCGTGCTGTTTTCGCCGCCAAGGCAGCCGTGCGACCGAAACCCTTGTGCTTAGGCGTTACCTCATGGTCTGAAGAACCGGCGCGGCTGACTCCGCTCATGTCCCCCGGGGCCGCTGCGCGGCCCCTCCTCCTTGACTTCGCTGCGCCAGCCACGCCGGTCCTTCAGACCGCCGACTGAGCGGCATGCCAACAAGGGCGCATCAACGGTGGCCTGCCAGCACCGCATCGGATCGGGGTGACAGTGCGTTCTGTGCAGTGAGGTCAAGGAGGAGGACCGGCGCAGCCGGTCCGGGGGACACGAACGGAACAGAGCGCGCTGGCGCCCCGATCCCGCAAAGGTGCATGAATGGAAACAGCGGGAGAGAAACGAAACGTCAGCCCAAAGTCACGCGCGCAAACTTCCGCTTCCCCACCTGCACCACATAAACCCCGGCGCCCAGCTTCAGACCCTTGTCGCTGACCACAGAAGAATCGATGCGCACACCACCACCATCGATCAGCCGGTTGCCCTCACCGTTGGACGCCACCAGTCCGGCGGCATTGAGCAGCGCCGCAACACCCATGGGCGCACCCGACAACGACACCTCGGGAATCTGATCCGGCACACCGCCCTTGCTGCGGTTGATGAAATCCTGCTCCGCCGCATCCGCCGCTGCCGCGCTGTGGAAGCGCGCCGTGATCTCCTTGGCCAGCATCACCTTGGCGTCCTTGGGGTTGCGCCCGCCGGCCACTTCCTGCTTCAGCGCCTCGATCTCGGCCAGCGACTTGAACGACAGCAGCGTGTACCAGCGCCACATCAACGTGTCGCTGATGCTCAGCACCTTGGCGAACATGCTGTTCGCCTCTTCGGTGATGCCGATGTAGTTGTTCTTGGACTTGGACATCTTCTCGACGCCGTCCAGACCTTCGAGCAGCGGCATGGTCAGGATGCACTGCGGCTCCTGGCCATACTCCTGCTGCAGGTGGCGGCCCATCAGCAGGTTGAACTTCTGGTCCGTGCCGCCCAGCTCCAGATCGCTCTTCAAAGCCACCGAGTCGTAGCCCTGCATCAGCGGGTACAGGAACTCGTGCACCGAGATCGGCGTGCCGGCCTTGAAACGGTCATGGAAATCGTTGCGCTCCATCATGCGCGCCACGGTGTACTTGGCCGCGAGCTGGATCATGCCCATCGAGCCCAACGGAAGCGACCACTCACTGTTGTAACGGATCTCGGTTCTGGCCGGGTCCAGCACCAGGCTGGCCTGCCTGTAGTAGGTCTCGGCGTTGGCCTTGATCTGCTCGGTGGTCAGTGGCGGACGCGTGTTGTTGCGGCCCGAGGGGTCGCCGATCAGGCTGGTGAAGTCGCCGATCAGGAAGATCACCTGGTGGCCCAGGTCCTGCAGCTGGCGCATCTTGTTGAGCACCACCGTGTGACCGATGTGGATGTCGGGTGCGGTCGGGTCCAGCCCGAGCTTGATGCGCAACGGCACACCGGTGGCTTCGGACCTCGCCAGCTTTTTCACCCAGTCGTCCTGCGGGATCAGTTCCTCGATGCCTCTCAGGGTCACCGCCAGCGCCTCGCGCACACCGTCCGTCGGCTGCACCGCCTCCAGCGTGGATTTCTGAACACCTTTTGTTTCGTTAAGGCTGTGATTCATAAGGGGTTTTTCAACTGCAACAGCCCTGGAACTGGCTATACTTTTGAGTTAGCGAGCGTGGATTTTAGTGGCCCGGCCTGGAGCCTTCCAAACGCAAGCCCCTTTGTGCGCCATGATCACGGGTTCGATCCCCGAATCAGGCGTCCTTTTTTTGCCTGTCGCCGCTGCGGCAAGCCAGCTGGAACCGCACCTTGATTTCCATGAAACCGGGCTCGCTGCCCCAGTTTGCACTCTCTTCCTCCAGCCTCCTGGTCCGTGGACTGCTCCGACACCCCCGCCGCATCACGCTGGGTGTGGGCGCGATTTTGCTGGGCACCGGCGTGACGGCTTTTGGCATCGCACCGCTGGCTCCCGATGCCGCCGATCTGCCGGTTCGGCAAGTGATCGAGGCGCTGAACACGGCTCCGCTGGGTGCCCCGCTGCTCACCGATGTCGCCTCACCCGCTGCATCGCTCACACTGTTCCGCAGCGACCAGGTGCGCCGCGATGACACCGCCCAGAGCCTGCTGCAACGCCTGGGGGTGGCCGACTCGGCTGCTCTGGCTTTCCTGCGCAACGACGCCACGGCGCGCCAGCTTTTCAACGGCCGAACGGGCAAGCTGGTCACCGCGGAAACCAACGACCGCCACGAACTGCAGCGCCTGATTGCACGCTGGTTGCCCGACGATGGGCGTGAATTCCAGCGCATGGTGATCGAAGCCGACCCCCTGGGTCACAAGGTTCGGCTGGAAACCGCCGAGCTCACGCCCAGCGTCCGCCTGGCCGGTGGCGTCATCAACACCTCCCTGTTTGCCGCGACCGACGCCATCGGCCTGCCCGACAGCGTGGCCGTGCAACTGGCCGAGATCTTCGGTTCCGACATCGACTTCCGCCGCAGCCTGCGCCAGGGTGACCGGTTCAGCGTGGTCTACGAGAGTCTGGAAGCGGACGGCGAAACGATGCGCGCCGGACGCGTGCTGAGCGCCGAGTTCGTCAACAACGGGCGCAAGCACGAAGCCGTCTGGTTCGAAGAACCTGGCCACAAGGGTGCCTATTTCGGTTTTGACGGCCAGAGCGCGCGCAAGACCTACCTGACCTCACCGCTGGAGTTTTCGCGCGTCAGCAGCGGCTACGGCATGCGTTTTCACCCCATCTCTCGCAAGCAGAAGGCCCACCTGGGTGTGGACTACGCGGCCCCCACCGGCACGCCCGTTCGCACCATCGGTGACGGCGTGGTCTCGTTTGCCGGCTGGAAAGGCGGCTACGGCAATGCGATCGAGGTCACCCACCGTGACAACCAGACGACCCTCTTTGCCCACCTGAGCCGCATCGATGTAAGGATGGGCCAGAAGGTTTCGCAGGGCGACCGCCTGGGTGCTGTGGGCTCCACCGGCGCCTCGACCGGCCCGCACCTGCACTTCGAATTCCGCGACCGGGGCGTGCACCGGGACCCGCTGGAAATTGCCCGTCAAAGTGAAAACATCCCGGTGAGCCCGACGTTCCGCGCCCGCTTTGAAGCGGTGGCGCAGTCGCAGCGGCAACACCTCGCCGCAGCGGCCACGGTCCAGCAGGCCAGCGCCGAATAAGCCACCGTCCGCCGGTCTGTCCGGGACGAGACCTTCACTGGCTCCCCAACAAAAAAGCCCCGCGATTTCTCGCGGGGCTTTTTTGTTGGCGGGGAAACCACCGATCGAATCGATGGCTCCCGAACACCCGGATCAGAGTTTCTGCAGCGCGTCGATGCGCTCTTCCATCGGTGGGTGGGTCGAGAACAGCTTGCCCAGGCCACCGGTGATGCCCATGGCCTGCATAGTTTTGGGCAGTTCGCCGGGCGTCAGGCCACCCAGGCGGGCCAGCGCGTTGATCATGGGCTGCTTGCGGCCCATCAGGCTCGCAGCACCTGCATCGGCGCGGAATTCGCGCTGGCGGCTGAACCAGGCCACGATGATGGCGGCCAGGAAGCCCAGCACGATGTCCATCATGATGGTGGTCACCATGTAGCCGATGCCCGGGCCGGAATGGTTGTCGCTGCCGCGGCGCAGGAAGCTGTCCACGGCGTAACCGATCACGCGGCTCAGGAACACCACGAAGGTGTTCATCACGCCCTGGATCAGCGTCATGGTCACCATGTCACCGTTGGCCACGTGGGCCACCTCGTGGCCGATCACGGCTTCGACCTCTTCCCTGGTCATGCTCTGCAGCAGGCCGGTGGACACCGCCACCAGGGCCGAGTTCTTGAAAGCACCGGTCGCAAACGCATTGGGCGCGCCGTCGTAGATGGCGACTTCGGGCATGCCAATGCCGGCCTTTTCGGCAAACTTCTGCACTGTCTGCACGATCCAGGCCTCGTCGGCGGTCTGAGGCTGGTTGATGACCCGCGCGCCGGTGCTGAACTTGGCCATGGGCTTGCTGATGAGCAGCGAGATGATGGCGCCGCCAAAACCGATCACGAGCGAGAACCCGGCCAACGCCGTCATGTTCAACCCGTTGGCGGTGAGGAAGCGGTCCACCCCCAGGATGCGGGTGGTGACCAGCAACACCGCCATGACGGCGAAGTTGGTCAGGACAAACAGCAGGATGCGTTTCATTTTTTCTCCATGTGGACGGTGACCCGGTTGAACAACCGGCTGCAAAGACAGGATCGTTCAGCCGCCCCAAGGTTCCATCTGAAACCCGGGGCCGGTGTCCGCGCGGCCCGGGCGGGTGCGCGCATGATACCGAGAAACCAGTATGGGGACAGGTGTCGGCAATTCAAGGGAAAAGCCTTGAATTTCAAAGACTTGAACGATTCAGCCAGCGCTCGGTGACCGGGCATCTCCAGGGAGGCGCTGCGGCCGGAACACACCGGCGTCGGCATAAAAGTCCGCCTTTTCATTCCCGGCCCACCAGCCCGGCACCCCGAGCACGGGCAGCGGCGTGAAGGGCTTTTCACCCAGCCCGGTCGCGCTCAATCGGCCCGCCAGCCAGGCATCCCATGCCGCCAGGTCATCACCCAGGCCCGGCGGCACCCGCGCCCGGTAGACATGGCCGGTGATCGACTTGTAGGGCGTCACCAGCTTCTCCAGCAGGGCGTGGCCGAACAGCACCAGCCGCGCCTGCGCCCACAGGGGCCGCAGCGCCACGAAGAGGCGGGTCCACTCGCGCGCGATCAGCGCGTCCCAGAGTTCGTCTGGGGCCTGCAACAGCACGGCGTTTTCGTCGAACAGCGTGATGGCATCGCGCACCGGGCCGCGCACCTGGCCCACACCGGCTTTCTGAATCTCCTCCGCCTGCAGGCGGTTGAGCAGGCGTTTGGTGGCCGGAAAGCGCATCCAGCACAAGCCATTGAAGAAGTCGTGCAGGCCTTCTCGTGTGGGCACGCTGCCGGTTTCGAAGATGAACTGCTCGTAGGCTGTGCCTTCGGGCAGATCGGCCTGCGGCACGAAGCGCGGGCCGAGGGTTCCGATGCGTTGCGTCAGCGCCTGCGGCAGCGGAACACCCTGCTCGCAGGCGCTGCGCACCACCGCGCCATCCACGGCAAACGGCGCGTTCCAGGGCAACGACCAGTCGGGCGCCGGCCAGGTCTGCACCGCCTCGATCAACGCGCACATGGTGGTTCAGACCACCAGCTTCCAGGGCAGTGCCTCGCCCGAGCGCAACGGTTTCAGCTCGGCTTCACCAAAGGCAAAACTCTCGGGCGGCGTCCAGCTTTCGCGCTTCAGCGTGATGGTGCCGCTGTTGCGCGGCAGGCCGTAGAAGGCCGGGCCGTTGAAGCTGGCAAAGGCTTCGAGCTGGTCGAGCGCGCCGGCCGCGTCAAAGACCTCGGCGTACATCTCGATGGCGGCGTGGGCGGTGTAGCAGCCGGCGCAGCCGGTGGCGTGCTCCTTCAGGTGCGCCGGGTGCGGTGCGCTGTCGGTGCCGAGGAAGAACCTGGCGTTGCCGCTGGTGGCCGCGGCCACCAGGGCCTGGCGGTGGACTTCGCGCTTCAGGACCGGCAGGCAGTACCAGTGCGGGCGGATGCCGCCGGTGAAGATGGCGTTGCGGTTGTAGAGCAGGTGGTGCGCGGTGAGGGTGGCGCCCAGGAACTCGTCGGCCTCGGCCACGTACTGCGCGGCTTCTTTCGTCGTGATGTGTTCCATCACGATCTTGAGCTCGGGGAAGTCGCGGCGCAGCGGCTTCAGCTGCTGCTCGATGAACACGGCTTCGCGGTCGAACAGGTCGATCTCGGGGCTGGTGACTTCGCCATGCACCAGCAGCGGCATGCCGGCCTTCTGCATGGCTTCGAGCGTTTTATAGGTCTTGCGGATGTCGGTCACGCCGGCGTCGCTGTTGGTGGTGGCACCGGCCGGGTAGAGCTTGACGGCGACCACGCCGGCCTCTTTGGCGCGGGCGATCTCGTCGGCCGGCAGGTTGTCGGTCAGGTACAGCGTCATCAGCGGCTCGAAGCCCATGCCGGCGGGCACGGCGGCGCGGATGCGTTCTGCGTAGGCCAGGGCCTGCGCCGCGGTGGTCACCGGCGGCTTCAGGTTGGGCATGATGATCGCGCGGCCGAACTGGGCCGCGGTGTGCGGCACCACGGTGCGCAGGGCCTCGCCGTCGCGCACGTGCAGGTGCCAGTCGTCGGGGCGGGTGATGGTGAGGGTCTGGGGTGCAGAGACAGGGGCGTTCATGACCCCATTGTCTCAAATAGCCTGCAGCTCAGGCCTTGGTTTGCGCGGCCAGGTGTTTTTCCAGATCGTTCCAGAACGCGTCCACCGAGCCTTTGGCCTTGCGCGTGCCCGGTCGCTCGCGGTAGATGCGGATGTCCAGCGCGGTATCGAGTCCCTGCCCCGCGCTTACCAGGCGCTTGGCGCGCAGCTCACGGCGCACGGCGCTGGCGGGCAGGAAGGCCACACCGTGTCCTTCGAGCGCCATGGCCTTGAGGCCTTCGGCCATGTCGGTTTCATAGATGCGGTCCAGGTGCACCGTCGCGGTGCTCTGCTTGAGCATCTGCTCCACGGCGCGCCCCATGTAGGCGCCGGGCGCGTAGGCCAGGTAGGGCAGCGGATGCGCCACCGTGCCCGGCAGCGTGAACAGGGGTTCTCCCTGTTCGTTGGGCTTGACGAAGGGCGACAGCGTCTCGCGGCCCAGCGGCAGCATCTCGTAGCGCGCGGCGTTCAACTGGATCGGCTGCGAGGTGTGGTGGTAGGCGATCAGCAGGTCGCAGCTGCCTTCGACCAGGCGCATCACGGCGTCGTGCACGTTGAGCGCGATCAGCCGGCTCTTGATCGGGCCGCAGCTCTCGCGCAGGCTGGAGAGCCAGGCCGGGAAGAAGGTGAAGGCCAGCGTGTGCGGCACCGCGAACTCGATCACGTCCTGCGCCGCGGCCGTGTGGGCCCTGAGCATGGCGCGTGTGGTCTGCAGCGCCTGCAGGGTTTCCAGCGCCTGCTCGTAGAGCGTCTGACCCGCGGGCGTGAGGCGGGTGGGATAGGACGACCGGTCCACCAGATCGGTGCCGGCCCAGGCTTCGAGCGACTGGATGCGGCGCGAAAACGCGGGCTGGGTGACGTGGCGCAGCTGCGCCGAACGGCTGAAGCTGCGCGTTTCAGCCAGGCTCACAAAGTCTTCCAGCCACTTGGTTTCCATGGTCGCGGATTATGCGCGCGGGTGAATCCCGGTGTTTTGACGCTTTGCGGTCATGGGCATCCGTTACGATAGCCAATACCTAGGGTTAACCCTGATATTCCATCCCATGACACAGAACCCGCCTCCGATCCGCCCGTCCCGCATCGCCCACGCCGGCCTGCGTCAGAAAATCATGTCGGCCGAAGCCGCCGCGGCCCTTATCGAACACGGCGACCACGTCGGCATGAGCGGCTTCACCGGCGCCGGCTACCCCAAGGCCATTCCGCTGGCGCTGGCCCGGAATATCCAGGCGCACCACGACGCCGGCAAGGCATTCCGCATCGGTGTCTGGACCGGCGCCTCCACCGCGCCCGAACTCGACGGCGCGCTCGCCAAGGTCGGCGGCATGGACATGCGCCTGCCCTACCAGTCGGACCCGACCTGCCGCGCGCGCATCAACGACGGCGAGATGGCCTACATCGACATCCACCTCTCGCACGTGGCGCAGTACGTGTGGTTCGGATTCCTCGGCAAGCTCAATGTGGCGGTGATCGAGGTCGCGGGCATCCTGGAAGACGGCCGCCTGATCCCGGCCACCTCGGTGGGCAACAACAAGACCTGGCTGGACCAGGCCGACAAGGTGATCCTGGAGGTCAACCACGGCCACAGCCTGGGCCTGGAAGGCATGCACGACATCTACTACGGCACCGAACGCCCGCCGCACCGCAAGCCGATCCCGATGACACACGCGGGCGACCGCATCGGCGAGCCCTACCTGCGCTGCGACCCGGCCAAGGTGATCGCCATCGTCGAGACGAACCTGCCCGACCGCGACACCCGCTTCTCGGCGCCCGATGACGCCTCGAAACGCATCGCCGGCCACCTGATGGCCTTCTTTCAGGACGAAGTCCAGCAGGGCCGCCTGCCACCCGAGCTGCTGCCGCTGCAGTCGGGCGTGGGCAACATCGCCAACGCGGTGATGGAGAGCCTGAACGACGGCCCGTTCAATCACCTGCAGGGCTACACCGAGGTGTTGCAGGACGGCATGCTTGCCATGCTCAAGTCCGGCAAGATGGCCATGGCCTCTTCCACCGCGTTGTCGTTCTCGGCGCCCGTGATGCAAGAGTTCCTCGCCAACCTGGACTTCTACCGCGAGCGCATCGTGCTGCGGCCACAGGAGATCAGCAACCACCCCGAGGTGATCCGCCGGCTCGGCATCATCGCCATGAACGGCATGATCGAAGCCGACCTGTACGGCAACGTCAACTCCACGCATGTGATGGGCACGCGCATCATGAACGGCATCGGTGGCTCGGGCGACTTCGCGCGCAACGCCTACCTCTCGGTGTTCATGACCCCGTCCACCGCCAAGGGCGGCAGCATCAGCTGCATCGTGCCCATGGCCAGCCACGTGGACCACACCGAACACGACGTGCAGATCATCGTTACCGAACAAGGCCTGGCCGACCTGCGCGGCCTGTCACCGCGCCAACGCTCGCGCCTGATCATCGAGCGCTGTGCCCACCCGGATTTCAGGCCCGCGTTGCTGGACTACGTGGAACGCAGCGAAGCCAACGCCCGCGCGGGGCATGGCGGCATGCACACGCCGCACCTGCTGGACGAGGCGCTGTCCTGGCACAGCCGGTTTGAGCAGACGGGGAAGATGCGGGCGGCTTGAGGGCCGGCGGGGTCGTTCGCTCCGGTGGCATGGCTGGCCTGGCCCTCACCCCTGCCCTCTCCCAGTGGCAGAGGGCGTGAAGACACGGCCGCCGGGCCGAGACCCGGCACGCCTCGAAGGCCAAAGACACAACGACGAAGAGGGATCAGTCCGTCCCTGACTGCTGCAGCGCCCACATCCCCGCATACACCCCACCACGCGAAACCAGATCAGCGTGCGTGCCCCGCTCAACGATCTCGCCGTTGACGAGCACCAGAATCTCATGCGCATCCACCACCGTCGACAAGCGGTGCGCAATCACCAGTGAAGTCTTGTTCCGCGCCGCACTCTTCAACTCCGCCTGGATCGCCCGCTCATTCGCCGAGTCCAGCGCCGAGGTCGCCTCGTCAAAGATCACGATGGGCGGGTTCTTCAGCAGCGTGCGCGCAATCGCCACCCGCTGTTTCTCGCCACCCGACAGCTTCAGGCCGCGCTCACCCACCGTGGTGGCATAACCCAGCGGCAGCTTCTGGATGAAGCTGTGGATGTGCGCCGCCTGCGCAGCGGCGACCGCGGCCTCGTGCCCGGCCTCGGGCCGGCCATAGAGGATGTTGTATTCGATGGTGTCGTTGAACAGCACCGTGTCCTGCGGCACGATGCCGATGGCCTGGCGCACGCTGGACTGCGTGACCTCGCGGATGTCCTGGCCGTTGATGTTGATGCGCCCGCCGCCATGCGGCCCCCCGGGTTCGTGGTTGCTGACGTCGTAGAAGCGGTAGAGCAGCCGCGCCAGCGTGCTCTTGCCCGAGCCCGAGGGCCCGACCACCGCCACCGTCTTGCCGGCCGGGATCTCGAAACTGATGCCGTGCAGGATCTCGCGCGCTGGCTCGTAGGAGAAGCGCACGTTCTCGAACGTCACCGCCGGCGGGCCGTCGAGCACCAGGTCCTGCGCGCCCGGCTGGTCGGCGATTTCGCGCTCCTTCTCCAGCAGCACGAACATCTTGTCCAGGTCGGTCAGGCTCTGCTTGATCTCGCGGTAGAGCACCCCCAGAAAACCCAGCGGAATGTAGAGCTGGATCATGAAGGCGTTGACCATCACCAGGTCGCCCAGCGTCATGCGGCCCTCGGCCACGCCCTGGGTCGCGCGCCAGAGCATCAGCACCAGCGCCACCGCGATCACCACTTGCTGGCCCGCGTTGAGCAGCGACAGCGTGGTCTGGCTCTTGATGCGCGCGCGGCGCAGCTTCTCCAGCGCCTCGTCGTAGCGGCTCGCCTCGAAAGCTTCGTTGTTGAAGTACTTGACGGTCTCGTAGTTCAGCAGCGAGTCGATGGCGCGCGTCTGGCTCACCGACTCCAGCTCGTTCATCTCGCGCCGGAACTTGGTGCGCCACTCGGTCACGGTCACCGTGAAGGTGATGTACAGCACCAGCGCCACCAGCGTGATCCAGACATAGCCCATGTCGAACTTGGTGCCCAGCAGCGTGAGCACCATGATCACCTCGATGAGCGTGGGGAAGATGCTGTAGAGCGAATACGAGATCAGCGACTGCACGCCGCGTGTGCCGCGCTCGATATCGCGCGTCATGCCCCCGGTCTGGCGCTCCAGGTGGAAGCGCAGGCTGAGCGCGTGCAGGTGGCCGAACACCTGCAGCGCGATGCTTCGCGTGGCGCCCTCGGTGGCCTTGGCAAACACGAGTTCGCGCAGCTCGGTGAACACGGTCGTGGACAGGCGCAGCAGCCCGTAGGCCACGATCAGCCCCAGCGGCACCACCAGCAGCGCCTCGACGCTGCCGGGCTGGATCGTCATCGCGTCCACCAGCTCCTTGAGCAGCAGCGGCACGCCGACGTTGGCCATCTTGGCCGCCACCATGAAGGCCAGCGCAAAGCCCACGCGCCACTTGTACTGCCACAGGTAGGGCAACAGGCGCGAGAGCGTGGCCCAGTCGGAGCGGCGCTGTGCCGCTGTGTCCCCGGGGGAGGGGGTCGTCGGCAGGGGCATGGAAACACGGGATGAATGGGAGCGCATGCGGGACAATGGGGCAAATCGTTGATTCAGAGATTGTGCCCATGTCCACCGAAACAAGCCCCCGCCCGCAAACCACCCTGCCCCAGGACCGCGAACTGGTGCTCAAGGTCATTCCCATGCCGGCCGACTGCAACGCCAATGGCGACATCTTCGGCGGCTGGGTCATGGCCCAGGTCGACCTGGCCGGCGCGGTGGTGCCGGCCCGCTACTGCCGGGACCGCATGGTCACCGTGGCGGTGAACCAGTTCATCTTCAAGCAGCCGGTGCGCGTGGGCGACATCCTGAGCTTTTTCGCCCACGTCACACGCATAGGCAACACCTCGATCACCGTGCAGGTGGAGGTGTTCGCCGAGCGCTTTGGCACCCAGGGCCAGTACGCGAAGGTCACCGAGGCCAGCCTGACCTACGTCGCCGTCGACCAGGACGGCCGGCCGCAGCAGATTCCCCGCGATGGGCTGCAGCAACCGGCCTGATCCGGGCCGGGTCTCGAAACGGTCAGGCTAAGATTGTCCATGGACAAATGCTTTCCATGGAACCAAGAACCCGATGCCACCTGAACCCAAGACCGCCCGGCAGCCCACCGCACCGGTGAAGAAAAGTGTTCGCGTGCGCGATGTGCCCGCGGTGACGCGGTCCATCGCCATCCTGCGTCTGCTGGGGCGAACCAACCAGGCCCTGGGCGTGAAGGCGATTGCCGACGAACTGGGCCTGGTGCCCAGCACCTGCCTGCACATCCTGCGGGTGCTGGTGAGCGAGGAACTGGTGAAGCTGGAACCCGGCACCAAACATTACGCACTGGGCAGCGGCATGATCAGCCTGGCCCGCAGCGTGCTCAAGGGCGGCAGCTTTGCCCAGCTGGCCCAGCCGGGCCTGGACCGGCTGGCGTCTTCGTTCGGGGTGACGGCGATGGGGGTGGAGGTGACGCCCAAGCAGACCGTGGTGGTGCTGGCCTTGTCGCGGTCGGACCAGCCGTTCCGCATGCACACCGACGTGGGCAGCCAGTTTTCTTCCCTGGTGAGCGCCACGGGGCGCCTGATCGCGGCCTACAGCGGCGAGAACTGGACCGCGCTGCGCAAGAAGTTCAGCGCCATCGAGTGGGACAAGGCCCCGAGCTTTGCCCAGTGGAAAAAGGAAGTCGAAGAGACCAGGGCACGCGGCTGGAGCATGGACCGCGACAACTTCATGAGCGGGATCACCGTCGTGGCGGTGCCCATCTTCGAGCCCTCGGGCCGGCTCATGCACACCCTGGTGGCCGTCGGCCTGTCCAGCCAGCTGCAGGCGACCGCCACGTCGCAGCTGGCGGCCGCGATGCAGCGGGAAGCCCGCTCGATCGCCGACCTGCTGCTCGACCGGCCCTGAACCAAGCGCTGGTTCAGGGCGCTCCGGGGGCCGACCTCAATCGACCCGGATGTCTGCGCGCTGGATCACCGGCGCCCATTTCTTGCGTTCCGCGCTCGCGAAGTCGGCCAGCTGGGTCACCGTTCCGCCCGCTGGGTCAAAGCCCATGTCCAGCAAGCGCTGGCGGGTTTCAGGTCGCATCAACACCTTGTTGATGGCGGCGTTCAAGGTGTTGACGATCGCCGGGGGGGGTGCCTTTGGGTGCGTACAGGGCGTTCCATGCCACCACCTCGAAACCGGTGAAACCCTGCTCCGCCACCGTCTTGACGCCCGGAACCAGGCCACTGGGCTGGGCAGAAGTCACCCCCAGGGCGCGAACCTTGCCCGAAGCCAGGTGGGGGCGCAAGGCCGTCGGCGTGTCGATGATCGCCGGGAGCTGTCCGCCCAGCAGGTCGGTCATGGCGTTGCCCGAACCCTTGTACGGAATGCCGAAGAGTTCCACCGAGGAGGTGTCCTTCAGCAACTCAAGCACCAGCCGCGCGGTGGTGCTGGGCATGGCGATGTCGGCGCTGTGAGGCTTGCTTTTTGACAGGCTCACCAGTTCGGCCACCGAAGTCAGCGGCGAAGCGCTGTTCACCGCCACCACCATGGGGAAGGTGCCGACCAGGGCGATCGGCTCGAAGTCCCGCGCCGCATCAAACGGCAGCTTGCTGTACAGGAACTGGTTGAGCACATGGGTGGCGTTGGTGCCCATGGTCAGCGTGTAACCGTCTGGCGCCGCCTGCTTGGTCAGTTCGGTGCCCAGGTTGCCCCCGGCGCCGGCCTTGTTTTCGATCACGATGGGCTGGCCCAGATCGCTCGACAACTGGGTGGCGAGGTATCGCGTGGCGATGTCGGTACCTTGCCCGGCGGCGTAGGCGACGATGATCTTGATGGGCCGCGACGGGTAGGTCTGCGCATGAACGGCCATGGTGGTCGTCAGCGCGCAGGCGGCGGTGATGAGTACTTTGAATAAATGCATGATGCTTGTCTCCTTCTATTGTGATGGCCAGATGGCCGCTAGGAGTCTGCGCGGCAGAACGTTTGGCGTGCTGATTTGATTGCAACTGCGCGGTGCCTCGGGCGATTTGATCGTTCCCGTTGTTTTGAGTGGTCTGTGCGGCGACCTTGTGCGGGTCTGAGGGCTCCGTTTCGCGGCCCGCGATGCCCCGTTTCCCCCTCAAGTACCGCGCAAACTGCACATCCTTCTCAAGTTGAGCGCCAGGCACACGAGCTTGAACTCGGCCTTGACCTTGTCCAATCCCCTCAGGCTGAACTGCCTGAACCCCAGCACGCTCTTGATCCAACCGTTGGGCGCCTCCACGATCCACTTCCTCTTGCGGTAGGCAGCCTTGCCTTCGGGCGTCTTCAACTTGGCATCCATCGCTGCGCTGTGCGGGTACTTCTGGGCGTCGATCTCAAGGTCCTGCTTGCCCTCGCGGCCCAGCGCCACGATCAACTCGCTCGGGCTGCCCTTGAGTTGCTCAAACACCGCCTCACAGCGGAACCCCGCATCGGCCAG
>NZ_JBVPZA010000014.1:0-103119 GCF_055703065.1 Hydrogenophaga sp. L310
GGCATGACCATTTCCTTGCCTTCGGGCAGCTCGATCGAGCCGGTCACGTCGGTGGTGCGGAAGTAGAACTGCGGACGGTAGTTGTTGAAGAACGGCGTGTGACGGCCACCTTCATCCTTGGACAGCACGTAGATCTCGCCGGTGAAGTGCGTGTGCGGCTTGATGGAGCCGGGCTTGCACAGCACCTGGCCGCGCTGCACGTCTTCGCGCTTGGTGCCGCGCAGCAGGATACCGACGTTGTCGCCAGCCTGGCCCTGGTCCAGCAGCTTGCGGAACATTTCCACGCCGGTGCAGGTGGTCTTCTGGGTGTCGCTGATACCGACGATCTCGATTTCTTCGCCGACCTTGACGATGCCGCGCTCGATACGACCGGTCACGACGGTGCCGCGGCCGGAGATGGAGAACACGTCTTCCACGGGCATCAGGAAGGCACCGTCCACCGCACGGTCAGGCGTGGGGATGTAGGTGTCCAGCGCATCGGCCAGCTTCATGATGGCTTCTTCGCCCAGAGGGCCCTTGTCGCCTTCGAGGGCGAGCTTGGCCGAGCCGTGGATGATGGGGGTGGCGTCGCCGGGGAATTCGTACTTGTCCAGCAGTTCGCGCACTTCCATTTCAACGAGTTCGAGCAGCTCGGCGTCGTCGACCATGTCGCACTTGTTCAGGAACACGATGATGTAAGGCACGCCCACCTGACGGGCCAGCAGGATGTGCTCGCGGGTCTGGGGCATGGGGCCGTCAGCGGCCGAGCACACCAGGATGGCGCCGTCCATCTGGGCGGCACCGGTGATCATGTTCTTGACGTAGTCGGCGTGGCCGGGGCAATCAACGTGGGCGTAGTGGCGGTTGGCCGTTTCGTATTCCACGTGGGCGGTGTTGATGGTGATGCCGCGGGCCTTTTCTTCCGGAGCCGCGTCGATCTGGTCGTAGGCCTTGGCTGCACCGCCGAACTTGGCCGACAGCACGGTGGTGATCGCCGCCGTCAGTGTCGTCTTGCCGTGGTCCACGTGACCGATGGTGCCGACGTTCACGTGCGGCTTGGTCCGCTCAAATTTCTCTTTTGCCATTTTTCAATTCCTAAAGAACAAACCCGTGTCACGGTTTAAGGTCTGCATCACACTGCTGATTCGCCCCGCACGGGGACAGGGCGGCGCGTGATCGCAGACCGGCTAAAACTTACTTGGCGCGCGCCGCAACAATGGCTTCAGCCACGTTGCGCGGTGCTTCGGCGTAGTGCTTGAACTCCATCGAGTAGGTGGCACGGCCTTGCGACATGGAGCGCAGCGTGGTCGAGTAACCGAACATCTCCGACAGAGGCACTTCGGCGCGAATGGCTTTGCCGCCACCGACCATGTCTTCCATGCCCTGCACCATGCCGCGACGGCTGGACAGATCGCCCATCACGTTACCGGCGTAGTCTTCAGGCGTCTCGACTTCCACCGACATCATGGGTTCCAGGATCACCGGGCTGGCCTTGCGGCAGCCTTCCTTGAAACCGAAGATGGCGGCCATCTTGAAGGCCATTTCGGACGAGTCCACGTCGTGGTAGGAACCGAAGTGCAGCGTGACCTTCACGTCCACCACCGGATAACCCGCCAGCACGCCAGTCGTCAGGGCTTCGATCACACCCTTTTCCACCGCAGGGATGTATTCGCGAGGAACCACACCGCCCTTGATCGCGTCGACGAATTCAAAGCCTTTGCCGGCTTCGTTGGGCTCGATCTTGAACACCACGTGACCGTATTGGCCCTTGCCGCCGGACTGGCGCACAAACTTGCCTTCGGAGTCTTCCACCGTCTTGCGGATGGTCTCGCGGTAAGCCACTTGTGGCTTGCCCACGTTGGCTTCCACACCGAACTCACGCTTCATGCGGTCAACGATGATTTCCAGGTGCAGTTCGCCCATGCCGGCGATGATGGTCTGACCCGACTCTTCGTCGGTCTTGACGCGGAAAGACGGATCTTCTGCGGCCAGGCGCTGCAGGGCAATGCCCATTTTTTCCTGGTCGGCCTTGGTCTTGGGTTCCACAGCCTGCGCAATCACAGGCTCCGGGAAGACCATGCGCTCGAGCATGATGATGGCATCCGGGTCGCACAGGGTTTCACCCGTGGTCACGTCCTTCAGGCCCACGCAGGCAGCGATGTCGCCGGCGCGAATTTCTTCGACTTCCAGCCGGTTGTTGGCGTGCATCTGAACGATACGGCCAATGCGCTCTTTCTTGCCCTTGATCGGGTTGTAGACCGAATCGCCCTTTTTCATCACGCCAGAGTAGACGCGGACAAAGGTGAGCTGGCCGACATACGGGTCGGTCATCAGCTTGAAGGCCAATGCCGAGAACTTCTCGTTGTCATCAGGCCTGCGGGTCGTGTCGGCTTCGTCGTCGTCCGTGCCCTTGACGTCGGCGATGTCCACCGGGGAGGGCATCAACTCGATCACGGCGTCGAGCATGCGCTGCACACCCTTGTTCTTGAACGCGGTTCCGCACAGCATCGGCTGGATCTCGGTCGCCAGCGTGCGCACGCGCAGACCCTGGGTGATTTCCTCTTCGGTCAGGTCACCTTCTTCAAGGTACTTGTTCATCAGCTCTTCGCTGGCTTCGGCCGCAGCCTCGACCATCTTTTCACGCCACTCTTTGGCTTGCTCCAGGAGTTCAGCGGGAATTTCTTCGTAGTTGAATTTCATGCCCTGGGACGCTTCATCCCAGATGATGGCCTTCATCTTGCGCAGATCCACCACGCCCCTGAAATGCTCTTCGGCACCGATCGGGATCACGATCGGCACAGGATTGGCCTTCAGGCGCAACTTCATCTGCTCGACGACCTTGAAGAAGTTGGCACCGGTGCGGTCCATCTTGTTCACGAAGGCCAGACGCGGCACCTTGTATTTGTTGGCCTGGCGCCAGACGGTTTCCGACTGGGGCTGAACACCGCCCACGGCGCAGTACACCATGCAGGCGCCGTCGAGCACGCGCATGGAGCGCTCCACCTCGATGGTGAAGTCCACGTGGCCGGGGGTGTCGATGATGTTGATGCGGTGTTCGGGGAAGGACAGGTCCATGCCCTTCCAGAAACAGGTCGTGGCGGCGGAGGTGATCGTGATGCCACGTTCCTGCTCCTGCTCCATCCAGTCCATGGTGGCGGCACCGTCGTGCACTTCACCGATCTTGTGGTTCACACCCGTGTAGAAAAGAATGCGCTCGGTCGTGGTGGTCTTGCCGGCGTCGATGTGAGCGGAGATACCGATATTGCGGTACCGCTCCAGTGGCGTAGTGCGTGCCATGGAAATACTCCTGAATTGGGCAAGCCCGCCACCCCTTCTGGGGTTTGCGGGCTCGCCTTGGATGACTGGGAAAAGCGGAACTTAGAAGCGGAAGTGGCTGAAAGCCTTGTTGGCTTCGGCCATGCGGTGCACTTCATCACGCTTCTTCATGGCGCCGCCACGGCCTTCGGTGGCCTCGATCAGCTCGTTGGCCAGGCGCATGGCCATGGACTTCTCGCTGCGCTTGCGGGCAGCTTCCTTGATCCAGCGCATCGACAGCGCCAGGCGACGAACCGGGCGCACTTCAACAGGCACCTGGTAGTTCGCGCCGCCGACACGGCGGGACTTGACTTCCACCATGGGCTTGACGTTATTGATGGCAATGGAGAAGGCTTCGACCGGGTCTTTGCCGGTCTTTTTCTCGATCTGCTCCAGCGCACCGTAAATGATGCGCTCGGCGACAGCTTTCTTGCCGCCTTCCATGATCACGTTCATGAACTTGGAGAGCTCGACGTTGCCGAACTTGGGATCCGGCAGGATTTCACGTTTAGGGACTTCGCGACGACGTGGCATTTTTACACCTCAAATTTGCTTCAGTTGGCATCTTTTCAGACACCGCGAGAACCCAGCAAGGCCCTCACTTACTCGACCCGACGCCGACATGGCGTTTTGGGGTCACTACGTTCGACACAGCTTGCCGGCCGGCCAAACACCGAAAAACCAAGATTATTTGGCCTTGGGCTTCTTCGCGCCGTACTTGGAGCGCGACTGCTTGCGGTCTTTCACGCCCTGCAGGTCCAGCGAACCGCGCACGATGTGGTAACGCACACCAGGCAAGTCCTTGACACGACCGCCGCGAACCAGCACGACGCTGTGTTCCTGCAGGTTGTGGCCTTCGCCGCCGATGTAGGAAATGACCTCAAAACCGTTGGTCAGGCGCACTTTGGCAACCTTACGCAGAGCGGAGTTGGGCTTCTTGGGGGTCGTGGTGTACACACGGGTGCACACACCGCGACGCTGCGGAGAGTTTTCCATGGCCGGGCTCTTGGATTTGGTCTTTTCGACCTCCCGGCCGTGGCGCACGAGTTGATTGATGGTTGGCATGAAGAAACGTCCCTAAACGTTTAAAAAAGCGAAAACGAAAACTTCTCGGAAGATTCCGAAAAGCCCTCTAATGTAGCACGGGCTTGTTCTTCTGACAAACGCCCACGCAAAAAGTCGCCGGAACACACGCGGATGCACAGCGCTTTCTCAAGCGCGAGGTGTCTTCGTGCCGCGCATTTCAGACGCAGCTTACTGAATCCAGAGGCGCACAGCGTCCCAGGCCCGGCCGAAGACACCGCTCTCCTCGACCGTCTCCAGCACGCTCAGCGGCACCTCGGCCACCGGCGTACCGTTGGCCAGACTCACCTTCAGAATGCCCACCGCCTGGCCGCGCATCAAAGGCGCGACCAAAGGTTCCGGGCGGGTGACCTCGGTCTTCAGCCTCGCACCCTCGCCAGCAGGAACGGACACCACAACACCCTCGGGCCGGCCCAGCTTGACGACTTCCGCCTTGCCTTTCCAGACGCGCGGCGATACCAGCGGCTCGCCAACAGGGGACAGGCGCACGGCATCAAACGCGGTGTAGCCCCAGTTCAGCAACTTCTGGCTTTCGGCGGCGCGGGCGTTTTCGCTCGAAGCGCCCAACAGCACGCTCAACAGACGCCGCTGCCCCTGCGGCCCGCTGCCCAAGGCGGGTACGGCCCGATGGGCGGTGGCGACCAGGCAATAGCCCGCGGCACTGGTGTGACCGGTCTTCAGGCCGTCCACACTGGGGTCGCGAAACAGCAGCAGATTGCGGTTGGTGTCGTTGGCGGCAGGGGTGCCGGGATAACGGTAGCGCTGAATGGCGTAATAGGGCACGAAGTCGGGGAAATCGCGCATCAGGCGGGTGGCGAGCGTGGCCAGGTCGCGGGCGGTGGTGGTGTGACCTGCCTCGGTAAGGCCTTCGGGATTCTTGAAGCCGCTGGCGTTCATGCCCAAGGCTTTCGCCTGCTGGTTCATCAGCTGCACAAAACGCTCCACGCTGCCGCCCAATCCCTCAGCCAGCGCTACGGTGGCATCGTTGCCCGACTGCACGATCATGCCTTTGACCAAGTCTTCCACGGGTACCTGCATCTTGGGATCGATGAACATGCGCGAACCCGGCATTTTCCAGGCCCGCTCACTCACCGGCAAAGTCTGGGTCAGACTGAGCTTGCCCGTCTTCAGGGCATCAAACACGATGTAGGCGGTCATCAGCTTGGTGAGAGACGCCGGCTCCACCGCCAGATCGGGGTCTTTCGACGCCAGCACCTGGCCCGAGGTCACATCCATCAGCAAATAGGCGCGGGCCGCCACTTCGGGCGGCTGGGGCACCTGGGCAGAGGTCGAAAACGCCACCGCAGCGGCCAACAGAAACAAAGCACGGGAAAACAATCGACGCAACAAAATCCGGTTCCTGAAATAAAAAATGGGGGAAAGGGGCGGCCGCTTCAGGCGTGCAGATGGCGCAGGACCAATTCGCGCAGCAACGGCAACTGCCCGTGAAAAAAGTGGCCGCCACCGGGCACCACCAGCACAGGCAACACCTGGGGCCGCGCCCAGTCCATGACCGAAGCCAAAGGCACCGTGTCGTCCTGCTCGCCATGGATGACCAGGGTGCGCGGGTGAAGTTCCTCAGCCACCGGAGCGACTTCAAATCGGCTGGCGGCCGTGCCCACCAGAATCAGGCGCCGGATCTCGCGTTGCGCATGGAGCTGGCGGGCCGCATGGCTGGTGACGAACGCCCCGAATGAAAACCCGGACAGACACAAGGGACCAGATGGCGCCTGCGCTTCGATCACCGACAACAGATCGGCCAACTCGCCACGACCCTCGTCGTAGGCCCCCTCACTGCGCCCGACGCCGCGGAAGTTGAAGCGGACAGCCGTCCAGCCCGCCAGCACGCAGGCGCGCGCGAGGGTCTGGACAACCTTGTTGCTCAGTGTGCCGCCATGCAGCGGGTGCGGGTGGGCCAGCACCGCGATCCCGACCGCGTCGCCCGAAGGCCGGTCCATCGCGACTTCCAGCACACCGGCCGGACCATCCTGCAGCAGGTATTCGGTCTGGGCGTTCATCGGTGCGCCCCGGACAGCCTGGCATCGGCGACCTGCACGAGAACTCGACAGTCAGGCGAGCGCATTCAGCGTCCAACGTCCGGCGGGGTCAGCAGCCGCTGCACCACCACGCCGTCGCGCAAATGGGACTGCACGATCTCGTCGATGTCGCTCTCGTCGACATAGCTGTACCAGACCGCTTCCGGGTAGACCACGGCAATCGGTCCACCGGCACAACGGTCCAGGCAACCCGCCTTGTTGACCCGAACCTTGCCGGGTTCGAGCAAACCCTGGGCCTTGGCCTGGGATTTGCAACGATCAAAGGCGGCCTGCGCCTTGTGCTGGGCACAGCAATCCTCGTTCCCCTCGCGCTGATTGAGACAGAAGAAGATGTGGCGCTCGTAATACGACTTGTTTTCAGACATGCGCCGATTTTAGTGGGCGCCCTGTCCGGCACCAGGGTGTCGGGCGATGGCGCGCAGGCCAAAGAGCAGCGCCGAAAAAGGCCACAACCAACCCAGCCATTGTGAAAGGCCATAAAAACGGATGAAGCGCCCTTGCTCCCAGACTTCAAGCGACTGGTCGAAGTAAGGACTGACTGGCGCTCGATTCAGCAGGCTGAGCGACGTGGCCAGGCACAGCAGCATGAGCGCATGACATACCCGGCGTGGCAGGGCGAGCAGTGCCAGGCCGGCGACGAACGCCAGGGCCAGTCCCAACAAGGCCTGGGACGTGATCCACGCCCAGCCATGCTCCGGACCGTAAGTGAGTGCCGACGACAACCCTGAAACAGCCAGCGCGCACACAAAAAAGGCCACCAGAAACCCCACGCGGCGCGACAGCGAACGCATGTCGGCGAAACCCATGAGCAGCGGCGCCAGCAACCCGAGCGCCACACAGAATGCTTCGGCCAGCGGACTCAACGGCAGCGGGTTTTCAACCCGGAACGGCACCCAGGCCAGAAATGGGGTCTCCGCAAGCAGGTTCGCCAGCTCCATCTCCAGCCTGTCCCAGACCTGGCCCAGGCCAAAGGGCACCGAAACCGGGTAGAGCAAGGCTGCCGGCCACAAGGCCAGCAGCACCAGCGAGCCGTGGGCGCCAGACACGAACCAGTCGGCCCGAAACTGGCTCCAGCGGCGCAGTCCACCCAGCCGCTCCAGCATCCAGGCTGCGGTCGCACCCAGCAGCGCACCGGCACCGTTCAGTGCCAGATCGAGGTTGGATGCCACCCGCATGGGCAGGTAGTTCTGCAGGGTTTCCACCCCGAACGACAGCAGAAGCGGCAAGGTGAAGCCCAACAACCAGGACCATCCCCCAGCACCGGAGCGCAGCAGGGACAGCGCCAGCAGAAACGCCAGCGGGGCGTAGCCCAGAAAGTTGCTCACCACATCAAAGGCGGTCCAGTACTTCGGCAGCGGCGCCAGCATGAAGGCCATCGGCTCCACGCCCTGCATGCGCCAGCCCTGAAACGGATACAGGCTCGCATACACCACCAGCGCCGCAAACAGCAACGCGAGTGGCCAAGCCGAAGAACGCGGGGTCGTGACCACCCCTGGGCCTCAGAAGGGCTTGATCACCACCAGCAGCACCACGACCACCAGCATGATCACCGGTGCCTCGTTGAACCAGCGGTACCAGACATGGCCCCGGCGGTTGATGCCCTGCTGGAACCTGCGAAGCATGACGCCGCAAGCGTGGTGATAGCCGAGGATCAGCGCCACGACGAACAGCTTGGCGTGCATCCAGCCATTGCCGGCGCCCAGACCGATCCCATAACCCAGCCAGAGCCACAGACCCAGTGCAACCGCTGGAACAGCCAACAGGGTGGTGAAGCGCATCAGCTTGTGCGCCATGAGCAGCAAGCGCTCGCGCTCGGCAACACTTTCGGGCGGAACCATGGCCAGATTGACAAAAATCCGGGGCAGGTAAAACAGGCCGGCGAACCAGCTGGCGATAAAAACGATGTGGAAGGATTTGACCCAGAGCATGCTGGCAGTTTAGCCCGCCAGGGAGTACTGCACATGCTGCGCCGGGTGGGTTGCGCCTCGGCGACGGACAAAAAAAACCCGGCCCTCAGGGCCGGGTTAGGAAGCCTTTTTGCTGTCACACACTAAGGCACCCGCTCAGGGAGGAAAAGCGGGGGGCTCACCCTTCGGCTCGCCCGAGTGAATGTTACAACACAATGTCCGGATTTTTGTCGCCGCCACTGTCAGATTTGACAAATGGGCCGCAGCGTCAGCCTCAGGAACACCTATGGACTACTACATCATCTTGGCCAGTTCGAACATCACCGCCGTGCCAAGGGCTTCGCGGATGTTGCCCCGGCCCACCTTGGCCATGGAAAACTCGCCAAATCCCGACATGTCGAATGAGCTGTCGTCCGGCGAGATCTCGACGAAAGGGAACTCGAAGACTTCGCGCAGCAGATCCCGGCGGAAGGCATCAAAGTAGTCGTCCTTGATTTCCGAATCCACCACGATCAGGCTGGGCATGCGGCTCTTGATGGCATCGCGGGCTTGTTGGAAATCAACCACACTGTCCGAAGAAATACCTATCTCACGCAGCGCGTCACGCACGTCGGCACGGATCTGCAAGCTCGGTGAAATGGTGAGCACATAGGTACCGGAAAGCGACTTGAACATCGACGAGTGGTCGTCCGACAGGTCCACGGCCGAAATACCGTCGACGGCCTGCACGGTGCGGGTAAACATGGCTGTGAAACTCACACCCTCCTCGTTCACTTCGCGCTCGATCTCGACACCGCCCGACACCATGGCAATCTGGCGGATCAGAATCCAGCTCAGGCTGTCCGTCGACGCAACGCTTGACGGGGGCACACCGTCATTGGCCACGCGCATCTGCAAACGCGCATGTTGCGGCCAGGCGTTGAGGTCCAGACGCATGTCGACCCGGCTGCCAAACGGCAGCCCCCAGTCAAGCACGGCATTGACGAAGGTATGTGCAATTGTGGGATCGATCAGCACATCCACCTGTTTGAGCTTGCGCCGCAAGGCAATGCCCAGCGTGCCAAGCTCCTGCTTGCGCTCCTGCAACACGTCTTCAACCAGCTTCGCCATGTCCACCTTCTCATGCGACTGGCGGATGCGACCACTGTAGAAACGGTTGATCTGCTGGGCGCTGACACCAGCGAGCTTGATGCGCTCGGCCGGAATGCTCAGGGCCCGATGCTCCAGCTTGTTGATGCGCCCCTTGGCCAGCAACTGATCGATCTGGTTTTCCAGGGAGCTGACGTTTTCGGTGAACTGCTCGGCGAGGCTAGCCACCAGCTCGGGCCAATGGTCGTCGAGCGACCAGGCTTCGGGCGCACCGGCGACCGCCGGTTTGGTACCCACGGGTGGGGTGGCGGAGTTTTTCTTGGTTTGCAACATGGCAGAACTCGGTGAATAAAGAAGCCAGGACCCTATCGACAGTCGCATGCAGCCGGCGCATCCGGTCATGTCACATCGCCCCCAGGGCGTTTCGATGCGGACGGCCGATCGGAAGATCAAAAAAATACCTTCGCCAGCCCAGGACAGCCGGCGCACATTTGTATTTTCTTCTTATGAGAGAGTTCAACACAAACTTCTGGGTTTTTCAATCACCCCCATCTTCTTACGAATTGAAACCCGGTAGTTTCAGACACTTTGAGGACTGGATTCAACCGAACCGGGTCGGCCACCCGCGGCGGCTTTGCCACAATACAGGCATGCACATCCCAGCCCCCTACCCCCTGTCCCGCCCCCGCCGCCTGCGGCGTGATGCCTTCACACGCGATCTGGTGCGCGAGCACCGGCTCAGCCCGGCCGACCTGATCTACCCGGTGTTCGTGCTCGATGGGCACGGCCGACGCGAAGCGGTGGGCTCCATGCCGGGCGTGGAGCGCCTGAGCCTGGACCTGCTGCTACCGGTGGCCGAAGACTGCGTGAAACTGGGCATTCCGGTGATGGCGCTGTTCCCGGTGATCGACCCGTCGCTCAAGACGCCCGACGGCCGTGAAGCGCTGAACCCCGATGGCCTGGTGCCGCGCGTGGTGCGCGAACTGAAGAAACAATTTCCCCAACTGGGTGTGATGACCGACGTGGCGCTCGACCCCTTCACCAGCCACGGTCAGGACGGCTTGCTGGACGAGCACAACTACATCCTGAACGACCCCACGGTCGAGATCCTGGTGAAGCAGGCGCTTACACAGGCCGAGGCCGGTGTGGACATGGTGGCGCCCAGCGACATGATGGACGGCCGCATCGGCGCCATCCGCCTGGCTCTCGAAGCCAAGGGTCTGGTGCACACGCGCATCATGGCCTACAGCGCCAAGTACGCCAGCGCCTTCTACGGTCCGTTCCGCGACGCCGTGGGCTCGGCCGCCAACCTGGGCAAGGCCGACAAGAAGGTCTACCAGATGGACCCGGGCAACAGCGACGAAGCCCTGCGCGAAGTGGCGCTGGATCTGGCCGAAGGCGCCGACATGGTGATGGTCAAGCCCGGCATGCCCTACCTGGACATCGTGCGCCGCGTGAAGGACGAGTTCCGCGTGCCGACCTTCGCCTACCAGGTCAGCGGCGAATACGCCATGCTCAAGGCCGCTGCGATCAACGGCTGGCTGGACCACGACGCGGTGATGATGGAAAGCCTGCTGGCCTTCAAGCGTGCCGGTGCCGACGGCGTGCTGACCTATTTCGCGCGCGACGCGGCCCGCCTGCTGCGCGGCTGATCCACCCCACCACCGCCTGCCTGGCCACCGACGCATGCGCATCTTCCACGTTCTGCCCGGTGCCGTGCACGAAACCGGGGCGCTGCCCACCGAACTGGCGCCACGCAGTTTTGTCTGGATCGCCTGCGGCCGGCGCGAGTTCGAACTGGAGCAAGGTCACATCCAGTCCACGCTGCACGCCCTGCACAGCGTGACGCTGGTCGACCTGCACGTGTCCGACCTGCTCAACAACCAGTTGCCCTCGCACTTCGACTACACCTCGCAGTACGACATCCTGGTGTTCCGTCGGCTTGCTGCAGGGCACAGCGAGACCGACCTCGCGCACCCCGGTCAGGTCTTGACGCAACACATCAAACGCGGCGGTCCGCCGGTGCTGCGCCGCATCGACACAAGCCCGGTCGGGTTTGCGGTGTTCGACCGCGTACTGGTCACGGTCCACCCCGCGGGCTGCACGGTGCTGGAACAGTACGCCTCGCGACTGCTCGCCGCAGCCTCGGCCGCTTCGCGCGCCGCTGGCGTGAACCTGCCCAGCGGGCCGGCCGACCTGATGCTGCGCATCGTGAACCAGATGGTGGATGGCTACCTCGATCTGCGGCGCGAACTCACCCGCCAGTTGGACCACTGGCAAGCCGAACTGCTGCACCCCTCGACGCGCTTCAACAACTGGGGCTCGTTGCTGGACGCGCGCATTTCGCTGCACCACCTGGACGAAATCTGCGAAGACCAGCGCGCCGCCATCCAGGACTGGATCGAAGCGCTGTCTGGCTGGGAAGTGATCGAGGGTTCCGCCAGCGACCACTTTGGGGGCCATCGCGGACTGGAGCTGCTCAAGGTGCGCAGCCGCGACGTGTTGGAGCACATCGAACGTGTGGTGCACAACGTGCGCCGGCTGGAGCAGAACGCAGAGACCGCGGTGCAGATGCATTTTTCGGCACAGAGCAACCGCACCAACGACATCATGCGCACGCTCACGGCGCTGACCGCCATCTTCCTGCCGCTGAACCTGATCGCGGGCATCTTCGGCATGAACTTCGAATTCATTCCACTGCTGCACAAGGAGTCGGGATTCTGGTGGGCCATGGGCTCGATGACGCTCACGGCCGTGGTGCTCAGCGTGCTGTTCTGGCGCAAACGCTACCTCGCCCGCACCGGCGAGCGCTGATCCTCACCGCGACTGCACAGTCCCCTCGGACCGTTTTGCATCCACGTGTGCGCCAAGGGCGAAACCGCATTCAGACGAAGGGCGGACTCAAGCCCTCGTTGGCCAGCGCGCGCTGCACCGCGGGTCGCTCCAGCATGCGCTGCAGATACGGGCCCAGCAGGCGTTTGCTGCGGGCCGGCGCATTGTCGAAATTGCGTGTCCAGCGACACAGGGTGAACACATACGGGTCCAGTGCGGTGTAGGCCTCGCCCATGAACCAGGGCCCGCCGTGGCGGGTCAGCTCGTTGTCGAGCTGTTTCAAGAGGTTGTTGATGCGGATCCCGGCGTGGTGCTTCACCTCGGCGGCGCCCGCCATGTTGCCGGCGTTCACCCAGCGCTCGGGATAAAAATAGACGATCAGGGTGGCCTGCAGCGTGTTGGTCAGCCACATCAGCCACTTGTAGAAGTGCGCGCGCTCGGGTGTGCCCAGCGCGGGCACCAGCCCGCTGGCCGGGTGCGTGTCGCACAGGTGCAGGCAGATGGCCGCCGTCTCGTACAGCACCAGATCGCCATCGGTGAGCACCGGAATCAGGCCGTTGGGGTTGAGCTTGAGGTAGGCCATCGTCTTCTGCACGTCCTGCGCGCGATCGACCAGGACGCGCTCATAAGGAACGGCCAGTTCTTCGAGCAGGATGTGCGGCACCATGCTGGCGGTGCTGGGGTAGTAGTGCAACTGGATCATGGTCAGTTTTTCGGGGTGGGCACGCCAAACAGGCGCGCCCCATTGTCCCAGCCTATGCGTCGCGCCACATCGTCGGGCAGACCACCGAGCCAGGTGCGGTAGCCCTGCATCAGTTCGCCGTAATAAAGCCAGCGCTGGTTGATCCATGTGTCCGATCCGATCATGAACCGGTCCGGGTACTTGAGCAGCAGGGCACGCCACTCGGGGCAGAGCTGGCCGCCTTCGCAGGTGAGGCCTGGCCGGTACGAGAGCTCGCCCATCAGGCGCGGGTAGCGCGCCATGAGTTGATCCACCCGCGCCACTGGCGTGCCGCCGATGCCGGTGTGGGCCCATATCAAGTGAAGTTTCTGGCCTTGGGTGGGCGTGTGCGCCATCAGCAGGTCGATCGCCGCGTCGTCCACATGGGCCAGGATCGCCAGGTTCTTGTCCTCGGCGAGCGCCATGAGCTGCTTCGCCACCGGTCCGTTGGCGTTGGCGCTGTCGTACAGGTGGAACTCGCCGAGTCCACGGTAGGGGCCAGCGGGTGTGCCTTTGGCCAGTTCGGCTTGCACCAGGTTGACGATGGTGCCGTCGCGGAACCAGTTGTTGTAGTCGGCGCGGTTGCGGTAGAGCCGCACGAATGGCACCACGGTGACGCCCGCGGCGCGCGTCTGCTCACGGGCCGAGGACAGGGCCCGGGTGCCGTCGTTGGGGCGCGAATTCGCCAGCACCGCACGCACGCCACTTTGCTGCATGCGCGTGAGCACGTCCGCCAGCGGGTGCGGGCAGCCCGGCTCGGGCGCGTCGTGCACGCAGGCTTCGTCGTTGTAGTGCAGGTGGGCGTCGAACAAGGGCCCGGTGTAGGCCCCCTGCGCCGCGGCCGACAGCACCCAGCAGGCCAACAGGGCCAGCCCGGAGAACCGCGTCAGGCCGGCGGCGCTCACTGGACTACCCTCCGTGCTGCGCACTGCGGGGCTGAGCGCCTTCGGAACGGCCGGGCGGCGCTCACCGGACTTTCCCTCCGTGCTGCGCACTGCGGGGCTGAGCGCCTTCGGAACGGCCGGGCGGCGCTCATGGTCTCACCCCAGGTGCTGCGCCAGGAAAGCCAGCGTGCGCTCGCGCGCGAGCTGGGCGGCCTCGGCGTTCCAGGCGCCGCGGTGGTCGCAGTTGAAGCCGTGGTTCGCGGCATAGATGTGCACCGTGACACCGGGCTGCGCCTTCTGAAAGGCGCGCACGCTGTCCAGCGGAATCCAGTGGTCCTGCTCGCCGAAGTGGGCCATCACCGGCACGCGGGGCTGGCGCGCCGCCTCGGCATCGCTGGTCATGCCGCCGCCGTAATACGGCACGGCGGCCGACAGTCCGCTGAGCACACTGGCCGAGCGCCAAGTCAGAAGACCACCCCAGCAATAGCCCAGGATGCCGACCTTGCCACCCTGCGCCGCGTGGTCAATGGCGGCCTGGATGTCGGGCATCACGCCCGCCGCCGGCAGCGCCTCGACCGCGGCCTTGAGCGCCATGCCGGCCTGCATGTCGGCTTCGGCGTAGCCCAGTTCCACGTCGGCTTTGACACGGTGGAAGGTTGACGGTGCGACGACGAAATAGCCGTCGGCTGCGTAGCCATCAGCCACGGCGCGGATGTGCGCGTTGACGCCAAAGATCTCCTGCAACACCACCAGGCCGCCTTTGGGCTGGCCGGCGGGTTGCGCCACGTAGGCGGGGAAGGTGAAGCCGTCGGCGGCGGTGAGGTTGGTGAATTGCCCCATGGAATGCTCCTGTGTTGTTGTGAAGAAAACCGCTCAGGCCATCAGCCGGCGCTCGACAAAATCGAGCCGGTCCTGGCCCCAGAAAACTTCGCCGTCGATGACGTAGCTTGGCGCACCGAACACCCCGGCGTCAATCGCCTGCGCGGTGTGTGCGGCGTACAGCGCTTTCGCGCCGTCCTGCTGCGACTGCGCCAGGCGCTGCGGGTCCAGCCCACATTCGTCCAGCAGTTCGGCGAGCACGGTGGCGTCGGCGATGTCGCGCTCCTGCGCCCACACCGCCCGGCCCACCGCGCCGGTCAGCCGCATCGCGGCGGCGTCACCGTCCTGCTGTGCCACGGCCGTGATCAGCCAGCCCGCCGGGTCGCCGGCCACCGGGAAGCAGCGCGGCTGCGGGTTGAGCGGGATGCCCAGCGCCTCACTGAAGCGGCGCAGCTCCAGCAGCCGGTAGGCCTGGCGCTGGGGCGCCCGCTGCGGCAGCGGCAACCCCCCCGACACCGGGAACACCTGGCCGAAGTCCACCGGCAGCACACGCACCTGGGTGTCGGTGCGCTGCAGCAGTTCGGCAAAGCGCTCGTGGCCGAGGTACATCCAGGGGCTCTGGGGTGCGAAGTAATAGTCGACTGTGCGACGCATGGCGGTCTCCTGACGCTGTTGTAATGAAGGGCGGTACAAGCGGTGTTGTAAGCCATACCGGCGGCTTTTGCAGGAGACAGGTTATGAATCAGAAAGACGGCGCAACGCAAAAGAAGGTTTTGCTGGTGACCGGTGGCAGCCGCGGCATCGGCGCGGCCACCGCCCTGCTCGCCGCGCAGCAAGGCTGGACCGTGGCGGTGAACTACACCGCGAACTCGCTGGCGGCCGATGAGGTGGTGCGCGCCATCCACGCCAGCGGCGGCACGGCGATCACGGTGCAGGCCGACGTGGCCGAGGAGGCACAGGTGCTGAAGATGTTCGAGGAGGTGGACACCCGGCTCGGGCGGCTCACCGGGCTGGTGAACAACGCGGGCGTGGTGGACGTGACCGCGCGGGTGGACGAGATGAGCGTGGCGCGCTGGAAGCGCATGTTCGACATCAACGTGATCGGTTCGATGCTGTGCGCGCGCGAAGCGGTGAGGCGCATGAGCACGCGGCACGGCGGCGCGGGCGGGTCCATCGTCAACCTCTCCAGCGCCGCGTCGCGCCTGGGCTCACCGGGGCAGTACGTGGACTACGCGGCGGCCAAGGGCGCGATCGACGCGTTCACCATCGGCCTGGCCAAGGAGATCGCTGCCGAAGGGGTACGGGTCAACGCGGTACGCCCGGGCCTGATCGAGACCAGCATCCACGCCTCGGGCGGATTGCCCAACCGCGTGAACGAGCTCAAGCACCAGGTGCCCATGCAGCGCGGCGGCACGGCCGACGAGGTGGCGCAGGCCATCGTCTGGCTGCTGTCGGACGCCGCGAGTTACACCACCATGAGCCTGCTCGACGTATCCGGAGGACGCTGAATGACCGCAACGACACCCGAAGAAAGCCCGCACATCAGGATCTGGTGGGAAGACCTGGAAATCGGCCAGGTGCGCGACCTGGGCAGCCTCTCGCCGACGAAGGAAGAAATCATCGCCTTCGCCAGCCAGTTCGACCCGCAGCCCTTTCACCTGAGCGAAGAAGGTGGCAAGGCCTCGGTGTTCGGGGGCCTGAGCGCCAGCGGCTGGCACACCTGCGCCATGGCCATGCGGCTGATGGTGACCAACTTCCTGCATGAAACGTCGAGCCTCGGTTCGCCCGGGCTGGAGAGCCTGAAGTGGACCAAGCCGGTCTACCCCGGCGACGTGCTGCGGCTGCAGCACACCATCACCGAGAAGCGCGCCATGAGCAAGCGGCCCGACGTGGGCCTGGTGCGCACGGTGTGGGAAATGTTCAACCAGCACGGCGACAAGGTGCTGCACATGGAAGGCTACGGCATGTTCCGGCGCCGCGAGCCTGGGACCTCAAACCCGGCATGAATGCCCCCTGAAATCCGCTGATGCAGCGCGGGCAGACCCTTCCTGCCCCACAATGCCGGCCATGGATTTCAAGCCCCTCATCACCCTGCTGGCCATCGTCAACCCGCTGGCGATCGTTCCGTTTTTCATTCACTACACGCAGGGCTTCAGTTCGGCGCAGCGCCGGCGCACCATCCTGATTTCGTCGGTGAGCGCGTTCGCGGTGATCGCCACCTGCGCCATCATCGGTCTACAGATCCTGGAATTTTTCAGCATCTCGCTGGCGAGCTTCCAGGTCGGCGGCGGCATGTTGTTGCTGACGTCGGCGCTGTCGATGCTGAACGCGCAACCGGCCGAAGCGAAAACCACCCAGGGCGAAATGGACGACGCCTCGGCGCGCGCTTCCATCGCCGTGGTGCCGTTGACCATCCCGCTGCTCACCGGCCCGGCCACCATGTCCACCGTGGTGATCTACGCCGACCAGGCCAAGACCTTTTTCCAGCACGCCGCGCTGGTGGGCTACGGCGTGGTGATCGCGCTGGCCACCGCCGTGTGTTTTTCGCTCGCCAAACCGATTGCGCGCTTGATGGGGCAGACCGGCATCAACGTGATGACCCGGCTGATGGGCCTGATCCTGGCTGCGCTGTCGGTCGAGGTGATGGCGGCCGGGCTGACCAAGCTGTTCCCTGCACTGGGCGCGTGATGCACCGGGCCGGATGACGCGCCGCAGGGCCGCCCGGTCACAAGCCCCCCGCGATCGCCGGGCGAAGGCCCGCCACGAACATTCAGACCGGCAAGGCCAGATCGGCCCGCCCGCCCGGCATGGCCTGCGGCGCATCGCCTGCGTGCTGGACCAGGATGTCACAGGTGAGCCGGATATGGGCCTCCAGCGCCAGCGCAGCACGCGCTTCCTGGCGCGCGACGGCGGCGGTGTAGATGCGGGTGTGCTCGTCGTGCACGTCGCGTTCGATGGTCTGGGTCGCGCCCATCTGGATCGCCACGTGGCGGTAGCGCTCGCCGTGGCGGTAGAGGATGCCCAGCAGGTGTTTGCTCCAGGGTGAGCGGTGCGCCGAGATCAGGGCTTCGTGAAAGCGCTTGTTGGCCGCTTCCCAGCGCAGGGGCTCCAGACCGCCCGGCTGCTGCTCGGCTTCGGTCAGTGCCGCGAAGGCCTGCGTCAGATCACTTTCCCAGCGCGCGTCGCCGAGCCGGATCGACTGGCGCAGGGCTTCGGTTTCCAGCATCACCCGGGTGTCGGTCAGGTCTTTCAGGTCGCCCAGCGAGATCTCGGCCACGCGGTAGCCGCGCTGGCCTTCGACCGTGACCAGGGCGTCGGACACCAGCAGGGCCAGCGCTTCGCGCAGCGTGCCGGCGCCGACGGCGTAGCGGTCTTTCAGGTGCTCGACACGCAGGCGCTCGCCCGGCGCGAGGCGCCCCTGCACGATGTCCTGCCGGACCGCGAGGTACGCGCGCTCGGACAGGGTGCGCGGCGATTCGCTGACCGGACGCAGCAGGTGGTCGGTGAAAGTCTGGTTGGGCAGCATGGGGTTCTTCCCGGTCACGTTGTTCAAGACGATTCTTCGTCGATCTGCTGGCGCTTGAGCCGGTAGGCCAGCTGGGGCCGGGTCAGGCCCAGCAGACGCGCAGCGCCCGACAGGTTGCCGCCGCTGCGCTCGACCGCCAGCGCCAGCACCCGGGCCTCCAGCTGTTCGAGCGACAGCCCGCTGCTCACAATGCGCTCGCAGAGTTCGTTCTCTCCCGCAGGCAAGACCCGGGCCAGCCGCCCTTGGGGATCCACCCCTTCCTGGCGCGCCCCCGACTGGTTCGGGAACAGGTGCTCCAGTTCCACCGTGCCACCCTGGGCGGCGAGGATCACGCCCCGTTCGACCAGGTTCTCCAGCTCGCGCACATTGCCCGGCCAGTCGTGCCGCATCAGGGCCTGCAGGGCGCGGTCGCCCAGACCGCTCAGGCGCTTGTTGTGCAGCGCCATGAAACGCGCCAGCAGGTGGCGCGCCAGCGGCTCGATGTCGGCGCTGCGTTCGCGCAGCGGCGGGATGCAGATCGGATAGACATTGAGGCGGTACAGCAGGTCGCGCCGGAACCTGCCTTGCGCCACCGCGGCCTCCAGGTCCACGTTGGTCGCGGTGACCATGCGCACATTGACCTTGCGCGTGGCCTCGGCCCCCAGCCGTTCGATCTCGCCTTCCTGCAACACGCGCAGCAGCTTGGCCTGCGCCGCCAGCGGCAGGTCGCCGACCTCGTCGAGGAACAGCGTGCCGCCCTCGGCGCGCTCGAAGCGTCCGGCGCGCGCCGCGTGCGCCCCGGTGTAGGCCCCCTTCTCCACCCCGAACAGCTCGGCCTCGATCAGCTCGGCGGGCAAGGCTGCGCAGTTCACCGCCACGAACGGGCCCGTGGCGCGGTCGGAATGTTCGTGCAGGGCCCGGGCGAAACGCTCCTTGCCCACCCCCGTCTCACCGGTCAGCAGCACCGTGACCTGGGTGCACGCGGCGCGCTGCATGAGATCGTGGGCATGCTGGAACGCCGGTGAGGCACCGATCAGCATGCCGCCCGATGTCGCGGGCTCCAGCGTGGTCTTCAGCGCCTCCACCTGCTGGCTCAGCACGTCCAGCTTGTGCAGCAGTGAGTCGTCTTCGAAGTACGGGCGGTAGGCCTCGCCATCCGGCCATTCGTCGATCGGCTTGCCGACGATGTGGCAGTGGTCGTCTCCGCAGGCACCGCACTTGATCTCCTTGAACAGGATCAGCTTGCCCATGAACGCGCTGGTGTAGCCGCTGGCGTAGCCCAGCAGGATCCAGCAGGCGGGCTCGTCCACCACGCCATAGGCCAGCCGGTGGGCGTGGGCTTCCCAGGAGTCGTCCCAGCGGAACTCGCCCTCGTACAGCCCGGTGGCCGCGTCCATCTTCAGATGCAGCGGCGTCACCCGCGCTGCGCCTTCCAGCATGTGCAGCTGCGGCCCCACCAGGAACATCTCTTCCAGGCTGCGGTTGCCCCGGGTCTTGCGGGCGAAGCCGGCGTCGTGCGCGCCACTGGCGTAGCCCATGCGCGTGAGCAGGCGGCGGGTGTGTTCGGTGCCGACCGAGGTGATCAGGTCGCGGCGCAGCGCACTGAGCGCCGCCGTGTGCAACAACACCATGCGGCGTTCGCCCAGCCAGATCGCGCCGCTGTCGGGTTCAAAACGCAACAGCTTCCTCAGGTCAGCGTCCGGGGGGTAGTTCAGATGGGGTTCCACGGGGTCTCCTGTACATCGGGCTGTGTTCGCCAGAATTCTCGATATTTTGACCGCAGGCAGCCTCCGGAGCAAGCCAGCCCAGGTTCCTGGCGGACTTCACCATTTCATCAAAACCCGACCAGGACATCGATGATTTCGTGAAATTGTTTTGTGTTTCCAGGTGTTGAACGGTGCTTGACAGGCCTGATGGACCCCCAACACCCGGGAAAACCCGCCTGTTGGGAATCGGGATTTTTAGGGGTTTTCCCTTAAATATCGAGATTTTTACCGGTTCGAGTCGATTCAGGCACACCCCGTGCAAGAGCAGCCGTGTCCAACCCGCCCGACCATGACCACTGCCACCACCCCCGAATCCCAGAACCTGCCCACCGTGGACCTGCAGCGCCGCTACGTGCGCCTGCTGGAGCGCCGCGGCGATGGTCTGGTCAGCTTCGAGTTCTCGATCGGCTGGCCCGAGCTGGCGGTGGAACTGATGCTGCCCGCGGCGGCGTTCGACGAGTTCTGCGCCAGGCACCAGGTGATCTGGCGCGAAGACTGAAGACCGGCGCACAGCCCCCACAACTCCAGGAGACAAGACCCGATGAACATCGATCTGCAGGCGCGCGAGATCACACCGCTGCGCAACACCTACGCCCACGTGGCGCAGCACATGGGCGGCGACAAGGTGGCCTCGCGCTACCAGGAAGCCACCTTCGGCGCCCAGCCGATGACGAACTTCCACTACCGCCCGACCTGGGACCCGGCGCACGAACTGTTCGACCCCTCGCGCAGCCGTGTGGTGCTGGCCGACTGGTACGTGCTCAAGGACCCGCGCCAGTTCTATTACGCCACCTGGACCATGACGCGGGCGCGCCAGCAGGACGCGGTGGAGTCCAGCTTCCAGTTCGTCGAATCGCGCGGCATGGTCGGCATGATCCCGGACGCGGTGCGCGAGAAGGCCCTGCGGGTGTTGCTGCCGTTGCGGCACGCGGCCTGGGGCGCCAACATGAACAACGCGTCCATCGCCGCCTACGGCTTTGGCACGGCCTTCACCGCACCCGCCATGTTCCACGCCATGGACAACCTGGGGGTGGCGCAGTACCTCACCCGCCTCGGCCTGGCGATGGCCGAGCCGGAGGCGCTGGACGCCGGCAAGCAGGCCTGGCTGGACGACCCGCACTGGCAGGGCCTGCGCCGCTACGTTGAAGACACGCTGGTGCTGCAGGACCCGTTCGAACTGTTCGTGGCGCAAAACCTGGCGCTCGACGGCCTGCTGTACCCGCTGGTCTACACCCACTTCGTGGACGACCACATCGCCCTTCAGGGTGGCACGGCGGTGGCCATGCTGACCAGCTTCATGCCCGAGTGGCACGACGAGACGGCACGCTGGGTCGACGCGCTGGTGAAGGTGGCCGCGGCCGAGTCAGACGCCAACCGCGCCCTGATCTCGCAGTGGGTGAGCGACTGGTCGGACCGCGCACAAGCCGCGCTGACACCGGTGGCCGACCTCGCGCTGGGTGCCCAGGGACCCGCCGCGCTGGGCGAGGTGATGGACCAGTTCAGGGCGCGCTGCAAAAAAGCCGGCCTCGCCCTCTGAATCCCGCCCACAAGGAAACCCCATGTCCAACGTATTCATCGCCTTTCAGCACAACGAAGAGTCCCGCCCGGTGATCGACGCCATCGTGGCAGACAACCCTGGCGCCCAGGTCGTGCACTCGCCAGGCCTGGTCAAGATCGACGCGCCCAACAGCCTGACGATCCGCCGCTCGACCATCGAGGAACAGACCGGCCGGCCCTACGACCTGCAGCAGATCCACATCAACCTGGTGACGCTCTCGGGCCACATCGACGAAGACGACGACCAGCTCACGCTCAGCTGGAAGCATTGAACAACCCAACAGAGGAGACAAACATGGACACCCGCGTCACCCGAAAAAAGCTCGGTCTGAAAGACCGCTACGCCGCCATGACCCGCGGCCTCGGCTGGGAAACCAGCTACCAGCCGATGGACAAGGTCTTCCCGTACGACAAATACGAAGGCATCAAGATCCACGACTGGAACAAATGGGAAGACCCGTTCCGCCTGACCATGGATGCGTACTGGAAGTACCAGGGCGAGAAGGAGAAAAAGCTCTACGCCGTGATCGAGGCGTTCGCGCAGAACAACGGCCAGCTCGGCGTGAGCGATGCTCGCTACATCAACGCACTCAAGCTGTTCATACAGGGCGTGACGCCGCTGGAGTACTACGCACACCGCGGCTTCGCACACGTGGGTCGCCAGTTCACCGGCGAGGGCGCGCGGGTGGCCGCGCAGATGCAGTCGGTGGACGAGCTGCGCCACTACCAGACCGAAACCCACGCCATCAGCCACTACAACAAGTACTTCAACGGCATGCACCATTCGAACCACTGGTTCGACCGCGTCTGGTACCTCTCCGTGCCGAAGTCCTTCTTCGAAGACGCCATCACCGGTGGGCCGTTCGAGTTCCTGGTGGCCGTGAGCTTCTCGTTCGAGTACGTGCTGACCAACCTGCTGTTCGTGCCCTTCATGAGCGGCGCGGCGCACAACGGCGACATGAGCACCGTCACCTTCGGCTTCAGCGCGCAGAGCGACGAGAGCCGCCACATGACGCTGGGCATCGAGTGCATCAAGTTCCTGCTGGAACAGGATCCGGCCAACGTGCCCATCGTGCAGGGCTGGATCGACAAATGGTTCTGGCGCGGCTACCGCCTGCTCACCCTGGTGGCCATGATGCAGGACTACATGCTGCCCAAACGCGTGATGAGCTGGAAAGAAGCCTGGGAGATGTACGCCGAAGAAAACGGTGGCGCCCTCTTCAAGGACCTGGCGCGCTACGGCATCCGCGAGCCCAAGGGCTGGAAGGACGCCTGCGAAGGCAAGGACCACATCAGCCACCAGGCCTGGAACACCTTCTACAACTACAACGCGGCCGCGCCCTTCCACACCTGGGTGCCCACCGAAGAAGAGATGAGCTGGCTGTCGGAGAAATACCCCGACACCTTCGACAAGTACTACCGCCCGCGGCTGGAGCACTACCGCGAGCAGCAGCAGGCCGGCAAGCGCTTCTACAACAAGACGCTGCCCATGCTGTGCACCACCTGCCAGATCCCGATGCTGTTCACCGAACCCGGAGACGCCAGCAAGATCTGCTACCGAGAGAGCGACTACTTCGGCAACAAGTACCACTTCTGCTCGGACCACTGCAAGGGCATCTTCGACCACGAACCCGAGAAATACGTGCAGAGCTGGCTGCCGGTGCACCAGATCTACCAGGGCCACTGTTTCAAGCCCGGCACCGACCCGACCGTGGAGGGCTTCGACCCGTTGATGGCGGTGCTCGATTACTACGAGCTGAACGTTGGCCGCGACAACTTCGACTTCGAAGGCTCGGAAGACCAGAAGAACTTCGCCGCCTGGCGGGGCGACCCACCCGCGACCGCCACGGCCGCCACCACCGAACCGGGAGCCGCGAAATGAGCGTCGTCGCCATCTCTGACTACAACTTCCCGGCCAAGGATGTGCGCGAGAACTTTCCCGCGCCCCTGCTCTATATCGGCTGGGAAGACCACCTGATGTTCTGCGCGCCGTTCTGCCTGCCGCTGCCACCCGACATGCCGTTCGGTGCCCTGCCCACCGCGGTGCTGTCCGGCATCTATGGCGAGCACCCGGATTTCGCAAGCATCGACTGGTCCAGCGTCGAGTGGCTCAAGTCGGGCCAGCCCTGGCAGCCCGATCCGGCGAAGTCGCTGGCCGACAACGGCCTGCAACACAAGGACGCGATCCGTTTCCGCACGCCCGGCCTCACCGGCATCAAGGGATCCTTCAGCTGAGCTGTCCATGAGCTACCAACTGACCATTGAACCCCTGGGCGCGACCATCGAGGTCGAGGAAGGCCAGACCGTGCTCGACGCGGCGCTGCGGCAGGGCATCTACCTGCCGCACGCCTGCGGGCACGGTCTGTGCGGGTCCTGCAAGGTGCAGGTGTGCGACGGCGAGGTGGACCACGGCGCGGCCAACCCGTTTGCCCTGATGGAATTCGAACGCGACGAAGGCAAGACCCTCGCCTGTTGCTGCACGCTGCAGGCCGACACCATCATCGAGGCCGACATCGACGAGGAGCCCGATGCGCGCGTGATCCCGGTGCGCGACTTCGCCGCCACGGTCAGCCGCATCGAGGACCTCACGCCCACGATCAAGGCGATCCATCTGCAGCTGGACAAAGCCATCGACTTTCAGGCGGGGCAGTACGTGCAGGTGGAGATCCCGGGCGTGGGCAGCCGCGCCTTCTCGATCGCCAATCACCCCGCCGATGTGAACGCCACGAAGAGCATCGAACTGAACGTGCGCAGGCTGCCCGGCGGCGCCGGCACCACCTGGCTGCACGAGCAGCTGAAGACCGGCGACCGTCTGCGTGTGGCCGGCCCCTACGGCCGCTTCTTTGTGCGCGAATCGGCGCAACAGCCCATGCTGTTCATGGCCGGCGGCTCGGGCCTGTCGAGTCCGCGCTCGATGATCACGGACCTGCTCGCGCGCGGCTGCACGCTGCCGATCACCCTGGTCTACGGACAACGTTCGCGCGAGGAGCTGTACTACGACGCCGAGTTCCGCGCGCTCGCCGCGCAGCACGCCAACTTCACGTACGTGCCGGCGCTCTCGCACGAGCCCGAGGGCTCGGACTGGGACGGCCTGCGCGGCTTCGTGCACGAGGCGGCCAAGGTGCACTTCAACGGCAACTTCGCCGGTCGCAAAGCCTACCTGTGCGGACCGCCGCCCATGATCGAGGCCTGCATCACGACCCTGATGCAGGGCCGGTTGTTCGAGCGCGACATCTACACCGAGAAGTTCCTCTCGGCGGCCGATGCACAGGCCACGCGCAGCCCTCTCTTCCAGCGGGTGTGACGGCCATGTCCATCTTCGACACCCGCCCCAAGTTCGCCGTGAACGTCGCGCAGACCGACGAGACCTTCCCCTGCGCCGCCAACGAAAGCCTGCTCACCGGCATGTTGCGCCTGGGCCGCAAGGGCATCCCGGTGGGCTGCGTCAACGGTGGCTGCGGCGTCTGCAAGGTCCGCATCCTCGATGGCGATATCAAGGCCCTCGGTCCGATCAGCCGCGCCCACGTGACGCGAGAAGAAGAACGCCTGGGCTACACGCTGGCCTGCCGCGTGGCGCCCCAGACGCCGGTGCACCTGGAGGTGGCCGGCAAGTTGGAGAAACCGTTTTCAAAAGGGCGCGCAGAGTCTGCGACTGCCAGCCCGATCCCTCAGCAGCAGTAAACCAACTCACAGGAGACAAATCATGGGTGTGATGCGCATCGGGCACGCGAGCCTGAAAGTGATGGACATGGACGCCGCGGTCCGGCACTACGAAAACGTGCTCGGCCTCAAGACGACCATGAAGGACAAGGCCGGCAACGTCTACCTCAAATGCTGGGACGAGTGGGACAAGTTCTCGCTGATCCTGACGCCGTCGGACCAGGCCGGCCTGAACCACGTGGCCTACAAGGTCGAGAAAGACGCCGACCTGGACGCGCTGCAAAAAAGCGTGGAAGCCTGGGGCGTGAAGACCACGATGCTGCCCGAAGGCACGCTGCCTTCCACCGGGCGGATGCTGCAGTTCAACCTGCCCAGCGGCCATGAAATGCGCCTCTATGCGATGAAGGAATACGTGGGAACCGATGTCGGCACCACCAACCCCGATCCCTGGCCCGATGGCCTGAAAGGTGCTGGCGCGCACTGGCTGGACCACCTGCTGCTGATGTGCGAGATGAACCCGGAAGCCGGCATCAACACCGTGGCCGACAACACGCGTTTCATGACCGAGGCGCTGGACTTTTTCCTGACCGAGCAGGTGCTGGTCGGCCCCGACGGCAACATGCAGGCCGCCACCTGGATGAGCCGCACCACGACGCCGCACGACATCGCTTTCGTGGGCGGTCCGCGCAGCGGCCTGCACCACATCGCGTTCTTCCTGGACTCGTGGCACGACGTGCTCAAGGCGGCGGACGTGATGGCCAAGAACAAGGTGCGCATCGACGTGGCGCCCACGCGCCACGGCATCACGCGCGGCGAGACCATCTACTTCTTCGACCCCAGCGGCAACCGCAACGAGACCTTTGCGGGCCTGGGCTACCTGGCGCAGCGTGATCGTCCGGTCACCACCTGGACCGAAGACATGCTGGGCAGCGGCATCTTCTATCACACGGGTGACCTGGTGGCTTCTTTTACCGAGGTGTACACCTGACCACCCCCCTGCGCCGCTGACGCGGCTTCCCCCCCCTCCGTGGCGCGCCTGCGGCGCTTCGAGGGGGGACGGCACCTGAGGCCCGGCGAAGCCGGTTCCTCGGTGCCCTTGGGTTGAAGTCCCCTCACGCCAAAACCGCTTCCTTTCATGTCATCCGCACTCTCTGCTCCCTCTTCCGTGATCACCGCTTCAGCGGCTTCGCTGGCTTGTCAGGCCGCGATTGCGCACGCAGAAGCATTGGGCATACGCATCAACGTGGCCGTGACCGATGCCTCGGGCATCCTCGCCGCCTTCTTGCGCATGCCCCATGCCTTTCTGCATTCGATCGACATTGCGATCGACAAGGCCTACACCGCCGCGAGCTTCGGCTTCCCGACCTCGAAGTGGGGCGGCGTCATCGGCGACGACGAGCTGCTGCGCATCGGTCTGAACCAGCGCCAGCGTCTGGTCTTGTTCGGCGGCGGCCTGCCCATCGTCGAGCACGGCACGCGCATCGGTGGCATCGGGGTCTCCGGTGGATCGGCCGAGCAGGACGAAGCCTGTGCCCGCGCCGGCCTGAAGGCCCTGGGCCTGGATTGATTTCCCATCTCCCTCACGCAACATGAAACAGTTCCACAACTTCATCAACGGCGAGTTCGTCGCCACCGGCAAGACCTTCGAGAACCGCAACCCGGCGACCAACGCCGTGGTCGGCATGGTCCATGAAGCGGGTCAGGCCGAGGTCGACGCCGCCGTCGACGCCGCCCACGCCGCGCTCAAGGGCGACTGGGGTCGCATGAGCGTGGTCAAGCGCACCGAGCTGCTGCACGCCGTGGCCGACGAGATCAACCGCCGCTTCGACGACTTCCTCGAAGCTGAACTGGCGGACACCGGCAAGCCGCGTTCGCTGGCCAGCCACATCGACATCCCGCGCGGCGCAGCCAACTTCAAGGTCTTCGCCGACATCGTGAAGAACGTGCCGACCGAGAGCTTCCAGATGACCACGCCCGACGGCGGCACCGCCGTGAGCTACGCCATCCGCTCACCGCTCGGCGTGGTCGGCGTGATCTGCCCCTGGAACCTGCCGCTGCTGCTGATGACCTGGAAGGTCGGCCCGGCGCTGGCCTGCGGCAACACCGTGATCGTCAAGCCTTCCGAAGAAACCCCCGCCACCGCCACCTTGCTGGGCGAGGTGATGAACGCGGTCGGCGTGCCGAAGGGCGTGTACCAGGTGCTGCACGGTTTCGGCCCCGGATCGGCGGGCGAATTCATCACCAGGCACCCGCGCGTCAACGGCATCACCTTCACCGGCGAGACCCGCACCGGCGAGGCCATCATGGCCGCCGCCGCCAAAGGCGTGCGCCCGGTCAGCTTCGAGCTGGGCGGCAAGAACGCCGGCATCGTGTTCGCCGACGCCGACTTCGACAAAGCCGTCGCGGGCATCACGCGCAGCGCGTTCGAGAACTGTGGCCAGGTTTGCCTGGGCACCGAACGCGTGTACGTGCAGCGCCCGATCTTCGACCGGTTCGTGGCTGCGCTGAAGGAAAAGGCTGAAGCCCTGAAGGTCGGCGGTCCCGATACACCCGGTGTCGGTCTGGGTCCGCTGATCTCGGCCGAACACAAAGCCAAGGTGCTGGGCTACTACGCCAAGGCCAGGGCCGAAGGCGCGACGGTGGTCACAGGCGGTGGCGCGCCTGAAATGGACGGCGAATACGCCCAGGGCCACTTCGTGCAGCCCACCATCTGGACCGGCCTGCCCGAGAACGCCAGCGTGGTTCGCGAAGAGATCTTCGGCCCCTGCTGCCACATCGCACCGTTCGACACCGAAGAAGAAGCGATTTCCCTGGCCAACGCCACCGACTACGGCCTGGCCACCACCGTGTGGACGCAGAACCTCGGCACCGCCCACCGCATGGCCGCTGCGATCGAGGTGGGGCTGTGCTGGATCAACAGCTGGTTCCTGCGCGACCTGCGCACCGCATTCGGCGGCGCCAAGGCGAGCGGCATCGGCCGCGAAGGCGGCGTGCACTCGCTCGAGTTCTATACGGAACTCAGAAACGTCATGGTGAAGCTGTGAACGCACCCCACAACCCCGAAGTCGCGCTGAGCATCCGCACTGGCACGTTCAACAGCAACGTGCACGACCTGGGTGAATCGAAACCCGGTCAGCCACCGGTGCTGTTCATCCACGGTTCCGGCCCCGGCGTCAGCGCCTGGGCCAACTGGCGACTGGCGATGCCCGTCATCGCACAGGACCGCCGCGTGATCGCGCCCGACATGGTGGGCTTCGGCTACACCGACCGGCCTGCGGGCATCAGCTACACCATGGACACCTGGGTGCAGCAGGCGCTGGATGTCATGGACGCGGTGGGCGTCGAGCAGGCCGACGTGGTCGGCAACAGCTTTGGCGGTGCGCTTTCGCTCGCGCTGGCGATCCGCGCGCCCCAGCGCGTGCGCCGCCTGGTGCTCATGGGTTCGGTCGGTGTGCCCTTCCCGATCACGCCGGGCCTGGACGCGGTGTGGGGTTATGAGCCCTCGCTGGACACCATGAAACGCCTGCTGGACATCTTTGCCTACAGCCGCGCGCTGGTGACCGACGAGCTGGCCCAGCTGCGCTACCAGGCCAGCATCCGCCCCGGTTTCCAGGAGTCCTTCTCGGCCATGTTCCCGGCCCCGCGCCAGCGCTGGGTCGACGCCATGGCCAGCCCCGAGGCGGCCGTCCGCGCGCTGCCGCACGAGACCCTGATCGTGCACGGCCGCGAGGACCAGGTGATCCCGCTGCAGACCTCGCTCACGCTGAGCCAGTGGATTCCCAACAGCCAGTTGCACGTGTTCGGCCACTGCGGCCACTGGACGCAGATCGAACACGCGGCGCGCTTTGCGCAACTGGTGGCCAACTTCCTCGACGAAGCCGACAAGACCTCTACATAAAGCACCCACACCATGATCTCCATCGAAACCCTGGGCGACGAGCTCTACACCGCGTTGCGCGACCGCCAGGTCGTCGACCCGCTGTCCACCCGCTTCCCCGACATCACCATTGAGCAGGCCTACCGCATCCAGGAGCGCATGCTGCAGCGCCGCCTGCAGGACGGCGAGCGGATCGTGGGCAAGAAGATCGGCGTGACCTCGGCCGCTGTGATGAACATGCTGGGCGTGCACCAGCCCGACTTCGGCTACCTGACCGACGCGATGATCGTCAACCAGGGCGAGGCCATCGACATCTCGACCCTGATCCAGCCCAAGGCCGAGGGCGAGATCGCCTTCCTGCTCAAGCGCGACCTGATGGGGCCGGGCGTGGGCGTGGCCGATGTGCTGGCCGCGACCGAGTGTGTGATGCCCTGCTTCGAGATCGTCGACTCGCGCATCCGCGACTGGAAGATCAAGATCACCGACACCGTCGCCGACAACGCGTCCTGCGGCGTGTTCGTGCTCGGCGACCGCGCCGTCAGCCCGCTCGCGCTGGACCTGCAGACCTGCGGCATGGTGCTGGAAAAAAACGGCGAGATCGTCGCCACCGGCGCCGGCGCCGCGGCCCTGGGCTCGCCGCTCAACGCGGTGGCCTGGCTGGCCAACACCATGGGCCGCCTGGGCATTGGCCTGAAGGCCGGCGACGTGATCCTCTCGGGCGCGCTGGCGGCCATGTTCCCGGCACAGAAGGGCGACTTCTTCCGCGTCTCCATCGGCGGGCTGGGCGAGTGCTCGGTGCGCTTCAACTGAACCCGTTCGGCACACCCCCATGAAACTCGACAAAGCCACCATCGACGCCCTGGCCGAACACCTGGAGAGCTGCCAGCTGCAGGCCAGGGACACCACCAAGATCACCGACGACCACCCGGACATGGACTGGGCCGACGCCTACGCGATCCAGGCCGCCATCCTCGCGCGCAAACAGGCGCGCGGTCTCAAGCTCGCGGGCCTGAAAGCCGGCCTGACCTCGTTCGCCAAGATGAAGCAGATGGGCGTGAGCTCGCCTGTGTTCGGCTGGATGACCGAGGACTACGCCGTGCCGCACGGCGGCGAAGTCAAGACCAGCGAACTCATCCACCCCAAGGTCGAGCCCGAGATCGCCTTCGTGCTCAAGCGCGCGCTCAAGGGCCCGGGCTGCCACATGGGCACCGTGCTGGCCGCGACCGACTTCGTGCTGCCCGGCATCGAGGTGATCGACAGCCGCTACCGCGACTTCAAGTTCGACCTCAAGAGCGTGATCGCCGACAACACCTCGGCCGCGCGCTTCGTGGTCGGCGGCCAGCCCATGAAGGTCGACGGCCAGGACCTGCGCACCGTCGGCATCGTGATGGAGAAGAACGGCCAGCCCGTGGCCTTCGGCGCCGGCGCCGCCGTGCTGGGCCACCCGGCGACCGCCATTGCCATGCTGGCCAACCACCTGGGCGCGCGCGGCGAAGAGATACCCGCCGGCACCCTGATCCTGTCCGGCGGCATCACCGAAGCCGTGTCCGTCAACGCCGGTGATGCCGTGACCCTGAAGGTGCAGGGCATGGGCAGCACCGGCCTGCGCTTCGTTTGAACCCCGAGGAGAACCCCATGCCATTTGCCCAGATTTACATGATCGAAGGCCGCACCGAAGACATGAAGCGTGCCGTGATCGAAAAGGTCAGCGCCGCGCTGGTCGAAGCCACCAGCGCGCCAAAGGAAACCGTCCGCGTCTGGATCACCGAAGTGCCCAAGACAAACTGGGGCATCGCAGGCGTCACCGCCAAAGACCTGGGACGGTGAGCCGGCCCCCGCGCCGCTTCGCGTCAACCCCCAAGGGGGCAACCCGGTGCGGACCGGCTGAGCCGGTTCCGCCGGGTTCCCGGTGAAAGCATTGCGCTCCGACTGAATGAATCACTGAAATGAAAGCCTCTGAAATGACTCAAAGAAAAATCAAATGCGCCCTCATCGGCCCAGGCAACATCGGCACCGACCTGCTGGCCAAGCTGCAGCGCAGCCCGGTGCTGGAACCCGTCTGGATGGTGGGCATCGACCCGGCCTCGGACGGCCTCAAGCGCGCCAAAGAGATGGGCATCAAGACCACAGCCGATGGCGTGGACGGATTGATTCCGCACATGAAGGCCGACGGCGTGCAGATCGTGTTCGACGCGACCAGCGCCTATGTGCACGCCGAGAACTCGCGCAAGGTCAACGCGCAGGGCGCGATGATGATCGACCTCACGCCCGCGGCCATCGGCCCCTACTGCGTACCGCCGGTCAACCTCAAGCAGCATGTCGGCCTGCGCGAGATGAACGTGAACATGGTGACGTGCGGCGGACAGGCGACCATTCCCATGGTCTACGCGGTGTCGCGTGTGCAGCCCGTGGCCTACGGCGAGATCGTCGCCACCGTGTCGTCCAAATCGGTCGGCCCCGGCACCCGCAAGAACATCGACGAATTCACCCGCACCACGGCCGGCGCGGTCGAGAAGGTCGGCGGCGCGAAGAAGGGCAAGGCCATCATCGTGATCAACCCGGCCGAGCCGCCGCTGATCATGCGCGACACGGTGCATTGCCTGACCGAAGGCACGCCCGACCAGGCCGCGATCACCAAGAGCGTGCACGACATGATCAAGGAAGTGCAGAAGTACGTGCCGGGCTACCAGCTGGTCAACGGCCCCGTCTTCGACGGCAACCGCGTCTCAGTCTTCATGGAGGTCGAGGGCCTGGGCGACTACCTGCCCAAGTACGCCGGCAATCTGGACATCATGACCGCCGCCGCCGCGCGCACGGCCGAGATGTTTGCCGAAGAGATCCTGAAGGGCGAGCTGGTGCTCGAACCCGTTGCCGCCTGAACCGGAGCACACCACCATGACGAAGAAAATCACCCTGCACGACATGACCCTGCGCGACGGGATGCACCCCAAGCGCCACCTGATGACGCTCGACCAGATGAAGAGCATCGCCTGCGGCCTCGACGCCGCCGGTGTGCCGCTGATCGAAGTCACCCACGGCGACGGCCTGGGCGGCTCCAGCGTCAACTACGGCTTCCCGGCCCACTCCGACGAGGAGTACCTGGGCACCGTGATCCCGCTGATGAAGCAGGCCAAGGTCTCGGCCCTGCTGCTGCCCGGCATCGGCACCGTCGACCACCTGAAGATGGCGCACGGTCTGGGCGTGCACACCATCCGCGTTGCGACGCACTGCACCGAGGCCGACGTGAGCGAGCAGCACATCACCTATGCGCGCAAGCTCGACATGGACACCGTCGGCTTCCTGATGATGGCCCACATGAACAGCCCCGAAGGCCTGGTGAAACAGGCCAAGCTGATGGAGGGCTACGGCGCCAACTGCATCTACATCACCGACTCGGCCGGCTACATGCTGCCGGGCGACGTGAAGGCCCGCCTGCAGGCTGTGCGCGACGCGCTCAAGCCCGAGACCGAGCTGGGCTTCCACGGTCACCACAACCTCGCCATGGGCGTGGCCAACTCGGTCGCCGCCATCGAGTGCGGCGCCACCCGCATCGACGCCGCCGCCGCCGGCCTGGGCGCGGGCGCCGGCAACACGCCGATGGAAGTGCTGGTTGCCGTGCTCGACCGCATGGGCGTGAGCACCGGCGTCGACGTCTGGAAGATCCAGGACGTGGCCGAAGACCTGGTGGTGCCGATCATGGACTTCCCGATCCGCATCGACCGCGACGCGCTCACGCTGGGCTACGCCGGTGTCTACGGCAGCTTCCTGCTGTTTGCCAAGCGGGCGAGTGTGAAGTACGGCATTCCGGCACGCGACATCCTGGTCGAGCTGGGCCGAAGGAAGATGGTCGGCGGCCAGGAAGACATGATCGAGGACACGGCCATGACCATGGCCCGCGAGCGCGGACTGCTGCACGCCGCCGCCTGAGCGGGCGGTATGCACGCTCGGTGCGCGAGCGGGCCGAAGGGAACGGAGGCGAACATGAACAGGACGCCCACGCCGGCACAGCATGCCGACACCCTCTGGTCTGCACGCCGGGCCGGGCGCACCCTCGATGCCGAGGAGACGCTCGGTCCGATCGACCTTGCAACGGCCTACAACATCCAGCAGGCGCTCGTCGCGCTGCGCATTGCGGCGGGCGAGCGTGTCATCGGGTGGAAGCTCGGCTACACCTCGGAAGTGATGCGCCGCCAGATGGGCGTGGACAGGCCCAACTTCGGGCCGCTGACGGACTGGATGCTGCTCGAATCCGGCGACGCGGTGTCTGACCGGTTCGTGCAGCCTCGGGTCGAACCCGAGATCGGCTTTCGACTTGGAACGGCCATCGATGCCCGATCGGCCCCGGTGGACCGCTGGTCGGTGGCGGCAGCGGTATCCGAAGCCCTGGCGTGCCTGGAGATCGTGCACTCGACTTGGACCGGCTACCGCTTCACGCTCGAACAGAACACCGCCGACCATTCTTCGGCAGGCCAGGTGGTCGTGGGCCCACCGCTGGCCGTCTCCAGTTTCATGGACCTCGACACCGTCGCCGTCTGCCTGTCCGACGAGCGCGAAACGCTTGGCAAGGGCGTGGGCGCCGCGGCGGATGGCCATCCTCTCGATGCGGTGGCCCGCCTCGCCCACGAGCTGGCCGGCATCGACCGGCGGCTGGAGCCCGGCGACCTGGTGATCACCGGCGGCCTCACGGCCGCGTTTCCGCTGGCGCCTGGAGGTCGTCTGAAGGCCCGTTTCTCGGCAGGCGACGCGAAGTCGGTCGAAGTGGGTGTCAGCCGCCCTGGTGGAGCCTGATATTGTCCTGTCCCGCACCCATTCACATACCTCCCATGAGCCCCCTGTTCGCGGAATCCCCTCTGTACCAGGTCGGGTCGGTGGCGCTCCACCAGACGGACACGCCGCAGGCTCAGCGCGAAAAGCTCGCGCGCATTGTGCTGGACTCGATGTACCAGTTCGTCGGTTTGCTGGATGCCCAAGGGCGCACACTGGAGATCAACCGCGCAGCGCTTGAAGGCGCGGGCGTGGACCTGGCCGACATCCGTGGCAAACCGTTCTGGGAGGCACGCTGGTTCCAGGTGTCGCGCGAAATCACCGAACTGGCGCGCGACTTCATTCGCCGCGCTCGGGGCGGCGAGTTCATCCGCTGCGACCTGGAGGTCTTTGGCCAGGCGGCGGGAGACGAAACCATTGTGGTGGACTTCTCGCTGCTGCCGGTGCGGGACGACGATGGGAACGTGGTGTTCCTTCTGGCCGAGGGCCGCAACATCACCGCGAAGAAGCGCGCCGAGGACGAGATCGCGCGCAAGAACGCCGAACTCGAAAGCCTGCTCGCCCGCATCCGCCAGCTGGACCAGCAGAAAACCGACTTCTTCGCCAACGTCAGCCACGAACTGCGCACACCACTGGCCCTGATCCTGGGTCCGGCCGAAGAGTTGCTGGGCTCGGGCAGCAACCTGTCGGACCCGCAGCGGCGCCAGCTCGGCGTGATACAGCGCAACGCCACCGCCTTGCTCAAACACGTCAACGACCTGCTGGATCTGGCCAAACTGGACGCCCGGCGCATGGACCTGCACTACACGCAGCTCGACCTGGCGGCGCTGGTGCGTGAACACGCAGAACAGTTTCATGCGGTGGCGCCGCAGCTGGACCTGAGCTACGTCATTGCCACCCCCAAGACGCTGCGCGCAACCCTTGACCAGGACAAGACCGAGCGCATCTTGCAGAACCTGCTGTCCAACGCCTTCAAGTTCACGCCACCCGGCGGGCGCGTCAGCTGTGCGCTCGAGAAGACCAGTCAAGGTCGCTGCCTGATCACGGTGCAGGACTCGGGGCCCGGCGTGCCACCCGAGATGCGACAGCTGATCTTCGAGCGCTTTCGCCAGGGGCAGACCGGCACCACCCGCAACTTCGGCGGCACCGGCCTGGGTCTGGCGATCGCCAAGGAATTCACCGACCTGCTGCACGGGACCATCACGGTCACGGCCGCCGCCGGGGGCGGATCGCTGTTCCAGGTTGAACTGCCGCAGGAGCCCCCGCCCGGCGAGGCCGCGCTGCACGGCGGGATCTCGCCCGCGCGCACGCTGAAGGCGCCGGCTCTCAACCCCGCGCTGGCCGAGCTCACCCCGCCCGAAGAAGCCCCCATGAATGGCCAGGCACCCACCGACGCGCCGCGCATCCTGGTGGTGGAGGACATCCCCGAGATGAGGCGTTTCATTTGCGATGCGCTGGGCACCGAGTTCAACGTGACCTCGGCGCCCGACGGCCAGGCCGCGCTCGAAGCCGCGCTGGCCTCGGCCCCCGACCTGCTGGTGACCGACCTGATGCTGCCGCGCATGGGCGGTGACCGTCTGGTGAATGCCTTGCACGCCATTCCCCGTCTGAAAGACCTGCCCGTGCTGGTGCTGTCCGCCAAGGACGATGCAGCACTGCGCGCGCGCCTGCTCGCCAGCGCCGCGCAGGACTATGTGACCAAACCGTTTTCGGCACAAGAGCTGCGCGCGCGCGTGCGCAACCTGACCACCATGAAGCTGGCGCGCGACGGCCTGCAGCGCGAGCTGCTCTCGCAAAGCAACGACCTGGCCGAGCTGACCCGCAGCCTGATCGAGAACCGGCGCGCGCTGCAGGCCTCCGAGCACCGCTGGTGGGCGATCTACGAGCATGCACCGGTGGGCATCGCGCTGATCGGCGCTGACGGAGGCCTCAAGGCGGCCAACCCGGCGTTCCGAAACATGGTGGCCTACAGCGAAGAAGAGCTGCTGGCGCTCCATCTGCCGAGGCTCACGCCGGTGGAAGACCGCGCGGCCACGCAGCGCCGCATCGAAGGCCTGCTGGCCGGTGAGCTCGACACCCACCACGTGCAGCGGCGCTTCCAGCGCCAGGACGGCGCCCTGGTCTGTGCCATCACCAGCATGTCCCGGGTACCCGGCGCACCCGGTGGTGAACAGCTGCTGGTGCTGGTGGCCGCGGACATCACCGAGCAGCGGCACGCCGAGCAGTCGCTGGCTCGGGCGCGCGCCGAGCTGGCCCAAGTCGCGCGCGTCAGCACGCTGGGCGAGCTCACCGCCTCGATCGCGCACGAGGTCAACCAGCCCCTGGCCGCCATCGTGGCCAACGGCCACGCCAGCCTGCGCTGGCTCGAAGCGTCCCCGCCCGACGAGCCCGAGGCCAAGGCGGCGGTGGCGCGCATCATCCGAGACGCCAACCGCGCTGGCGACGTCATCACCCGCATCCGCGGCTTCGTACAGCGCCATGAAACCCGGTACACGGTGCTCGACATCAACGACGCGATCCGCGACGTGCTCGAGCTGGTGCGCAGCGAAGCCCAGGCGCGGCGCATCGAGATCGTGCATATGGAAACGGCCCCGATGCCCGAAGTGATGGCCGACCGCATCCAGCTGCAACAAGTGATCCTGAACCTGGTGATGAACGGCCTGGAGGCCATGACGCGCGATGGCGGCGGCCACCAAGGCACGCTGCAGATCACCACCCACCTGGAAGCCATGGGGGTACAGGTGGACGTGATCGACAGCGGCACCGGCATCGCCCCGGCGATCAAGGACAAGTTGCTCGACGCCTTCCAGACCACCAAGGCCGACGGCATGGGCATGGGACTGGCCATCAGCCGCTCCATCGTCGAATCGCACGGCGGCAACCTCTGGTACACACCCAACCCCGGGCCGGGCGTGACCTTCAGCTTCAGCCTCCCCGTTGCGTTACAGGAGAGTTCGTCGTGACCCCGCGCAATGCCCTGGTGCACGTGGTCGATGACGACCTGTCGATGCGCGAGGCGGTCAGCAGCCTGCTGCGCTCGTTCGGCTTGCGCGTGGAGACGTATGCCCTCGCCACCGACTTTCTGAACCACTATGTGCGCTCGAAGGACGAGCCCGAATGCCTGGTGCTCGATGTGCGCATGCCGGGTCTGAGCGGTCTGGAGCTGCAGCACCAGCTGCAGCCGTTGCAGCACCAGTTGCCCATCGTCTTCATCACCGCGCACGGCGACATCCCCATGACCGTGCGCGCAATGAAGGCAGGTGCGATGGAATTCCTGCCCAAACCGTTTCGCGACCAGGACCTGCTTGACGCCATCGAGGCCTCGCTCGAGCGCTCACGTGCTGCGCTGCGCGAGCGCGAAACCATCCAGGTGCTCAAGGACCGCTACGGTTCGCTGACACCGCGCGAACGCGAGGTTCTCACACTGCTCGCGCAAGGTCTGCGCAACAAGCAAACGGCCGACCGCATGGGCATCAGCGAGGTCACGGTGAAGGTGCACCGCCACAACCTCATGGAGAAGATGCAGGCCGGCTCGGTACCGATGCTGATCAGCATGCTGGAACAGTTGCGCCCGGCCATTGCCGAACGTCCCCGGGCCGCAGATTGAGGGAATTCCCTAGGCGCCAAATAAACCAAAGTCCAATGGTGCAAGAGCGGTGTGCTCCCTACAGTTGTTGATGTGACAGCGGCCTTCTGTCCCGCAAGCGGACCGGCCCTGAAAGCACCCACTTCAACAACGACTGGAGACAAACCATGGCCTTGCTGGAACGCAGCGAGTGGTACGACATTGCGCGCGCCACCAACTGGACGCCGACCTACGTCAGCGAATCCGAACTTTTCCCCGACCTCATGACTGGCGCGCAAGGCGTGCCCATGGAACAGTGGGAGTCCTACGACGAGCCCTATAAAACCTCGTACCCCGAGTACGTGAAGATCCAGCGAGAGAAAGACGCGGGCGCGTATTCTGTGAAGGCTGCGCTCGAGCGCAGCCGCATGTTCGAAGAAGCCGACCCGGGCTGGCTGTCGATCCTCAAGTCGCACTACGGCGCGATCGCACTGGGCGAGTATGCCGCCATGAGCGCCGAGGCCCGTATGGCGCGTTTCGGGCGCGCCCCGGGCATGCGCAACATGGCCACCTTCGGCATGATGGACGAGAACCGCCACGCGCAAATCCAGCTGTATTTCCCACACAGCTATTGCGCCAAAGACCGGCAGTTCGACTGGGCGCACAAGGCGTACCACACCAACGAATGGGGCGCCATCGCCGCTCGCCACGCCTTCGACGATCTTTTCCTCTCGCGCAGCGCCACCGACATTGCGGTGATGCTGACCTTCGCATTCGAAACCGGCTTCACCAACATGCAGTTCCTGGGCCTGGCCGCCGACGCGGCCGAGGCGGGTGATTTCACCTTCTCCAGCCTGATCTCGAGCATCCAGACCGACGAGTCGCGCCACGCACAGATCGGCGGCCCGGCGCTCCAGATCCTGATCGCCAACGGCCGCAAGGAAGAGGCGCAGAAGCTGGTCGACGTGGCGATCGCGCGCGCCTGGCGGCTGTTCAGCCTGCTCACCGGCACCGCCATGGACTACGCCACGCCGCTGCACCACCGCAAGCAGTCGTTCAAGGAGTTCATGCGCGAGTGGATCGTGGGCCAGTTCGAGCGCTCGCTGCTCGACATGGGCCTGGACCTGCCCTGGTACTGGGACCAGATGATCAACGAGTTCGACTACCAGCACCACGCCTACCAGATGGGCATCTGGTTCTGGCGCCCCACGCTGTGGTGGAACGTGGCTGCCGGCGTCACGCCCGACTGCCGTGACTGGCTCGAAGAGAAATACCCGGGCTGGAACGACAGCTTCGGCCAGGCCTGGGACGTGATCATCGACAACCTGCTGGCTGGGCGCACCGAGCTCACTTACCCCGAGACGCTGCCCATCGTCTGCAACATGAGCCAGATCCCGATCTGCGCGATTCCCGGTAACAAGTGGAACGTGAAGGACTACCCGCTCGACTACAAGGGCCGCACCTACCACTTCAACTCCGAGATTGACCGCTGGGTGTTCCAGCAGGACCCGGTGCGCTACCGCGACCACCTCTCGCTGGTCGACCGCTTCCTGGCCGGCCACATCCAGCCGCCCAACCTCATGGGCGCGCTGCAGTACATGAATCTCGCCCCGGGCGAGATCGGCGACGACGCGCACCAGTACGCCTGGGTCGCGGCCTACCGCGACAAATGGGCCGAGAAGAAGGCCGCTTGAGTTCATCGAACAAGGACACCACCATGGCACTCTTTCCCGTGATCTCCAACTTTCAGTACGACTTCGTGCTGCAGCTCGTTCCGGTCGACACCGAGAACACCATGGACGAGGTGGCCGCGGCCGCCGCCCACCACTCGGTGGGCCGGCGCGTGGCACCTCGGCCCGACAAGGTGGTGCGCGTGCGCCGCCAGGGCAGCGACAGTTTCTACCCTCGCCAGGCCAAGCTCTGCGACACCGACATCAAACCGATGGAGGCGCTCGAGTTCATCTTCTGCGACAGCTGAAGGAGCGCTGCATGACATTCCAAAAAGTCTGCACGCTCGACGACGTCTGGGAAGGCGAGATGACCGAGGTCGAGATCGGTGAGCACGAGGTGTTGCTGGTCGGCGTGGAAGGCGGTGACGTGCGCGCCTTTCAAGCGGTCTGCCCTCACCAGGACATTCCCCTGTGCGAAGGCAGGTTCGACGGCAAGGTGCTGACCTGCCGTGCCCACCAGTGGACCTTCGACGCGCGCACCGGCCAGGGACTCAACCCCGGCGACTGCAAGCTCGCCAGCTACCCGGTGCGCATCGAAGGCAACGACGTACTGGTCCAGGTCGAGGGCGTCACACCGCTATTCGCCCATTCTTGATCCTATGAAAGACACACCATGAGCGATACCACCACCGCCGAAGCCTACCGAAACAACCGCGTCGGCCCCGTGCTGCGCGCCAGCCCGCTGACCGCGGCCGTCATTGAGGCAGCCGAAGAAGACAACCCCGACAAGACCATCCGCGTCGACGACAAGGTGGCCTATGTGCGCATCGACTGCGAAGGCGAGCTGATCCTGCGCCGAGAGACCCTGGAACGTGCATTGGGCCGGCCGTTCCGCATGTCCGAACTCGAGGTCGAACTCGGCTCGTTTGCAGGCCGTATCGAGACCACCGAAGACCACGTGCGCTTCTATTTCAACAAGACGCTCTGACCGGAGATACCCCATGACCCAACCCGACGTGCTCAAGCCACTCAAGACCTGGAGCCACCTGGCCGGCCGCCGCCGCAAGCCCAGCGAATACGAGATCGTTTCCACCAATCTGCACTACTCCACCGACAACCCGGACGCGCCGTTTGAGCTCGACCCGAACTTCGCGATGGCGCTGTGGTTCAAGCAGCACCGCAACGCCTCGCCATTGAAGCATCCCGACTGGGATGCCTTCCGCGATCCGGATGAAATGGTCTACCGCACCTACAACCTGCAACAGGACGGCCAAGAGACCTATGTCCAGGGCCTGTTCGAGCAGTTCTCCGCGCGCGGCCACGACAGCATGCTCGATCCCACCTGGGCCGGCAGCCTGGCACGGCTCTATACCCCGACACGCTACCTGTTCCACACGCTGCAGATGGCCTCTGCCTACCTGTCGCAGATGGCTCCGGCCTCGACCATCTCAAACTGCGCGACGTACCAGACGGCTGACTCGCTGCGCTGGCTCACCCACACCGCCTACCGCACGGCCGAGTTGGCCAAGAGCTTTCCGGGCATTGGCCTGGGCAGCGGTGAGCGTGCCTACTGGGAGAATGATCCTGCTTGGCAGGGCTGGCGCCAGCTGATCGAAAAAGCCCTGGTGGCCTGGGACTGGGCCGAGAGCTTCACCGCGTTCAGCCTGGTGATCCGCCCTGCAGTGGAAGAAGGCCTGTTGCGCACCCTGGGCGATGCCGGTCGGCACAACAGCGACACCTTGCTCGGCCTGCTGGTCGATGCCCAGCTGCTGGACGCACAGCGTCAGCGCCGCTGGGCCAGCACGCTCACCCGCATGGCGCTGGAGCAGCCCGGCAACCGCGAGGTGATCCAGCGATGGGTGCAGCAGTGGGAACCGCTGGCCGACGCCGCCATCGCCGCCTACTGCGCGGCCCTTCCTGACGCTGCGGGCGCCGCCGAGCGCGCGCGGCAGGCCACCCGCGACTTCCGCAGCGGGTTGGGCCTGTGAGCGAGGTGATCGCCGCCCTGCTCCCAGCCACCCGGATCGAAGTCGACAACGGCCCGGGGTTCACCGTCGGGCCGAACGACGACACCCTGCTCAGGGCCGCGCTGCGCGCGGGCCTGGCCTTCCCCTACGAATGCAGCGTGGGGGGCTGCGGTGCCTGTCGCTTCGAATTGCTGGAGGGCGTGGTGCACACGCTGTGGGAAGGCGCGCCCGGCCTGTCCGAGCGCGACCGAAAACGCGGCAAGCGCCTGGCCTGCCAGTCGCACCCCCAGGGCGATGCGCGCATCCGGGTGCGACTGGGCAGCGAGGCAGACAAGCCGGCCGTGCTGCCGCAACGCATCACGGCCACGCTGACGGACCGGCGCGCCATCACCGACGACATGGTCGAGCTGCGCCTGAAGTTGGCCAACGCGCCGACCTTTCTCGCCGGTCAGTACGCCCTGCTCTACCCGCCGGGGGTCGCCGGGGCTCGCGCCTATTCCATGTCCCACCTGGACCAGGGTAACGGTGAGTGGCGCTTCATCGTTCGCCGCACGCCCAGCGGCCGCGGCAGCACCGTGATGTGCACCGAGCTGCCCGTGGGGGCGACGTTGGACATCGACGGACCCTACGGACACGCCTGGCTACGGCCTTCACCCCGCGACGCTGTGTGCGTGGCCGGCGGGTCGGGCCTGGGGCCCATGTTGTCAATCGCTCGCGGTGTGCTGGCGGAGAACAGCACGAGAAGGGTGCACTTTTTTCTCGGTCTGCGCCAGGAGGCCGAGCTGGGCGCCGCGGCCGAACTGCAGACCCTGATCGGCGAGCGGTTGTCGGCCACGGTGGTGTTGTCCAGCCCGGGCAACCCGTCGGATTGGTCCGGCGCCACCGGTTTCGTGCACGCCGAGGTCGAGCGCCAGCTCGCGCCCGGACTCGGCACTTTCGACCACTACATGGCCGGCCCGCCACCCATGATCGATGCCATGCAGGACCTGCTGATGGTGCGCCACCAGGTGCCTTTCGAGCAGATCCGTTTTGACCGATACGTTTGATTTTCAGCAGGAGACAAACCATGAAGAAAACCCTGATTTCCCTGGCCGCTGGCACGCTGTGCCTCACTGTCGGACAAGCGAACGCCGCCGGTACCTCCCCCTGGACGGTGCGCCTGGGTCCGGCCCACGTCGCTTTCAGCACCAGGGCCGACGTGCAGGTCGGCGGCAGCCTGGTGCCGGGCGGCGATGCATCGGCCAGCAGCAGCACCACGCTGGGCCTTGAGGTTGCCTACGACATCTCGGACCGCCTGACCGCCCGCTTCCTGGCCGGCATTCCACCCGAGACCACGCTCAGCGGCAAAGGCGCTCTGGCCAGTGCCGGCCAGCTGGGCAAGGTGACCTATGCCCCGGCCGTGTTGTCGCTCACCTGGAAACTGTTGGAAGACGGACCGGTACGCCCCTATGTGGGCGCCGGCATCAACTACACCATCGTGACCCGGAACCGCGACGCCTTCATCACCGACCTGGACACTCGCAGCGCCTGGGGGTCGGTGCTGCAGCTCGGCGTGGAGCTCCCGATCGATCCGACCTGGTCAGTGTCGCTCGATGCCCGCAAGATCTTTCTGAAAACCAAGGCCACAGGCACACTGCCCGCCTTCGGTGGTGCCTCCACACGGGCCGATGTCCGGCTCAATCCGCTGGTGGTGTTCCTCTCGGTCGGTCGTCGGTTCTGAAGCGTGCCACCCGACCCGTTCGGGTGGCGGTTGGCTTGCAGCCAGCATGGGTTGACCTTCTCTGAGCGTTTGGTCACTCATGCTTCGAGCACCATCTCAGGTTCACGATGAATGCTCCGATGAATGAGAGACTGCAAGCAATCGCAGCACTACCCAACATCGTTGGGTAGAAAATTTCCATGTTCAACCAAGTCACCCTGCGGCAGAGGTTCTTCTTCGCCCTTTTGACGGCAAGCATGGTGATCGTTTCCACCGGCATCAGCATCCGGCTTCTCAGCAAGGCCGCCCTGTTCCATCACCTGGAGCACGACCGCCTGGGCGTCATGATGCAGGCAACGAATGCCCTGACACTGATGTTTGAAGGCGGAAGATCCGTTGGCGAGGTTCCAAAGAAGGACTTTGTGATGATGTCCGCAAGGCCTGGCAACAATATCGATTGACTCTCTCGTCATACCCGAGAGGTATCGTTTGAACGCAAGCGTGTGCGCCTGCCACTGTGGTCGCTCTCAGTAGCCCCCGGCAGCAGAAGGCGCAAGCGCGCTCACTCCTGAGAAGCGTCGCGCCAACTCGGCCGCGGCCTTGTGACCAGCAGGCTGGTGTCCAGCCCCACCGCCACAAACAGCGCCCCAGCGACGAGTTACTACTGGGTCAGGCTATGGCAGATGCTTGCTCAAGCCTGCTCCGCATCGTCCAGCGGGTCCCCCCGCATCGCCCTCGCAACCGCGCTTTCCACCGCATCCAGCACATGGGCCTGCACCCTGTCCGCATAGCGCTTTCGTCGGTTGTTGGACAGCGTGCCACCGTTCTGGAAGATGGTGATGATCAGCGTCGCCAGATCGCTGCCCCGCAGGTCGAAGCGGTCGTTGATGTGGCGTTTGACGCGGTCGAACAGGCCTAGGAACTCCACCTCCTGGCGCATGTGGGTGTCCAGTGACGCCTCGGCCATGGCCAGGGTGAAGGTCACCGCCTCGGTGAGGTCCATGTGGCGGAACCAGGTGTCCGCCTCGGGCACCCAGTCGTAGCTGTAATGCTCGTCGCCAGCCCAGGACACCTGACAGAGTTGCCGCGCGGGTTTGCTGAAGGCGGTCAGCGCTTGCAGGTAGTCGGCCTCGTGCTTCTTCATGGCCACCGAAATCGGCAGCAGAAACTGCGGCGGCAGGCGGCCCGACTGGCCCAGGCAGTGGTGGATGAGGTAGCGCGAGAGGCGCCCGTTGCCGTCCATGAAGGGGTGGATGAAGACGAAGGCGAACGACACCACGCTGGCGTGCACCAGCGGGTCCAGCGTGGCGGGTGGCTGGTTGGCCAGTCGCATCAGGCCTTCCATCAGTTCCACGGCCAATTCGGGCTCGGGCGGCACATAGGTCACGCCCGCGGCGCCGGGCACGTCGCGTTGCAGCCGGTTTTGCTCGGTGCGGAACTGAACGGCCTTGTCGAAGGGGTTGGAGATGGCCGCATTCTGCAGCTCCACCAGCAGGTCCTCGGTCAGGGGGCGCGGTTCGTGTGCGCGCCTGAGCAGGGCTGCGAACAGGGTGGCCTTGTCAGCAGAGGGCGACTCGCCTTCGATGGCAAATGAGCCTTCGGTTTCGCTGAGGTAGGCCCAGTTGAGGGCCCGCTCCAGCATGGCCTGGCCTACAGACTGGGCAAACGCCTGCACCTGGCCAAGGATGTCCTTGTCGATCAGGGCATTGAGCGCCAGGGTCTTGCGCACGACCGGGCAGAAATGCATGTCCCCCAGGCCGTTGAACACGATGCGCCAGCGGGCGTCGCGATGGGCGGGCCCCACGAAGTAGTCCGCCGGGTCGAACAGCGGCGCATAGGGCGCTGTCGAGCTGAAGTCGTCCAGCCCCGGCAGGCGCTGCTGGTGCAGGCGCTCCCACAGGTGCCCGAGCTTGCGGCCGTAGAGGCTGTTGGGCGTGGCCTGCACCCAGGCCACCAGCTCGGCGGGCGGGATCCGGCGCAGGGCGCACAGGAGCAGGTCCAGCCGGACGCCTTCGTGCTTGAGGGCGAACAGGGCGTGGTGCAGCAGGCTGGCGTCGGGCGCCTGCCGCAGGGGCACCAGCAGGGCGCCGTCTTCCAGGCGCTCGATGCGGCTGACCGGCGCCAGACGCGCCCGCTGAGCGCCCAGGAAATCCGGGGTGCCCATGGTGTCCTGGATCCAGGCGTAGCCGACGTCGCTCATGTTGGTAGGAGAGTGGTGACAGCAAAAATCTTCAGATTTCTGAAATTATCTTCAGAAATAAAGGATTCGAAGATTTTTTCTTCAGATCCCGATCAGCAACCTGCTGCTACCCAACCATCAGAAGGCACACACCGGCCAGACAAAATCTTCAGGCGACCGACTTTTTCTTCAAAAATCGGGTTGTCGAAGACTTCTTCTTCAGATTCGACACCCCGTCGCCGCTCAGTACCCACCCGACGGCGCAGCCGCCCCCTTTGAAGCCCCTGCGCCAAACCGCTCCACCAACCCACTCGCCGCCTTCACGAGCAGCGTCGTGTCCACCCCCACCGCCACGAACAGCGCGCCCGCGTCGAGGTACTGCTGCGCCAGCGCCGGGTCGGTGGCGAGGATGCCGGCGGCTTTGCCGGCGGCGCGCACGGTGGCGATGCCGTCGAGGATGACCTTCTGCACCTCGGGGTGGCCGGGCTGGCCGCGGTGGCCCATGCTGGCCGAGAGGTCGGCCGGGCCGAAGAACACGCCGTCCACGCCCTCGGTCTCGGCGATGGCCTTGAGGTTGTTCACCGCGGTCACGGTCTCGGCCTGCACCAGCAGGCACATCTGGTGATTGGCCTGGTTGAGGTAGTCGTCCACCTGGTTCCAGCGCGAGGCGCGCGCGAGCGCCGCGCCCATGCCGCGGATGCCTTCGGGCGGGTAGCGCATGGCCTGGACCATAAGCGCGGCCTGTTCGGCGGTGTCGATCATCGGGATCAGCAGGGTCTGCGCGCCGATGTCGAGGTACTGCTTGACCAGGGCCACATTGGCCTCGACCGCGCGCACGACGGCGTGGGTCTTGCCATAGGGCGCAATGGCGCGCAGCTGGTCGAGGGCGGTGCGCGGGTCGTTGGGCGCATGTTCGCCGTCGATGAGCAGCCAGTCGAAGCCGCAGCCGGCCAGGGCCTCGGCCACGTCGGGCGAAGCGAAGCCGACCCAGCAGCCGATCTGGGGTTGGCCGGCCTTGAGGGCGTCTCGGAAGGTGTTCTGGGGGATCTTCATGGTGTCTTCGTGGGTTCGGGGTAGAGGCCGCGCATCTGACCCATCAGGCGCGTCAGGCCCATCAATGCGTCCATGCTCGGCGTGGGTTCGCCCAGGTGCTGCCCGATCTCGCGCACCGCACCGACCAGGGCGTCGAGCTCGATGGGGCGGCCGGCTTCCACGTCCTGCAGCATGGAGGTCTTGAACGAGCCGAGCTTGCGCGTGACGGCGTGGCGGTCTTCGGGGCTCTGGTCGATGGGGATGCCGATGCGCGCACCGATGGCCTTGGCCTCCAGCATGATGGCGCTGACATAGCCGCGCACGAGCGGGTCGTCGAGGATGCGGTCGCAGGGCGCGCCGGTGATGGCCGAGATGGGGTTGATCGTCATGTTGCCCCAGAGCTTGAACCAGATGTCGCGCTGGATGCGCTCGGACACGGTGACGCCGAAGCCGGCCGCGCCCAGGAGCTCGGCCACGGCCTGCACGCGCGGGCTCACGCCGCCGGCCGGCTCGCCGATGATGAGCTGGTTGTTCTTGATGCGCTCGATGCGCGCGGGCTGGGGCGCGGCGGCGCTGGCGTGCACCACGCAGCCGATGACCTGCGACGTGGGGATCTGCGCGGCCGTCACGCCACCGGGGTCGACCGCGTTCAGGCGCAGCCCCGCAGCTTCGCCGGGCAGGCCGTCGAAGAACCACCAGGGCACGCCGTTCATGGCGACCAGCACAGTGGTTTGTGGCCCCATGAGGGCGCGCACGGCGGGCGCGACGGCGGGCATCGCCGGGCCCTTGACCGAGACGATCACCAGGTCCTGCACACCCAGGCTGGCCGGGTCGTCGCTGGCGTTGACGGCGACGCGGTGTTCCGCGCCGTCGGCGTCGACCCAGACCAGGCCGCGCTCCTTCAACGCCCGCAGCGTGTCGCCGCGCGCCACCGCAGAGAGCTGGATCTGACCGGCCGGCAGGCGCGAGCCCAGCCAGCCGGCGAACAGGCCGCCGATGGCGCCGACACCAACGATGGCGACTTTCTTGAATGACGGTGTCGTGTTCATGCGCGATACCCCGGGTCGATGCGGTCGATCAGCCGCTGCATGGCGGCAAAGGAGTCCTCACCCGCGCCGAACTTCGGGTTGAAGTTGAGCGAGTCGCGCACGCAGGCTTGCAAAGCGGCTTCGGTGATCGGCTGCAGTTCACCCAGCGGCTGCGAGGCCACCTGGATTTCACACGCGCGCTGCACCAGCCACATCAGGTTGAACGCCTGCGCCAGCGAACGGCCGATGACCACCGGGCCGTGGTTGCGCAGCAGCAGCACCGGCTTGCCACCCGACGACGCGAGGATGCGAGCGCCTTCATCGCGGTGCACGGTGATGCCCTCGAACTCGTGGTAGGCCACCTGGCCCCAGAGCTGCGCGGCGTAGAAGTTGGTGAACGACAGGCCGTCTTTCAGGCAGCACACCGCCATGGTCGGCGTGGTGTGCACGTGCATCACGCAGTGCGCGTCGGGCAGCGTGGCGTGGATGGCGCCGTGGAAGGTGAAGCCGGCCGGGTTGATGGGCCAGTCGCTGTGGCCGATGGTGTTGCCATCAATGTCCACCTTCACCAGGTTGGACGCCGTGACCTCGGTGTAGTGCAGGCCGAAGGGGTTGATGAGGAAGTGGTCGTCCGGCCCCGGCACGCGCAGCGAGATGTGGTTGTAGATCAGCTCGGCCCAGCCGAGGTGGGCAAAGATGCGGTAACACGCGGCGAGCTGCACGCGGGCGGCCCACTCGGCTTCGCTGAAACGCGCGGGGCGCAGGAAGGCTTCGGACATGTGTTGGTCTCCTCGGGTGCTTTTCAGACGAAGCGAAAACGCAGGCAACCCAGCGGGCCGTAATCGGCCTCGAACAGGTCGCCCGCCCTGGCGGCCACGGGCCGCGTGAAGCTGCCGGCCAGCACGATCTCGCCGGCCTGCAGCGATTCGCCCCAGGGCGCCAGTTTGTTGGCCAGCCAGGCGATGCCGATGGCGGGGTCGCCCTGCACGCCGGCGGCCAGGCCCGTCTCTTCGACCGCGCCGTTCTGCCGCAGGATGGCGCCACACCAGGGGCGGTTGGTGGCGCGCGGGTCAGCGCGGAACGCCGGGTCGCCCGCACCGATCACGATGCCGGCGTTGGCCGCGTTGTCGCTGATGGTGTCGTAGACCTTGCGCATCACTTTCGTGTGGCGGTCGAACTGCTCGATGCGTGCGTCGATGATCTCGATGGCGGGCGTGATGTAGTCGGTGGCAGCGAGCACATCGTCCACCGTCACGTCCGGCCCGGTGAGTGGAGCCTTGAGCACAAAGGCCAGCTCGACCTCGACGCGCGGGGCGATGAAGTGCTTCACGGGGATCTCCAGCACCTCGCCGGCCTGCGCGGTGTAGAGCATGTGATCGAGCAGCGTGCCGTAATCCGGCTCGTCGATCTGGCTGCTGATCTGCATGGCGCGGCTGGTGAGGCCGATCTTGTGGCCGATGACCTGGCGTCCTTCGGCCTTCTGCAGTTCGACCCAGGCGCGGCCGATGCGGTAGCCGTCGTCGACGGTCATGCCCGGGTGGCGTTTGGAGAAATGTTCGACCGGCGTGCGCGTCTGTTGCGACTGCTGCAGCTCGGCGGCGAGCTGGGCGATGAGTTCGGGGCTGAACATGGGGTCAGGCTTTCTTGGGTGCAAAGAGCGGGTGCAGGGAACTGTTCTTGGCGTCGAAGACCTCGTGGCCTTCGTCCACCTGCACGGTGATGCCGATGGGGCGTCTGGCGAGTTGCTCGGCGAAGCGTTCTTTCACGCAGGCGTTCAGCGCCTCGCCCACGCGCTGGTGAACGACAGCGCTGCGGCCCTGGGCCATGCGCACGTTCATGTAGACAAAGGCGTAGTCGCCGCCCAGGCCGGCCGCGATGCCGGCCGCACCGCCGTCGGACACCGCGCTGTGCGCGGCGGGGTAGGCGAACACGCGCGTGCCACCGTGGGGGAAGACCTGCCGGTCCTGATCGTCGCGCACCGCGAGCATGGTGTCGCACAGGGCGCGGCACAGGCCGCTCATGTCGACGCCGCCTTCGGCCGCGGGCTTGTCGAGGTTGGGGGTGTAGAGGATGACGAGGTGGGGCATGTTCAGAGTCTCGTGCTGACCAGGCTGAAGCCGTCGGCGGCCGAGGCCTGCGCCTTGGGAATGGCTTTGCCCGTGACGGGGGTGACGGGAAACACGGCGTTGATCTGGCCGGTGCCGCTGGCACCGAAATACGGCGTGATGACCTCGGCCTTGCCGTCGTATTCGCTCCAGCCCAGCACGCCCAGCATCATGGCGGTGTCGTGCATGAAGCCTTCGCCGTGACCCTTGGCAGCGTACTCGGGCAGCATGCCGCAGAAGTTGGCCCACTCGCCGTTTTCCCACATCTGCACCACGCGGTGGTCCAGCGTTTCGAGGAAGGGGCTCCAGACCTTGAAGGCGAATTCGGGCGCGAGGCCGTTCTGTGCGAAGCGGTGGCTCAAGCTGCCGCTGGCGAGGAAGGCGACGGTGCCGTCGTAGTGGTCTTCGACCGCCTTGCGCATGGCCCAGCCCAGGCGCGCGCTGTCGTTGAGGTAGTGAACCGTGCACAGCGCCGAGACCGAGACGGCCTTGAAGTGCTGGTCGGCGTTCATGTAGCGCATGGGCACCAGCGTGCCGTACTCCGGGCCGAGCGTGGTGGCGTGGTGTGCCAGGGTTTCCACGCCGTGTTCGTTGGCCACCCTGGCCAGCAGCTGCCCGAGCTCGGGGTTGCCGGGGATGGCAAACGGCATGTTGCTGATGAAGTGCGGCAGCTCGTTGCTGGTGTAGGTGCCTTCAAAATGCGGCGCGCAGTTGAGGTGGTAGCTGGCGTTGACGAGCCAGTGGGTGTCGAACACGACGATGGTGTCGACGCCCAGCGCTTTGCAGCGGCGCGCGATTTCCTTGTGGCCGTCGATGGCGTCCTGGCGGGAGTCTTTGCGGGGGCCGTCGAGTTCGCTGAGGTACATAGAAGGGACGTGGGTGATCTTTCCTACGAGTGCTACTTTGCCCATGTGTTTTGTCTCCTGCTGATGGTGGGAAATACTTCGTTGGCCCCGTGGGTTGGCCACGCCGGGCGCCCACCTCCGCTCATGTCCCCCGGTCTGCGCTGCGCGCAGCCCTCCTCCTTTACTTCGCTGCGGTGGACACCCGGCGTAGCCAACCCACTGCACAGCTGGTCCGTCGCCGCATGAGCGCCGACACCTCGCGTCGGATCGATCGGGTGGGGTGTTCTGCGCAGCGAAGTAAAGGAGGAGGAACGGGCGCAGCCCGTTCCGGGGGACATGAGCGGAGCAGAGCGCCCCGGCCGTTCGATCCTGCCCACCCCTTTGAGCGAAACAGCGGAGAACAAATCACACCCCCCAATGAGGAATGTGATGGGAACCGAGGGAGACCGCCACGTTCTTGGGCTCCAGGAACACCTCGTAACTCCAGGTGCCGCCCTCGCGCCCCGTGCCCGAAGCCTTGGTGCCACCGAAGGGTTGCCGCAGATCCCGCACATTCTGCGAATTCACGAAACACATGCCCGCCTCCACCGCCGCGGCCACGCGGTGTGCCTTGCCCAGGTTCTCGGTCCAGACGTAGCTGGAGAGACCGTAAGCAATGTCGTTCGCCAACTCGATGGCGTGAGCCTCGTCCCGGAACGGAATCAGGCAGGCCACCGGGCCGAAGATCTCTTCCTGCGCGATCCGCATGCGGTTGTCCACGTCGGCAAACACCGTAGGCCAGACATAGTTGCCACGCTGCACATGCGCGGGCAGTTCGGCCGCATACGACGGCCGGTCGAGGCCACCGCACAACAGCGTCGCGCCCTCCTTCGGCCCCAGCTCGATGTAGCTGCGCACCTTGGCCATGTGGCCCTGGCTGATCATCGGACCGATGGTGGTCTTCTCGTCCTGCGGGTCGCCCACGACGATGCGTTTGGCGCGTTCGGCGAACTTCGCAGCGAAGTCGGCGTAGATGCTTTGCTGCACCAGAATGCGGCTGCCGGCGGTGCAGCGCTCGCCGTTGTTGCTGAAGATCATGAAGAGTGCGGCGTCGAGCGCGCGGTCCAGGTCCGCGTCGTCGAAGACCACGAACGGGCTCTTGCCGCCCAGTTCCATGCTGAATTTCTTCAGGCCCGCGGTCTTGACGATGCGGTTGCCCGTCGCCGTGGAGCCGGTGAAGGAAATCGCGCGCACGTCCGGGTGGGCACACAGCGGCTCGCCCGCTTCCTTGCCGAAGCCGTGCACCACGTTCAACACGCCGGCCGGGATGCCAGCCTCCAGCGCCAGCTCGCCCAGACGCGCGGCGGTCAGGGGCGACAGCTCGCTCATCTTCAGCACCGCCGTGTTGCCAAACGCCAGCGCGGGCGCGACCTTCCAGGTGGCCGTCATGAAGGGCACGTTCCACGGGCTGATCAGCGCGCACACGCCGACCGGGTGGAACAGCGTGTAGTTCAGGTGCGTGGGCGTGGGGTAGGTGTGGCCGTCCACGCGCGTGCACATCTCGGCGAAGTAGCTGAAGTTGTCCGCCGCGCGCGGGATCAGCTGCTTGCCGGTCTGCGCGATCACCTGGCCGGTGTCGTCGGTTTCGGTCTGCGCGATCTCGGGCACGTGTTTCGCGATCAGCTCGCCGAGTGCGCGGATCTTCCTCGCGCGCTCGGTGGCCGGCAGGCCGGCCCAGGCCGGGAAGGCGTCCTTGGCGGCCTGCACCGCCGCGTTGATGTCGGCCTCGGTGCCCGAAGCCACTTCGGCCAGCACGCCTTGTGTGGCGGGGTTGATCGTTTCGAAGTAGTCGCTGCCAGCAACCGTCTTGCCGTTGATGAGGTGGTCAATGCGTTGGGTCATGTCGGTTCCTGCGTTGTCAGGCGGCCTTGGGCGCCGCTGTGATGGTGTTCATGAGTTCACCGATGTGTTCGATGGACGTGACGATCACGTCCCCCGGCTGGCAATCCACCACGCCGTCGGGCGTGCCGGTGAGGATCAGGTCGCCGGGCATCAGGGTCATGAAGCTGCTGAAATATTCGATCAGCGTGGGCACATCGAAGATCATGTCTTTCGTGCTGCCCTGCTGCGTGAGCTGACCGTTCACGGTGGTCGTGAGCGCCAGGTTCATCGGGTCGGGCACATCGGCCGCGTCCACCAGCCAAGGCCCGATGGGTGTGCAGGTGTCGCGGTTCTTGACCTTGAGGTTGGGGCGGTACCAGTTCTCCAGGTAGTCCCGGATCGCGTAATCGTTGGCCACGGTGTAGCCGGCCACGTACTGCAATGCGTCGGCCTTCTTCACGCGCTTCGCAGGCTTGCCGATCACCACCGCGAGTTCACATTCGTAATGCATGAACATCACGCCGTCGGGTCGCACGGTGAAGGCGCGGTGACCGATCAGCGAGGACTCGCCCTTGACGAAGGCCAGCGGCTCTTCGGGCGCCTTGAAATCAAGTTCCTTGGCGTGATCGGCGTAGTTCAGACCCAGCGCGAGCACAGTGCGCGCGCGGTCAACGGGCGCCAGCGGCGGCAGCCAGACCACCTCGTTGAAAGTCACGCGGCGACCTTTGAAAGCGGGGGTGAGCAGTTCGAGCTGGCCATCGGCTTCGATGGCGTCGTGGACCGCGCCGGCCCAGGCGATACGGGCTCTTTTCATGACGCTTCTCCGACGAAGGCGTTCACCAGCGGCTTGAAGCCGGTGGCCAGGATCTCCACCGCGTCCCCGGCTTTGGCGCGCGGGCGGGTGCCGTCGGGCAGGCAATCGGTGCCCAGCATCAACACGTCGCCCGGCCGCAAGGCCTGGAAGGCGTTCACGTCGGCCCAGAGCGTGGCCGCGTCGCGCACCAGATCGGCCAGCGCCACGGTCTGGCGGTGCACGCCATTGATGCGCAGCTCGATCACGAGCCCGGCCAGGCCGTCGAGGCCCCCCAGGACGTCCAGCGCCACGGCATCGCGCCCCACACCGAGGAAGCCGTCCACACAGCGGAACTTCACCGACGGGCGGAAGTAGCTCTCGTGCGGAATCGCCACGTTGTTGAACAGCACGGCGCTCGCGACCCGGCCGCCCTCGCCCGCAACCAGACCGAGCGACGCGCTCACATCGACCTCGGCGACCTGGCGGGGCAGCGCGATGGCATGGCCCGACGGTGTGAAGGTGTTGGCGGTCTTGATGTAGAGCACCGGCGCCTGCGGCGGCGCCTTGTAGGGCGCCTCGTTCATGCGCGGCGCCCACAGCGCGTGTTCGCGCCGGAAGTTCAGCAGGGTGCCGTAGACCGTGCCCTGCGGCAGGTACGGCGGGGTCCAGGGGGTGTTCATCTCGGTTCCTTCATGCGGCGTCTTGTTCGGCCCCGCCCTCGACCGCATCGGCATCGGGCACTTCCAGCGCGATCACGCTGTCGAGCAGGGTGTAGAGCTGCGCCAGCCGCGCCTTACCCAGTTGCGATTCCATCCAGGCGTAGTGCGCCTCGATGGTCAACGACAGCGTGCGCACCAGCTTCAGTCCAGCTGGCGTGGCGCGCACCACCGTGCGGCGCGCGTCCTGCGGGCAACGCGCGCGGCTGATCAGGCCGTCGCGTTCCATGCGCGTGAGCACGCCGGTGAGGCTGGGGCCCAGCAGCAGGGCTTCGCTGGCCACGCGGCCGGTCTCCACGCCCGCCGGATCGGCCGCGTGTTCACCCAGCACGCGCAACACGCGCCACTGCTGGTCCGACAGGCCGTGCTCGCGCAGGCTGGGCCGGGTGTGCTGCATCACGGCCTCGCGCGCTTCGAGCAGCAGGCGCGGCAGGTTGCGGTGGACAAAGGGGGTTTCGGTGCTCATTTATTTAATATGTTAAATGATTTCCCCAGCCTCAAACCGAGGGTTTTCCCGATGAAGCCCTTGGGCAGCACACGACCGGGCGGCGCAGGGGGACAATGCGCGCCATGAAAAACCTCCCTTCCCTGCTGGGCACCGAATTCCCGCTGATCCAGGCCCCCATGGCCGGCGTGCAGGGCGCGGCCCTGGCCATTGCCGTCAGCAACGCCGGCGGCCTGGGCTCCCTGCCCTGCGCCATGCTCACACCCGAGGCCCTGCAGCGCGAGCTGACGACCCTGAGCACCGGCACGCAGCGTCCCTGGAACGTCAACTTTTTCTGCCACACACCACCCGAGCCCGATGCGGCCCGCGAGGCCAGCTGGCGCGCGGCGCTCGCCCCCTTCTATGCCGAGGCCGGGCTGGACCTCGCCGGGGTGCCGGCCGGCGCCGGCCGCATCCCGTTCAGCGCCGCAACGGCCGACCTGCTCGAACCCTTCCGTCCGCCGGTGGTGAGCTTCCACTTCGGCCTGCCGGCCCCCGAGCTGGTGGCCCGTGTGAAGAGCTGGGGCAGCGTGGTGCTGTCCAGCGCCACCACGGTGGACGAAGCGCGCTGGCTCGTGGCCCACGGCGCCGATGCGGTGATCGCCCAGGGCCTGGAAGCCGGTGGCCACCGCGGCATGTTCCTGACGGAAGACATCACCACACAGTTGGGCATCTTCGCGCTGCTGCCGCAGATCGTGGCCGCCGTGGACGTGCCGGTGATCGCCGCTGGCGGTATCGCCGATGCGGCGGGCGTGGCCGCGGCGATGGCGCTGGGTGCGGCGGGTGTGCAGGTGGGCACGGCTTACCTGTGCAGCGCGGAAGCCACCACCAGCGAACTGCACCGCGCCGCGCTGCAAAGCGCCGCCGTGCGCCACACCGCGCTCACCAACGTGTTCACCGGCCGGCCGGCGCGCGGCATCGTCAACCGCGTGATGCGCGAACTCGGTCCCCTGAGCCCGGCCGCGCCGGCCTTCCCGCTCGCCACCGCCGCCATGGCGCCGTTGCGCGCTCACTTCGAGGCGCTGGGCCGTGGCGATTTTTCACCGCTGTGGTCGGGCCAGAACGCCAGCGGTTGCCGGTCGCTGCCGGCGGCCGACATCACCCGTCAACTCATCCAGGGCTTCGAATGTTTGTCGTGATCTTCCGCGCCCAGGCGCGCGCCCTCGATGCCGACTACAGCGCCATGGCCGCGCAGATGCGTGAACTCGCGCTGACGCGGTTCGGCTGCCTGGACTTCACCGCCGCCACCGAGGGCAAGCAGGAAATTGCCGTGTCGTACTGGCCCGACGAGGCCAGCATCCGCGCCTGGAAACAGCACACCGACCATCTGGCCGCGCAGCAACTGGGGCGCGAGCGCTGGTACGCCGCGTATTCGGTGGAGATCGCCGAAGTGAAACGCCGTTACAGCCACCCGGCGACGTGAGTCGCCAGGGGCGGTTCAGAAATAGTCGTCGGGATCGCGGTCCGCACGCGCACGACCCGGTGTTTCGCGCTGCCGGTTCAGCCAGCGCTTGAGGCCGGCCGGTTCCTGCACCTGCTCCAGATCCTGCTCGGTCTGCGCCAGAGCCGACTCCAGCGCCGCCACCTGGGCCAGCAGATGCTGTTTGAGCGTGTTCGGGTTGGCCACCTGGCCCGGCGGCAGGTCGAATTCGCCCGCCAGACGCTGCTGGCGCGCGGCGCGCTCGCGCTCCAGCCCGGCCACCTGCTGCTTGAGCAACAGGGTCAGCGCGGCCAGCTTGTCTTCGGCCAGGCGCGATACGGCGGCCGGGTCGGCCAGCTCGGCGCGCAGCTGGATCTGCATCAGCGTCACCAGATCCTTGCGGCCATAGGCGGCGTTGGCCTCGCTCATGAGCGCGGTCTTGCGCAGGCGCTCCTGAGCGTCGGTCTCGCGGTCCGGGTGCAGGGCGCTGGCGAGCTGGCGAAACAGCGTGCGCAGCTGTGTCTCGGCGTCGGCCTGCTGCACCTGGGCCTGGGTCTGTTCCGCGCCGGGTTTCTGCCGCGCCTTGCGCGCCTTCGTCTTCGCCTGGCGGCGCGCCTGTTCTTCGCCTTGCGACTCGCGCAGCCGCGCCATGCCGGCGCGCAACAGCTCTTCCACCGACGCGTCTTCACTGGCATCAGCCAGCGGTTCGCCCAGCACCTGCTCCAGCCGCTCGCGCAGGGCGTCGGCCGCGGCCTGCTTCTTCTGCGCCAGCGTCTGCGGGCTGTGCTGGTCGTGCAGCGCGGCCATGGCGCTGTCGCCCTCCTCGGCCAGGGACTGCGCCAGCCGGCACAGGGCCTCGGTCGCCGTCGCCTGCTGCCGGCTGCTCAGGGTCTTGCCCTGCAGGCACTCCGCCAGCCACAAGGCCAGTTCGCGCATGCGCTGGCGCTGGCGCTGCTGCAAGGGCGCGACCCAGCGATGCACCTCCACGCGGTGCGACTGGCCCAGCGCGTCCAGTTCGGAGAGCTGCGCCTTGAGCTTGTCGACGCGGGTCAGCTGCAGGTTGAAGGCCCGCGCGGCGGCCGTCAGCGGCTGTTCGCCGGGCGGCAGCGCGCGCAAGGCCGCGGCGGGCGGCGGGGAGGGATGGCGGGGGTCGGGCAAAAGCGGTCCAGTGGGTGCGGGCGGGGCCGGGGCCAGCCCGGCGGGACTCGACTATATTGCCTGCCACATGGCCAAAGAAAAAACCCAATACACCTGCAACGAATGCGGCGGCAGCAGCCCCAAGTGGCTGGGCAAGTGCCCGCACTGCAACGCCTGGAACACGCTGATCGAATCGGTGGCCGAATCCACCTCCCCGGCGAAGAACCGCTTCGCCTCACTGGCGAAGACGGCCGAGGTCACGACGCTGGCCGACATCGACGCCACCGACGTGCAGCGCACGCCCACCGGTCACGACGAACTGGACCGGGTGCTGGGCGGCGGCATCGTGGAGGGCGGCGTGGTGCTGATCGGCGGCGACCCGGGCATCGGCAAGTCCACCCTGCTGCTGCAGGCGCTGGATTCGCTGCAGCGATCCGGCCAGAAGACGCTCTACGTCACGGGTGAAGAAAGTGGAGCCCAGGTGGCGCTGCGCTCGCGCCGGCTGGGGCTGGACGGTTCGCAGGTCAGCGTGCTGGCCGAGATCCAGCTGGAGAAGATCCTCGCCACGCTGGACCATGTGAGGCCCGCCATCGCCGTGATCGACTCGATCCAGACGGTGTATTCCGAGCAGCTCACCAGCGCACCGGGCTCGGTGGCGCAGGTGCGCGAGTGCGCGGCCCATCTCACTCGTGCGGCCAAGGCCAGCGGCACGGCCATCGTGCTGGTCGGCCACGTGACCAAGGAAGGCGCGCTGGCCGGACCGCGTGTGCTGGAACACATGGTGGACACGGTGCTGTATTTCGAAGGCGACACCCATTCGAGCTTCCGCCTGATCCGCGCGATCAAGAACCGCTTTGGCGCGGTGAACGAGATCGGCGTGTTCGCGATGACCGAGCGTGGACTCAAGGGCGTGAGCAACCCGAGCGCAATCTTTCTTTCGCAACATTCCGAACCCGTGCCCGGCAGCTGCGTGATGGTGACGCTGGAAGGCACGCGGCCGATGCTGGTGGAGATCCAGGCGCTGGTGGACAGCGGCGGCCCTTCGCCACGGCGCCTCAGTGTGGGCCTGGACCGCGACCGCCTGGCCATGCTGCTGGCCGTGCTGCACCGCCACGCCGGCGTGGCCTGCATGGACCAGGACGTCTTCGTCAACGCCGTCGGCGGCGTTCGCATCAGCGAACCCGCCGCCGACCTGGCCGTGATGCTGGCCATCACCAGCAGCCTGCGCGGCAAGCCCCTGCCCAAAGGCTTCATTGCCTTTGGCGAGGTGGGCCTGGCCGGCGAGGTGCGGCCCGCGCCGCGCGGCCAGGAGCGGCTGAAGGAAGCCGCCAAGCTGGGCTTCAGCGTGGCCGTGGTGCCCAAGGCCAACGCGCCGAAGAAAAACGACAAGGCCTTCGAGGGCCTGACCATCCACGCCGTGGAGCGCATTGAAGAGGCGATGGAACTCGCGCGCAGCCTGGCCTGACCTGACGCGGACAGATACGCAGTGTCCGCAGCCAGCCGACCGTCGCCAGCCGCGACAATCCGGGGCATGAACTTTCAAAGACTTGTTGTGCCCCTGGCCGGCGCTGTGCTGCTGTATCTGGCGTATCGAGGCTACGGCTGGCCCGGCGTGGTTGCCGTGTCGGGCGGTCTGCTCATGTGGCTGCTGCTGCACTTCACGCGACTGATGACGGTCATGAAACGGGCCGCGAACCGGCCGATCGGCTGGGTCGACAGCGCCGTCATGCTCAACGCAAAACTCAAGACCGGCGTGACGCTGATGCATGTGATCGCCATGACGCGCGCGCTCGGAGAGCGCCTGTCCGTCGAGGGCGAGGAACCCGAGGTGTTCCGCTGGACCGACGGCAGTGCCTCGTCGGTGACCGGCACCTTCCAGCGCGGCCGGCTGCAGAGCTGGACCCTGGACCGCCTGGCGACCGACCAGGCCACGGACCCGGCGCCGTAAAATTGCCGGTTGGCAGGCCTGGCCCCGGGCCGCCCCCTCATTTCCAAAGGACGAATGCATGAGCCCCGTAGTTCCCTCGATGTCCGACCGCGATGGCAAGATCTGGATGGACGGCCAGATGGTCGACTGGCGCGACGCCAAGATCCACGTGCTGACCCACACCCTGCACTACGGCTGTGGCGCCTTTGAAGGCGTGCGCGCCTACAACACGGCCAACGGCACGGCGATCTTCCGCCTGGAAGAACACACCGAGCGCCTGTTCAACAGCGCCAAAATCCTGCGCATGAAGCTGCCTTTCACCAGGGAAGAAGTGAATGAAGCCCAGAAGGCTGTGGTGCGCGAAAACAAGCTGGATAGCGCCTACATCCGCCCGCTCACCTGGATCGGCGACAAGAAACTGGGTGTCAGCCCCAAGGGCAACACCATCCACCTGATGGTGGCAGCCTGGTCCTGGGGTGCCTACCTGGGCGAAGAGGGCCTGCAGCGCGGCATCCGCGTCAAGACCAGCAGCTACACCCGCCACCACGTCAACATCACCATGACGCAGGCCAAGGCGGTGAGCAACTACACCAACTCCATCCTGGCCAACATGGAAGTGACCGACGAGGGCTACGACGAAGCCCTGCTGCTCGACAGCTCGGGCTTCGTGAGCGAAGGCGCGGGCGAGAACATCTTCGTGGTCAAGAACGGCGTGATCTACACGCCCGACCTCTCGGCCGGCGCGCTCAACGGCATCACGCGCAACACCGTGTTCCACATCGCCAAGGACCTGGGCCTGGAGATCGTGCAGAAGCGCATCACCCGCGACGAGGTCTACATCGCCGACGAGGCCTTCTTCACCGGCACCGCCGCCGAAGTGACCCCGATCCGCGAGCTGGATCGCATCGAGCTCGGCGCCGGCAGCCGCGGCCCGATCACCGAAAAGATCCAGAGCGCGTTCTTTGACATCGTCAATGGCCGCAACGACAAGTACGCCCACTGGCTGGCCAGGGTTTGACCCCCCGCGCCGCCTGCGGCGTCACCCCCCAGGGGGCGGCACCAGCGGCCGGGCAAAGCCCGTTCCGCGGTGCCACTGGACAGATCCCTGGCATTCCCACCGAACTTGAAACACCCCATGAGCACGTCATCCACCATCGAACTGGCCGCCGCGGACCTGAACCACCAGGGCGGCATCTTCTGCCCCAGCCCCAAGGCCGACATGAAGCTCTGGAACAGCCACCCCAAGGTGTACCTGGATGTGGCCAAGACCGGCGAAGCGCGCTGCCCGTATTGCGGCTCCGTCTACCGGCTCGGCGCCAACGAGCAGTTGGCGCACCGGCACTGAATCCATGGCAAGGCCAGGCAGCGTCGAGCTTGTTGTCTCAACCTACAACAACCCCCACGCGCTGGATCTGGCCTTGTGTGCCCTGCGACACCAATCCATCGCCAACTTCAAGCTCTGCATTGCCGACGACGGCTCCGGGCAAGCCACCCGGGATCTGGTGAACGCATGGGCCGAGGCGTTTGGTCCGCGGCTTCGCCACATCTGGCACGCAGACCATGGCTTCCGGAAGAACCGCATCCTGAACAAAGCCATTGCCAGCTCGACAGCGGAATACCTGATCTTTCTGGATGGCGACTGCGTGCCTGGGCGGGTGTTTGTCGAACGCCACCTCACACTGAGCAAACCGGGTCGCTTCTGTACCGGCGGCGTGATTCGCCTGGATGCACCCACAAGCAACGCCGTCGCCAGGGGCCAGATCGAATCCGGCGAAGTGTTCACGCCGCAGTGGCTGTCCGCACACCAGGCCCTGGACAGTCTCAGCAACCGGCTGAAAGCCGGGCTCTACCCGGCGTGGATGTCGGGTCTGGCCGAAAGCCTGACCCCGGTCAGCAAAACCTGGAACGGCGGCAACAGCTCCACCTGGCGCATCAACCTGATCAAGGTGAACGGCTTTGACGAGAACTTCGGCTACGGCGCCGAAGACATCGAACTCGGGTTCCGTCTGAACAACGCCGGCATCCGGGGCCGACACCTGCGGTACACCGCGCCGGTGCTGCACCTGGAGCACGAACGGGACTATGCCGACCCGGCCGGCAAGGAAAAGAACAAGGAGACAGCCCTGCATTCGCGCAAGGCCGGCAAGACCCTCTCGGACCAGGGCATCGACCGCCTGTAGCCACCCAACTTCCTGACACCCCTTTGTCAGACGGGTCAGACAGACAAAAAAAAGCCACCTTGCGGTGGCTTTGAAAGTCCTTGGAAGGACGTCGTTGGGAGACCAGTTTCAAACGCTTGGAACAACGTATGGAGTTTGCCGGATCTGCTTTTTCGAAATGTTGTGACAGCAACAGGGTTTATTGTGCGCTGCCACATGGGTTTCAAACATCCCCCATTTGGGGGAGCATCGGCCCGTTTTGTTGGAAAATCGCCCACCTTTTCGCCAAAAACACGGGCCATACGGTCCTCGATGGAGCCTTGGCGCATGAAAACCCGGCTGACGCTCACAGCGGCAGTTCAACCACGAAGCGCGCGCCGCCACCTGGACGGGATTCACAACGCACCAAGCCCCGGTGGCGCTCGGCGATGGACTTGACGAGTGACAGCCCCAGACCCACGCCGCCTTCTTTCTCGCTGGCGCCTGGCAGGCGGTAGAACGGCTCGAAAATGCGCGCCTGCAACTCGGTCGGCACCCCTGGACCCCGGTCGTCCACCCACAAGACCGCCACACCGGAAGCACCCGTCGTCGACGCCCGGGATCCCGAGCCGGACCGCTGCGACAGCGTCAGGCGCACCTGCGGCTCCCCCGGATCGGCATCTGCGCCAGAGACCGGGCGGCCATAGCGCCGCGCATTTTCCAGCAGGTTGCGCAACAAGCGGCGCAAAAGCCTCGGATGGCCTTGCACCAGCAGCGACGACCCACCGGGCGCGATCTCCAGATCGGCACCGGTGCGGGCGCACTCCTCGGCCGCCAGGCCCACCAGATCAACTTCCTCTGTCGGCCCCAGGGTTGAAGCATCGTTGGCATCACGCGCCTCCAGCCGGCTGGCCAGCAGGATCTCGTCGATCAGCTGGTCCAGCTCCTCGATGCTGCGCGCGATCTCGGCGCGCTGACTGGACCCGGCACGGTCATGCCCCAGCAGCTCCAGCCCCATGCGGATGCGCGCCAGCGGCGAACGCAACTCGTGCGAAGCGTTGGCCAGCAAGGCTTTGTGGGAGAGCAGCAAGGTCTGCACGCGCTCGGCCGCGGCGTTGAACCGCGCCGCCAGAAACGCCACTTCGTCCTGGCCCTGCACGGGCAGGCGCGTGCTCAGGTCGCCCTGACCCCAGCGCTCCACGCCTTTTTGCAGGATTTCCAGTCGTTTGGTCAGTCGGCGCACGATGGGGTACGCCCCCAGCGCCACCGCCAGCGCCACCAGCCCCAGCAGCCAGGCGAAACCAAAGGGCGACTGCAAGCCGAACAGGCTGCGCCGTGACGGCAAGCTGCCAGGCGGGCGGTTGGCACGCGGCAGCAGGACGTAAAGCGTCTGGCCGTCCTTCATCTCCACCTGGAATTCCAGCCCCTGACCCGGTATGCGCACCGCCTTGGCGGGCGACCGCCCCATCTCCTCACCGGCCCCGTTGCGCAAGATGATCTCGCGCGCCACGCGGGCATCGCGCTCCTCGCGGTCCCGATCCAGCGCCATCTGCCAGAGCCAGCCCACCACCAGCGTCAGCACCGCCACGGCCGCCACCACAGCGAGCCAGATGCGCAGGTACAGCCGCTGGCCCCAGAGGCTTTTCATGAGCGCACCTCCGCGACACGGGCTGTGCATTCAGCGGGAACGCCGCGGAACCGGCTTCGCCGGGCCGCCAGCGTTGTCCCCCTGGGGAGAAGCCGCAAAGCGGCGCAGGGGGGCATCATCTAGTCCTGCTGCTTGGCAAACACATAGCCCACGCCGCGCACCGTCAGGATGCGCTTGGGGTCTTTGCTGTCGACCTCGATGGCGGTGCGGATGCGACCGATGTGCACGTCGATGCTGCGGTCGAACGCTTCGAGCTCGCGGCCACGCACGGCCTCCATGATCTGGTCGCGCGTGAGCACGCGCCCGGCGCGCTCGGCCATCGCCACCAGCAGGTCGAACTGGTAGGACGTGAGTTCACACGCCTGTCCCGCGACCTGCACCGTGCGCGCATCGCGGTCGATCTCCAGTGAGCCAAAGCGCAGCGCGGGTGCACTGCGCGTGGCGGATGCAGCGCTGCCCGGCTCCCCCCGGCGGCGCAGCACGGCGCGGATGCGCGCGAGCAGTTCGCGCGGCTCGAACGGTTTGGGCAGGTAGTCGTCGGCACCCAGTTCCAGCCCGATGATGCGGTCCATCGGATCGCCTTTGGCGGTGAGCATGAGCACGGGCACGCGCGCGTTCTCGTTGGGCAAGGCGCGGATGCGGCGACAGACCTCCAGCCCGTCCATGCCGGGCATCATCAGGTCCAGGATCACCAGCTCGGGCTGCAGCAACATCAGATGTTCAAGCCCTTGCTCTCCGTCGGGCGCGTGCGTGACCGCAAAGCCCGACTGGCCCAGGTAGTCGGTGACCATCTGGGCCAGCCGGGTATCGTCTTCGATCATCAGGAGGCGGGTAGGCGTCGGGGAGGTCATGGCATTCAGTGTAGCGGTCAGGATCCGGTTGTCAGCCATCTTCGCGCGCGCGGGTCAACCGCGTGCGCCGCTCGCGTAAAGTTCGGTAAATGGCCCCGCCCGAGAACCCCCTGCCCCTGCCTGCCCGGTCACTGGACGCCCTGCTGCAGCGCCTGGCGCACGAACGCCCCGAAGCCATCGCGCTGGGCGCTCGCGATCCCGGGTCACCCGCGGGCCCCGACATCCGCTATGCGGATCTGGCGCCGTGGGTGGTCGCCGTCGCCGGGCAGTTGCAGGCGCAGCAAGGTGTGCAGGCCGGTGACCGGATTGCCTGGCTGGGACTGAACCACCCGCTGCAGATCGTGCTGCTGTTTGCGCTGGCGCGACTGGGCGCGCTGCTGGTGCCGCTGAACCACCGGCTCGCACCAGCCGAGTGGGCTGCCGTGCTGGCCGACTGCCAACCCAGGCTGCTGGTCCACGATGCCCACTTCGCACCGGCCGCAGAGGCGCTGCCGGATCCGGCACCGGCCGGCATGTGCCGCGTGCCAGCCCGGCAGCTGGCCCAAGACCCCGACCCGGCCATCGCGGCGGGCCCGAACGATCCCGGCCCTGACGACGCGCTCGACCAGCCGGTCCTGCTGGTCTACACCTCCGGCACCACGGGCGCCCCCAAAGCCGCGGTGCATACCCAGGGCAACCTGCTGGCCAACATGGCCATCGCCGCCCAGGTCCAGGGTCTGACGGCGAGCGATACCGTGCTCACCGTGCTGCCGCTCTTCCACGTCGGCGGCCTGTGCCTCCAGACGCTGCCGGCCCTGTCGGTCGGCGCGCGCGTGCTGCTCTTTTCGCGTTTCGACGCCGCGGCCACGCTGGACTGCATCGCGAACGAACGCCCCACCCTCACGCTCCAGGTGCCCGCCACGCTCAAGGCGCTGACCGAACACCCGCAGTGGACCGGCACCGACCTGTCCAGCCTGCGCGCGGTCTGGGCCGGCTCCAGCCTGCTGCCGCCCGCACCGCTGGCCGCGTTTCATGCGCGCGGCGTGCCGGTCTGCAACGTCTACGGCAGCACCGAAACCGGCCCGTTCTCGATCGCCCTGCCAGCCGAAAACGCCCAGGACCATGCCGGCTCCTGCGGCTGGCCGGCCCCCGGTGTCGAGGTGCAGCTGCGCGACCCCCTAGGCGCTGTGGTGGCGCCTGGCGAAGTGGGCGAGATCTGCCTGCGCGCGCCGAACGTGGTGCAGCGCTACTGGCCCGACCGCGCGGCCTGCGACGCTGACGGCTTCTTCCACAGCGGCGACCTGGCGCAACAGGCGCCGGACGGTAGCTTCACCGTGGTCGGCCGGTCCAAGGACATGATCATTTCCGGCGGCGAGAACATCTACCCGGCAGAGATCGAAAACCTGCTGTTGCAACACCCGCTGGTGGTCGAGTGCAGCGTGATCGGCCAGGCCGACGCGCGCTGGGGCGAGGTGGCGGTCGCGGTGCTGGTTCTGCAGCCCGGCGAGCACGACCGTCCGGACTGGGCCGAACCCCTGCAGCATTTCCTCGAAGGGCGCCTGGCGCGCTACAAGTGGCCGCGCCGCTGGCTTCGCGTCGACGCCCTGCCCAAGACCGCGCTCGGCAAGGTGCAGAAGGCCGAGCTCAAACGCCTGCTGGACGCTCCGGCAGCGGAATGAGGCGCGTGGCGAGCCAGACCAGCAGCAACACCGGAACACCGAGAAAGGCCGTTGCGGTGAAGAAGGTCGGGTAGTCGTAGGCATCGACGAACGCCCCCGAATAGCCCGCCAGCCACTTGGGCGCCAGCAGCATCATGGAGCTGAACAGCGCGTACTGCGTGGCCGAGTACGTGACGTTGGTCAGGCTGGAGAGGTAGGCGATGAAGCCGGCCGAGGCCACGCCCGCGCTGAGGTTGTCGGCCGAGATCACGGCGATCAGCGCCGTCACGTCGTGGCCATGACCGGCGAGCCAGGCGAACAGCAGGTTGCTCGCCGCCGACAGGATGGCGCCCAGCATCAGCACCCGCATCACGCCCCAGCGCAGCGACAGCGCGCCGCCGATGAAGGCGCCGACCAGGGTCATGATCACGCCGTAAACCTTGGTCACCGCCGCCACCTCGTCCTTGGTGTAGCCCATGTCCACGTAAAACGGGTTGGCCATGATGCCCATCACCACATCACTGATGCGGTAGACGCCGATCAGCGCCAGGATCAGCAGGGCCTGCTTGCCGTAGCGCTGGAGGAAGTCGGCGAACGGCTCGACGAAAGCGCCCCGAAACCACTCGGCCGCATTGCGCGAGGGCGGCACGGCGAGCTGGACCGGTTCGCGCGAAAACAGCACCGTCACGACACCCACCAGCATGCTCGCGGCCATGACGAGGTAGGCCGTGGTCCACGCCGCGTTCTGGTACAGCGACCCCGGCGCGGGCTTGGCGGCGTCAGCCACGGCCGCCAAGGCCTGCGCCACCGGTGCCACCTCGGCCCGCGCCGCCAGCCACAACACCCCCGCCCCCGCCCAGATCATCGCCAGCCGGTAGCCCGTCTGGTACGTGGCGGCGAGCACGCCCTGGTGCCGCGTGTCGGCGGACTCGATGCGGTACGCGTCCAGCGCGATGTCCTGCGTGGCCGAGGCAAACGCCACCGCCAGCGCGCACCACACCACCACGTTCAGCCCGGTGCGCGGGTCCGAGAGCGCCATGCCCACCAGCGCCGCCATGATCGCCCCTTGCGACAGCAGCAACCAGCTGCGCCGCCGCCCGAGCCAGCGCGTGAGCAGCGGGATCGGCAACCGGTCCACCAGCGGCGACCAGCACCACTTGAACCCGTAGGCCAGACCGACCCAGCTCAGGTAACCGATGGTCGTGCGGTCCAGCCCCGCCTCGCGCAGGCGAAAGCTCAGCGTGCCCAGCACCAGCAGCAACGGCAAGCCGGCCGAGAAACCGAGCGCGAACATGCGCAGGCTGGCGGGCTCCAGATAGGCCCGCAGGGTTTCGCCCCAGGTGGGCCGGGCTGTGGGGGGTGGGGTCGAAGTCGTGACGGCGTTCTCGGTCATTGCGGCAGGTGGGTGCGCCCGGCGGGGGCTTTGCCTATTATTGACCCATGGTGCGACTCGAAGTCGCTTCTGTAGCTGAACCATTCAGCATGAACCAAGACAGCTTTTCTCTATGAATTTCATAGGTGAGGAGCCCGAGCGGAGCCGTGCATGGTCGCTCAATCAAAGTGTCATATTTCCCCCTGGGAATAGACCCATGAACAGCCTGCTGTGCTGATCATGTGCAAAAGAATGGCCCCTTCGGGGCTATTTCTGTTGCATCCACGCATCGAAAATACGTAACTATATGTAAATTTCGCTGCAGTCGGAGTCTTGGCCGACAACAGATCGACACCACTCAAGGTGTCTTGTTCTCAACCAGAACCACACTTGGAACAGTGTGTCCTCATCCACGCGAGCTAACCGGGTAACTGGTCGGTGAGAAGCCGTGGATAAACATCCCGCACCGCAAGGTGCACAGGCCACGTGCGAACGTGTCCGATTCCCCAAGCAAGACCGGGAAGAGATGATGAGGAAAAGGGTACGGGAAATGTAATGTGAACTCACGTCTGAACCGTCGTAACAATAGTTCAGCTAACGCTTGTCTCCTCCGACAGGAGGGAGCTGAGGCCAAAAGGCATAGCGCTCGGGAGTTGCAGGTCATGGACTTCAACTCGTTCCCCGTGAGCGCTCGGCGGAAAGTGAGTCCCTAACCCCATCTGTCGGTCTGCCGACCGACGGGGCACCTTGGGAAACGAGGTAAACCCGATGCATCGCTGACCCCCTGCGGGGGTCAGCAAACCCAAACAACGTAATGGAGGGAGGGTCATGGTGCAGCGGGCAGAGGAAGTTGCAAAAAGCGAACGGCCGTCTGTAATGGGCGGCATAGGGGTCATACCCTGAGGTGAAAACCTGCTGACTTGCAACAGGTGCGACGGCGCGAGCCGTGAGCGTCTTTTAAACCGACCCTGGAGGGCACTCGTGCCCTCGGGGACGGGTGCCTTCCTTCGGGTCCTAACCGAACCGGGGATGGTATGGAAAACATCGAGGCAATCTTCGATGCTGCGCCCCGTGACGAATACAGCGAGTGGCATTCCATTGACTGGAAGGCTGTTCAAGCATTCGTAGGAAAAGCGCAAGCGAAAATCGCGCAGGCGGAACTGGAAAAGGATTTCCGAAGGGTCAAACGACTTCAAAGAAATCTCATCCGATCCTGGCAGGCCAAGGCATTGGCCGTCAGGAAAGTGACCGAAAACCAAGGGAAGCGAACAAGTGGCGTTGATCGCGAGCTCTGGGATACGCCGAGTAAGAAATGGGAAGCAGTGAGTCGATTGACACTGCATGGGTATCGGGCCAAGCCGTTGCGGCGTGTCTGGATACCCAAGAGCGATGGAAAGAAGCGCCCACTGGGGATACCGACCATGCTGGACCGAGCGATGCAAGCCCTGTTCTTGCTCGCAATGGAACCTACATCCGAGTGCCACGCCGATCCGAACTCTTACGGGTTCAGAAAAGGTCGAAGCACACACGATGCACGCTCGCAATTGTTTGTGTCTCTATCCCAAAAGGCCTCGGCCAAATGGGTGCTGGATGCGGACATCAAGGGGTTCTTTGACAACATCAACCACGACTGGTTGCTCGCCAACGTTCGCATGAACAAGCGGGTGCTCAAACAGTGGTTGCGCTGCGGAGTGGTCGAACAGAGTCAGCTACAGCCGACAGACGCGGGAACACCCCAGGGGGGGATCATCTCGCCGCTGCTGGCCAACCTGACACTGGACGGATTGGAACGGGGTTTGGAGAAGCTGATCAGGAGCCTCAAGACACCGAAGAAATCACCCAATCCCAAGGTGAATCTCGTGAGGTACGCCGATGACTTTGTGGTGACCGGCGACTCGAAAGAGTTGCTGGAAGCTGTGGTCCAGCCGTATGTGGAAACCTTCCTGCGAGAGCGGGGACTGGAGCTGCAAATGGCGAAGACGCGCATCGTGCATATCAACGATGGCTTTGATTTCCTGGGGTGGAATTTCCGAAAATACTCGGACACACTGCTCATCAAACCAACCCGGAAAAACGTGCAAGCGTTCTATGGCAAGGTGAGGGACGTCATTGCAAAAAACCTTGCCCGACCTAAGGCCGAGTTGATACAGAAATTGAACCCAGTCCTCAAAGGCTGGGCAAGGTACCACCAAGGGGTGGTGGCCAAGGAAACGTTCACCAAGCTGGACCGCCAGATTTTCTGGCGGTTGATGCGATGGGGGATGCGGCGACACCCACGATGGAGCAGAGGCAAAGTGCTTCTGTACCACTGGAGTCATCTCGACACCCGTTGGGAGTTTGCCGCCAAGGTCATCAACCGGCGGAAGGAAGAGATACAGCTACAGCTGTACCACTTGGCGGACACGTCCATCGTGCGCCATGTGAAGATCAAGGGGGACTACAACCCCTTCGATCCAGTATGGGAGTCGTACTGGGAAGGTCTGAGGGTGAAACGGATGAAACAAAGCATCTGGAACGCCCAAAGGCTGGAACTGTGGCTCTCGCAGTTCGGAAAATGCGTGTTGTGTGGCACCGACCTGGAGTACGAGGACGGCGGACTGGAAGACCACCACATTGAAGAAATTCGATATGGTGGCTCCCACAGTCTGAACAACCGAGTGCTCCTGCATTCTTGGTGTCACAGGCGTGTCCACGCCCTAGGTTTGGAGGTCACCAAGCCGGTCCCAGCACGGGGACTTTAATCTGGCGAAATGGGTGAGGGTCATGCAACCCCTTGACCCCGTCGAGCCAGTGGTTGTGCGTGAGCCGTATGCGTCGAAAGGCGCACGTACGGTTCTTAGGGGGGGCTATAGTAGAAATGCTATGGCCCTACCCTCCTGTTTTCTCTGCGACCTCAAGACGCCTTCCGCCCCTGCTCCGCAGCGCGGCCCCTGGCAGGCGCGCCGCGCCTTCGTGCTCGCGGGCGCGGCAGCGGCGGCCTGGCCCGCAGCGGCGCAGGTCGATGTGGGCAAAGCGTCCAGCCTGCGCAAGCTCGTGCCCGCCGACCAGATCGAACAGGCCGGCCGCCAGCAGTTTGTGCAGACCGTGCAGGAAGCGAAGCAGCAAAACGCCCTGCTGCCCGCCAACCACCCGCAGACCCGGCGGCTGCACGCCATCGCCAAGCGCATCATTCCGCACACCGCCGCCTGGAACCCGCGCGCCAGGGACTGGCGCTGGGAGGTGATCCTGATCCACAGCGACCAGATCAACGCCTTCTGCCTGCCCGGCGGCAAGATCGCCTTCTACACCGGCATCCTGAGCCAGCTCAAGCTGAGCGACGACGAAGCCGCCATGATCATGGGCCACGAAATGGCCCATGCGCTGCGCGAACACGCACGGGAACGCCTGGCCAAAAGCAGCGCCACCAACCTCGGCCTGCGCCTGGGCGCCGAGCTGCTGGGCCTGGGCAACCTGGGCTCCGTCGCCGCCGACCTGAGCGCGCAACTGCTCACGCTCAAGTTCAGCCGCGAAGATGAGACCGAGGCCGATCTGGTGGGCCTGGAAATGGCCGCCCGCGGCGCGTTTCAGCCCCAGGCCAGCGTGAGCCTCTGGCAGAAGATGGCGGCGGCCAACAAGGGTGGCGGCCCGGCCTTCCTCTCGACCCACCCGAACGGACCGAACCGCATCCGGGAGCTGCAGGCGAACGTGCCCAAGGTGCAGGCGCTGTACGAGCGGGCGCGACGAGGTTAGTGCCGGTCCGGCGTCCCGGCCGCAACGGTCTGGTGCCGCGCAGCCGCCTCGCTCAGCGCGTAGGCGGGCAGTGCCAGCGCCAGCGGCAACAGGTAGTAGGTGGCGCGGTAGGCCAGCACCGTGGCGAGCACCTCGGCCACCGGCAGGCGCGAGCCGAGCGTGGCCACGAACACCGCTTCCAGCACACCCAGGCCCGCCGGCACGTGCGTCAGCACACCGGCCAGCGCCGCCAGCAGCAGGGCACCGAGCACGGTGGGATAGTCGATGCGGCCCCCGAACAGGCTCCAGACGGTGGCGCCGATCAGCAGCCAGCTCGCGCCACCCGCCACCATCTGCCACACCGCCATGGGGGTGCTGGCCAACGTCAGCGAGCGGCCACGCCAGGCCAGCCGACGCGGGCCCGTGAAGTGGCACAGCACCGGGTAGGCCAGCGCCGCCAGCACCATCGCCAGCCCGATGGCGCGCAGGGCCGGGTCCGGCAGCGCCCAGCCGGCGCTCAGGCGAGGTGGCGCCCACAGCAGCACCGCACCGCCCACCCACAAATAACCCAGCCAGTTGGTCGCCATGCTGTGCGCAATGATCTGCGCCACCGTGGACGCGGAGAGACCCCGGCGCGTGTACAGCCGCAGCCGCAGGGCGAAGCCGCCCACCAGCGCGCCGGCGTTGAGGTTGAAGGCGTAGCTGATGGCGGCGGTGCCGAGCGTTCGCAGCGTGGACAGCCGGTGGCCCGTGAGCCGGCGCCCGATCAGGTCGAAGCTGGCGTACAGGCCATGGCTGAGCAGCGCCAGGCCGGCCGCCGCCGCCAGCCGACCAGGCGGCATCTGCTGCAGCGCCTGCCAGACCGCGGGCCAGTCCACCGTGCGGGCCTGCCGCACCACCAGTGTGAGCACCAGCGCCGCCAGCGCCCAAGGTGCCACCCGCTTGAACCACGACCAGGTGGTGCGGGCCCAGGGCTTCATGCCGAGTCGGTCCGCATGGGAACCACCTGCGGCGCGCTCATGCCGGTGAGCCGGGCCCAGGTCGGGTAGCGGCGCAGGACGTGGAACACCACCAGACTGCGCAGCGCGATCCAGGCCGAGCGCAGCCGCCCTGGTGTCGGCAGCTGCACGCGCTGGCACCCGTGCCGCATCATTTGATCAAGACGCCCGCTCAAGTGCAGGGCGAACGCGGCGTCGCGCACCACCACGTTGGCCTCCAGGTTCAGGCTGAGGCTGGTCGGGTCGAGGTTGCTCGATCCGACAGTGGCCCACAGGTCATCGACCACCGCCACCTTGGCGTGCAGCGGGCGTTCAAGATACTCGTAGACATTCACCCCGGCGCGCATCAGGTGGCCATACAGCAGCGCCGAGGCCTTCTGCACCCAGGGCTGGTCGGGCCAGCCCTGCAGGATCAGGTCGACCCGTACGCCGCGGCGCGCCGCGTGGCGCAGGTCGCGCAGGAACCGGTAGCCTGGAAAAAAATAGGCGTTGGCGATCAGCACGCGTTCGTGCGCGCTGCGCACCGCAACGCGGTAGTGGCGCTCGATGTCGGTGCGGTGCTCGCGGTTGTCGCGCGTGACGAAGGCGGCCACCGCGCCGTCGCCGACGCCCTCCAGCGCGCCGCCCCAGGTGCGGATCGCGCGCCAGCGCTGCAGCCAGTCATGGCGCGCGGGTTGTGGCGTGTCCAGGTTGGCGCGGCAGAAGGCCTGGATCTGACCCACCAGCGGGCCCTCGACCTCGACCGCGTAATCCTGCTTGGCCAGCGGCCCGAACTCGGCCAGGTGGTCCAGCGAGTAGTTGATGCCGCCGACAAAGGCCCACCGGCCGTCCACCACCACCAGCTTGTGGTGCATGCGCCGCAGCATGTTGATGCGCGCGCCCAGCAGGCGCTGGGCCGGCTCGAAACTGCGCAGCCGCACGCCCGCATCGAGCAGCGGCTGCGTGAACGACGGCGGCAGGTCGGGCGAGCCCCAGCCATCGACCAGCACATGCACCACGGCGCCGCGCCCCGCCGCGCGCAGCAGCGCCTGCTGCAGTTCGCGCCCGACCTTGTCGTCGAACAGGATGAAGGTTTCGAGCAGCACCTCGTGTTCGGCCGCGGCGATGGCTTCGAACACGCGCGGGAAATAGGCCTCGCCGTTCTCCAGCAGCGTGATGCGGTTGCCCGGCACCCAGTGCGAGTTCATGGCGCCTCCTGCAGATCGATGCCGGCGGCCAGCGGCGCGTGGTCGGACAGCCGGGACCAGGGCCGAAGCGGCAGCGGCAGCGGCGTGGCCGCGGCCACGCCGCGCACGTAGATGCGGTCGAGCCGCAGCAGCGGAAAGCCCGCCGGAAAGCTGCGCGCGTGCGCACCCAGGTGGTGGCGGAACACCTCGGTGAGCCCGCAGGGATTCAGGCTGGCGTCGGCGCGCGAACGCCAGTCGTTGAAGTCGCCGGCGACGATCAGCGGCGCGTCGGCCGGCACCTCACGCTGCACCGTGTCGCACAGGCGCTCCAGCTGGTGGTGCCGGTGCGACTCCCTCAGCCCCAGGTGCACGCACATCACCTGCAGATCGGGCAGGCCGTCGGGCATGGCCAGCACGCAGTGCAGCAGGCCGCGCGGCTCGACGCCGGGCAGCGAGATGTCGTGGTTGGCGCTGTGCAGCACCGGGAAACGGGAGAGCACCGCGTTGCCGTGGTCCAGGCCCTCGGCCACCGCGTTGCGCCCGTAGGCGTGGTCGGACCAGATCTGGTCGGCCAGGAACTCGTATTGCGCGCTCTCGGTCCCGGACCCGCCTTCGACCTCCTGCAGGAACACCAGGTCGCTGCCCACCGCGCGCACCGCCTCGCGCAGGCCGTGCAGCACGGAGCGGCGGTTGAAGGCGCTGTAGCCCTTGTGGATGTTGACGGTCAGCACGCGCAGGTACCGCGAAGCCGGGAGGATGCTCATGTTCTCGGGCACGGGTGAATGGGGGCGGCCCGGAAGGGCCAGGCCATGCTCCATCTTGGCCGGTCGGGCACCGCACGACTGTGCGTCATCGAACAGACGTTTTCAACCCCGAAGACCTTGCGGGCACCAGCGCCTGCGCCATGACATCCAACACCCCACGACCAAAGGGGCAAACACTGTACGTGCGGGCACGACGCGGCTAGCATCCGCCCGTCGGCGCCTGCCGACGCCCACCCGTAGGAGACAACCATGAAAACCCTGGTGACCGTGTCCGCCTTGCTGTGGTGTTCGGTGGCTTTTGCCAACAGCTGCCCCGCCGAAATGAAGGCGATCGACGCCAAGCTCGGCACCAACCCGAGCCTGTCCATGTCCGACATGGAGAAGGTGAAGTCCTTGCGTGCGGAAGGCGAAAAAATGCACAAGGAAGGCAAGCACGACGAGTCCATGAAGGCGCTCGGCGACGCCAAGAAACTGCTCGGCCTTTGAGCCCGCGTCCGGGCGGGCGGCTCAGCCCCCGTTCACATAAGGGTTGAAGCGCCGCTCCTCGCCGAAAGTGCTCTCCGGTCCATGACCGGGGATGAACACCGTCTCGTCGCCCATGGGCCAGAGACGCTCCTGGATGCTGCTGATCAGCTGAGCGTGGTTGCCCTGCGGGAAATCGGTGCGGCCGATGCTGCCGGCGAACAGCACATCGCCCACGAAAGCGCGCTGCGCCTCCGGCGAGTGAAACACCACATGGCCCGGCGTGTGGCCGGGGCAGTGGCGCACGTTGAGCGTGCACTGGCCGATCTGCACCGTGTCGCCATCGGCCAGCCAGCGCGTGGGCGTGAAATGGCCCGCCGGCGGAAAACCGAACATGGCGCTCTGCTGCGGCAGGCCGTCGATCCAGAACTGGTCGCCCGGGTGCGGGCCGATGATCGGCAGATCCAGCTGGGCGGCGAGTTCGGCCGTGCCGCCGGCGTGGTCGATGTGGGCGTGGGTGAGCCAGATGGCCTTGAGCGTGACGCCCAGGCGCTTCACCTCGGCCAGCAGGCGCTCCAGGTCACCCCCCGGGTCGATGATGGCGGCGTCCAGGGTTTCATCGCACCAGACGATGGAACAGTTCTGGGCAAAAGCCGTGACGGGAACGGTGAGGTACTGGAACATGGGTCTCGGGGTCGGCTTTGAGGGACTGGCGGTACTGTATCAATCAGGTCGCGGAAAAACTGGCATCGCCTGGCAGCAAGGTTCCACCCGGCCAATGCCCCTCGGTGCAGAGGCGCTGCACCAGCGCCACCACCAGGCTGGCCACGGCCTGGGACGCCGACGACAAGGGGATGTGAACCGAAGCGCAGAGCACCAGGACCCGCTCCAGGGGCGGGTCAACCACTGGCGTCGCCACCAGCAGGCCGGTGTCGATCTCCTGCCGCAGCGGCATGACGGGCAACAGGGTGCGACCCAGCCCCGCCAGCAGCGTGGTGCGCAGGATGCTGATGGAGCTGATGTCGGCAAACACCTGGGGCGGCGCAAGGCCGGCCCGGGCCGCGGCCGCTTCGATGAGGGGGCGCACGCCGTGCGGACTCGCCGGCAGGATCAGGGGCATCGCCAGTGCCCGGTCCAGCGTGACCGTCGCGGCCGGGGTGGCGCCGGGCTCGGCGGGCTCGATCAGGCACAGCTGCTCGCTCAGCAGGCGCCGGCAGGTGAAACCGCCCAGGTGGCCATCATCGAACAGCACGGCCAGGTTGATCTGCCCGGTGCGCAGCTGCCGCGTGAGGTTGCCCGTGAGTTCCTCGGTCAGTTCGAGCTCGATCCGGGGGAGGCGCTGGTGGACTTCGCGCAGCAGGAGCAGCGCCAGCGCGTTGGAAGCGCTGTGCGGGATGCCGAACACCACCTTGCCACGCGGCTCGTCGTCGGTGTGGCGCGCGCTGTGCAGCGCCTCCTCGGCCTGCCGCAGGATCGAGACCGCGTGGGGGAAGAAGCGCTGCCCGGCATCGGTCAGCTCTACCCCGCGGCGGGAGCGGTGAAAGAGGCTGGCACCCAGCTCGTCTTCGAGCTGGGCCACCTGGTGGCTGAGCGCCGACTGGGCCACAAACACCCGTTCGGCCGCCTTGGAAAAGCTGCCGCTGTCGGCGATGGCCACAAAGTAGCGCAATTGGCGGAGTTCCATGGAATGCAAGGAGTGAGGGCTCAGGACGGCATCCATTATCTCGATTCAAGATGGCAAGTCTCGAAATCGGTATTGGACAGATGATTCTGGCGCCACTCTAATGCGTTCACCAACTTTGCCGACCATCTCTTCCAGCCACCCGCCGGAAGACACCCGCCGACCAGGCACCCGATGCCGGCAAAAAGCACTTCTTACCGGAAGTGCGGGGCCTTTGGCTCCCTGGCACCGAGGTTCCGCTCTCGGAGCTGGACGGTTCGACGAAGGCACTGACTTGAGTCGGTTGATCGCTTCGGGCAAACTGAAGACGCTGCTGGCAGCGCGAACCGGCGCAGCGGCAGAATCCACCCGGGGTGTCATCGCAGCGAATGACAGCAGCGCTTCAGCCAGCTGCAAGGGGCGTGCTGAGACCCAGGGTGCGCCAGCGCACAGACCCGCTTTTTCAGCTGAACCAAGCTGTGTCCCCGGGAGTCCTGCATGAAGTACAAAGACTATTACGCCGCCCTGGGCGTGCCGCGTGACGCGGACCTCGACGCCATCAAGAAGGCCTACCGCAAGCTCGCCCGCGAGCACCACCCGGACATGTCCAGGGCGCCGGGGGCCGAGGCCCGCTTCAAGGAAGTGGCCGAGGCCTACGCGACGCTGAAAGACCCCGAGAAGCGCGCCGCCTACGACGAGCTGGGCAGGCACCCTGCCGGCGAGCCGTTTTCGCCGCCACCGCAATGGGGCCGCGACCACGCCACCGCCGGCTCGGCGTTTGACGAGATGGACCTCGAAGACCTGCTCGCCGCCATGGGCCGGGGCCGCCGCGATCCGCGCCAGGGCCCGCTGCCCCGGGACGGGCGCGATCTGGAAACCACCATCCGCATCAGCCTGGAAGACGCCCACCGAGGACGCGCCGTGCACCTGAGCCTCGACGACGGTGGCCAGGAGCGCACGCTGGAAGTGACCGTGCCGCCCGGTGTGCGCGATGGCCAGAAGCTCCGGTTGCGCGGCCAAGGCGGCAAGGGCCAGAACGGCGGCGCCGATGGCGACATCTACCTGCACATCACGCTGGCGCCGCACCGCATTTTCCGCACCGACCACCAGGACCTGTATTTCGACCTGATGCTCACGCCCTGGGAAGCGGCGCTGGGCACCGAGACCGAGGTGCCCACGCTGGACGGCCCGGTGATGCTGACCGTGCCGCCCGGTACGCGCTCGGGCCGCAAGCTGCGGCTGCGCGGGCGCGGCCTGGCGAACGGCCGCAGCGCCGCGGGCGACCTCTACGCCGTGGTGCTGATCGACGTGCCCGCCACCCTCACCGAGCGCGAACGCGAGCTGTTTGAAGCGCTCGCCAAGGACTCTTCATTCCACCCGCGCGCCACACCGCAAGGAGCCACGCCATGAACACCAACATGCAAGCCGTTGAATGGGTCTGGCTCGACGAGGTGCAGAGTGTCACGCTGCCCGAGCTGGCGCGGGTCTGCGGCATCAGCACCGCCGACGTGGACGAGCTGGTGGAATACGGCGCATTGCAGCCTCTGCCAACCGGCCCGTCCGAGGCGGAACGGCGCCTGTTCAGCGCCGACTGTGTGACGCGCATGCGCGCCGCCAGCAAGCTGCGACTGGACTTCGACCTCGACCTGTTTGCCGTGGCCCTGCTGCTGGACCACATCCAGCGCATCGAGACGCTGGAGCAGCAGGTGCGCTCGCTGCAGGCGCAGTTGCCCAAGCGGCACTGACTCCGAGAGCCTCAGAGCGTGAAGTCGTATTCGATCGTGAGCGGCGCGTGGTCGCTGAACTTCTCGGCCTTGTAGATCGCTTCGGTGCGCGCGTGTTCGGCCAGCGCCGGCGTGGCCAGGTGGTAGTCGAGCCGCCACCCCACGTTGTTCGCGTAGGCCTGACCGCGGTTGCTCCACCATGTGTAGCAGGTGTCGGTGGTGTCGGGCTGCAGGCGGCGGTACACGTCGACCAGGCCGCCGTCGGTCAGCAGCTGGGTCATCCAGGCGCGCTCCTCGGGCAGGAAGCCGCTGTTCTTCTGGTTGCTGCGCCAGTTCTTCAGGTCGGCGTTATGGTGGGCGATGTTGACGTCACTGCAGATGATGAAGTCGCGCTGGACCTTGAGCGCCATCAGGTGCGGGTAGAACAGGTCGAGAAAGCGGTATTTGGCTTCCTGCCGTTCGGGACCGGACGAACCGCTGGGGCAGTACACGCTGAGGATTGATCGTTTGTGTTTCGGCGTGTCGAAGCGCAGTTCCACATAGCGCCCCTCGGCATCGAACTCGCCATCGTCAAAGCCGACCACCACGTCGCTGGGCTCATGCCGCGTGTACACCGCCACGCCGGAATAGCCCTTTTTCTCGGCGAAGTGAAAATGGCCCTTGAGTCCGGCGAGGGCCTCGAAGCGGCCACTGACGTCGGGCGCCTGCGCCTTGACTTCCTGCACACAAATACAATCGGGCGCATGCTTGGCGAGCCACGCTTCCAGCCCCTTGGTGCTGGCGGAGCGGATGCCGTTGAGGTTGAGGCTGGTCAGTTTGAACAAGGATTTCCCCATGTCGTTGGAAGCGGGTGCGGCGAAAAACGCCGTTGAAGGTGGCGCGCTGGCGCAGGACTTCGTGCAGTTCTGCGTGGACTCGGGCGTGCTGCGTTTTGGCGAGTTCAAGACCAAGGCGGGGCGACTCTCGCCTTATTTTTTCAACGCCGGTCTGTTCGATGACGGCGCCAAGCTCGGCCGGCTCGCGCAATTCTATGCAAAAGCCCTGCTGGACAGCGGCATTCAGTTCGACATGATTTTTGGCCCCGCCTACAAAGGCATTCCGCTCGGTGCGGCGGTCGCCATCGAGTTGGCGCGGCTGGGGCGCAACGTGCCCTTTGCCTACAACCGCAAGGAAGCCAAAGACCACGGCGAGGGCGGCTCCCTGGTGGGCGCGCCGCTCCAGGGCCGGGTGCTGATCGTCGATGACGTGATGTCGGCCGGCACCGCCGCGCGCGAATCCATCGCCCTGATCCAGGCCGCGGGCGCCACGCCGCACGCGGTGGCGATTGCGCTGGACCGCCAGGAGAAGGCCACCGAGGTCGGCGCCGACGGCGTGCAGCGTGACGTGGAGCACAGCGCGGTGCAATACGTGCGGAACCAGCTCGGCCTGCAGGTCTGTGCCATTGCGACCTTGGCCGATTTGCTGCAGTATCTGAGGCAGAACACTGGCGACGAGCTTGCCAGCCACCGCGACCGGGTGCTGGCCTACCGCCAGCGCTACGGCGTTGCCTGAGGACCCACTTTGCCTGTTTCCCTTCGTCCGCTGCTTCTGCCAATGGCCATCACATGGGGTGGGGTGTTGCTGACGGTGTCGACGGTTTCTCTTGCCCAAGGCAAAGGCATTTACACCTGTATTGACAGCAAGGGACGGCGCATCACATCGGACCGTCCGATCACCGAGTGCCTGGACCGGGAGCAGCGCGAACTCACCAGTTCCGGGACGGTCAAGCGGGTGGTACCACCCAGCTACACCGCCGAGGAGCGCGCCAGAATCGAGGCCCAGAAAAAGGCCGAAGAAGCCCTGCAGGCCCGAATTGCCGAAGAAAAGCGCCGTGATCGGGCGTTGCTGATCCGCTACCCGAACCAGGCGGTGCACGACAGGGAACGCACCGAGGCGCTGGCCCAGATTGACGAAGTGATCAGCGCCGTCAACAAGCGCGTCCAGACCCTGCTCGATCAGCGCAAGGAGGTCAGCGACGAGCTGGAGTTCTACCAGAACGATGTGAGCAAAGCGCCGCTGTGGCTGCGCCGCAAGCTGGAGGACAACGAACATCAGGTGGTGGTCCAGCAACGCTTCGTGGTGGAGCAGACCCAGGAAAAACAGCGCGTCAACGCGCGCTTCGACGAAGAGCTGGTCAAACTGCGCCAGCTCTGGGGCCAGGCCGGCACTTCGACGTCATCGCGCTGAGCGCCTCACCGCGACCGTGGCGGCAGGATGGAGCTTGAACCACCGCGGATCCGCGGCCGTGTCGTTCATTGCAGTTTCTGGCGCAGCACGTCGTTGACCTGCTGCGGGTTGGCTTTGCCCTTGCTGGCCTTCATGACCTGACCGACCAGCGCGTTGAACGCCTTTTCCTTGCCGGCGCGGAACTGGGCCACGTTGTCCGCGTTGGCGGCCATCACCTCATCGATGATTTTTTCCAGCGCGCCGGCGTCGTTCATCTGCTTGAGCCCCTTGGCTTCGATGACAGCATCCACATCGCTGCCCTCTCCGCTCCACAGCGCGTCCATCACCTGCTTGGCTGCGTTGTTCGACACCGTGCCGTCGGCGATGCGCTTCAGCAGCGCGGCCAGCGTCTCGGCACCAACGGGCACCTGGGCAATATCTTTTTCTTCGTTGTTCAGGCGGCGCGAAACCTCGCCCATGATCCAGTTGCTGGCCATCTTGGCCTGGCCACTGGCCTTGGCGGCGGTCTCGAAGTAGGCGGCCATCGCCGGGCTCTGCGTGAGCGTGGTGGCGTCGTATTCGGGCAGGCCGTAGGTCTGCACCAGGCGCTCGGCCATCTGGCGCGGCAGTTCGGGCATGTTGGCCTTCACCTGCTCCACCCAGTCGCGAGCGATCACCAGCGGTGGCAGATCCGGATCGGGGAAATAACGGTAGTCGGCCGCGTCTTCTTTGGTGCGCATGGCGCGTGTCTCGCCCGTGTCGGGGTCGAACAGCACCGTGGCCTGCTGGATCGCATGGCCGTCTTCGATCTGCTCGATCTGCCAGCGCACCTCGTAGTCGATCGCCTGCTGCATGAACTTGAACGAGTTCAGGTTCTTGATCTCGCGGCGCGTGCCCAGCTCGCCGCCGGGCTTGCGCACCGAGACGTTGGCATCGCAGCGGAACGAACCTTCCTGCATGTTGCCGTCGCAGATGCCGATCCACGTCACGGTCTTGTGCAGCTCTTTCGCGTAGGCCACGGCCTCGGCGCTGGAACGCATGTCGGGCTCGGTCACGATCTCCAGCAGCGGCGTACCGGCGCGGTTCAGATCGATGCCGCTCATGCCGTGGAACTCTTCGTGCAGGCTCTTGCCGGCGTCTTCTTCCAGATGCGCGCGCACCAGGCGCACCGTCTTCTTCTCGTCGCCGAGGAAGAAGCTCACCTCGCCGCCCTGCACCACCGGGATCTCGAACTGGCTGATCTGGTAGCCCTTGGGCAGGTCGGGGTAGAAGTAGTTCTTGCGCGCGAACACGCTCTGTTCGGCGATGTGCGAACCCAGCGCCAAGCCGAGGCGGATGGCGTGTTCCACCGCACCGCGGTTCATCACCGGCAACGTGCCCGGCAGGGCCAGGTCCACCGCGCAGGCCTGCGTGTTGGGCTCGGCGCCAAACGCCGTGGGCGCGCGGCTGAAGATCTTGGATTGGGTCGCAAGCTGGGCGTGGGTCTCGAAGCCGATCACGACTTCGTAACCTTGCACCAGCGGGGAAACTTGTTTCTTGTCGCTCATGTTCAGTAGCCCTCCGGCGTTTTCAGGTGCCAGTCGGTGGCGTGCTGGAAGGCGTGCGCGGTCTGCAGCAGTTCGCCTTCCTTGAAATAGTTGCCCACCAGTTGCAGGCCCACCGGCATGTGGGCTGAGCCGAAACCGGCCGGCACGCTCATGCCGGGCAGGCCGGCCAGCGAGGTGGACAGGGTGTAGATGTCGGCCAGGTAGTTGGCGACCGGGTCGTCGCTCTTCTCGCCGATCTTCCAGGCCACCGTGGGCGCCACCGGGCCTGCGATCACGTCGCACTGGGTGAAGGCTTGCTGGAAGTCCTGCGCGATCAGGCGGCGGATCTGTTGTGCCTTGAGGTAGTAGGCGTCGTAGTACCCGTGGCTCAGCACATAGGTGCCGATCATGATGCGGCGCTGCACCTCGGGCCCGAAGCCTTCGCTGCGCGACTTCTTGTACATGTCGGCCAGGTCGTCGAACTGGGCGGCGCGGTGACCGAACTTCACGCCGTCGAAGCGGCTGAGGTTGGACGACGCTTCGGCCGGCGCGATGATGTAGTAGACCGGGATGGACAGCTCGGTGCGCGGCAGCGAGATGTCGACCAGCGTGGCGCCGAGCTTTTCGTATTCGGACAACGCGGCGCGCACGGCGGCCAGCACGTCGGGCGCGCAGCCTTCGCCGAAAAACTCCTTCGGCAGGCCGATGCGCAAGCCCTTGAGCGGCTGAGCAGCGCTGGCGCCTTCGCGCGGCTGGCCCAGCAGGCGCGTGTAGTCCTCGGCCGGGTGGTCCAGGCTGGTGGAATCGCGGTCGATGTCGGGGCCGGCCATGGCGGTGAGCAGCGTGGCGCAGTCGGCGGCGCTGCGCGCCATCGGACCGGCCTGGTCGAGGCTGGAGGCGAAGGCCACCATGCCGTAACGCGAGCAGCGGCCGTACGTGGGCTTGATGCCGGTGATGCCGGTGAAGCTGGCGGGCTGGCGGATCGAACCACCGGTGTCGGTGCCGGTGGCGGCGGGCACCAGGCGCGCAGCCACGGCAGCGGCCGAGCCGCCCGAGGAACCGCCGGGCACGCGGGCCGTGTCCCAGGGGTTGTGCACCGGCGCGTAGGCCGAGTTGTCGTTGCCCGAGCCCATGGCGAACTCGTCGCAGTTGAGCTTGCCCAGGGTCACGGCGCCGGCGGCGGCGAGCTGGCCCACCACGGTGGCGTCGAACGGGCTCTGGTAACCGGCCAGCATCTTGCTGCCGGCGGTGGTGGGGAAGCCCTGGGTGACGAAGATGTCCTTGTGCGCCAGCGGCACGCCGAGCAGCGGGCCGCGCTCGCCAGCGGCGATGCGGGCGTCGGCGGCCCTGGCCTGCGCCAGGGTCACGTCTTCATTGAAGGCGAGGTAGGCGCCCAGGCCGGCGTGCTGCTGTGCGCGCGCCAGCAGGTGCTGCGCGGCTTCGACGCTGGAGGTCTTCTTGTGGCGAATAGCGCCGGCCAGCTCGGCCACGCCCATCTCGTGAATCTGTTTCGAACTCATTCAATCACCTTGGGCACGAGGAACAGGCCGCGCTCGACGGCGGGCGCGCTTTTCTGGTTGGCTTCGCGGTTGTTGGGTTCGCTGGCCACGTCCGGGCGCAGGCGCAGGCTCACGTGGTCGATCACGGCGGTGGGGTGGGCCAGCGGCTCAATGCCGGTGGTGTCGACCGCGTTCATCTGCTCGACGATGTCGAAGAAGCCGTTGAGCTGGCTGAGCATGCGCTCGCTCTGCGGATCGGACAGCTCCAGGCGCGCCAGATTGGCGATGCGCCCGATGTCGGACAGGGTCAGGGACATGGCAGGACTCGGTTCCGGTGTAAGAAAAAAGAAACCACCGGATCGGCGCCAAAAGTGCGCTGAAACGGGGTGTAAATTGAAGATTTAGCCCCTTGATGGGCGAAGTTATGCACAGGGGATGCGGTATTATCCAAGGTTTAGCGGCAAATCCCGTGCTGAAACAGTTTTTGTCGCTGAATCAAAGACTTATAGCCCCCGACTGCCCCGTACAGACACCCGGCGATGGCCGCACGAAGCGGCGGCCATGCCCCACAGGATTTTTGCACCATGTTTGAAGCCTTCCGTCGGCAGTTTTCGACCGACCTCGCCATTGACCTTGGCACCGCCAACACCCTGATCTACGTACGAGGCAAAGGCATTGTTCTTGACGAACCCTCCGTGGTCTCGATCCGCCACGAAGGTGGCCCCCAGGGCAAGAAGACGATCCAGGCGGTGGGCAAGGAAGCCAAGGCCATGCTGGGCAAGGTGCCAGGCAACATCGAAGCCATCCGCCCGATGAAAGACGGCGTGATCGCCGACTTCACCGTGACCGAGCAGATGCTCAAGCAGTTCATCAAGATGGTGCATCCGCGCTCGATGTTCAAGCCGAGCCCGCGCATCATCATCTGCGTGCCTTGCGGCTCCACCCAGGTCGAGCGCCGCGCCATCCGCGAGTCGGCGCTGGGCGCCGGCGCTTCCGAGGTCTACCTGATCGAAGAACCCATGGCCGCGGCCATCGGCGCCGGCCTGCCGGTGTCTGACGCATCCGGTTCGATGGTGGTGGACATTGGCGGCGGCACCACGGAAGTGGGCGTCATCTCGCTCGGCGGCATGGTCTACAAGGGCAGCGTGCGCGTGGGCGGTGACCGCTTCGATGAGGCCATCATTGCCTATATCCGCCGCAACTACGGCATGCTGATCGGTGAGCCCACCGCCGAAGCGATCAAGAAGAACATCGGCTCGGCCTTCCCCGGCTCGGAAGTCAAGGAAATGGAAGTCAAGGGCCGCAACCTGAGTGAAGGCGTGCCGCGCAGCTTCACGATTTCCAGCAACGAGATCCTCGAGGCCCTGACCGATCCGCTGAACAACATCGTCACCGCCGTCAAGATGGCGCTGGAACACACGCCGCCCGAACTGGGCGCCGACATCGCCGAGCGCGGCATGATGCTCACCGGCGGTGGCGCGCTGCTGCGCGACCTGGACCGCCTGCTGGCCGAAGAAACCGGCCTGCCGGTGCTGGTGGCCGAGGAGCCGCTGACCTGCGTGGTGCGCGGCTGCGGCATGGCCCTGGAGCGCATGGAACGCCTGGGCACCATCTTCACCAGCGAATAAGCCCCGCGCCGGTTTCCGGCCTGACCGCACCACCGCGAGCCTTTTCCGACATGCCACTGGGCACCCTGGACCGCACCCCGCCCCCCTTTTTCAAGCAGGGGCCTTCGGCCCTGTCCAAGCTCATGGTGTTCAGCGCCGTGGCCTTGTTCCTGATGGTGGCCGACCTGCGTTTTCGCATCACCGCGCCGGTGCGCGGCGCCGTGGCGACGGTGTTGTATCCCCTGCAGTGGCTGGTGTTGCAACCGGTCCAGGCGGTGGGCCAGGCGGGCAGCTATTTCACCAGTCTGCACCAGGCACAACAAAGTGAGGGCGCAGCGATGCAACGACTCGCCGCCCAGTCCGAGCGGGCCCTGCAGGTGGAGCAACTGGCGCTGGAGAACCAGCGCCTGCGCGAGCTGCTGGCCATGCGCGAACGCATCACCACCCCGTCCATGGGCGCCCAAGTGCTGTACGACGCGGCCGACCCCTACTCGCGCCGCATCGTCATCGATCGCGGCCAGACCCACGGCATCGCGCTCGGCTCGCCGGTGATCGACGACAGCGGCGTGCTCGGCCAGGTCACCCGCATCTATCCGCTGGTGTCCGAAGTCACCCTGCTGATCGACCGCGACCAGGCCATTCCCGTGCTCAATGTCCGCACCGGCGTGCGCAGCGTGGCTTTTGGACAGCCCGGCCCCGAAGGCGATGCGCTGGAGCTGCGCTACACCCTGGCCAACGTGGACATCACCCAGGGCGATCTGCTCACCACCAGCGGTGTGGATGGCGTCTACCCGCCCGGCCTGCCGGTGGCCCGGGTGAACGCCGTGGGACAGCGCGCCGAGTCCGCCTTCAACCGCATCAGCTGCACGCCGCTGGCACGGGTGCACGGGGCGCTGCACGTGCTGGTGCTGGCGCCGGTGGGTGAACACCTGCCGCCTTCGCCCTTGCAGGTTCCGCACCCAGCCGTGCAGCCCAGAAACGGGAGCACACGACCATGATCATGCGTCCAGGCCAGCAACTGCTGCTGCCCGCCAACCCGGCCTTCATCTGGTTCAGCCTGATCGGCGCGCTGCTGCTCAACATGCTCATGAACACCGGCCTGTGGGGGCGTGCCGCCTGGGTGCCCGACTTGCTGGCGGTCACGCTGGTGTTCTGGAGCGTGCACCAGCCGCTGCGCATCGGCGTGGGCGTGGCCTTTGTGTTCGGCCTGACCATGGACGTTCAGCAAGGCGCCCTGCTCGGTCAGCACGCGCTGGCCTACACCGTGCTCGGCTTCCTGGCCGTCTCCATGCACCGGCGCCTGCTCTGGTTCGGTGTGCCCACCCAGGCGGTCCAGGTGCTGCCGCTGCTGATGGCCGCGCATCTGCTGGAACTGCTGGTGCGCATGGTGGCGGGTGGCGCGTTTCCGGGCTGGTCGTTTTTCCTCGCCCCGGTTCTGGAGGCGGCGCTGTGGCCGGTGGTCAGCGTGGCGTTGCTGGCGCCTCAGCGGCGGGCGCCCAATCCTGACGACAACAGACCCCTGTGAGCATGACCGAGCTGCGCAACGTCGAAGCCGACCTCGCCCGGTTCCGCACCCGCGTGCTGGCGGCCGGACTGGCGGTGCTGGTCGCCTTTGGTCTGCTGGCCGCGCGCATGGTCTACCTGCAGGTCATGCGCCATGACGACCTGCTTGCGCAAGCCGAGAGCAACCGCACCGCCGTGTTGCCGGTGGTGCCCAACCGGGGCCAGATCATCGACCGCCATGGGCGTGTGCTGGCCACCAACTACTCGGCCTACACGCTGGAGATCACGCCCTCCAAGGTGGATGACATCGATGCGACGATCGAAGAACTTGGCCAGCTGGTGGACATCCAGCCGCGGGACAAGCGGCGTTTCCGCAAGCTGCGTGAAGAGTCCCGCAGCTTCGACTCGCTGCCGATCCGCACCCGGCTGACCGATGATGAGGTGGCCCGCTTCACGGTGCAGCGCTACCGCTTTCCCGGCGTCGAGGTGCGCGCGCGGCTGCTGCGCAGCTACCCCCATGGCGAAGTCGCCAGCCACGTGGTCGGTTACATCGGCCGCATCAACCAGCGCGAAAAGGAGGCCATTGAAGAATGGCCCGACGAAGAGCAGGCCAACTACCGGGGCACCGAACACATCGGCAAGCTCGGCGCCGAACAGAGCTACGAACGCGAGCTGCATGGCATCACCGGCTTTGAACGCGTGGAGACTTCGGCCGGTGGCCGCGCCGTGCGTTCGCTGGCCCACACGCCGGCCACGCCGGGCAACACCGTGGTGCTGGCGATCGACATCCAGCTGCAGAAGCTGGTCGAAGACATGTTCGGCGAGCGCCGCGGCGCGCTGGTGGCCATCGACCCTCGCAATGGCGAGGTCCTGGCCTTCGTGAGCAAGCCCACCTTCGACCCCAACCTGTTCGTCGAAGGCATCGACACCGAGAACTGGAAGGCGCTCAACGAATCGCTGGAAAAACCCCTGCTCAACCGGGCGCTGCGCGGTACCTACCCGCCGGGTTCCACCTACAAACCCTTCATGGCGCTGGGTGCGCTGGAGACGGGTACCCGCAACGCCACCACCGTCATCAACGACCCCGGCTACTGGATGTTCGGCAACCACCGCTTCCGCAGCCACGGCGACGGCGGCCTGGGCGCTGTGGACATGCACCGCAGCATCGTCAAATCGAGCAACACCTACTACTACTCGCTGGCCAATGAGATGGGTGTGGACGCCATGCACGATTTCATGAAGCCCCTGGGCTTTGGCCAGATCACCGGCCTCGACCTCAAGGGCGAGGTGCGCGGCGTGCTGCCCAGCACGGCCTGGAAGCGCAGCAATTACAAGCGGCCCGAGCAGCAGCGCTGGTACGCGGGCGAAACCATCTCGCTGGGCATCGGCCAGGGCTACAACAACTTCACCATGCTGCAGCTCGCGCACGCCATGGCCACACTGGCCAATGGCGGTATCAGGCACACGCCGCACCTCACGCTCGCCACGGAAAACGTGTTGACCCGGCAGCGCAACCCCCTGGGGAGCAGCGCACCGGTCAACCTGGGCTACAAACGGGAGAACATCGACGTGATCCTGCGGGCCATGCAGAGTGTGACCACCGAGGGCACATCAACACGTGTGTTTGCCGGTGCCGGCTACGAGAGCGGCGGCAAGACCGGCACGGCGCAGGCCGTGACCATCGGCCAGAAAGACCGTTATGACGCCCGAAAACTCGAAGAACACCAGCGTGACCACGCGCTCTACATCGCGTTCGCGCCGGTGAAAGAGCCGCGGGTGGCGCTGGCGGTGGTGGTGGAGAACGCGGGTTTTGGTGCCGCACACGCCGCGCCCATCGCGCGGCGCGTGTTCGACTACCTGCTGCTCGACCAGTACCCGAATCCGGAAGACCTCAAGGCGGTGCAACGGGGTCAAGCGGCCGCCCCGATCGGCACCCCGCTCAAGGCCAGCGGCATGCCCTGGCCCCCGGAAGCTCAGCTGACCTCGCCCGCCACGGCCCCGTAGAGGCCCTCTGGCCGGTGCAAGCGCAGCGCCGGCTCGACATCGACTTCCGGGGACGTGCCCGCCTGGACAGACTCACATCGCCCGCAGCTGTGGCTCGCGCACAGACGACTGCATCCAGCCGGGTTGCATCCCGTTGCGGGGCTCCAGGCTCGCCTGCTGGTCGAGCATGGCCAGCCGCGACAGCGAGTCGGCGGCCGGCGTGTTGGCCGCCTGCCGGGCGTCGAGCACGCCGTCTTTGAGCACGCCATGCTCGTGTTGGCCGAACCGGATCTGGCCGTTGTTCACCCGCAGCAGGTTGATGCCGCTCAGGCCGCTTTCCCGCGCGCAGCAGGCCAGCGAGCAGACCGTGTTGTCCAGGCCCCGGTCCCAGGGCAGGTGGTGGGTAGCAGCGAGTTGGCGCACTTCGCGCTGGCTGTCGTTGAGCAGCGCCTGGGAGACGCGTGAGAGCGCCGGGCCAGTGGCTCGGGGGCGAGTCACGGAAGACGATGGTTGGACCGACAGCACATCGGCTTCGCGCTCGCGCCGGGCGGGTTCACCGGGCGGCAATGGGCCTCGCAAGGCGTCCACGGCATCCAGTGCATTGCCCACGGGCCCTCGGCCGACGGCGGTGATGACGCCGCGCATGCCCTGCACATCGCGCCGGTACTCGCCGATGCGCGTGACGTTGTCCTGTGCACGCTGCACGGTGGCCGGGTCCTCCAGCACGGAACGGTCGGGTCGGCCGTTGGCATCCACGCTGGCGAAGTGGTGCATCTTGTGGCTGTCGGCCATGGCGATGGCGGCGGCCGTGGTGGTGGGCGGTGTGAATCCGGTGGCCAGCTGGATGGGGCCGCGACCGCGCAGGGGATCGCTCCAGTGGGTCTTGTTGTCGTAGCCATGGGCGTCCAGGGTCTGGATTTCCCGGGCCGTGGCGTGTACCTTGACCTGGCCGTAATGGGCGCTGGCGGCGCTGACCAGATCGCCGGCCATGACGTGGTTGGTGACCGAGTGGCCCCCGGCCGGGATGCGCAGGCCCAGGCTGGTGGCGCCGTAAGCGTTGAAGGTTTCTCCGCGCAGATCGAAGTGGTGCGCCGTCACCTGCGCCAGCGTGCCGCCGAGGGAGTGGCCGGTGACGGTGACGGGGGGTGCGATGCCGCCTTCTCCAGTTGCTTTTTCTTGCGCAAGTTGCAGCGCTTTGCGGGTCAGCGCGATCGCATCGGAAGCCTGCAAGTTGGAGCGGCTGAGCACCATGCCACCGTCTGCCAGCAGCCCGTCTTTCAGGGCTTCGCGGTCGAACTCGGTGCCCCGGTGGGCGACGACGATCTCGTGGGTGTCCACCCGCTGGTAGATGGTGCCCTGGTAGCCGGTACGCGGGTTGTCGTGATGCTCAAGAATCCTGTATTTGTGGCCACCTATCGTCTCGGGCTTCTCGTCACGGCGCGTCACCGCTCGCCTAGCGTACGAATCCATTGCCAAGTCGGCGTAGTCCTGGCTGCTCATGCTCATGGCTGCACCTTTTTCGGCATCAGCGTCATCGAGAAGAGATTGTCGCGGGCCTCCGGCGCAAATTGCTCCCGCGTGTTGTTACCCCAAGTCTTGAATCCATCGACCTTGCTTTGAGGGTAGTAGCCTTTCCAATAAAACAACTGCACTGGCTGCTCCGCCAACAGCTGTTCGGGAGACAGATCGGTGTCGAACAAGGTTTCTGCGGGTGATCCCGTCGCCATGACCCAAGGCCCCACGCTCGTCAGCGTCCAACGGCACACCCCATTGCCGTAATAATCCTCATCGAGCATGGCGTCGAGATAGACGGTGGCGGCGAAGCTGCCATCGGGGCGCTCGGTGAAGGGCAGCTCCACCGTGTGTTCCGGCTCCCCCCGCACGCCAGCGAAGTCGTTGACGACGTAGTTGCAGCCCTTGGCCTGGTACAGCGCGCTCCAGCCCATTTTTTTGAACGGCCCCGGCGCGTCCTGGATGGTCAGCACGAGCTCGTAGCCCTGCTTGGGTGAGGGGTTGAAGCGGTAGAGGTGCTGCTGCGCGGACTTGTCGTTCTTGCCGGCGCCGGGACTCGCTGGGACATCGGGTGTCATCGTGGGCTCCGTGGTGGGTTGGGGTTGGCAGCCCGTGGCCCACAGCGTCAGGCTCAGGCACAGGGCGAGTGGCAGTCGGTGTTTGAACGACAAGGGGACCTCCTTTGAGAACTTTTGCACTCAGTCTACCTGTGTTCAGGGGCGGCACCCGTGATGACCTGCGTTGAACAACGTCTGTGTTCACGCAGCCCTGGTCCCCCGTCATACCTTGGGGAGTGGCTTCCCATGCTCAATTAGCATAACTTATGACATTGGCTTTCATGGTGAACATCTTTATAATTAGGGTAAACCCTAGTCTGATACATCATGAATACCCCCACCCCATCCCTCTGGTCCCGCGTGACCCGCACCCTCCGCGACTTCTTCAACCGCGCCAGCGTCGACACATCCGACACGCTGGAGACTTACCTCGGCACGGCAACCAGCCTCTCTCAGCTGGAAGACATGCAGCGCCGTTGGGACCAGGCCCATCTTGGGCACAACAGCTCGGGTGCTTACTGAGTGAGAAATGCCATGCTGAATTTCCTCAAGTCCCTGTTCGACATCGAAACACCCCGGTTCACCACCGGGGCCCGCGTCAACCGCTTCAACAAAGGCAGCATCGACCGCCTTGACGGCCGCGTCGTGGCCCAGACCGATGAAGGTGTGCTGGTCGACTGGCCGCGCTACGGTTCGGGCTGGGAGCAGCCCCACAAGCTCTGCCAGCAGGTCTGAAGACCCCGGGGCCTACCGTGCCCAGGCGTCGTAGCCGGTCTTCAGGATCAGCGCCGTGACCACCACGATGAAGGCGCCGCGCACGAAACCGCTGCCGTGCTTGAGCGCGAGCCGCGTGCCGAGCAGGCTGCCCACCACGTTGGCCACGGCCATCACCAGCGCGAAATGCCACCAGACGTGGCCTTTCCAGGCGAACAGCATCAGCGCCGCGAGGTTGGAGGTGGTGTTGAGCAGCTTGGCGCTGGCGCTGGCGTGCAGGAAGTCGTAGCCCAGCCAGCGCACGAACAGGAACACAAAGAAGCTGCCAGTGCCGGGGCCGAAGAAGCCGTCGTAGAAGCCGATGGTGGCGCCCAGCGTGGCGGCGGCCATCGCCTCCTGGCGGCCGCTGAAGTGCGGTGTGTGGTGGCGGCCCAGGTCCTTGCGGGCCAGGGTGTAGCCCAGCACACCGAGCAGCACCAGCGGCAGCGCGCGGCGCAGGAAATCGGGCGAGATGACCGTCACTGTCCAGGCGCCCAGCATGGCGCCCACGAAGCACACGGCCGCCGCCGGCAGCAGCGCACGCCAGGGCATCTGCACCCGCTGCGCGTACTGCAGCGTGGCCACCCCCGTGCCCCAGATCGACGCGCCTTTGTTGACGCCGAACAACGTGGCCGGGTGGGTGTTGGGAAACACCGCGAACAACGCCGGCACCAGGATCAGCCCGCCGCCACCGACGATCGAATCGACAAAACCGGCGAACAACGAAGCAAGAGAGACGAGCAACAATTCCATGCGGGAGATTGTCACCCCCCTGCGCCGCTGCGCGGCTTCCCTCCGAGGGGACCACGCCCTGGGCCCGGCAGAGCCGGATCCTCGGCGTGCACTGGGTTCAGGCACGCACTCCGGTGTATCGGCTTGCGTTACTGCGCCTTGGGCAGTTCCAGCACGAACTCGGCGCCACCGCCCTCGGCGTTGCGTGCGCTCAGCCGCCCGCCGTGCTGCTCGACGATGCCGTAGCTGATGGACAGGCCCAGGCCCGTGCCCTTGCCCACCGGCTTGGTGGTGAAGAACGGGTCGAAGATGCGCAGCAGGTGCTCGGGCGGGATGCCCGACCCGTTGTCGCGCACGGTCACATGCACCTGCGTGCCCTCGCAGGCCATCGCCACCCAGACGCAGGGCGACGCCACCCCGGGGCCGCCCACGGCATCGAACGCGTTCTGCAGAAGGTTCATCATCACCTGCTGCAACTGGCCTGCGCTGCCCATCACGGTGCAGGGCGCGCCCGCCTGCCAGCGCACGTCCACCGGCGTCGGTCGCCCCTTTTGCACCCAGTGGATCGCGCGATCAATCACCTCGATCAGGTTCACCGGCGTACGCTCCTCCGGGTCCATGGCCGAAAACCGCTTGAGCCCGTGCACGATGTCGGCGGTGCGCTGCGCGCCTTCGAGCGTGCCCTCGATCAGTGAAGGCAGGTCGCCCAGCAGGTGTTCGATGCGCAGCTTCTGCCGCAACGCCTGCAGCACCGGCTCGGGCTCGTGCGCGTGCAGCGCGGCCATGTAGGTCTGCAGGCGGTCGCAGTACTTGCGCAGCGCGTGCACGTTGCCGAGCACGAAGCTGATCGGGTTGTTGAGTTCGTGCGCCACGCCGGCCACCAGCTGGCCGAGCGAGGCCATCTTCTCTGAGTGCAACAGCTGCTGCTGGGTGCGCTTCAGGGCCTCGTGCGCGGCACGCATCTCGTGGTACGCACGCTTGAGCTCGGCCGTGGGCCGGCCCACCCACACGGTGCCGACGCGCCGGCCGTTGGCGCCGATGCGCGGCGTGCAGTTCGCGTCCACCGGCACCGGCTGGCCCGCGCGGTCGAGCAGGTTGAGCTCGATGCCCTGGCCGGCACGCGGCGCGTCGGACCGGTCCATCGCGGCGCGCGCCGCGTCCACGCTGGCGGCGTCGGCCAGCAGGTCGGCCAGGCTGCTTCCGCGCAACTGTTCTTCGGGACGGCCCACCAGCTCACACAGGGCCGCGTTGGCCTGTTCGATCAGACCGCGCTCGTCGCACACCACCAGCACGTCCGACATGGACGTCAGCACGCTGAAGATGAACTGCTGCGACTGCTCCAGCTCGGTGTTTTTCTTCTCCAGCTCGACCTCGTCGTCGATCAGCCGCGTGTAGACCTCGTCCATCTTCTGGATCACGTCCAGCCAGGTGGACTCGTCCACACCCTCCATCGGCACGGTGGGCAAGGGGCTTGGAGAACGGGGCTTGCTCATGTCAATGGACCGTGCAGACCATGCAGGGGTCGAAGGAACGCACGATGTGCTGGACAGAGACAGGGGTTTTTTCGCCTTCCAGCACCGGCGCATCCACCAGCGCCAGCTCCAGCGCACCGGGCGTTCCCTGCGCATCGCGTGGCGAGAAGTTCCAGCTGGTGGGCGCGACGATCTGGTAGTTGGCGATGCGGCCGCGCCGCACCACCAGCCAGTGGCCCAAGCTGCCGCGCGCAGCCTCGCTCAGGCCCACGCCACTGCCCTCTTCTGGCAACGTCGTCGGCACACAGAAGGCCTCGGTCGGGCGGATCGCCTGCAGCCAGTCCTCCATCAGCGGCACCACGCGCGCGAGTTCGATCAGCCGCGCCAGCACACGCGTGTAGACCGTGCCGCCGTGGCGCGCCACCGCGTCGCGCACCAAGGGCATGCCGCTGGCGAGCTGGCGGGCGATGGCGCCGGTCTCGACCACTTCGCCACCCAGGCGCGGTGCCTTGTTCCAGGTGTAGGCGCCGGGCTTGTCGGGCTCCGGCCGGGTGATGCCGTGCAGCGGGTGCAGCGGCTCGCGTGCGTGGGCCAGCCAGGCGTGGGTCGCGTCTTCGGTGATGGCGTGCGGGTTCAGCGCTTCGACCGCGCCGGTCTGCGCGCGCCACACCCCACCGGGCAAGGCCCAGCCACCACCCGACTGTGCATAAGCGCCATAACTCAGGTAGCGGCCCGGACCGGGGCCCAACGCGTCGAGCCGCAGGTCGCGCACGAGGGTGAGGAAGAAGCGCAGGTCGCCGCTCAGCGGGTCCTGCGCGTGCCAGTCCCAGAGCGCGGCTTCGCTGTCCAGCGCGGCCACGGCTTCGAGCGGCGCGGCAAACAGCTGGCGCTCCAGAAAGCTGCGGAACTCGCGCACTTTCGCCAGCAGGCGCACACGCTCGGCGGCGTCGATGGCACGGGTGGATCCCCCCGGTTCGACCGACTGCGTGTGCGGCCATTTGCCGCCCAGCGTGCCCAGCAACGTGAGCCAGCGCTGGCGCGCTGCGGTGGCCGCGCGCACCTGCTCGCCGTGGTCGGGCGCGAAGCGTCGTTGCGCCTCGGCATGCCAGGAGTGGCCCGCATAGATCGGACGGGCGAAGTCCGGCATGAAGAACAGGTAGAAGTGCGTCAGATGGTCGGCCAGGTTTTCGGTCGCCAGGATCAGGTTGGTCGCGTGTTGTCCGTTGGCCGGCATCGCCATGCCGCCCAGGTCGGCCAGCGCGCGCGCCGAGGCGACCGACTGCGACACCGAGCAGATGCCGCAGATGCGCGGCACATAGACCAGCGCGTCGTGCGGCGCCTTGCCTTGCAGGATCTGCTCAAAGCCGCGGTACATGGTGGCGTTGACCTGGGCGGAGGTCACGCGGCCGCCGGCGATGTCGAGCTGGACTTCGAGATCGCCCTCGACTCGGTTGAACGGACCAACAAGAAGACGCGTGGTCATTTGAGTCTTGTCTTTCTCACTGCGGGTTTGACAACGAGGTGGTCCGCCACCGCGTTGTTCTTCACCCGCTTGGGCGTGGCACTCTTGGACAAGGAAGCCAGCGCGACGAACCAGGCTTTGGGCATGTCGGTCGGCAGACCGATGGGGATGCCGGCGAGCTTGGGCGTTTCGTGGAACGGATGGCCCGGCTCCTGGAAACCGGGCTCGGTGCAGGCGATGCAGGCGTAGCCGCCGCGCGTGCAGCTGCCTTCGCCGTTCCACAGGCGGATGTTGCAGTCGGCATGCACCTGCGTGCCCTTGCAGCCCATGTGCTCCATCATGCACCCCAGGTCGGACGGCTTCTCGGCACTGGCCTTGAACTCGTAGTACTCGTTGCGCGTGCAGCCGTGGTGCACCAGCTGGTCGGCGTAGAAACGTGGGCGGTTCAGCGGGTCCAGGTCGTCGGCCGCGAAGCCGGCGGCGGCCAGTGCCATGAGCGTGTCGATGACCCAGCTGGGGTGCGTCGGGCAGCCCGCGATGTTGATCACCGGCAGGCCGCTGCCTGAGCGGAATTCGGCGCCGAGCAGGCCGCCGATGCGGTCGTCTTCGTACTGCAGACCACAGGCGTCGGTGGGGTTGTCGCCGCCCGCCGTGATGCCGCCCCAGGCCGCGCAGCTCCCCACCGCCAGCACGTGTTGGGCCTTCGCCGCGAGTTCGCGCACCCAGTGGATCATGGGCAGACCGGTGCCGGCCAGCATGTGGAAACGCCCCGTGCCGTTGGGGCCGCGCAGCAGCGAGCCTTCGACGCACAGCGCATCGAGCCGGGTGCCGCCATCCAGCACCGAGTGGAGCAGCGCGATCACCTCCTCGCCGCTCGCCATCGACAGCGAAGGGTGCCAGAGCAGGTTCACGCCACCGTCGCGCAGGTGGCCCTGGAAGTCGGTGGTGTCGGCGCACAGCAGCGACATGCTGCAACCGCCGCAGCCGCCGCTTTGAAGCCAGAGTACGTTCATGCGGGGATCTCCTGGGTCAGCCCGGCCCAGGCCAGCGCCCAGGCCAGCGCTTGCGCCAGATCGGACAGCGCCTGTTCACCCGGTGCTTCACCGAGTTCGAAGCGCTGGGCGCGGATGGCGAGCAGCGTGCAGGGCGGCGGCTCGGTGCGCTCCAGCTCGGTGTAGACCTGCAGCAGCGCCTCGGGCGAGAGCGCGTGGGTGGTGAAGCCCGCCACTGCGGCCGGGCGCACTTCGCTCACCGCAAACGGCGTCTGCAGGCCGATGGCGGCGTCCACGAACAGCACGCGCTCGCGGCCCACGAGGTCCAGCGCGTGTTCGACCTGCAGCTGGAAGTCGGTGAGGCATTCGAGCCGGCCCGATGACGCCTGTGCGTGACTGGCCAGCTGTTCGACCAGCAGCGGGCCGAGCGCGTCGTCGCCCCGGCTCGGGTTGCCCCAGCCGAACACAAGCAGGGGCGCAACCACGCGACTCACAACGCGTCCTCCGCTGAATGCGGCCGGGTGCCGCGCACGGTGTCCCCGCTCGACGATCGGTGCACGTGGTCGAGCACCTCGCCGCGCGCGCCGCGCAACGTCACCGCCAGCGGCATCTGGCCCAGCGCGTGCGTGGCACACGAGAGGCAGGGGTCGTAGGCGCGGATGGCGACTTCGATGTGGTTGAGCAGCGGCTCGGTGATCGTCTGGCCGTCGAGATACTGCAGCGCGACCGAGCGCACCGCCTCGTTCATGGCCTGGTTGTTGTGCGTGGTCGAGACGATCAGGTTGCAACTGGTGACCAGGTCGTCGTCGCCCACTTCGTACTCGTGGATCAGCGTGCCGCGCGGCGCTTCGATGATGCCGACGCCACCGCGCTGGCGCTCGCCGGTGGCGAGCAGCTGGCCGCCGAGGATGGACGGGTCGTCCAGCAGATCGGCCACCACCTCCACCCCGTGCAGCAGCTCGATCATGCGTGCCCAGTGCGTCGCCAGCACCGCGTGCACCGGCCGGCCGCCGTGGGCCGCGACTAAGGCCTGGCGCCGCGCTTCGGCGCGCGGCGTGGGAATGAAATCGCAGTTCTGCAGCCGCGCCAGCGGGCCGACGCGGTACCAGCCGGCGTCTGGCCCCAGGGCCAGGCGGTAGGGGAACTTCATGTAGGTCCAGGGCTTGACGCCCTCACCGATCAGCTCGCGGTAGCGCTGGTCTTCGAAGCCGTCGACCGCCACGCGGCCGTCGGCCTCGCGCACGCGCAACGTGCCGTCGTAGAACTCCATCGCGCCGCCGGGACCGACCAGCGACATCATGGCCGCCGGGGTCTCGGCGAAACCGACCAGATGGGTCGGCAAGCCCGTGTGCAGGCGCTGTGCCAGGTCCACCGCCGCTTCGGCCCAGGCCAGCACCTGGGGCAGCTGCGCGCGCAGCACGTCGCGCTCGGCCAGATCCACCGCGCGGTTCATGCCGCCGGGCACCGAGCCTGTGCCGTGCACCCGCTTGCCTGCGGTGATGCGGATCACCTCCTGGCCGAACTTGCGCAGCATCACGCCCTGGCGCGCGGCCTCGGGGTGCGCCATCGCCACGCCGACGATGTTGCGCTGCGCGACGGCGGCATCAAAACCGAACAGCAGGTCGGGCGAGGAGAGGTGGAAGAAGTGCAGCGCATGGCTCTGCACGATCTGCCCGTAGTGCATCAGGCGGCGGATTTTGTCGGCCGCTTCGGGCACCGGCCAGCCGCCGACCACGCGGTCCAGCGCCTTGGACGCCGCCAGGTGGTGCGAGACCGGGCAGATGCCGCACAGGCGCTGCACCATCACCGGCACTTCCCAGTAAGGCCGGCCGACGATGAACTGCTCGAAGCCGCGGAACTCGACGATGTGCAGGCGCACCTGCTGGATGCGGTTGTCCTCGCCGAGCAGCAGCGTGACCTTGCCGTGGCCTTCGACGCGCGAGACCGGATCGATCACGATGCGGCGCAGGCCCTGGGGCTCGGCGGCGGTTTCAAGAGAAGAAGGGTTCATGTCAATGGCAGGGGTTTACCCAGCACGTGCCGCAGAACCGGCTTTGCTGGGCTGCTGGCACGGTCCCCCTCGGGGGGAAGACGCGAAGCGGCGCAGGGGGGAGTTCGAATCAGTCATAACGGATCAACCCCTTGTTCAGCTCAGGTTCGCGCCCGGCGATGATGTCCTGCAAGAACTGCCAGAAGGCATCGGCCGGCGGTGGGCAGCCGGGCAGTGCGTGATCGATGCGCACCACCTCGTGGATGGGGTGCACCTTGTTGAGCGGCAGCGGAAGTTCGGGGTCGTTGGGAACCTCGCCGTAGACGGCCTGCAGCATGTCCCCGACATCGAGGTGGTTGCGCAAGGCGGGCAGGCCGCCGGTGATGGCGCAGGCGCCGACCGCCACGAGCACGCTGCAGTTGGCGCGGAAGGCGCGCAGCACCTCCACGTTTTCTGCGTTGCAGAGACCGCCTTCGACCAGGCCGATGTCGCAAGGCCCCACGGTCTTGATGTCGGTCAGCGGCGAGCGGTCAAATTCGATGTGTTCAATCAGCTCGAACAGGCGCTCGTCGATGTCGAGAAAGGACATGTGGCAGCCAAAGCAGCCGGCCAGCGAGACCGTGGCCACGCGCAGTTTGCGGGGGGCAGAGGTGTCCGTGTTCATCCGCGTGTCTCCTCATCGTCGAAGGTCCGCTGGCCGATGGGCACCGCAAACCCGACCCGCTTGGGCAGCAGCGCGCCCACCGGGCAGATGTGGGCCGCGCGGTCGGTCACCGCCAGCGCGCTGTCGCCCAGCCGGCCGCTGTCGCTGTTGATCAGCAGATGGGTGGCTATGCCGTGGCCGCCGATGGCGAAGACCTGTTTGCCGTCGAGTTCGTCGCTGGCTCGCACGCAGAGCTGGCACAGGATGCAGCGGTTGGGTTCGAACAGCACATCGGGGTGGCTGGCGTCGACCGGTCGTTCGGGGTTCAGGGTCTCGAAATGCAGATCGGTCATGCCGGCGCGCTCGGCCTGTTCCTGCAGCAGGCAGTTTCCGCTTTTCTCGCAGCCGGGACAGAAATGGTTGCCCTCGACGAAGAGCATCTGCAACAGGCGCAGCCGCTGCGCGCGCAGTTCGGCGGTGTGGCAGTCCACGGATTGCCCGGCGGCCGCGGCGGTGGTGCATGCTGCCACGGGCCTGCCGTCGACGTGCACCGTGCACACCCTGCAGGAAGCACTGGCCGAGACCTCGGGGTGCCAGCACAGGTGGGGCACGGCGTGGCCGGCGCGTTGTGCGGCCTGCAGGATGGTGTCGCCGGGTTGCAGTGGGACGGGCTGACCGTCGAACTGGAACACCGAAGGCGGGTCGTTGCGCGGTCCACTCATGGAGAGTCCTCCGTGTGCAGGTGGGCACCCGGGTCGGTGCGCCCCGTGACCCGCCGCGCGGCCGACAGCTCGGCGTCGAGATCGAACTCGGGTTCGAACTGCGGCGTCGTCGTGCGCGAGGTGTAGACCTCTCCAAAGTGGGTCAGCGTGTCGCGCAGCGGGTTGCAGGCCGAGGCGCCGAGGCCGCAGTGCGTGCCGCTGTGCAGCAGCTCATCCAGCTCGTGCAGGCGTTCCAGGTCGAAGGCCGAACCGCGCCCGGCGCCGCGTGCCTGGGCGAGCTTGTCCAGCCGCCGCACCACCAGCTCGGTGCCCACGCGGCAGGGCGTGCACAGGCCACAGCTTTCGTGCGCAAAGAAGCGGGCAAAGTGGCGCGCCACCTCGAACAGGTCGCGCGTGGCGTTGAAGACCATGAAGGCGCCGGCGCTGGGCACGTCGTCGAAAGCGATGCGCCGATCGAAGCCCGACGCGGGCACGCAGGTGCCCGAGGGACCACCCACCTGCACCGCCTGGGCGTCGCGGGCGCCGCAATCGGCCAGGATGCGCGCGATCGGCGTGCCCAGCGGGTATTCGTACAGGCCCGGGCGCTCGCAGTCGCCCGAGACCGAATGGATCTTGGTGCCGGTGGACGACGCGAGGCCGATGCCGGACCACCAGGCGCCACCGCGCCGCGCGATGTGCGCCACGGCCACGAAGGTCTCGACGTTGTTGACCACGGTCGGTCGCCCCAGGTAGCCGCGCTCCACCGGGAACGGCGGGCGGATGCGCGGCGAGCCGCGTTTCCCTTCCAGCGATTCGATCAGGGCCGACTCTTCGCCGCACACATAGGCCCCGGCGCCGAGATGGATGCCGATGTCGAAGTGAAACCCGGCCAGGCCGGTGGCGTTGGGCCCCAGCAGCCCGCTGGTGCGGCGGCGCTCCAGCGCGGCTTGCAGATGCGGCAGCAGGTAGCGGTATTCGCCGCGCAGGTAGAGCCAGCCCTGCTGCGCGCCGATGGCGCGCGCGGCGATGGTCATGCCATCGAACACCGCGTCGGCGTGATCGCTGAGCAGCGCGCGGTCCTTGAAGGTGCCGGGCTCGCCTTCGTCGGCGTTGCAGACCACGCATCGCAGCGGCCCGCTGGCATCGCGACAGGCCTGCCACTTGCGCGCGGTCGGAAAGCCGGCACCGCCGCGGCCGCGCAGGCCGGCGCGGGCCAGTTCGTCGATCAGGGCCTGTGGCTCGCGCGCGATCACGGTGGGCAAGGCGGGCGCGTCCACCGGAAGGCCGGTCAGCAGCGCATCGGCGCGGTGCACCGTGTTGTCCACGCGGAACCAGTCGGCGGGCCAGTTGTCCACCGGTACTTCGGACAGCATGAGCGCGGCGAGCGCGTCCACCCGCGCGGCATCGAGGCGGGTGATGACCTGGTGGTGGTTGACCAGCAGCGCCGGGCCCTGGTCGCACAGGCCGGTGCACGAGCATCGGTCCACGCTGAAGCGTCCGGCCGCATCGGGCTGGCCCGGCGCCACGCCGAGCCGTTCGCAGAGCCGGGCCAGCAGCGCCTCGCTGCCGAGCAAACGGTCGGTGATGTTGTCGGAGAACAGCACCCGCAGGCGACCCATGGGGCGTGTGTGGAAAAAGCGGTAGAACGTGGCCACGCCTTCGACGTGTGCGAGCGGCAGGTGCAAGGCTTGCGCGATGTGCGTCAGCAAGTCGCGCGGCAGCCAGTGGGTCTGCTCCTGCGTTTCGCGCAGCACCTGCACCAGCGCGTGCGGGTCGTGGCCCCAGCGGGTCAGCACCGCGTCAGCGGACGCCTTGTGATCGGTGTTCACGGCTTGTCCAATCCAAAACGTTGCATCTTGGCCCTGAGACCCACGCGCGAGAGACCGAGTTCCTGCGCCGCCCGGGTCTTGTTCCAGCGGTGGCGCAGCAGGGTCTCGCGCAGCAGCATGGCCTCGATCACGTCCAGCCGTTCGCCCAGCGTGCCGCTCTGCGGAATGGCCGCGGTGAGGTCGTTGGTCGAGCCCGAGGCGCGGCCCTGCAGCACGCGCGGTGAAAACGCGGCGGGTGGCAACTGTGCGCCATCGTGCAAGGCCATGGCACGCGCGATCTCGTTGCGCAGTTCGCGGATGTTGCCGGGCCAGGGATAGGCCAGCAGGCAGGCCAGCGTTTCATCCGGCAAGCCGGCCCCCGGATGGCCGAGTTCGGCCGCCACGTCCAGCGCCAGCTGGCGCGCGATCGCTGGGATGTCGGCCACGCGCTCGCGCAGCGGCGGCACGGTGATGGTGATGCCGGCGAGCCGGTAGTAGAGGTCTTCACGGAACAGGCCGTCGCGCACGCGCTGCTCCAGCTGGCGGTGGGTGGCGGCGATCACGCGCACGTCCACCGGCACCGGGCGCGCACCGCCCACGGGCCGCACCTCACCCTCCTGCAACACGCGCAGCAACTTGACCTGAAACGCCGGCGAGGTCTCGCCGATCTCGTCGAGAAAAACCGTGCCGCCACTGGCGCGCTGGAACAGGCCGGGGTGGTCTTCGTACGCGCCGGTGAAGGCGCCACGCTTGTGGCCGAAGAGTTCGGATTCGAGCAGCGAGTCGGGAATCGCGGCGCAGTTTTCCACCACGAACGGGCCGGTGAGCCGGGGCGAGGCGTAGTGGATGGCGCGCGCCAGCAGCTCCTTGCCGGTGCCCGACTCGCCGAGCACCAGCACCGGGATGTCGTAACGCGCCACACGCTCGGCCATGGCACACACATGATCCAGCGGGCTGCCCGGTGCGCGCACGATGCGGTCGAAACCGAAGCTGCTGCGCGCCTGCGCCATCTGCGTGGCCGTGCGCTGGCGCAGCACACGGTTGCTGGTGCGCAGTTCCAGATCGAGCCGGCTGGTCTGGCGCTGCAGGCTCTGCGCTTCCACCGCGTTGCGCACCGAATCGAGCAGGTGGTCGGGCGCCCAGGGCTTGAGGATGTACTGGTAGATACCGGCCTCGTTGATGCCGGCGATGATGTCTTCGGAATCGGTGTAGCCCGAGATGACGATGCGCACGGTCTCCGGCCACCGCTCGCGCACCTCCTTCAGGAAGGTCACGCCGGTCACGCCGGGCATGCGCTGGTCGCACAGGATCACGCTCACGGGTTGCCGCTCCAGCAGGCCGCGCGCCTCCTCGGCACTGCTGGCGGTGAAGACCGTGAAGTCCTCGTCCAGCGTGCGCCGCATCGCGTCCTGCGAGCGCACCTCGTCGTCCACCACGAGCACGGTGGGCAGGGCTTCTGAAATGAGGGGCTGTGTCACGGTCAACGCATCTTTCCAGAGCACACGAGCCACACGAGCGAAGTGCCTCCATCGGTGAACACCGTCGGGCCGGCTTTGCCGGACGACAGGTGTTGCCCCCTGGGGGGTATGCGGCTACACGCAGTGAGCAAGCAACAGGGGGTCATCGATGTACCGCGAGGTGCCTCGGGGTCCAGGCGTGCGGCTGCTTGTGCACAAAGTGGTGGCGCGCCACGTGGTAGCTGGGATCGAAGCCGTAGAAGTTGCGGTGCATGCGCGCCAGTTCCTGTTCGCGGTAATGGGCCAGCGGACGAAGGGCTTCGTCCAACTCGCGCCGGGCCTGTTGGGCCGCCAACGCTCCACTTTGATTGTAGGAGCCGGCCAGCGCCAGCGCGCGCTCCAGACACCGTTCTTCGAAGCCTTCGCGCGGCCCCTCATCGTTGTGGTCGATCAGGCCGATCTTCAGCGCTTCGGCGGCCAGCAGCGGCAGGCGCTGAGCCATCAGCGCCTTCGCGCCCGCCTCGCCCAGGCGGCGCGGCAACAGATAGGTCCAGTACTCGGAGCCGTAGAGGTTGCCCATGTTCTTGTAGTGCGGGTTGAGCACCACGCTGCCGTGCGCCCAGACCTGATCGGCCGCCAGCGCGAGAAACGCACCGCCCGCGCCCGCGTTGCCGCGCAGCACGCTGACGGTGAGCCGGTCGGTGGTCTGCAACACACCGAGCGCCACGTCGTTCATGGCATTGATGTTGCGCCACGAGGCGTCGGCCGCGCTGTCGCCCTGGCGGTGGGCCGCGGCTTCGATGCTGTTGAGGTCGATGCCGTTGCTGAAGAAGCCTTCGCCGCCCATCAGCAGCAGCACCTGCGTGGGCCGCTCGCGCGCCTGCAACAGCGCGGCTCGCAGGCGCTCGCAGCGTGCGGTGGACATGGCGCCGTTGTAGAAATCGAAGCTGAGGCAGCCCACGCGCGCGCCTTCGGGGCCGTGCTCGGTGTAGCGCAGCTCGCCCCACTCGTCGGGCGCCCGCTCCAGCGGTACCGGGCGTTGCGGCAGACCCGCCGCTTCGCTGGCGAACAGCTCGGCCGCCACCTGCTTGAAACTGCCCTGCGCGGGCGGCGTGCCGGGCGGGTCGGCGCGGCGCGCCTGGCCGATCCAGACACCGCCGTCCACCGTGCGGCACAGCAGCGCACCGTCGCGCACGGCGAGCACGGCACCGGGTTCGGCGCCGTTGAATTCGGCCATGGTGGCCGCGCTGGCCGGGTGCGCATCGCCCAGGTAGCAGGGCTGGCCCCAGAGCGCGTCGAGCACGCCGGGCTGACCGTCGCCGCTGCGGATTTTTGCCAGCACGGTGGCGGTGCTGTCCTCGGCCCAATCGATCGCGCGTTCGCCCTGGCGCAGCAGTGGCTGCCAGCGCACCAGCGGCGCCAGTCCGGTCCAGGCCGGTGCTTCGCGCTCGCCACCGGCGAAGCGTTGCACGGCGGCCAGCGTGGCCTGCAGCGCGGCCTGGGTGACCTCGCGCCGGTACAGGCTGCCCTTGGTGGCCTCGCGCAGGGGAAAGTGCGCATGGGCCCAGACCGGGCCGGCGTCGAAATCGCCGTTGGCCTGCAGCACCGTCACGCCCCAGTGCGGCTCGCCGCGCCAGACCGCCCAGTCCAGCGCCGACGGTCCCTGGTCGCCCGGCGGGCCGGGGTGCACCACGAGGCAGGTCACGCGCTGCCACACGGTGGCCGGGATGCGGCGCTTGAGAAACGGCGCCAGCACCAGGTCGGGCCGGAACAAGGCCACGGCCTCTTCGGTCACGCTGTCGGCGATGTCAAGCTCCACGCTCAGGGTGTGGCCGGCCGCGCGCAGCTCGGCGAAGAGCCGCTGGGTCAGGCTGTTGAAGCTGTGGCAGAGCAGGAGGATGCGCAAAGGGTTCATCGAAGCGGACAGGATCAAGTGGCGGGGCGCAGCGCCTGCAGCTCGCGCGCGGCCTGCTTGCGCCCCAGGTAGATGGCGAGTTTGGACTCGATGCCGTCCAGCGCGGCGTTGAACTCGGTCACGCTGCGCGCGCCCAGCAGGGCCTGCGCCACGAGGGGGGTGTCGGGCCCGAAATGGTTGCCCAGATGCACTAGGGATTGTGTTCAAAACCCCGTGCAGTCCCCGATGGTCTGAAGGTGCGAGGCGAGGAACAATGGCGTCATGAAGAAACAAGCGGAACTGGGACTGAACCTGAGCACGAGGCGCACGCGCAAGGCTGTGTTCCTCGACGAGATGGAGCTGGTGGTGCCGTGGCGCGAACTCATTGCGCTGATTGCAGCGGCCGCGCCGGTTGCCAGCACGGGGCGCCCACCATTTGCACACGAGACCATG
>NZ_JBVPZA010000015.1:0-83734 GCF_055703065.1 Hydrogenophaga sp. L310
GGCTCAATGCCGTTTTGCATGGAACTTGACCTTCAACTCCGATGCGTGGTGAGGCCTGCGAAGCGCGGCGCTGCGTGCTCGAACGGGTTGGCTGGAAGGTGCTTGAGCTTGGACAGGCGCAGGTACGCAATGGCGATGAAGTTCCTGCTCGTTCTGAATCCGCGTGCGGCCCGCTTGGCGTTTTGCATTAGCCCATTCATGGCCTCCACAAACGCGTTGCTGCGTCCTTGCTGCATGCCCGCGATGACGCCTTCAAAGTGCGTCTTGAGCGTGCGTGCGAGCCGCTTGAAGGGCTCCAGGCGCGAGCGCATGGCCCAGGCGATCCAGCGCCCAAGTCCCGTGCGCGCCACCTCCTCGCTCTGACTGTGCGCCGCTGTCTCATACACCTCCCGCAGCGCCCCCTTCATGCGCCAGGCCCGTGCGCTTTGCAAGTTCGTGCGCTGCAGGGCGTACATCGCCTGTATGTGCCGCTGATTCCAGCTCGCATGGTGCGTGCGCATGGCCCAGCTCAGACTGCGCCTGCTGGCGCGGTCCAGCTCGCCCAGCGCTTGCGCCACGGCGTTGGGTCGGCTTTTGAATTCGGCCGCGCGCACCTCATCCATGGCCTTGCCCGCCAGTGCCGCCACATGAAAGCGGTCATAACAGATGGCCGCCTGCGGCAGTTGCTGCTGTGCCCCCTTCAGGTAGGCCGCACTCATGTCCATGCTCACATGGCTGATCGCCTGGGCGCTGCCGCCATGCTCGGACAGGTCTTTGGTGAAGGCATTGACCGTCTGGTGATCGCGTCCCTCGGTGACAAAGAGCAGGCGCTTTTGCTGCAGATCGTGCACGGCCGTGACGTATTCGTGGCCCTTGCGCAGACTGGTCTCGTCAATGCCGATGTGGCGCACGCCGCTCATGTCGTCCTTCTGACGCGCAAGCTTGACGTAGTGGTCAATGCGCCGCCACAAGGCTTTGGCGTCGGCGCGCAGGTGACGGGCCGCGTGGGCCACGGGCAGTTCTTTGCACAGGCTCAGCGCCAGCGCTTCAAACAGCAGCGTGAAGCCGCTGCCCTCGCGCGCCCAGGGCACCGGCACCTGGCTGGTCTTGCCGCAGGCGGTGCAGGCTACGCGGGGTATGGCCGCGTGCAGCCAGGCCTCGAACTGGAAGAAATCCAGATGGCGCCACGATCGCTCAATGCTCTCGTGGATGCCTTGATCGGGTGCGCCGCAGTGTGGGCAGGTCAGACGCCGCTCGGTGCAGACCACTTCAAAGTCAATGCGTTTCTTGGCGGTGCTCAACTCGGCGCGCTCGACACGCCAGGGGGCTTGCAACCCAAGGGCTGCGGTGAACAGGGCTTCGGTGCTCAGGCTCATGGTCGGTTACGAAGTTGTCAGGGTGGCGGCAACCAGAGTATCCAGCAACCTCACTCACTCACCACGCATCGGAGTTGAAGGTCAAGTTCCATGCAAAACGGCATTGAGCCATGATCACTTGCCTGCAAACCCACTTGCAGCGCAAAATTCCGCTCAACCTCTGTGACGCCATCGACCAACCTATGAACCTGAGAGAAAAGCCTGCTTCCATGATTGGTCAGAAAAACCCCCCTCGCGCTACGCGTCATAAGCTCAGCCCCGATTCGAAGCTCCAATCTCTTAAGACGTCTGCTCAAAGCCGGTTGTGCAATCTCAAGGTACTCGGCCGCCTTGGAAAGGCTGCCAAGTTTTGCTGCCACAACAAAAACCCGAAGATCATCGAACACCAAAACAGTTTTCATTCCAGCCATATCGATAGAAGCTCTTACGAAGAAGACGCGACTACAATTAAATTAATTACCAAATGGTCTTTTTCAGCACTCAAAATCCGTCAATCACGAAAAGCCGCCAAACATGCCAATAGAAAGTCAAAAATGGAACCACAATAAAATCACTCGACAGGCCTCTCTTGAAATCTCATTGAAAAATCAACGGCCTTAACATCCTTAATCAATGCTCCAACAGAAATCCGGTCCACGCCTGTTTCAGCATAATCACGCAAATTTTCATACGTGACCCCTCCTGAAACTTCAAGGCTGCAACGACCTCCGGCCACCTTCACCGCCGCCCTGATATCAGGCAGGGACATGTTGTCCAACAACACCATCGTCACTCCTGCGGCCAGAGCCTCCTCCAATTGACGGATGGTCTCCACCTCGACCTGGATGAATGCGACAGGGGACTTTGTTTCCTGTGCGGCCTTGAAGGCAGCGGTCAGGCTTCCTGCTGCTGCAATATGGTTTTCCTTGATCAAGATCGCATCAAAGAGGCCCATCCTGTGGTTTTTTCCTCCACCACAGCGCACGGCGTACTTTTCCGCGGCACGCAGACCAGGAATGGTTTTCCTCGTATCCAGAACGCACGCTGCAGTTCCCTCGACCGCCTTGACATAGGCCGCTGTCTTCGTCGCCACAGCGCTGAGTGTTTGCATCCAGTTGAGGCATGTGCGCTCAGCCGTCAGCAACTCGCGCGCCTTACCTTCGATTTCGACAATTTTCTGGCCAGACTCACAGCGATCACCGTCGCTCAGGAACCACGTCGCCCGTGAATCTGGCGCAATCTGTCTCAAGACCTCGGTAACCCAAGGGCGCCCGCAGATCACAGCGGACTCTCGGCAAATGATGGTGGCTTGGGCGTGGCGATCTGCGGGCACCAAAGCGGCCGTCAGGTCACCCGTACCCACGTCTTCTCTCAGTGCGCGCTCGACATCTTCGCGAACTTGTTCTTCAAAGGTATTCATCAGAAAATAAATCCAGTTAACTCAAACAGAATCGATGGGAAGCTCGGTGCTTTTGATGTTGCGCCGCAAGATGACGGGTTTTCCACCCAAGGTTCGCTTGCACATCCAATGCGCCAAGGCGGAGTCCAGGTAATCTGCGTGCCCTGGAAACCATGCAGCAAGCTCATTCCCCAATTGCCGACAAACGGCCACATTGCCGATGACCAACTGCTGCTTGACCTCATGAATGGACTTCAGGACGGCTGCATGTTCGTTAATATGGCACTCACTGGCAGGAAAATCGCTTTCAAGCATCCAGCGATCTTCCTGTTCAAAGTGCGCCTGGCAGTGTTGAAGCAAAACCCCCAACACTCTCTCCAAGTCAGAATCTGCGGCTTGCTGCAAAGCGGCCACAAATTCAACAAACTCTTGGTGTACTTGGTCCATCGGATTGAATCCGAGAAGATAGCCATCACTCCAACTGATTGATGCATCCATTGAGCTCTCCTGTCGCCTGGTTTCTTCTTCAGCCTTACGTGGTACTGCCGCACACATTGCGGCTTATTTCATCAGAAGCAGCAAAGACAGCGCCACCAACAAACTCAGCAATAGATGCCGAAATACTTTGTCGCTCAGTCGATGACGGATCGTCCTACCGATTTGCAAACCGACAAACATGGGGATCAACGCAAGACAAGACAGTCCGACCTCCGAAAAACCGAACCGCCCATACAACAGCATGGCGCCATACATTGGTACTGCACCAATCAGGTAGATGATGCTGATGGAACCAACAAACTCTTCCCGACGAAGCCTGAGAGCCAGGAGATAAGTGATCAGTATCGGACCTGTGAGGGAGGAAACGCCGGCCATCGCGCCGGCAATCACACCTACCAACGGCCCCATCCAGCGCTCCTTCTGACGATCAATGTTGAATGATGTCCCGAGCAGCATCATTCCCACCGCCGCCATCACGACCAGCGCCAACAACATGTTGAAACCCTGCACAGAGAGGTTCCTGGTGAAGTGGATCGCAGCAATCGTCGCGACAAACTGACCAACCAGCAACCCACCGAAGCGCTGAAATCCCTCACGCAGTTTCTGTCCCTCTATGGACTGCCATAGGTTGGAGAGCAGAACTGGCATGACGAGCAGCCCCATCGCTTTGGGCGCTGGCAGAAGAAGCGACAGCAAGGGAACCACGACGAGCGGCAAACCCACCCCAAGGGTTCCCTTGACCACGCCCCCGAGCACCACGGCGCCAAAGCAAGCGATCCAAAGTGCCATAGAAGGCATGGCATCTTGAAACATCACTCGGCTTTGAGTTCCGCGTGTTTGCCCGCCTTTGCCATGGCTTGGTTCTCCAGCTCAATGACTTTGCGGTAGGCGTCGCCATTGGCACCGACGGACTCGATACCGGCGGTCTGGAACTTCTCGACGACGTCCGGCAATTTCACGATCTGAGCGATTTCATCGGAGATCCTCTTGGAAATCTCTGACGGCGTGCCGGTGCGGGCAAGCACCCCTACGCTGACCGAAAAGTCAAAGCCTGGGATCGTTTCATTGATCGATGGCACATCGGGCACGGACGCCGAGCGCTTGGCCGCGTTGCTGGCCAGCAAAACAACTTGACCGCTTTTCACAAAACCCTGCATGGACGGCAACGCGGCAAACAAGACGTCCACCTGTCCACCGACCAATGCCGGCACAGACTGACTCGAACCGCGGAAGGGGACGTGAACCAGAGACAAACCGAGATCCGCCTTCATAGCTTCCATCGTGAGGTGGTGCGTGCTTCCGATCCCCGACGACCCATAGGTGAAGGCACCAGGCTCCTTTTTAGCGCGCACGACGAACTCCTGGAAAGTCTTGACGCCGGTCTTGGGGTGCGCCACCAGGAACAAGGGCGAGCGTGCAATCAGCGATACGGCCTGAAGGTCCTGTCCGACCGCGTACTTGGCGGCCTTGTTGATCTGCGGTGTGATCGAAAGCATGGAGCCATCGGAAACGATGAAGCTGTAACCATCGGCAGGCAACGCGTTCAGGGTCTGAACCGAGACGATACCGTTGCCCCCCGGCTTGTTCTCGACCACGAAGCCCTGCTTCATGCGCTCGGAAAGCTTTTGGGCAATGACACGCGCCACCGTGTCTGGCAGGCCGCCCGGTGCATAAGGCACGATGAACTTGACTGGACGGTTGGGGTAATCGCCAGCCTGTGCCAGCACGGCACCAGATGCAAGGAGCGCGCTCATGGCAAGTGCTGCAAGGATTCGTCGTTTCATGGTTTGTCTCCGTAAGTGAGGTTGATGAGATGAAGAAAGCAGAACAGCATCTGTGCACCCCTTTTTAGGGGAGATGCGCGACTGCTTGTTTTTTCTTAGAAATCTAAGATAATTGATTTTTCCCACTTGCTTGATCTTTGTCAAGAGTAGGTACCCATCAACTTCGCTGCGTAGAAACACTTACACCATGACTGCAAACGAGACAATGCACCCCCTCCTCATCACTCGAAAGGAGGTCATCGCCAAGGACGTCTTTCTCTTCGAGTTGAAGTCTCCGGACGCGTCACCGCTGCCCAGCTTCACGGCCGGGGCTCACATCGCGGTTCAGGTGCCCAATGGCTCTATGCGCCACTACTCGCTGTGCAGCGACCCTGGCCGAACAGACCTCTATCAACTCGCGGTCAAACGCGAAGATGACGGCAGGGGGGGATCCAAGAGCTTGATCGACGGGGCGAACGTCGGCGACACGCTTTTGACCGGCACCCCTAGCAATCTGTTCGAGCTCAGCGAAAAGGCCAAGAGCTTCATCCTCGTGGCCGGTGGCATCGGCATCACACCCATGCGAGCGATGATTCACACCCTCGAAGCCGAAGGCATAAGGAGCTTCAAGCTCTACTACCTTGCACGCACGCCAGAATCGGCCGCCTTCCTGGACGAACTGAGTGCCCCCGAAATGAAGGGGAAGGTCGCCATCCACCACACTTACGGCGACCCGTCGAAAACCTTCGATCTCTGGTCTGTCTTCGAGAAACCCGTCGCTGGCACGCATGTCTATTGCTGCGGCTCCAAGCGACTGATGGATGAAGTCAAGGATATGACGGGTCACTGGGCCAGCAGTGCCGTGCACTTCGAGAGCTTCGGAGCTGATACGAAACCGCACCCCGACGACAAACCCTTCGAAGTCGAATTGGCCAGAACGGGCATGAAGGTCGTCGTGCCAGCCAACCGAAGCATCCTGGATACCCTGCGCGAGCATTCCATTCGAGTGCCCAGTTCTTGTGAGAGCGGAACGTGCGGCTCTTGCAAGGTGCGGCTGCTCAAAGGCGAAGCTGACCATCGGGACCTGGCCCTGCTCCCTGAGGAGCAGGAGGACCACATCATGGTGTGCGTCTCCAGAGCGAAGTCGAACACCTTGGTGCTTGACCTGTGAGCCCCTCAGTGAATCCCCACAAGCAGCCCATCAGGCTCGGTGTCCTGGGTCTTGGCCGTGCCTTCACCCTGATGATCCCGACGCTCAGCAAGGATCCGCGCGTCGCGCTGGCCGCCTGCTTCGATCCGAATGCTCGCGCCACCGCAGCCTTTGCCAAAGCGTTCGGCGGGGTGGCGCACACATCGGCCGAAGCGCTTTGCGCCGATCCGAACGTTGAATGGATCTATGTCGCCACACCGCATCAGTTGCATGAGGAGCATGTGCGACTCGCGGCGAGCCAAGGCAAGCACGTGCTGGTCGAGAAGCCCATGGCTTTGTCGCTTGCAGCATGCGCCCGCATGCAGGCGGCTTGCGAACAGGCGGGCACGCAAATGATTGTTGGCCACAGCCACAGCTTCAACGCGCCCGTATCGCATGCCAAGGCACTCATCGAGTCAGGTCAATGGGGCCGTGTCTGCATGATTCACGCCATGAACTTCACGGATTTTCTCTACCGTCCCAGGCGTCCGGAAGAATTGGATACAGCGAAGGGCGGTGGCGTCGTCTTCAGTCAGGCCGCGCACCAAGTCGATATTGTCCGGCTGCTGGCGGGCGGTGACGTCAGTTCCGTTTATGCAAGAACCGGATCATGGGACCCGACACGGCCCACCGAAGGTGCGTACACCGCGATACTGAACTTCCGCTCAGGCGCGTTTGCCAACGTGACCTACAACGGCTATGGCTTCTTTGACAGTGACCCGTGGATGGCGGGCATCGGGGAAATGGGCTGGCCCAAAGACGTCAACACCCATCGGCTAACTCGGGAAAAGCACCTGGCAACGAAGGACGAGGCGGCCGAGGCCCGCCGGAAGGCCAGTCGGAACTTTGGTGGCCAGGACTATGCGCCGGACGTTCGGCCATCGCCCGCCGCCTTTCAACACTTCGGCCCGGTCATCGTCAGCTGCGAGCATGCCGATCTGCGTTTGACTCCTTACGGCGTGGAGATTCACGACACCCATGGCGTGTGCCTGGAGGCCCCGCAGCGCGGACCGGTGCCTCGCTTTGAGGTTGTGGACGAGTTGTGGTCGGTGGCCCGAGATGGGAGCCCTCCAGTCCACTCAGGGGCGTGGTCCGCAGCAACGATGGAGGTCTGTCTGGCGATTCTCGAATCGGGCAAGAAAGGAGAAGCTATCATTCTGGAACATCAAGTCCCAGTCCCGCCGCTTCGGCTTTGACGCCTCCAATGAGCGAAAAATCCATAGACACCCGAAACCTGCTTAGCCACTGGCGAGAATCCGTCCCCAATGATCGCCTTGCCCATTTGGTGCGAGACGTCGCACGTGCGCAGATGCGAGCGCTCCAGCATCGATTGACCCCGTTTGGCGTCTCATTCGGTCACTGGTCGTTTCTGAGGATTCTGTGGAGCCGTGACGGACTGACCCAAAAGGAACTGAGTGATCTGGCTGGCGTGATGGAACCCACGACGTTCACTGCGGTCAAGGCCATGGAGAAGATGGGCTTCATCGAGCGCAGGCATTTGCCTGGCAACAAGAAGAACATGCATGTGTACCTGACGGAGTCGGGCCGCTCATTGGAAAGGGTACTTGTTCCTTTGGCCGAGGAAGTCAACCACATCAGCGCGAAGGGACTACCGGATCGCACGATTTCAGTTGTTAGAAATGCACTCGTCCAGATGATCGAGAATCTTGCCCAAGAAGAAGCCCGCGTCGATGCGAGCATCAACGCGGGCTGTTAGCAGGCGCCTTCCAAACCGATCTCCGGCAGGGTTTGCCGGAGGAAAGCAGCCTCAAATACTGTAGCTTTCGTAGGTCGACGGGTCGAAGAGCTCGTCTAACCCCACCCTCCGGCATGACAGCCCCTGCGCATGATGGTGATGCAGGAACGCCTCGAGAGTCTTTCGATTCGGCCCTACGCCATAGGACCAGAAGTCCTGTCCCAGCGTTTCACGCGCTGCCTTGAGCTGTTCCTCCACAAACGGCAGGGTCACCTTGGTGGCCGAGGTGTCCGCCAGCAGTTCCAGGGCTTTCGCCTTGGATTCGCTGAATGCCTTGAACACAGCGCCCGGCAGCCAGCGGTTCTGTTCTGCCAACTCCTTGCGGATGCCCACCACGTGCATGATCGGAAAGATGCCCGTTCGCTTGTAGTAGTCCTTGGCCACCGCCGTCGGGTCGTCGAAAAGCCAGGCCACATCCGGGTTGGTCAGCGCGGCACCACTGGGTGGCCTTGGCGCAATGAATGCGTCAATTTCGCCCGTGTTCAGCATGTCCGAGATGGTCCGCATCTCCGGGGCCGCTTCAACTTTCACACCTGCAGGCAACTCCAGCTTGATCTTCTCCGGGCGCCCGGGCGTGTCAATCCCGCCCCTGACCCAGGTCACATCCTCCGGTCGTATCCCGTAGTCATCCTGCAGGATCGAGCGCGCCCACACGATCGCCGTCAGCTGGTACTCCGGCACCCCGATTCGGCAACCCTTGAGGTCCTCCGGCTTGCGGATGCGGTCCTTCCGCACGTAGATGGACGTGTGGCGAAAGGCACGTGACAGGAACACCGGAACCCCGATGTAAGGGCTCTCGCCCTTGGCGTGCTTCACCAGATAGCTGGAGAAAGACAGCTCGGTGATATCGAAGTCTCGGCTCCGCATGGCCCGAAAGAACATCTCCTCCGGGTTCAGCAGCATGTACACCGGGTCGCATCCATCAATTTGAACACGCCCGTCGTACAAGGCCCGATTGCGGTCGTAGTCACCCATGGCGACTGATAGTCGTAGCTTGGTCATCAAGTCAGCTCAGGCAGTGACAACATAAGAACGGTCCATCTCTGGATTATCCTGACCCTCAAGCCAGACATAGCTCGTCTCGTAAGCGCGCCAGTCCACGGTCTTTGGAATGACTCCCTGGAACGAGCACACTTCATTCGGAATGCGGTTCTCACCACCACCGATGACTTCGCCACTCTTCTGGAACGCCCGAACCGCCTCGACCATCTGCTTGCGGAACTCGACGATGGCCATGTCGCTGGCTCCAAGGCGGTCGTGACTTCTGTCGGCGATCTTGCCCATGGTGATCCACATGGCCATGTCCTGATTCGGAATGCCGGAAATGCCGGTGAAGTTGCCACTCTTCATCGCTTGGCGGTCCTGCCAGTACCTGTTCTCGTAGTTGCGCAGCGGACGGTACTGCTCATCCAGATCGACGCCGACCGTCTGGCCCAGGAATTTGCGCCAAGTGGCCGTCTCAGGGGTCTGCGAAGGATGGCCCCAGCCGATGAAGTAGAAGCAGGTGTTGGTATCGTCCACTGGCACATTCACGTTCGCCACGTTGTACAGGTTGTTCGGTGGAATCAGCACCGTCCAAGGCGCAACGAACACCGTCGTGCGCACGTAGTCGTGCGTCTGGGCATTGAAGATGGGGCGCCGCACTGCGGCATACCGGAAGCCGAACTTCGCGCGCTGCACCTGCATCCGCGGCGCCTTGTCGGTGGACGGACGCAGCCAGTTCTTGTCGGTGGCTTTCGCACCATCGACACGTGCAGGAACCATGTCCGAACTGTGCAGGCTCGAGCTGTGCGCCGAATCGATCGCACCTTCCAGAATCTGTGCCCAGTTCACGGGGATGATCACCTTGGCGACGCTCACCCGTGTTTCCGCAGTGGGCGCCCAGCGGGGTGGCTCAAACTCCGGCATGGTTTCGGCCGCACCCATGTAGGCCCAGACAAAGCCGCCCCATTCCTTGGTGGGGTATGCCTTGTGTTTGACTTTTTCCAGCATGCCACTGGCTTCCGGCTCGGAGGACATCTCGGTGACATTGCCCGCCACGTCCATCTTCCAGCCGTGATATAGGCAGCGCAAGCCACCCTCCTCGTTCCGGCCGAACACCAAGGATGCCCTGCGATGGGGACAGTACTCGTCCATCACGCCGACTTGCCCGTCGGTGTTTCGGAACACCACGAGGTCTTCGCCGAGGATCCGTGCTTTGACAGGGGTTCCGTCAGGCTCCGACACCTCTTCGATCAGACAGATCGGAACCCAGTGTCGACGCATCAGATGCCCCATCGGGGCACCGTTTTCAACGCGGCACAGCAGATCGTTTTCTTCATGCGTAATCATGGAACTCTCCTGTAAGGATGGGTAAGTGCAAGAAGGCACTGCGCCGCAGTATACTTCGATATCTAAGTATTTTTTTAAGGGTTATCCCTTGCCACCTCCTCTGCACTGTCTCTTCGTCTCGCCAACCACCTAGGGTGAAGGCCCTCTACAGCATGAGAAAGCTTCCATACAAATTTAGTTCTCTCGCATTTGCGTTCTACATGGCAACCATCATCGCCTTCATGATGTGTCTGCTCCTAACGGCCATCAACACCGGAATCGACGCTCGGTTCATTCAACGGGTACTGGGTACCTATGTGATAGCAATGCCAGTGGCCTTCGCATGCGTCATCTTGGTACGTCCGCTTGTCCTCTATCTCGTATCAAAGACCGTGGCCACGAAAACAGGTGACATCTGATAGGACTCGGACATCATCTGAACACAGCCAAATTCAGACGCAGTCACCATCAGAAGGTACAGCCGGCAACTGCGATGACTGCGCGTTCAGTGCTGTTGTAGTGCGCTCAGCTTGGCCAAAGGACTCCAAGACCGCGGTCTTCCGCGAGGCTACTGCGTACTCAAACCTGAGGTGTTTGGTGTAGTGCTTTGGTTGGCCACATCACTGTCGGTGCAACTGAAATTTGAGAAAAAATGAAAACAATCAGGGAAAACCATGGAATTGAGGCACCTTCGGTGCTTTTTGGCGGTCGCTCAGGAACTGCACTTCGCTAGAGCCGCTGAGAAGCTTCACATTGAGCAGTCGCCACTTTCGAGGGCGATAAAGGAACTGGAAGGAGAGCTGGGGGTCCGCCTCTTCGACCGCAACACGCGCAGCACGCGTCTAACCCGTGCGGGTCAGGTCTTCATGGATCACGTGCCACGCGTGTTCGCCGCTCTGACCAAGGCGCGTGACAGTGTTCGGGCCGTGTCGGCCGGGTTTCAGGGGCAGTTGCGGATCGCATTGTCCGAAGGTATCTCGCAGGCCCGGCTCACAGCATTGCTATCGTGTTGCCGTGTGGAAGAACCAGATACGGAAATCCGGCTTTACGAGGTTCCACTGTCACAGCAGATCAGAGGCCTCGAAGCCGATTTGTACGACGCTGGGTTCTCCCACTCATCGGAAGTTGGTGAAACGCTGCTAGCCGTATCAGCGTGGAACGACCCGATGGTCGTTGCCGTGCCATCGCGCCACCCGTTGTTGGCCCACAAAAAGCTGCCACTGGATGAAGTGCTGCGCTATCCCTTGGTGCTTTCCGACCCCGAGATGTGCGAGGGATGCAGCCGCCAGGTGGCGCGCGTACTGCGCTCAACGGATCGCGAACCTATCGTGGCCGAACAGGTGGCCAGCCAAGATCTGATGGTGACATTGGTTGCAGCGGGCTACGGTCTGGGCTTCTCAACAGAGGCACACGTTTCGACCTGCGGCCATCCCGAGATCGTCACAAGGCCGCTGGCTGGCCTCACGCCGGTGCTGACCACCTACCTGATCCGCCGCATCGGTGACCCGTCGGAAACCTTGCAACGATTCATGAAAAGAGCCCTTGTCGCTGCGCCAAATCGAGCAACTGACGAAACGTTGGACACATCACCAGGGAGTAGCACATGAGAAAGCTTCAAAACTTGGCTGCGGCGTTGGCGGTCACCTCCGCAGCCTTGCTGCTGTCGTCCTGCGGCAAACCACAGTCAGCTGAAACTGTGGAATCGCTGATGGCCGATCCTGGACGGTTGAAACACTTGCGAGAGCAGTGCAAGACCGACCGCGCCAAGCTGGGCGACGAACTTTGTGACCGCATGGCCGAGGCCACAAAGCGGCGATTTTTCGGGGACGGCAAGGTACCGTACAACCCACCCAAAGAATCACCCAAATTCTGAACGTGCGCTCGTCGCCACACTAGGTGACGCCTATTTTCTACATGGGCGCTGTACTACTTACAGCGCTGCAAGGTGCCATGACACGCGCTAGCACGCTATCACTTGCATTCTTGCAGGCCGAGCTGCGAGCCTGCCGATTTCGGACTTTGACCCACCGATAGCCAGCCTTGATCCTCATGCGTGCGACACACCTTCGTGCCGCACGCACGGCCCCCGCGTGACGGGCCACTGGATCGGAGGTCAAGGTGCAGGCTCAGGGCGCAAGCCACCAGGGGATTCTCTACGGGCAGATCGCGGTGGTGCTCGGCGTCGTCGTGGTTGGCGTGTGGGGCGCGACCCAGTGGACAGCCGCTGCGCTGGGTCACCAGGCACGCCTTGGGGCGCCATGGTTCGAAGCCCTCGGCTCGCCGGTGTACCACCCCTGGCGCCTGTTCGAGTGGTGGTTCGTCTTCGATGCCTACGCACCGGATGTCTTCGACGTGGGTGGTGCGATTGCGGGTGGCAGTGGCATCGCCTCGGTGGGCGTGGCGGTGGGAATGTCAGTATGGCGTTCTCGGCAGTCGCGGCTGGTCACCACCTACGGCACTGCGCGCTGGGCCACAGCTGATGACGTTCGCCAATCTGGATTGAGCCGCTCTTCCGGAGTATTCCTCGGCAAGCATGGCGAGCAGTACCTGCGCCACAACGGCCCCGAGCACGTGCTGGCGTTTGCCCCCACCCGCTCGGGCAAGGGCGTGGGCCTGGTGGTGCCCACGCTGCTGTCCTGGCCCGGCTCGGCCGTCATCCACGACATCAAGGGCGAGAACTGGCAGCTGACGGCCGGCTGGCGCGCGCGCTTCTCACATTGCTTGCTGTTCAACCCCACCGACGCGCGTTCGGCCGCCTACAACCCGTTGCTGGAGGTACGACGCGGTGTGCACGAGGTGCGCGACGTGCAGAACATCGCCGACATTCTGGTGGACCCTGAAGGCGCACTGGAGCGGCGCAACCACTGGGAGAAGACCTCGCACGCGCTGCTGGTCGGCGCCATCCTGCACGTGCTCTATGCCGGCGAGGACAAGACGCTGCGCGGCGTGGCCAACTTCCTGTCCGATCCGGCCTGCCCTTTCGAGGTGACGCTGCACCGGATGATGAGTACGCCTCATCTGGCCAGCGAGCAAGGCGCCGGTCCGCATCCCGTCGTCGCCTCAGCCGCCCGCGAGGTCCTCAATAAGAGCGAGAACGAACGCTCGGGCGTGCTGTCCACGGCCATGAGCTTTCTGGGCCTGTACCGCGACCCGACGGTGGCCGAGGTGACCTCGCGCTGCGACTGGCGGATCGCCGACCTGATCTCGACCGAACACCCGGTGTCGCTGTACCTGGTGGTGCCGCCATCGGACATCAGCCGCACCAAGCCGCTGATCCGGCTGATCCTGAATCAGGTGGGGCGGCGCCTGACCGAGTCGCTGGATGGCTCGGACGGCATCGCGCGGCGGCACAAGCTGCTGCTGATGCTCGACGAGTTCCCGGCGCTGGGTCGGCTGGACTTCTTCGAGACGGCACTGGCCTTCATGGCGGGCTATGGCATCCGCAGCTTCCTGATTGCGCAGAGCCTGAATCAGATCGACAAAGCCTACGGCCAGAACCATTCGATTCTGGACAACTGCCATGTGCGAGTGACCTTCGCCACCAACGACGAGCGCACGGCCAAGCGCATTTCCGAAACGCTGGGCACGGCCACCGAGCTGCGCGCACAGCGCAACTACGCCGGCCACCGGCTGGCGCCGTGGCTGGGGCACCTGATGGTCTCGCGGCAAGAGACGGCGCGCCCGCTGCTGACGCCTGGCGAGGTGATGCAGCTGCCGCCCGACGAAGCGGTGGTGATGGTCTCCAGCGTGCCACCGGTCAAGGCCCGCAAGCTGCGCTACTACGCCGACGCGAACTTCAAGCGCCGCGTATTGCCACCGCCCGTCCTGATTGCCGGCCCCTACCCCGATGCGCCACCGGTGCGGGCGGACGACTGGGGCGAGCTGGCTGTGTCGGCGGTCACTACTTCTTCCAACCCAACCTTCATGCCCGGCATGGATGCCGATGAAGGCGGTCCCCGCCTGCAGCCAGAGCTGACGGAGATTGCAACGCCAAGCCCCGCGCTCGACGCACTGACCAATGACCTGGCGCTGCTCGATGACGACGACGACGCACCCCTGCCCCTTCCCGGCCAGCTCGATCCGGCCATGCAGCGCGCGGCGCGCCTGGCCGTACTCGACCCCGACGACGGAATCACGCTATGAGCCGGTACCGCCTGAACCTGTTCATTCCGCCTGAGCATGCGCGACGCCTCGAAGAGGTGGCGGCCAAGAAGGGCGTTTCCAAGTCATCCATCGTCGCGGCAGCGCTGGCCTCGTGGCTGTCGCCGGATTCAGGCGACCAGCGCGAGGCGGCCATCGCCAAACGGCTGGACCGGCTCTCGCGCCAGTTCGATCGGCTGGAGCGCGACCAGAACATCGAGATCGAGACCCTGGCGCTGTTCATCCGTTACTACCTCACCGTGAGCACGCCTGTGCCCGAAGGACACCAGGAGGCAGCCCGTGCGCAGGGCAAAGCCCGCTTTGAGCAGTTCGTCGAGCAATTGGGCCGCCACCTGCTGCGCGGCCGCAGCCTGGTGCGCAATGTGATCGAGGAGCTTCAACCACAGGAACAGGGCCTGAACCGGCAGCTGGATGAAGCGGCAGGCATGGCGGTGGACCCGGTGGATTCGGGGCACCCCGACGAAGGGCCGACGGAATGACGGCCGCACCACCCAGCCCAGAAAGGACCACGCTCGACCGCCGTGTCCGCATGCTGCGCACGGCCATGGGGCCGATGATCGCAGCTGCTCTGGAAGACCCGGACGTGGTGGAGGTGCTGCTCAACCCCGATGGATCGCTGTGGCTGGACCGGCTCTCCACCGGACGTGCACCGACGGGCGTGACCTTGTCGGCGGCCGATGGGGAACGCATCATCCGACTGGTCGCGGCCCATGTGGGCGCCGAGGTACACCGGGGCCAGCCTCTGCTGACAGCCGAGTTGCCCGAAACGGGCGAACGCTTCGAGGGTGTTCTGCCCCCGGCTGCGCCGGGCCCGGCGTTCGCGCTGCGCAAGCGCGCCGTGGGCGTGATCCCGCTCGACCGCTACGTGGCCGACGGGATGATGACGGCGGAGCAGGCCGGCTTCCTGCGCCAGGCCGTGCACGAGCGTCAAAACATCCTGATCGCTGGCGGCACCAGCACCGGCAAGACCACGCTGGCCAACGCGCTGCTGGCCGAAATCGCCACCACAGGCGACCGGGTGCTGGTGCTCGAAGACACCATCGAACTTCAATGCGCGGCGCGCGACCACGTGCCGCTGCGCACACGCGCAGGCGCCGTGTCCATGGCCGAGCTGGTGCGCGCCACGATGCGGCTACGCCCCGACCGCGTGGTGGTGGGTGAGGTGCGTGGCGGAGAAGCGCTGGACCTGGTCAAGGTCTGGGGCACCGGCCACCCCGGCGGCATCGCCACCATCCATGCCGGGTCGGCACTCGGTGCGCTGCTACGGCTGGAGCAGCTGATCCTGGAGGTGGCGGTGAACCCGCCGCGTGCGCTGATCGCCGAAGCGGTCAACGTGGTGATCTACATCGCCGGTCGCGGCCGCAAGCGCCACATCGACACGATTGCCCGCGTCACTGGACACGACAGCACGGGCTACCACCTGGTGGCGATGAGCGGGACGCTGGATACACCCTTTCCGGAGCTGCCAGCGCCACCACCACTTGCGCCCTCTTCCACCCCGCCTCCCGTGGTGGATTCCCCTTCCTCAACCCTGCCTGGAGAACTTCCATGAACCCTTCGCTTTCCCTGCGCGCTTTTGCCTGTCTGCTGACCCAATCCATCTCTCGACGGATCTCCTCCGCCGGCGTGGCCGGCCTGCAGCGCATCCACCGGTTGGTCCAGCCCGCCCGTCACGGACTGTTTACCGCCGCTGTGATGTTGAGCGTGGCGGGCACTGCCAAGGCGGCCGGTTCCAGCATGCCCTGGGAAGGACCTCTGCAATCCATTCTGGACTCGATCCAGGGCCCGGTGGCCCGCATCGTGGCGGTGATCATCATCATCGCCACCGGCCTGGCGCTGGCCTTCGGCGATACCTCGGGGGGCTTCCGCAAGCTGATTCAGATCGTCTTCGGTCTGTCGATTGCCTTCGCGGCCTCGTCCTTCTTCCTGAGCTTCTTCAGCTTCTCGGGCGGGGCCTTGGTATGAGCGGCGCTGCCGAGCACGCCAGCCTCGCCAGCGGCTTCGAGATCCCGCTGCACCGCTCGCTGACCGAGCCCATCCTGATGGGCGGCGCACCGCGCACCATGGCCATTGCCAACGGCACGCTGGCCGCCGCCGTGGGCCTGGGCCTGCAGTTGTGGATTCCGGGCATCTTGTTGTGGATCGTGGGCCACTCGCTGGCGGTCTGGGGTGCGCGGCTCGACCCCCAGTTCATGGCAGTGTTTGCCCGGCACATCAAGCACAAGCCGCTGCTGGACGCGTGAGGTAGGCACCATGCTCAACCTCAGCGAGTACCGACAACGCCCTGCCCTACTGGCCGATTGGCTCCCATGGGCTGGACTGGTGGCATCCGGTGTGGTGCTGAACAAGGACGGCTCGTTCCAGCGCACCGCGCGCTTTCGGGGGCCGGACCTGGACAGCGCCACGCAGGGCGAACTGGTGGCCACCACCGCGCGCCTGAACAACGCGCTTCGACGCCTGGGTTCGGGCTGGGCGCTGTACGTGGACGCCGAGCGCCGGTCGGCCGCCGACTATCCGCGTTCCGAGTTCCCGGAAGCCCTGTCGTGGCTGGTGGACGAAGAACGGCGCGCTGCCTTCGAGGAATCGGCCAGCCACTTCGAGAGCCGCTACCACTTCACGCTGCAGTACCTGCCGCCGGAAGAAGCGCGCGCACGGGCCGCCAACCTGCTCTACGAAAACCGGGCCAGCACCGGTGTGGACTGGCGCGAGCGCCTGGGTGCCTTCATCGCCGAGACCGACCGGGTGTTCGACCTGCTCGATGGCGTGATGCCCGAAATCGCCTGGCTGCACGACGCCGACACGCTGAGCTACCTGCACGCCACCGTGTCGCCCCACGCCTACCCGGTGGCCGTTCCCGAGGTGCCCTTCCATCTCGATGCGCTGCTGGCCGATGCCCCGCTGCTGGGCGGCCTGGCGCCGATGCTGGGGGATGCGCACCTGCGCGTGACCACGGTGCGGGGGTTTCCCACGTCCACCTGGCCCGGTGTGCTGGACGAGCTGAACCGGCTTGGCTTTGCCTACCGCTGGTCCACGCGCTTTCTGTGCATGGACAAGGCCGAGGCCGAAAAGGAGCTGACGCGCTTGCGCCGCCAATGGTTCGCCAAGCGCAAGAACGTGATCGCCCTGCTGCGCGAGACGCTGTTCCAGCAGGAGTCGCCCCTGGTGGACACCGACGCGGGCAACAAGGCCGCCGACGCCGATGCTGCCCTGCAGGAACTGGGCAGCGACCAGGTAGCCTTCGGCTACGTGACCGCCACGCTGACGGTGCTCGATGGAGACGCAACCGCCGCCGATGAAAAGCTGCGCATGGCCGAGCGCGTGATCCAGGGCCGCGGCTTCGTCACCATTCCCGAGACGCTGAACGCCGTGGAAGCCTGGCTGTCGTCGATCCCCGGTAACGCCTACGCCAACGTGCGCCAGCCCATCGTCTCCACGCTGAACCTGGCGCACCTGATGCCGGTTTCGGCCGTGTGGGCCGGGCCAGAGCGCAACCGGCACCTGGACGGCCCGCCGCTGGTTGTGACCCGCACCGAGGGCTCAACGCCCTTCCGGCTGGTGACCCACGTGGGCGACGTCGGCCACACGCTGGTGGTGGGGCCGACGGGCATGGGCAAGTCGGTGCTGCTGGCCTTGCTGGCGCTTCAGTTCCGGCGCTACCCCGGCTCGCGCATCTTCGCGTTCGACATGGGCCGTTCGATGCGCGCCACGGTGCTGGGCCTGGGCGGCGAGCACTACGACCTGGGCCACGACGGCGACATCGCCTTCCAGCCGCTGGCGGGTATCGACCAGGAGGGCTACCGCAGTTGGGCCGCCGAGTGGGTCGAAGGCCGGCTGGTGCACGAAGGCGTGGCCATGGGACCGGACGAGAAGGCGGCGATCTGGTCCGCGCTGGGCAGCCTGGCCGGCGCGCCGCGCGAGCAGCGAACGCTCACCGGTCTGTCGGTGCTGCTGCAGTCCAACGCACTGCGCCAGGCGCTCGCGCCCTACGTGCTGGGCGGCGCCCACGGCAAGCTGCTGGACGCCGACCACGACAGGCTAGGTACGGCCGACGTGCAGTGTTTCGAGATGGAAGAGCTGATGGGCAGTCGCGCGGCTGTGATGGCCGTGCTCGGCTACCTGTTCGCACGCTTCGATGCGCGATTCGACGGTGCACCCACCCTGCTGATGCTGGACGAATCCTGGCTGTTCCTGGACGACCCGGTGTTCGCGGCGCGCATCCGCCAGTGGCTCAAGACGCTGCGCAAGAAGAACGTGTCGGTGCTGTTCGCCACGCAGAGCCTGGCCGACATCCAGGGGTCGAGCATCGCGCCGGCCATCGTCGAAAGCTGCGCGAGCCGCATCTTCCTGCCCAACCCGCAGGCCACCGAGCCGCAGGTGCGTTCGATCTACGAGGCCTTCGGCCTGAACCGGCGGCAGATCGAGATCGTGGCCACTGCATTGCCCAAGCGCGACTACTACTACCAGTCCCGGCTGGGAAATCGCCTGTTCGACCTGGACCTGCGCGCCGTGGCCCTCGCCTTCGCCGGAGCCTCCTCGCCGCAGGACCAGCGGCTGATCGAGGAGGTACTGGCCACCTGCCCTCCCGAGGGCTTCGCCCCGGCCTGGCTGCGCCGCCATGGCCTGGACTGGGCCGCCGATCTCTTCCAGCAACACACCCATCACCACCCCGGGCATGACCGAATTTCAGGAGAAACGCCATGAGCCTTAGTACACCGCTTCGCTCTTTCAAACCCCGCCTCGTCGCGCTGGCCACCGCTGCCGCGCTGACCTTGGGCGCCACGCAACCCGCGCACGCGCTGTTCGGCGTCGGCGACATCGTTCTGGACCCCGTCAACCTGGTGCAGAACACCATGACGGCGGCGCGCACGCTGGAGCAGATCAACAATCAGATCCGCCAGTTGCAGAACGAGGCGCAGATGCTGATCAACCAGGCACGCAACCTGGCCAGCCTGCCGTTCAACGTGGTCAACCGCCTGCGTTCGACACTGGACACGACCCGGCAACTGATCGCTCAAGCCCAGGGTCTGGCCTACCAGGTGTCGCACCTCAACACCGAGTTCGCCCGGCTCTACCCCGAGCAGTACGCCGCCACCGTGAGCGGCAATCAGATGTTCCAGGACGCACACCAGCGGTGGAAGAACACGCTCAATGGCCTGCAAACCGCGATGCAGATGCAGGCACAGGTGTCGCAGAACCTGAGCCAAGACGAAGGCGTGCTGGCCGACCTGGTGAGCCAGAGCCAGTCGGCCACCGGCGCGCTGCAGGCCATGCAGGCAACCAACCAGCTGCTGGCCCTGCAGGCCAAGCAATCCATCCAGTCGCAGCAGCTGATGCTGACACAGGACCGCGCCGCCTCGCTGGAGCTGGCCCGGCAGGCCGCGGCCATCGAGCGCGGCCGCGAGGTGACGCGCCGGTTCATCGGCAGCGGCACGGGCTATACACCGCAGGGCGTGAGCTTCTACGGCCACTGAAGCACCGGAGACTCTGCCATGGACGACGTCGCCGTCATCGACCGCTTCCTGAACACCTTCTCCACCTACATCGACTCGGGCTTCGGGTTGCTGAACGGCGAGGTCGCCTTCCTCACCGCCACGCTGGTGGCCATCGACATGACCTTGGCCGGCCTGTTCTGGGCCATGGGCCACGCCACCGGCCAGGGCGAGGACGTGCTGGCTCGGCTGCTGCGCAAGGTGCTCTATGTCGGCGCCTTCGCCTACATCATCGGCAACTTCAACAGCCTGTCGGGCATCCTGTTCCGCTCGTTCGCCGGGCTGGGCCTGCAGGCCAGCGGGTCGGGCATGAGCCTGGCCACCTTCCTGCAGCCCGGTCACCTGGCCAAGGCGGGCATCGATGCGGCGGCGCCCATCTTGCAGCAGATCAGCGACCTCTCGGGCTTCCCCGAGGTGTTCATCAACATCGCACCCATCGTGGTGCTGTTCCTGGCTTGGCTCACGGTCATCGTGAGCTTCTTCGTGCTGGCCGTGCAGCTCTTCGTGACGCTGATCGAGTTCAAGCTCACGACCCTGGCCGGCTTCGTGCTGGTGCCCTTTGCCTTGTGGAACAAGACCACCTTCCTGGCCGAGAAGGTGCTGGGCAACGTGGTGTCCTCGGGGATCAAGGTGCTGGTGCTCGCGGTGATCGTGGGCATCGGCACGGGTCTGTTCTCGCAGTTCCAGACCGTACCGGCCGAGCCCTCCATCGACCACGCGCTGGTGGTGATGCTGGCCTCACTCTCGCTGCTCGGGCTGGGCATCTTCGGGCCTGGCATCGCGACCGGCCTGGTGTCCGGCGCGCCGCAACTGGGTGCGGGTGCGGCGGCCGGCACCGCGCTGGGTGCCACGGGCCTGGCGGTTGCCGGAGGCGCTGCCGTGGCCGGTACTGGTGCGGCTGTGGCCGCCGGTGCCCGCATGGCGCCGGGCGCGGCGCGGGCCGCGATGGGCGGTGGCGCATCGGCGGCCCGATCAGCCAGCAGCCTTGCGGCAGGTGCGAGGTCGGCCTACGAGGCCGGCGCCGCCGCGTCCTCGGGCGGGCCGTTGCGCGCCGCTGGCGCGGGCGTGGCCAATGTGGCTCGCACGGGTGCCAGCGCAGTGGGTCAGAAGCTGGCCGACGGCGCCAAGGCCGTGAAAGACAAAGTGTCGGGTTTTGTGGCGGAGGCCGCTGCGCCTTCTGCGGCCTCGGGCGCCGAATCGGCCATGTCGAGCTCAACCACATCGGCACCCGCCAACGAGCCTGCCTGGGCGCAGCGCATGCGCCGGCGCCAGCAGATCGGCCATACCGCCACGACGGCCGCACACACCCTGCGCGCTGGCGATGGCGGTGGCTCGGGCAGTGGTCCCAGCCTTCGTGATTCGGATTCTTGAGGAAAACCCAGCATGCGATTCAAACGACCGCAGGTGCGCTACGCCGACACGCCGCAGCCTGCCACCCCCTACCAATCGGCCGCACAGGCCTGGGACGAACGCATCGGCTCGGCCCGCGTACAGGCGCGGAACTGGCGCTTCATGGCCTTTGGTTGCCTGTCGCTGGCGCTGCTGATGGCCGGCGGTCTGGTCTGGCGCTCGGCGCAGTCCATCGTGACACCCTATGTGGTGGAAGTGGACCAGGCCGGCCAGGTGCGAACCGTGGGCGAAGCCGCCTCACCCTACCGCCCCGGCGATGCGCAGATCGCGCACCACCTCGCCCGCTTCATGACGCTGGTGCGTTCGTTGTCCATTGACCCGATCGTGGTGCGGCAGAACTGGCTGGACGCCTACGACTACACGACCGACCGCGGGGCCGCCGTGCTCAACGAGTACGCCCGCACCAATGATCCGTTCGTGCGGGTGGGCAAGGAGTCGGTGACGGTGCAGATCACCAGCGTGGTCCGTGCCAGCGACGCCTCGTTCAACGTGCGCTGGACCGAACAGCGCTACGTGAACGGCGCGCCGGCCGGCACCGAGCGGTGGACCGCCGTGGTCTCCACCGTGCTGCAGACGCCACGCACCGAGCAGCGCCTGCGCAAGAACCCCCTGGGCATCTACGTCAACGGCTTGTCCTGGAGCCGCGAGCTGGATGCGAACGAAGGAACCAAGCCATGAAAAACCGTTGCCCTCTTCCACTTCACGCGGTTGTTTTGTTTGCCCTCGCGGCCGCCCTGGCTGGATGCGCCTCGCAGGGCGTGCCGCCGCCAGTGATCCCGCTCGACGAACCAGTGATGGCCCAGCCACTGCCCGAGCCACCCCAGCCCGTGGAGGTAGTCGCGGTGCCGCAGGTGTTGCCCATGCCCGCCCAGATGAAGCCGCTGCCGAAGGCGCAGGACAAGCCGCCAACACCCGAGCCCACCGACGAGCGACTTCGCGTGTCGCGCGCCAACACAGAAGCCCGGGTGGCGCCCACGCGCGAAGGCTACGTCAACGCCATCCAAGTCTGGCCCTACACCGACGGTGCGCTGTACCAAGTCTATGCCGCGCCGGGTCGCGTGACGGTGATCTCGCTGCAGGCGGGCGAAGAGCTGGTGACTGTGGCTGCGGGCGACACGGTGCGCTGGGTCGTGGGCGACACGTCCAGTGGCTCGGGCGACGCGCTGCGCGTGAACGTGCTGGTCAAGCCGGTGCGCACGGGTCTGAAGACCAACCTGGTCATCACCACCAACCGGCGCACCTACCTGATCGAACTGACCTCTACCGAAAAAGCCTGGATGGCATCGGTGTCCTGGGACTACCCCAAGGACCGCATGCTGGCTTTGCAGCGGCAGGCCCAGGCCGCTCAGACAGCTGCACCAGTGGACGCAGGGCTGTCCCTTGAGCGCATCCGCTTTCGCTATGCGATCAGCGGCAGCACGCCGCCCTGGAAGCCGCTGCGGGCCTTCGACGATGGCGAGAAGGTCTACATCCAGTTTCCGGCCGGCATCGCGCAGGGCGAGTTGCCACCGCTGTTCGTCATCGGTGCACAGGGCGACGGGCAGTTGGTGAACTACCGCTTCCGCTCGCCTTACTACATCGTCGATCGACTGTTCGGCGCAGCCGAGTTGCGGCTGGGCGCCGACAAGGGTGACGTGGTGCGCATCGAGCGCACGGACGGTGTGTCGCCCACCGCTCGGAGGGACTGAGAATGCCTGCGAACGACTCCATCCCTTCGGGTGCCAGTGGCCAACCCGTTGCGGCCAAGGTATCACCCGAGTCGGTTGCCTTGCGGGCGCAGCCGCAACCGGTGACCCGCCTGAATCGCCGCAGCCTCGCGCTACTGGCGGGTTTGTTGGCTTTAGGGGTGCTGGGTGCAACCGTGTGGTCCCTTCAGCCCAAGGGGCGCCGCGAGGTGAACGATCCCGCTGAACTGTTCAACGTGGATCGGGTGTCGCGCTCCGAAGGTCTGGGGAAGTTGCCGGCTGACTACTCGAAACTACCTCAACCGCTCCCTCCCGCCTTCCCCGAACTCGGGCCACCCTTGCCGGGCGACCTTGGACCGGCCATCGTCAAGTCGCAACAGCCGGTGGTGCCGAGCTATTCGCCACCGGGACACGACCCGGCCGCGTCGGAGCTCGATGCCCGGCGCAAGGAAGCCGAGCAGGCCGCTGCGGCGTCGGTGTTCTTTCGCAGTGGTGGGCAGCGCGCTGCCGCTGCTTCACAAACTGCTGCAGCGCCCGGCGCCACCAGCACGACATCGAGCAACCTGGCTGGCTTCGACCCGATGGCGGCTGGCCTGACGTCCACACCAGCGCAAGCTGGCAGTGCCGACGTCACGACGACACAAAACCGACAAGACCAGAAAGAGGCTTTCCAGAAATCCGGTTCCACGGAAACCCGCAATTCCGGATCGCTGCAACTGCCCGCCCCACCGTACCAGGTGATGGCAGGCACCGTGATCGCCGGGGCTTTGGTCACAGGCATCCAGTCCGACCTGCCTGGCGATGTGATCGCCACGGTCACCGAGCCGGTCTATGACACCGCCAGCGGCAAGCACCTGCTGATCCCCCAGGGTTCGCGCATCCTCGGTCGCTACAACAGCCAGGTGAGCTACGGCCAGAGCCGCGTGCAGGTGGTGTGGAACCGGGTCATCCTGCCAGACACATCGTCGCTGACGCTGGACAACCTGGTGGGATCGGACCCTGCTGGCAGAGCCGGCCTCGAAGACGGCGTGGACTGGCACTGGGATCGCGTCTTTGCCGGTGCAACATTGACGTCGCTGCTGGGAATCGGGGCCGAACTGGCCGCGCCCGAAAATCGGCAAGACGGCAACCGCATCGTGATCGCCGGCCGCGACAGCCTGCAAGACAGCGTGAACCAGATCGGTCAGGAGGTGACCCGCCGCAACCTGAACACCCAGCCGACGCTGACCGCGCGGCCGGGCCTGCCCATGCGCGTCATCGTCAACCGCGACCTGGTCCTGCGGCCCTACCAGCCGCTGTTTTTCGTCCGAGGGGTGCAGCGATGAGCACAAACCGTCAACTTCGCTTGGGGCCACTGCCCAAGACCGAAAGCGTCAAGCTGACCTTCTCCTGCTCGGCCGCCTTGAAAGCTGAACTGGATCGCTACGCCGCGCTGCATGCGGAGACTTATGGCGAGGCTACCGATTCCCTGGCGCTGATCCCGCACATGCTTGAAGCCTTCATGGCGCGGGATCGAGGTTTCAGGAAGGGCTCGGCTGAACACCGTCGCCATGCGGTTCGACCAGCCCCGCCAGCGGCGACCTCTACCTAGGTGTGGCCGACCAACTCCTCCCTTGGAGGATTGATGGACTGTGCAACGCCCACCCGCCTATGGCACCTTGCTGCTACGCCCTGCCACGCCGTGGCGAGTTTTCTTCGACGACTTCTCTTTTGAAAATGACATCAGGCGCTCGATGACCGCGCGCAGGAGCCACGCCATGAAAAACGAAAAGTCGGAACCCTCGTGCAGACCCATCACGAGCTACCCGCCAGGTGCACTGGTGCGCAGTTCAGACATCTGCCGCGATCCCAGACGCGGCTATGCCGGCATCCTGCCGATCGACCGAAGCACTTGGCACCGGTGGGTGAAGTCGGGCAAAGCGCCGGCAGGCCGCTCACTCGCCGGAACCTCCACGCGGGTCTGGGAGATCGAGGCGGTCCGCAGCCTGGGAACATCTACGTCGTAATTTTGTCGATCCGGTCCGCCAGCCACTGCAAGGCTCTGCGACGCTCATCAGCGTATTCAGCGTGGGTGTAGGCGGCCACGACGGAACTGCGCTCCTGGTGGGCAAGCAGCCTTTCCACCACATCACGGGAAAACCCGTTTTCCCGCAACAAAGTAGCTGCCGTCCCCCGTGTTCCGTGCGGTGAGAACTCAGGCACCCCAAAATCCAAACGCTTGATGAAATGGTTGAGCGTGGCGTCCGAGATTGGCTTGCCCTGCCCTCCTAGGAATCGCATCGGGAACACATACTCGCCATGCCCTGACATCTTCTTCAACTCCTGCAGCAGGTTGACTGTCTGCTCCGACAAGTAGACCCGGTGCGGGCTACGCATCTTCATGCGCGACGCGGGAATGTCCCATATGCGTGCCCCCAGGTCGAACTCGCCCCACTTCGCCAGCCGCAATTCGGACTTGCGCACCATGGTCAGCATGAGCAACTTGACCGCATAGACGGTCACGGCACTGGCCGTATGCTGCATGCCGACCTTCTTCCAAAAAGCGGCCAGTTCCTTCTCCGACAAGTGCCGATGGTGGGTTTTGGGCGGCACCTTGATGACGCCCCGAATCGCCACGGCCGGGTTGCTGTCTACCAGCAGCTTTCGGATCGCGTGGTTAAAGATCTGCTGAATCAGTGCCCGGCAGCGATCAGCTGTTGTCGGCACATGCTTGAGCGCCTCCACGATGGTCAGCACGTGGGCCGGCTTCACCTCTGCCAAAGCCTTTTCCCCGATCGTGGGATTGATGTGAGCATCCAGCAGACGGATCGTCTGGCTTCGGTAGCTCTCGGACCGATAGAACAGGGTATCGGCGATCCACTGCTTGGCGAACGAGGCAAACGTGATGCGTGCACGGTCCTCCGCTTCCCGCTGAGCCGTTGTCTCCCGCGTGTACCGGATCGGGTCTACCCCCTTGGCCACCAACGCACGCAACTCTGCATGCTTGTCGCGCGCATCGGCAATGCCGATCTCGGGATATGAGCCGATCGTCAACTTGGGCCGGCTACCGCCGAGCCGGTAGCTGTAACGCCAAACCTTCGATCCCGTGGCCAGTACCTCGACATACAGGCCCCCACCATCCGTCAGGACGTAGGGTTTGGCCTTGGGTTTGGCCGCGTTGATGACCGTCGCACGAAGGGCGTAGTTGACACTGCGATCTGCCATGGGTGGCTCCATGAAACCGGCGATAGGTCGCTGGTATGGCTCCATATTCTGCACCATGGAGCAATTCATGGAGCCATGGCGCCGCAATGCAGGCCGACCTCGCGCAACGATGGGCAACAAAAAAGCCCCGCTCCCAGAGAGACCGAGGCCTTTTTGCAACCCGGAACACCCGGGGGAAACTAGTTTACATGTTATCGATCATGACCTGGCCGAAGCCCGAGCAACTCACCTGGGTGGCGCCGTCCATCAGGCGGGCGAAGTCGTAGGTGACTTTTTTGCTGGCGATGGACTTCTCGATCGAACTGATGATCAGGTCGGCGGCTTCGGTCCAGCCCATGTGGCGCAGCATCATTTCAGCCGACAGAATTTCGGAGCCGGGGTTCACGTAGTCCTTGCCGGCGTACTTCGGCGCCGTGCCGTGTGTGGCTTCAAAGCAGGCCACGGAGTCGGACAGGTTCGCGCCCGGGGCGATGCCGATGCCACCCACCTGGGCCGCCAGCGCGTCGGAGATGTAGTCGCCGTTCAGATTGAGCGTCGCGACCACCGAGTACTCGGCCGGGCGCAGCAGGATCTGCTGCAGGAAGGCGTCGGCGATGCTGTCCTTGATGACGATGTCTTTGCCGGTCCTGGGGTTCTTGAACTTGCACCACGGGCCACCGTCGATCAGTTCGGCACCAAACTCCTTCTGCGCCAGCGCGTACGACCAGTCGCGGAAGCCGCCTTCGGTGTACTTCATGATGTTGCCCTTGTGCACGATGGTCACGCTGGGCTTGTCGTTGTCGATCGCGTACTGGATGGCCTTGCGCACCAGACGCTCGGTGCCTTCGCGCGACACGGGCTTGATGCCAATGCCCGAGGTGTTCGGGAAGCGGATCTTGGTCACGCCCATCTCTTCCATCAGGAACTTGATGAGCTTCTTCGCCTTGTCGGACTCGGCCTCGTATTCGATGCCGGCGTAGATGTCTTCCGAGTTCTCACGGAAGATCACCATGTTGGTTTTCTCGGGCTCTTTCACGGGCGAAGGCACGCCCTTGAAGTACTGCACCGGGCGCAGGCAGACGTAAAGGTCGAGTTCCTGGCGCAGCGCCACGTTCAGCGATCGGATGCCGCCCCCCACGGGGGTGGTCAGCGGGCCCTTGATGGACACCACGTATTCGCGCAGCGCCGCCAGGGTTTCTTCGGGCAGCCAGACGTCGGGGCCGTACACCTGGGTCGACTTCTCGCCGGCGAACACCTCCATCCAGTGAATTTTTTTCTTGCCGCCGTAGGCTTTGGCCACGGCGGCATCGACCACCTTGAGCATCACGGGTGTGATGTCCAGACCAGTTCCATCGCCTTCGATATAAGGAATGATCGGTTCATCCGGCACGTTCAGGGACATGTCGGCGTTGACGGTGATTTTTTCACCCTGGGCTGGAACCTTGATGTGCTGGTACATGGAAACGGGTCTCCGTATGGGATGCATTGTCGAACGCTTCTGAATCCAGTGTGCCCGGGCATGGCGCCGGGATGGACCTCAAGAATTCTAGTCCTGATCGAGCGGATCGGACGCCGGATCTGTCCGTGGAAATCGCCGATCACGGACCTGTGCACGGCGCTTGACGGACAATGCGTTTTTCACCCGATCACATCGTCTGCCCATGAACCGACTGCTCGTTTGCCTGTCCTGCCTGCTGGCCCTGATGACAGGGCCTGCGTGGTCCCGCGATGCACCCCAGCTCCAGCTGCCCCGCGTCACCCTCACGGCGGGTATGCACCTGATCCAGGCCCAGGTGGCCGCCACCCCGGAACAGCGCTCCATCGGGCTGATGTTCCGCGAGGACATGCCTGGCGGTGAAGGCATGCTGTTTGTCTTCGAGCAACCCGCGGGCCAGTGCTTCTGGATGAAAAACACCTTGCTGCCCTTGACCGCCGCCTTCGTGGCCGATGACGGCACCATCGTCAACCTGGTCGACATGAAGCCGCAGACCCTGGACTCGCATTGCTCCGCCAAGCCGGTGCGTTTTGTGCTGGAGATGAACCAGGGCTGGTTTGCCAAGCGGGGCATCCAGGCCGGCTCCCGGCTGAGCGGTGCACCGTTCGACGGACGCAAGTAAGTTCGTCGCCGATCCGCCGGCCCCTGCAGGACCGGCGCTCAGACAACAAAAAAGCGACCCGGACAGCTCGCGCCGTCTGGATCGCTTCGGGGTGTCGAAGCCTGACGAGTGGGATGCTCAGCCTTGAGCAGCGGCCAGCACCGCATTCAGCGTCTGGCTGGGACGCATCACCGCGGCCAGCTTCTCGAAGTCCGGCAGGTAATAGCCCCCGATGTCGACCGGTTTGCCCTGCACAGCCGCCAGTTCGGCAACGATGGTTTGCTCGTTGTCGGCCAGTTGCTGGGCCAGCGGCGCAAAACGGGCAGCCAGGGCCGCATCGTCGGTCTGGGCCGCCAGGGCCTGGGCCCAGTACATGGCCAGGTAGAACTGGCTGCCGCGGTTGTCGAGCTGACCCGTCTTGGGCGACGGGTTCTTGTTGTTCTCCAGCAGCTTGCCGGTGGCGGCATCCAGCGTCTTCGCCAGGATCTTCGCTGCGTTGTTGCCGGTCTTCAGACCCAGATCTTCCAGCGACACAGCGAGCGCCAGGAACTCACCCAGCGAGTCCCAGCGCAGGTGGTTTTCTTCCACCAGCTGCTGCACGTGCTTGGGCGCCGAACCACCGGCTCCGGTTTCGTACATGCCGCCACCCGCCATGAGTGGCACGATAGAGAGCATCTTGGCCGAGGTGCCCAGTTCCATGATGGGGAACAGGTCGGTCAGGTAGTCGCGCAGGATGTTGCCGGTGGCGCTGATGGTGTCCAGGCCACGGATCACGCGCTCCAGCGTATAGCGCATGGCACGCACCTGGCTCATGATCTGGATTTCCAGACCCGCGGTGTTGTGCTCGTGCAGGTACATCTTGACCTTGGTGATCAGCTGCGCTTCGTGAGGACGGTACTGGTCCAGCCAGAACACCACCGGCATGCCGGAGTTGCGGGCGCGGTTCACGGCCAGCTTCACCCAGTCGCGGATGGCGGCGTCCTTGACCTGGCACATGCGCCAGATGTCGCCCTTCTCCACGTTCTGCGACAGCAGCACTTCGCCGGTGGCCAGATCGGTGATGTTGGCCACGCCGTCTTCGGTGATTTCGAAGGTCTTGTCGTGCGAGCCGTATTCCTCGGCCTGCTGGGCCATCAGGCCGACGTTGGGCACCGTGCCCATGGTCTTGGGGTCGAAGGCGCCGTGCCACTTGCAGAAGTTGATCATCTCCTGGTAGATGCGGGCGAAAGTCGATTCCGGCATCACGGCCTTGACGTCCTTCAGGCGACCGTTGGCGTCCCACATCTTGCCGCCGTTGCGGATCATGGCGGGCATGGAGGCGTCCACGATCACGTCGTTGGGCGAATGGAAGTTGGTGATGCCCTTGGCCGAGTCCACCATGGCCAGCTCGGGACGGTGCTCGTGACAGGCATGCAGGTCGCGCTTGATCTCGTCCTGCTTGCTCTGTGGCAGCGTGGCGATCTTGCCGTACAGATCGGCCATGCCGTTGTTGACGTTCACGCCCAGTTCTTCAAACAGCTTGGCGTGCTTCTCGAACGCGTCCTTGTAGAAGATCTTCACGCAGTGGCCAAACACGATCGGGTGCGACACCTTCATCATGGTCGCCTTCACGTGCAGCGAGAACATCACGCCGGTCTTGCGAGCGTCTTCAATCTCTTTTTCGTAGAAAGCCTCCAGGGCTTTCTTGCTCATGAACATGCTGTCGATGACTTCGCGGTCCAGCAGCGACACCTTGGGCTTCAGGACGATCGTTTGGCCACTCCGGGTGATCAGTTCCATCTTGACGTCACGGGCTTTGTCCAGGGTGATGGACTTTTCACCGTGGTAGAAGTCGCCGTGGTGCATGTGCGAGACGTGCGAGCGCGAGGCCTGGCTCCACTCGGCCATGCTGTGCGGGTTCTTGCGCGCGTATTCCTTCACGGCGCGCGGCGCGCGGCGGTCGGAGTTGCCTTCGCGCAGCACCGGGTTCACCGAGCTGCCGATGCAACGGGCGTAGCGGGCGCGGATGGCTTTCTCTTCCTCGGTTTTCGGCGCTTCGGGGTAGTCGGGCAGCGCGTAGCCCTTGGACTGCAGTTCCTTGATCGCGCTGACCAGCTGGCCGACAGAGGCGCTGATGTTGGGCAGTTTGATGATGTTGGCTTCGGGCTTCAGCGTCAGCTTGCCCAGTTCGGACAGGGTGTCGGGCACACGCTGCGCCTCGGTCAGGCATTCAGGAAACGTGGCCAGCACGCGGGCAGCCACTGAAATGTCGCTGGACTCGACATTGATGCCGGCGGGTGCGGTGAAGGTGCGGATGATGGGCAGAAAGGCGCTGGTCGCCAGCAGCGGGGCTTCGTCGGTCAGCGTGTAGATGATGGTGGGCTGCTGGGTGCTCATGTATTTGCTCCGTAGATCGTTGTAGGAATCCCGCTGATCGGTAGGTGCCAACCGCAGAACCGCCGGATAGTCTGGGATTTTGCTTTCATCGCTCTGACCCAGACACCATTTTTTGAACTCTTATCTTGCAATATGAAAATTGCAGATAAAAATTTCTGTTTTTTCATGTCTACGAGACTGCACCCGACTGTTCTCGCACGGAACCATCGGCCACAAGCGCTCGAAAGCCTTTGTGAAGCATCACAAAAAGAGACAAACCGTGGACGCACCAACAAAAAAGGCCCGAAGGCATGGCCTTCGAGCCCTTGTGCGGCGATCAGGAGGACCGCTCAGGCGAAATTGGCTTCGGCGAACGACCAGTTCACCAGCTTGTCGAGGAAGGTCTCGACGAACTTCGGACGCATGTTGCGGTAGTCGATGTAGTAGGCGTGTTCCCACACGTCGACGGTCAGCAGGGCTTTGTCGCCCGTGGTCAGCGGGGTGCCGGCGGCGCCCATGTTGACGATGTCGACCGAACCGTCGGCCTTCTTCACCAGCCAGGTCCAGCCCGAACCGAAGTTGCCCACGGCGCTCTTGACGAAGGCTTCCTTGAAGGCGGCGTAGTTGCCGAACTTGGCGTTGATGGCCGCGGCCAGGGCGCCGGACGGCTCACCGCCGCCATTGGGCTTCATGCAGTTCCAGAAGAAGGTGTGGTTCCAGATCTGGGCCGAGTTGTTGTAGATGCCACCGCTGGACTTCTTGATGATGGACTCCAGGTCCATCGCTTCGAACTCGGTGCCCTTTTGCAGGTTGTTCAGGTTGACCACATAAGCGTTGTGGTGCTTGCCGTGGTGGAACTCCAGCGTTTCCTGGGAGTAGTGCGGCGCCAGGGCGTCGATCGCGTAGGGCAATGCGGGCAGGGTGTGTTCCATGGGGTTCCTCGTTCGGTTGGCGTTGTGGGAAGGCGGGTGGCTGAAGGCGATCGCCGGCAGCCCGAAACCGCGCCATTGTAGGCAGGGACGCTATGGTTTGTGCGTTCAGGGTTTCTTGGCCCACCGCCTCATCTTCTCAGCGGTTGACCGTGAGTTCCAGCTCACCATCGGCCAGACGGGCCCGCACCGACTGGCCAGGCTGGGTCTGGCTGCACCGGGTGATGGCAAGACCCTGGGTGTCGGAGAGGTAGGTGTAACCCCGCTCCAGCACGAGCTGGGGGTCCAGATGCCCCAGGGCGCTTTCGCACCGCTGCAGGCGCTGGGCGTGCTGCGCCACCGCGCGACGCAGCGCCTGGGGCATCAGGCTTTGTAGACCCTGCAGGCGGCTGTCCGCGCGCTGGGCCGCCAGGAGCAGCGCGCCGCGCAGCCGGTGCTGCAGGCCGGTGAGCTGCTGGCGGCTGTCGTGCACACGAACGGAAGGCCGCCCCAGGCGCTGACCCAGCCGGTCCAGCCGTTGCGCGCGCTGGTCAATACCGCCCAGAACCGCCTCGCTCAGCCGTTCCTGCAAATAGGCCAGCTCACCCACCCGCACCTCGCGCGCGGGCGCGCACAACTCGGCGGCAGCCGTGGGCGTGGGCGCTCGCAGATCGGCCACAAAATCAGCCAGGGTGAAGTCGGTCTCGTGACCCACCCCGCAAACCACCGGCATCGGCGACTGCGCCACGGTGCGCACCAGCGTCTCGTCGTTGAACGACCACAGGTCTTCCAGCGAGCCTCCGCCCCGCACCAGCAGCAGCACCTCGCTCTCACCGGTGGTCGCATGGCGCCGGTAGGCGGACTGCAAGGCCGCACACAGCTCGGCCGGCGCCTGGGCACCCTGCACCGCCGCCGGGTAGATCACCACCGGCACGTGGGGCACACGCCGGCGCAGCGCCGTGACCACATCGCGCAGGGCGGCTGCGCCGAGCGAAGTCACCACACCAATGCTGCGTGGCTGGGCTGGCAACGGGCGTTTGCGCGCCGCGTCGAACAGCCCTTCCGCTTCCAGTCGGGCTTTCAGGCGCAGGAACTGTTCGAACAAGGCCCCTTGGCCCGCCGGCTTGAGGCTGTCGACGATGAGCTGCAGATCACCGCGGGGCCCATAGACGTCGAGCTTGCCCAGCGCCTCGACCACCTGGCCATCGCGCGGCGCAAAGTCCAGCTGGTCGGCCGAACGGCGAAACAAGGCGCAGCGCACCTGGCCGGTATCGTCCTTGAGTGAAAAATAACAATGTCCGCTGGCCGCGCGGGAGAAACCCGAAATCTCGCCCCGGACGGTGACCGGATTGAAACGCGCGGCCAGGGTGTCAGCAATCGCGCGCATGAGCGGACCAACCGCCCACACACGCCGCGCCGATGGGGTTTCGGCATCCAGAAATGGCTCAGACACAGGGCTCTCCAGACCCAATCTGTCCACAAGCCGCGAAATTTCTGGGCTTGTAGCCTGAAAGACCCCATGGCGCATGGGCTGAACGCCAAGCGCTTGATTTCAATGCGTTTTGCACTGCCTGTTTTCTCATCGAACTGTCGGGAGCCGCGACCACAGCGGGCTGGCGGGCGTTGGGATACCGGTTCTTCACAAAGTTATCCACAGAATCTGTGCATCGGGCTGGACAGGTAGATGGATCCCTGGTGGAGGTTTTCCGGCCGTTCGCCACCGGATGGTGAGACATAATCCGGGAGATTGCACTCTGGCCGCCAAGCAGGCGGCTTTTGTCTGGAGCCCTGATTTGTTTTCCATCATACAAGCCGCTGGCTGGCCGATCTGGCCCCTGATCATCTGTTCCGTCCTGGGCATGGCCCTCGTCATCGAGCGCTTCATCAGCCTCAAAACCGTCAAGATCGCACCACCGAAACTGCTCGACGAAGCCATCATGGTGTCGCGCAACGGGGTGCCCGGTGCCGATGTGGTCAACCAGCTGGAGCAAAACTCGGCGCTCGGCGAAGTGCTCGCCAGCGGTTTCCGCGCGCTCAACAGCAACCCACGGGTCAGCGAAGACGACCTGCGCTCCAGCCTCGAGGGTGCAGGACGCCAGACGGCCGCCAAACTGCAGCGCTACCTGGGTGCGTTGGCCACCATCGCGTCCGCCGCCCCGCTGCTGGGCCTGCTTGGAACGGTCATCGGCATGATCGAAATCTTCGGCTCGCAAGCCGGTGATGGTGGCATGGGCACGGTCCCCGGCGGGGGCAATCCCGGCCAGCTGGCGCATGGCATCTCGATCGCGCTGTACAACACCGCCTTTGGCCTCATGGTGGCCATCCCGGCCCTGATCTTCTGGCGTTACTTCCGCGCCCGGGTCGATGATTACCTGCTGATCATGGAAATCGCTTCCGAGCGTTTCACCCGTCACCTGCTGACCTTGCGCAAATGACGCTTCACACCCCCTTTCACGCGCGCGGCGCAGCGCGGCCTGCCCGGGAGGCCGCATGAACTTCCGGCCCGGCTCCCGCGATGAACCCGAGATCAACCTGATCCCGTTCATCGACATCCTGCTGGTGGTGCTGATCTTCCTGATGCTCACCACGACCTACAGCAAATTCACGCAGCTGCAGGTCAACCTGCCGGTGGCCGATGCCCAGGCGCAGCGCACCGAACCCAAAGAAGTGATCGTTTCCGTCAGCAGCGACGGTCGCTACGCGATCAACAAGGACGTGCTCGAAGGCTCGGGTGTGGAGATGCTGACCCGCGCACTCACACAAGCGTCGCAGGACAGCCGCGAGGTGGTCATCGTCATCAGCGCGGACGCCGCCGCGACCCACCAGTCGGTCATCAACGTGATGGACGCCGCCCGCCGTGCCGGCCTGGTGCAGATCACCTTCGCCACCCAGCAGTCGGGCTCCCAGCGCGCGCGCAGCAAGCCCTGACCGTGCCCGCTGCCCAGCCACAGCGCCTCGACAAAGGGCAGGCCCGCTGGCAGGGCATCTGGCGGACCCGCGGTCCGCTGGCCCATCTGCTCTGGCCTGTTTCGATCCTGTATGGATGGCTGACCGCCCTGCGCCGCCGGCTCTTTGCCGCCGGCGTGCTGAAGACCGTTCGCCTGCCGGTGCCGGTCATCGTGGTGGGCAACGTGGTCGTGGGCGGCGCCGGCAAGACGCCGACCGTGCTGGCCCTGCTGCAACATCTGCAACAGCGTGGCTGGCAACCAGGCGTGGTGTCACGCGGACACGGTCGCCGTGGCACTGGCGTGCTGGAAGTGCATCCCGACACGCCTGCCACCGACAGCGGCGACGAGCCCGCCCTGATCCGGCGCAGTGCTGGCGTGCCGGTGTTCGTGGCGGCCCGTCGCTCCGAGGCCGGCCAAGCCCTGCTCGCAGCGCACCCCGGGGTTGACCTGATCGTCTGCGACGATGGCCTGCAGCACCTGGCGCTGGGCCGCGACCTGTCGATAGCCGTGTTCGACGACCGCAGCACCGGCAACGGCTGGTTGCTGCCCGCAGGGCTGCTGCGCGAGCCCTGGCCGCCCGGGAAGGGCAACCCCTTTCGACCGGACCTGGTGTTGAATCAGCGCAGCGAATCCCCCGCCGTGGTCCCGTCGACCACCCCGCTGGAAAGGCCGTGCAATCTGCCCGTTTTCGAAGCCACGCGACGCCTGGCCGATCACGCCGTCGGACCGCAGGGGCAGCGCCGCCCCTTGCGCGATTTCCAGGACCAACCCGTCACGGCGCTGGCCGGCATCGCACGCCCCTCGGTTTTTTTCGACATGCTGCGCGCCCGCGGGCTCACCCTGGCAGCAACCGTGGCGCTGCCCGATCACGCAGGTCAACAGGCCTATGCAGAACTGCTGGAGCAGAGCACAGGCCCGCTGCTGTGCACCGAAAAGGATGCTGTCAAGCTGTTCGCCTGCAGGCCTGAGCCGGCCTCAGGCGATGCCCGTCAGGCCTGGGCGGTCCCACTGGAGTTGCGTCCCGAAGCGGCCTTCTTTGAGGCGCTGGACCGTCGCCTCGCGTCAATCCAGCGCATCCGCTGACCATCTGCCGACTATCATTCCCGCATGGACACCAAACTGCTTGAATTGCTGGTCTGCCCGGTCACCAAGGGCCCGCTGATCTTTGATCGTGAGAAACAGGAACTGATCTCCCGCAGTGCGCGGCTGGCCTACGCCGTGCGCGACGGTATCCCTATCCTGCTGGAGCACGAGGCCCGCCCGATCACTGAAGAAGAAGCGGCCCGCCCGCCCCGCCCTTCACCGGCCCCATGAGCCTGGACGTGGCTCCAGGTGCGTTCACCGTGCTGATTCCGGCACGGCTCGCTTCGAGCCGCCTGCCCGACAAGCCGCTGGCCGACATCGGTGGCCTGCCGATGGTGGTGCGCGTGGCGCAGCGCGCACAGCAGAGTCGCGCCAGCCGCTGTGTGGTCGCTGCAGACGACGCACGCATCGTCGCAGCCTGTGAAGCGCACGGCATCACCGCCCTGCTCACACGCACCGACCACGCGTCCGGCAGCGACCGGCTGGCCGAAGCCTGCGAACAACTGGGCCTGGCGGATGACGCCGTGGTGGTCAATGTGCAGGGTGATGAGCCGCTGATGGACCCGTCGCTGATTGATGCCGTGGCACTGGACCTCCAGCGCCGCACAGACTGCGTGATGAGCACCGCGGCGCACGCCATCGATCACATGGCCGACTTCCTCAACCCGAACGTCGTCAAGGTAGTGCTCGACCGCGCACAGACCGCGTTGTACTTCAGCCGTGCGCCCATTGCCTGGTGGCGCGATGGCATGGCCGATGCGTCCCACCGCAACACCCTGCCCTCGCCCGCGCCTTTGCGCCATATCGGCATCTACGCCTACCGCTCCGGCTTTCTGCGCCGCTTTCCGGCGCTGGAGCCCGCGCCCATGGAGCGGACCGAATCGCTGGAACAGTTGCGTGTGCTCTGGCATGGCGAACGCATCGCGGTCCATGTGAGCGCGCAGGCCCCCGGGCCGGGGGTCGACACCCCCGACGATCTGGAGCGCGTGCGCGCGCTCTTTGCCCTCGGCTGACTGCTGTTTTCAGCGCTTTTTGACTTGCCCACGCTGTAAGCCAGCGTCTGGTTAGCGCGTGCTATCCTCGAACGGTCGCCCCCGGATCCCGGACCCGGGCGCTGCCGCGTGAGGTCAGCGGCCCTCCATTTGAAACTCTGAAAAAGGACAACGATGAGACTGATTCTGTTGGGCGCACCCGGCGCCGGCAAAGGCACGCAAGCCGCGTTCATCTGCCAGAAATACGGCATTCCCCAGATTTCGACCGGTGACATGCTGCGTGCCGCCGTGAAGGCGGGTACCCCGCTGGGCATGCAGGCCAAGGCCGTGATGGAATCGGGCGGACTGGTCAGCGACGATCTCATCATCAACCTGGTCAAGGAACGCATCGCTCAATCGGACTGTGCCAACGGCTTCCTGTTCGACGGCTTTCCCCGCACCATCCCTCAGGCCGACGCCATGAAAGCGGCTGGCGTGAAGCTCGACTACGTGCTGGAAATCGACGTGCCGTTCGAAGCCATCATCGAACGCATGAGCGGCCGACGCTCGCATCCGGCCTCTGGCCGCACCTACCACGTCAAGTTCAACCCGCCCAAGGTGGACGGCAAAGACGACGTGACCGGTGAATCGCTGATCCAGCGCGACGACGACAAGGAAGAAACCGTCAAGAAGCGTCTGGAGGTGTACAGCGCCCAGACGCGCCCGCTGGTGGACTATTACGGCAACTGGGCCAAAGCCGATGCCGCCGCTGCGCCGAAGTACCGCGCCATCAGCGGCATGGGCTCGGTCGATGACATCACCGCGCGCGCCTTCGAGGCCCTCTCGAAATAATCCGGCTCCGCAACCCACAGGAACCCGGCCGCCTGCCGGGTTTTTTGTGTCCGGGCGGTTCAGGCCGGACTGGACCTCAAGCCATAGGTCTTGCCGTCCAGAAAGACGTATTCGGCCCGCAGGACAGCGCCGCCCTGTTCGTCCTTGAAGGTGAAACCAACCATCGACACAGCGGCCCCGGTCCTGATTTCGGGCATCTGCCACTGGCCCAGGCGAAACAGCGGCGCGAATTCGATGTCCCAGCGCCGGTCGCGCCGCGTGGGCAGGACTGTCTTGGCCAGCAAGGCGGGTCCGTCCACATTGGCGGTCTGCGCCGGCAAGGGCCGCTGAGCAAGATCCTTCGGCAAGGCCAGGGTTTCGGGCAGTTCCAGCACCAGTTCGACATGGGGGTTGCGCCATTTCACCTCCACAGCCCGACCCTCCAGGTAGATGGGGCGGTTCTGGTCAAAGCTGCTCCAGCCATGGTGGGCCCATGTGGCGGCGCTCAAGCCGGAAAGACCCAGCCAGGTACCGGTCTGGATGAAGAGTCGTCTGCGCATCGCTGTCTCCTTCACACGTAGCCAATCCAGCGCCCACAGGTCAGCACCGACAACCAGATGACGGTGGAGACCCCCATGAGCGTGCGTGCGGTGCCGTCGAGCCGCTGCAGCGAGCCCCGGGCGTGAAACCAGGCGGCATTGCACGCTGCCAGCAGCAACAACAGCATCTTGGCTGTGAACACCCTATTGCCCAACAGTTCCCCGGCCTGGGTGGAAAACATCAGCAGACCCGAGGCAGCCGCCAGGCAGAAGCCCAGACCCACCAGCGTGAGACTCAGGCGGGCCAACGCAAGCACCGGCAACGCCGCACCCCAGCCGAACACCCGCAGCTCCAGCAAGATCAGGTTGCCCAGCAGCAACGCAATGCCCAGGATGTGCGCCACCTCCAGCATGGGGTAGGCCCAGGGATGGGCACCCAGCGCCTGGAACATGGCTCAGTCCTCCAGCAACTCCAGCGCCAGCGCAATACGCGCCTTGACCGGTGTGAGGCTGCGGGCATCCGACAACAACTGCCCCGGATGCGTCAACAAAGGCCCATGCGCACAACGGCTGGTTCGAACCACACGCACGCCCCTGGCCTGCGCTTCCAGCAACGCGGCCTCCAGCGCATGGTGCACCGTGCCGTTCCCAGTACCGGCCACCACGATGCCTCGCACGGCTGGGCCTGGAGCTGCATCGCTACAGGACAACAGGGCGCGCACCAGCGTGCCATCGGCGTCGGCGTGGCTGGTGAGCACGACCACCGGCGGCAAAGCCTGAGCCGACTGGATGCGCTGCAATGCAACCGGGTCCCAGAACCCGGTTTCAGAGGCCAATGGCCAGGGTCGGAACAGCCGAACCCGGCCTTCTTCCACGCAACCCAGCGGTCCGGCATCACCCGAGTCGAACGCATCCACCCGGTAAGTGTGCACCTTGCTCACGTCGGCCGCGCTGTGGATCTGCCCCGCGCACACCAACACGACGCCTTGCGCCCCGGGATGGCTGGCCACAGCCAGCGCGTCGACCAGATTCTGTGGCCCGTCCGGCACCAGCGCCGTGGCCGGTCGCATCGCGCAGGTGAACACCACCGGCTTGGCCGGTCGCAGCACGGTTTGCAGGAAGAACGCGGTCTCTTCGATGGTGTCGGTGCCGTGCGTGATCACGACCGCGTCCACCTCGGGCCGGCTGAGGTGAAAGGCCAGCCGGGTGGCCAGCTGCTGCCAGAGTGCAAAGCCCATGTCCTTGCTGTCCACCTGGGCCACCTGCTCCACTTCCAGGGGCAATCCCGCCATGGACGGAATCGATGCCAGCAGGTCCTCAACACGGACCTGACCCGCCACGTACCCGACGCCATCCCCGGGTCGGATGGCCCGGCCGGCGATGGTGCCGCCCGTGCCCAGAATGACGCACCGCCGGGTTTCCATTGCATCTGCCACTTGCCAAGTCTCCAAAACTGGTTAAAAATACAGCCACTGGATAAGAAAACAGCTTGTTGATCTGACCAGTCCCGGTCGCGAGTCTCACCAGAGTGAGTTCCTCCCCGCATTTTCACGAGGTCCCCATGATCGAGTCGCCGCTTTACCCGCCCAAGCTCACCGCCCGCCAGCAACAGATTCTGGAACTCATCCAGAGTGCCATTGCTCGCACCGGTTCTCCGCCAACGCGTGCGGAAATCGCCCATGAGCTGGGTTTCAAGTCCGCCAACGCAGCCGAAGAACATCTGCAGGCCCTTGCGCGCAAGGGCGCCATCGAGCTGGTAAGCGGCACCTCGCGCGGCATCCGCCTGCGCAACGAAGACCTCCAATCCATCAACGAGTCGCGGGGGCGCCAGCTTACACTGCCGCTGCCCAGCCTGTCGCAGCTGATGCTGCCCCTGATCGGGCGTGTGGCCGCCGGCTCGCCCATCCTGGCACAGGAACACGTGGAGCAGACTTACCACGTCGAGCGCAGCCTGTTCCAGCGCACGCCCGACTACCTGCTCAAGGTGCGCGGCATGTCCATGCGGGACGTCGGCATCATGGACGGTGACCTGCTCGCCGTGCAATCCACCAAGGAAGCCAAAAACGGCCAGATCGTGGTGGCCCGCCTGGGCGACGACGTGACCGTCAAGCGCTTCATGCGGCGCCAGCATCTGATCGAACTGCATGCAGAGAACCCGGACTACAAGACCATCGTCGTCGAACCGGGAGAGCCCTTTGAAATCGAAGGCCTGGCGGTGGGGCTCATCCGCAACAGCTTCCAGCTCTGACCCTTCGGGTCTGCGTCGCCTCAGCAGGTGGCGGGCGTTTGGTCTGGTGCGTGATACACGCGCACCAGGCACATCCCTGCGCTGGCGACTTCATCCGCAATCCTGCCTGTGTTCAACCCCTTTTGGAGTTTCGCATGGGAATCCGCTTCAACACCAACACCTGGCGCACGCCGCTGCTGCTCATCGACAGCTGGCTGCCTCCCTCATTTGAACGGGTGGGCACCGCTCGCTCGCTTCCGCAAATCCTGCAACGCTTTGTCCGTGCCGGCTGGTTGACCCGTCCCCCAAAGAGCCCTGCGGACAGCCGCACGGGCGTCATCACCGGGCACCGCGTCACCAGCCATGCCATGGTCCGAGCCTGCCATGTGCGGGTGCTGAGGACCATGGACACTTCAGGCAGTCCGCGCGCCGATGGGCGGCTGGTGATCTCCGGTCGCATCAACGATGTGTGCGCAGAGCTTGAACGCCTGGCGGCACTGGAACTCCAGTCGGAGCGCCCGCAACTGCGCGCCTGAACCCACCCGGCTGTGCCGCTCGGCCGGGAACAACCAGCCGCGACAAATGGATCGCGGTGGTCCTGCGGGCACAATAGAGGCCATGAATATTGTGATCCTTGACGACTACCAGGATGTGGTCAGAAAACTGCCCTGTGCCAGCAAACTGGCACCCTATCCCGCCAAGGTTTTCACCAACACCGTCAAGGGCGTGGGCCAGCTTTCGGTCCGGCTGCGCGATACCGATGTGCTGGTTCTGATCCGCGAGCGCACCCAGATCACGCGGCAGCTGGTTGAAAAGCTGCCGCGCCTCAAACTGATCGTGCAGACTGGCCGCGTCGGGCCCCACATCGACGTCAATGCCTGCACCGAGCGCGGCATCGCGGTGGCCGAAGGCGTCAGTTCACCGATCGCCGCCGCCGAACTGACCTGGGCGCTGATCATGTCGTCCATGCGCCGGATTCCACAATACGTGGCCAGCCTCAAACACGGTGCCTGGCAACAGTCCGGGCTGAAGGCGGCATCGATGCCGGCCAACTTTGGGCTGGGCATGGTGCTGAGTGGCAAAGTGCTGGGCATCTGGAGCTACGGTCGCATCGGCAAGCTGGTCGCGTCTTATGGCCGCGCTTTCGGGATGCGCGTGATCGTCTGGGGCAGCGAGCCAACCCAGGCACAGGCGGCGGCCGACGGCTACGAGCTCGCCACCAGTCGTGAGGCGCTGTTCGAGATGTCGGATGTGCTGAGCCTGCACCTGCGGCTCGGAGAACAAAGCGCCGGCTGCGTCACGCTGGAAGACCTCTCCCTCATGAAACCGACGTCGCTGCTGGTCAATACATCGCGCGCCGAGATTCTGGAGTCTGATGCCTTGCTGGCAGCGCTCAACCGGGGCCGTCCCGGCATGGCCGCCATCGACGTGTTTGAGTCCGAACCCATCCTGCAGGGGCACGCCCTCCTGCGGCTGGAGAACTGCATTTGCACCCCCCACATCGGCTATGTGGAACTCGACAACTACGAGATCCTGTTTTCATCGGCCTTCGACAACGTGGTCAACTTCATCAAGGGCACGCCCACGCACATCCTGAATCCGGGCGCGCTGCAGGTTCGCCGCTGAAACGATCCATCCTCAGGCAAACAAAAAAAGCGCCCGGAAGGTTCTTCCGGGCGCTTTTTTCGTGGTCTGGCAGGCTGTTCAGCCGCCCTTCCTGGACGGTGCGTTGTCCTCATCCCCATCAGGCGGCATCAAGTCCAGCACTTCAAAATCGATCAGGTTGCCCTCTTCCTGAACCGAAGAGTGCAGCGGTGGCACCGGCTTGGCCGTTGGCTCCACCGGTACAGAGACCTCAGGCAGTGAGGCTTCGAACGCTGATATCTCTGACAAGGCGTCCAGATCGACGTCCAGTCCCAGGCGTGGTGAGGCGGGGGGAATGTCATCCAACGGCTGAGTGATACGCCCCTCCAGCGATGCCGCGGCCACTGCTGCCGCGAGCCCTTTGTTGCCCACTGCCTTCAGTGGTTTGATCGCGGTGTGCTGGAAGTCGACCTGTGATGCGCTGTCGACCATCTCGCGCTTGACCAGATCCTTGGCGATGGCATGCAGCAACAGCAGTTCCCGATAGGCCTCCAGATCAAAGACCTCGGCGTCGCCTTCGTTCGCTTCGCGAAAAATCGACTGTTCAATGACATCGAGCACGCGAGGCTGCGGCCAGAGCGCCTGAATGCGGCTGAAAGCCGTTTCATAGGCTTCCAAGCCCTGGCTGTCGTCCGAATACTGATCAAAGGGGGGCGCGCCGGCGTTGAAGAGATGGTTGAATTCAACACGCAAGGCATCGTATTCGGCCCGGCGGTTCAGCTCGTGGTACAGCTTGAACAGGTCGAGGTAAGCCAGTGCGCTCGGTTCCTGGCTGTCGGCCAGATGTTCCTTGAGCACGCCAATGGCCTTGTCGGTTTCGCCGAGCGAAACGAAAAAATCGGCCTGCTGCTGGACGTCGAACAGCTCCTCGGTGGCCACCGACCGCGATACTCCGACCTGGCTGGCCGGGTATTCGCGATGGTCGCCCTCTGCACCGGCCGGCAGTCTGTTGATACCCATGGTGGAGTCATGCAGGGAACGGTATCCATCAAAGGATGACTCCCGCCCGAGGGTCAAATCAATGTCCACACCCGACGGATCGGTCCGGTTGGAAGCGGCGGATTTCGTCACGGTGGAGCCCTTGCCCACTTTCTCGGCATCCGCCCACCAGGCCGCGTTTGCGGGCGCCTCTTCATGGCGCCCGCGCCGGCGGCGGGCGAACAGGAAAGCGAACAAGGACAGCAACAACAGCGCACCCAGCAGGTAGGCCAGCCAGGTCATGTAGCGCGCTTTCACCAGCTGCGCTTCCATCGCCTGCAGCGCAACTTTGTTGCGCGCCTCCTGCTCTCGCAGCCCCTTGGATTCTGCCTCCAGCACCGAGAGCTTTTGAGCATCGCGCAGGATCTCTTCGGGCGAGGCGTTGATGGCTTTCCAGAGCAAGCCCGCCGCTGCTCGCGTTTCTTCAGACGTGGTGGGTTCGCTCAGCAATGACAACGAGAGCTTGAGCACCGGATCGCGCTCGATGCTCAGGCCCAGATCAACGGGATCAAGCTGCAGCCGAGGAACCGCTGGTTGAGGCGCCGCGACGGCGGGCTTGCGCACCACGCTGGCCGGTCGGGGCCGGGAAGCAGCGGCCCTCGGCAAAGGTGTTGCATTGGCTGCTCTCGGCGCCGCAACGGGCGAAGTATCGGCGCCCGTGCCGCCGGCGCTTGCACCGGATCTCGCGGAGGTACTGAGGTCCTCGTTGCGGGGAACAGCCGGCAAAGACGAGATCGAGGCCCTTGCGGAGCCGCCCGTCTCAGCCGATGCCGGGACAGCACTGACCGCAGGCTCACTCAGGGGGTCGGCCAGCAACACATAACGACGAGAGAAGGGCATGGCACAGCCTGCGCGAACAAGGATCGTCACCACGGGCTCGTTCACCGGTTGCGACGTCTGAATGCGCACCGATACTTGCGCATCCGGCGCGCTGCGCTGCGTGCTTGTGCGAACCGAAGCGGGCGACACCAGGGCATCACCGAAGAACACCTCGGCCTGGATACAAAGGGCCGATGCGTCTTCATCCGGCCCCACCATCGCCTGCACCCGAACGTCAAGACCGCGACCAATCACGGCCGCGCCACTGTGGCGGCCCAAGGTCACCGCCTGACTGATCAGGACAGTTGATAGCAAAATGGAGCCCACCAGTATTTGGCGCACGTCAGAATCCCTTCTTTCCTAGGTTGGAACATTTTGTCATAGCTTGTCGCCATCCCTTTCGAAAGAATACTTTCATATGCAACCTATTTTCCCAACCGTTGGCATCGTGGGCACCGGAGCCATGGGGCGCGGCATTGCCCAGATGGCTGTTCAGGCCGGCAGCCATGTCCTGCTTCTGGATCTCCAGCCGGGCGCCGCCGAGGCGGCCCGCGCCGCCCTGGCGGACACCTGGCAAAAGCTGGTGGTCAAAAACAAACTCACGCCTGACATGCAGGCGGCGTATCTGGCACGCGTATCGCTGGCCAGCGCGGCGTCGGATATGGCGCCGTGTGCGCTGGTGGTCGAGGCCATCGTGGAAAAGCTCGACGTGAAGCAGCGGCTGTTCGCTGAACTGGAGGCGGTTGTCACGCCAGAAGCGGTGCTGGCCACCAACACATCGTCGCTGTCGGTCACCGCGATCGGGGCGGCACTGCAGCGCCCCGCCCAGCTCGCCGGTTTTCATTTTTTCAATCCTGTGCCTTTGATGCGGGTGGTCGAAGTGATCGCCGGGCTGAAAACCAAACCCGTTGTGTGCCAGCAACTGACGGACTACGCGCGCCAGTTCGGTCACACCCCGGTGGCGGCACAGGACACCCCCGGCTTTATCGTGAACCACGCCGGACGGGGATATGGCACCGAGGCGTTGCGCGTGGTCGGGGAACGCGTGGCCGACTTTGCCACCATCGACCGCATCCTCAAGGACCAGATGGGCTTCAGGCTCGGACCGTTCGAGCTGATGGACCTGACCGCGCTGGATGTGTCGCATCCGGTCATGGAGTCGATCTACCGCCAGTACTACGATGAACCGCGTTACCGCCCCAGCGTGATCACCGCTCAGCGACTGGCCGGTGGTGTGGTGGGCAAGAAAGTGGGCGAGGGCTTCTACGCCTATGACAACGGTGTGGCGCAGGTACCGGCCGAACCACCCGTCCCCGGTGCGTCCTCGTTGCCACCGGTGTGGGTGTCGCCCAAGGCGGCACGCCGCCCCGAGATCTACCAGTTGCTCAAAACTCTGGGGGCCAGCATCGAGACCGCCGCGGCACCCTCTTCCGCCGCCCTGATTCTGGTGGCGCCGCTGGGGCTGGATGTCACCACGCTCGCCGCCGTGGAGCGCCTCGACCCCAGCCGCACCGTCGGCATCGACATGATGCTCGACGACACCGCCACCAAGCGGCGCGTGCTCGCCACCAACCCGGCCACCCGGCCCGACATGCGCGATGCCGCCCACGCCCTCTTCGCCAGCGATGGCAAGGCCGTGAGCGTGGTGCGCGACAGCGGCGGCTTCGTGACACAACGTGTCGTGGCCACCATCGTCAACATCGCGGCCGACATGTGCCAGCAGGGCGTCTGCAGCCCGAAAGACCTCGAAGTGGCGGTCACACTGGGCCTGGGCTATCCCATGGGGCCGCTGGCGATGGGCGACCGCATTGGCCCGACCAATGTGCTGGAGATCCTCTTCAACATGCAGACCGTTTACGGCGACCCGCGCTACCGCCCTTCGCCCTGGCTGCGCCGCCGTGGCGCACTGGGCCTGAGCCTGATGCACGAAGAAGCCTGAAATCTGCCAGCCGACACGAACACACACCACACGCATGACCGCCAGCCTCAAAAGCCACAGCCATGGCCAGACCATGGTGCTGACCATCAGCAATCCCGAACACCGCAACGCGCTGGGCCCGGACATCTACGCCGCCGGTGTGGAGGCGCTGAGCGTGGCCGAAAACAACACGGACGTGCGCAGCGTGGTCATCACAGGTGAAGGCAGCCATTTCTGCGCTGGTGGCAACCTGCAGCGCCTGATGGCCAACCGGCAACAACCCCCCGAAGTCCAGGCGCAGAGCATCGAAGGTCTGCACAACTGGATCGAGAGCATCCGCGTGTTTCCGAAGCCGGTGCTCGCCGCCGTGGAGGGATCGTGTGCGGGCGCGGGTTTCTCGCTCGCACTGGCCTGCGACCTGATCGTTGCCGCGCACAACAGCGTGTTTGTCATGGCCTACAGCAACGTGGGTCTGTCGCCTGACGGTGGTGCCACCTGGAGCCTCATGCGTGCCCTGCCTCGCGCCACCGCACTGCAGCTCCTGATGGGCGGCGAGCGCATGGATGCCACCCGTCTGCATGCCTTGGGCGTGATCACCCAAGTGAGTGCGCCCGGCGAAGCGCTGGCCTGTGCGCTGGCCGCGGCAGAACGGCTCAACGCCCGGGCCCCCAACGCGCTCGCCAGCATCAAGGAACTGGCCAACGACGCACTGACGGTTTCACTGCACGCGCAGCTGAGTGCCGAGCGCGATCACTTCGTGCGTTGCCTGCACCACGCCAACGCCGGCGAAGGCATCGCAGCCTTTCTCGAAAAGCGCCCAGCAAACTACCGCTGACACCCGTGGGCCATGGCCAGCAGTGCCATGGGCCATGACACAAAAGGACACCTGCGGGACAGGTGTCACGCAAACCCTGATGCGGGCGCAGGGTCCCAGTGGCGACAATGCCAGTCAATTCAGTCACTCATAAGACAGCCGATGGACGAACCGATTCTGACAATGGAAGAACGCGAGGCGATCAACAGTGGTCGCTGGTTCAGCAGCCTTTCTCCTTCCCTGCGTCACGACATACTCCGATGCGCCTACGTCAAGCGATTCAAGGACAGCGACCTCATCGTCGCCCGCGGCGACCCACCCACCGAATGGACGGCGGTTGCCAAGGGCGCGGTGCGTGTGAGCTCAACCTCGCTCTCGGGCAAGCAGATCACGCTGACCTACGTCGAGCCGGGTGTGTGGTTCGGCGATGTGGCCATGTTCGACGGCGACCAGCGCACGCACGATGCCTATGCACACGGACCGACCACCCTGCTCTGCGTGGCCCGCAACGATTTCCAGAAGATCCTGAGCAGCCATGTGGAGCTCTACGAAGCGCTGATGCGGCTGCAGGCGCGGCGCATCCGCACCCTGTTCGGTCTGGTGGAAGACCTCAACACCCTGCCCTTGCGTGCGCGGCTGGCCAAGCAGTTGCTGCACCTCGTGCGCAGCTACGGCGTGCCTTGCTTGTCCGACGGCAGCGAAATGCGCATCGGCCTGCAGCTGGCACAGGAAGAACTGGCCCAGCTGCTGGGCGCATCGCGCCAGCGCGTCAACCAGGAACTCAAGTCGATGGAGCGCGAGGAAGCGATCCGCATCGAACAGGGTGGTCTGGTGGTGCGCAACCGCGACATGCTGATGCGCATAGCCGAAGCCGAGAACTGAACCAGCGGGTTCAGGCGAAGGGCGCACCGCGCCCCACCGCGCAGGGTCGCGCCCTACCCCAACGAGTGAGACCCTTCGCATGAGCGATACCCAGAACTTCACCGGCACCCGCCCGGTGTCCGAACAGCACGCTTTCGACGTGCCTGCCCTGCAGGATTGGCTCGCGACCCACGTCGACGGCTTCACCGGTCCGCTCTCGGTGGAGATGTTCAAGGGCGGCCAGTCCAACCCGACCTACAAGCTGATCACGCCGAAGCGCGCGTACGTCATGCGCGCCAAACCCGGCCCGGTGGCGAAGCTGCTGCCCTCGGCCCATGCGATCGAGCGCGAGTTCCGCGTCATGAGCGCGCTGCACGGCAGCGGTGTGCCGGTGGCGCAGATGCACGCGCTGTGTGAAGACGAAACGGTGATCGGCCGCGCCTTTTATGTGATGGAGTGTGTCGAAGGCCGGGTGATGTGGGACCAGTCCCTGCCCGGCATGAGCCGCGATCAGCGAGGCGCCATCTACAACGAGATGAACCGCGTCATGGCGGCGCTGCACACGGTGGACCCGATGGTCATCGGGCTCGATGGCTACGGCAAACCCGGCAACTACTTCGAGCGCCAGATCGGTCGCTGGAGCAAACAGTACGTAGCCTCGATCACTCAGCCGATCTCCGAGATGGACCAGCTCATGGCCTGGCTGCCACAGAACATCCCCGCCATGGCGCGCGACGAATCCATGGTGTCGGTGGTGCATGGCGACTACCGGCTCGACAACCTGATGTTCCACCCCAGCGAGCCGCGCGTGCTCGCGGTACTGGACTGGGAGCTCTCCACCCTGGGCCATCCGCTGGCCGACTTCAGCTACCACTGCATGGCCTGGCACATCCCACCCGGCGCGTTCCGCGGCATCGGTGGACTCGACGTGCAGGCACTGGGCATCCCCACCGAAGACGACTACATCGCGCTCTACTGCGAACGCACCGGCTTCGCCACGCCAGCGCAACTCAAGGCCGACTGGAACTTTTACCTCGCCTACAACCTGTTCCGCCTCGCCGCCATCCTGCAAGGGATCGCGAAACGGGTCGAAACCGGCACCGCCTCCAGCGCACAGGCCGTTTCATCCGCTGCCGGCGCCCGGCCGCTGGCCGAGTTGGCCTGGCGCTTCGCGTTGCAGGCTTGACCAACAACGGCTTTCACCCACCCCTTCCAACCCACCAGCTTCGACTGCATCCAAGGACCACCCGATGAACTTCGATTACACCGACAAAGTCAAAGACATGCGCGAGCGCCTGCTGGCGTTCATGGACGAGCACATCTACCCGAACGAAGGCCGCTTCTTCGCCGAGATCGCTGCCAACCGGGCCAAAGGCAATGCCTGGATTCCGACCACCCTCATCGAAGAACTCAAGCCCAAGGCCCGTGCCGCCGGTCTGTGGAACCTGTTCCTGCCGAGCAGCCCGCGGGCACCTGAGGGCCTGACCAATCTGGAATACGCGCCTTTGTGTGAAATCATGGGCCGCGTACCGTTCGCGGCCGAAGTGTTCAACTGCTCCGCGCCGGACACCGGCAACATGGAAACGCTGGAACGCTACGCCAGCGAATCGTTGAAAGACCAGTGGCTCGAACCGCTGCTGAAGGGTGAATTCCGCTCCGCCTTCCTGATGACCGAGCCCATGGTGGCCTCATCGGACGCGACCAACATCCAGTGCAGCATCGTTCGCGACGGCGACGAGTACGTGATCAATGGTCTCAAGTGGTGGTCGTCGGGCGCGGGCGATCCGCGCTGTGCGGTCTACATCGTCATGGGCAAGACCAACCCCGACGCTGCGCGCCATTCGCAGCAATCCATGATCGTGGTGCCGTCCAACGCCAAGGGCATCACCGTGGTGCGCCCGCTCTCCGTGTTCGGCTACGACGACGCTCCACACGGCCACATGGAAGTGCTTCTCAAGGACGTGCGCGTGCCCGTGGACAACCTCTTGCTGGGTGAAGGCCGCGGTTTCGAGATCGCGCAAGGCCGCCTCGGCCCGGGCCGCATCCACCACTGCATGCGCTCCATCGGCGCCGCCGAACGCGCGCTCGAACTCATGTGCAAACGGCTCAACAGCCGCGTCGCCTTCGGCAAACCGGTGTCGGCGCAGTCGGTGTGGCACGAGCGCATTGCCGATGCGCGTTGCCGCATCGAAATGGCGCGCCTGCTCACGCTCAAGGCGGCCTACATGATGGACACCGTGGGCAACAAGGTGGCCAAGGCCGAGATCGCGATGATCAAGGTGGTGGCACCCAACATGGCCTGCGACATCATCGACATGGCGATCCAGGCCCACGGCGGCGGTGGCGTGAGCGACGATTTCCCGCTCGCCTACAGCTACGCCAACCAGCGCACGCTGCGCCTGGCCGATGGCCCGGACGAGGTGCACCGCCAGTCGATCGCCAAGCTGGAACTGGCCAAACACATGGTCGTCAAGACCGACGTGGAGATGCCCGTCACGCGCGGTTGCTGATCCCTCGCGCCAGTCAAAACCTCAGCTGCGCAAACAGGTGCAGCGCGCGGGCGCTGAGGTGTTCAAAAACATCCCGTGCATAGCGTACGGAGGGACTGTCGCCCGGTCGATCCAGCAGGTGACCTTCCAGCACACCCCCTGCCCCCACGGCCCGGAGCCCGGAGCCCGGTAGGCCAGCATGTGCTCGGTGACCCACTGGGTCAACCCGTCGAGTTCCACCTGGGTCGAACCGGCACCCAAGGCATTCTTCTGTCGTTCAAACATGGCGCAACGAACTCCCGTAAAGTGCAGAAGTTGTCGGCTCCCCCAATAGAAAGCACCTGAAATGATCGATGTCTATTCATGGCCCACACCCAACGGGCACAAAGTCCACATCATGCTGGAGGAATGCGGGCTGCGTCTGGGTCGCGACTGGCAGGTCCATCCCGTCAATATCGGGCAAGGCGACCAGTTCCAGTCCGAGTTCCTGAGGATCAGCCCCAACAACAAGATCCCCGCCCTGGTGGATCCCGTTGGCCCTGATGGCAAACCCATCAGCCTGTTCGAATCGGGCGCCATCCTGCTGTACCTGGCAGCCAAGACCGGCAAGCTGCTGCCGCGAACGGACCGACAAAAGTTTGAAGTCCTGCAGTGGTTGATGTTCCAGATGGGTGGTGTGGGCCCCATGCTCGGCCAGGCGCACCATTTCCGCATCTACGCGCCCGAGAAGATCGGCTATGCCGTGGACCGCTACACCAACGAGGCCAAGCGTCTGTATGGTGTGATGGACAAACAACTGAGCAGCCGCAAATTCATCGCCGGCAACCAGTACACCGTGGCCGACATCGCCATCTTCCCCTGGCTGCGCAGCTGGCAGAACCAGGGCATCGACTGGGCCGATTTCCCCAGGCTCAAGAACTGGTTTGACCGCATCGCAGCGCGGCCCGCCGTCCAGCGCGGCGTCGCCGTGCTGGCCGACGCCCGCAAACCCCTCACCGACGACCGTGCGCGCGATGCGCTGTTTGGAAAAGATCAGTACAAAAAAAGATGAATCCCGGCCGCATCCGCCGGGGCACCTCTTTTCGCAGGGTATACTCGACAGCTTAGTCGGAGCGTAGCGCAGCCTGGTAGCGCATCTGCTTTGGGAGCAGAGGGTCGCGAGTTCGAATCCCGCCGCTCCGACCATTCATCGAAGAACAAAAAGGCCCACTCTGTGGGCCTTTTTTGTATCAGCAGACCGGCATCATCTGCCCGTAGCTCAACCGGATAGAGCAGCTGCCTTCTAAGCAGCAGGTCGGGGGTTCGAGTCCCTCCGGGCAGGCCATTGAAAAGTCTCAAGAGGTCCCAGGAAGTTCCACATTGTCTCGCAATACATTGATTTCAATACGGTTTATTGAAATTTATGTCCCGCCAGATTCCGGATAGACCCGTTGCAGCTCGATCAAAACGGGGGAACCATCGGGGGAATAAAACCCGATTTTTGGCCACTTCGCCGAGTTGTTCCCCCAAAATGCTGACCGACATCGCCTGCAAATCCGCCGTGTGCCCGCCGAGCAAGGCGCGTGCCCAGATCCCTCACAAAGCCTCGCGGCAAACGCCCTGAAGTGCACCAAAAACAAAACCACCCGAAGGTGGTTTTGTTTTGACATGTCCAGCGCCTGCGGCGCAGAGGCTGGAGGCCCTGCAGGCCGCTTCGTCAGATCAGCGAATCACCGCCAAGGTGGTGCGGACACCGGCCTTGTAGGTCATCAGCGTCAGCGCGCCATTCTTGATGTCGCCCTTTTCGTCGAAAGCGATGTTGCCGGTCACACCCTTGTAATCCGTGGCCTTCAGGGCAGGCAGGTACTTGGCCGGATCGGACGAGTTGGCGGTGACCATGGCGTTGGCCATGACCTTCACAGCGTCATACACATACGGCGCATACACCTGAACGTCGGCACCGTACTTGGCCTTGAAGTCAGCACGGAATTTGTCCATGCCTTCTTTTTGTTCGCCTTCAACGCCACCGGCTTCCGCGCAGTAGACCTGGTCGTCGGCCATGCCGTCACCGGCCAGCTTGGGCAGCTCGCTGGAGCAAATGCCGTCGCCACCCATGAACTTGGCGTTGATGCCCAGCTGTTTCATCTGCTTGAGCATCGGGCCGGCCACGGCGTCCATGCCTCCGAAGAACACGACGTCGGGCTTCTTGGCCTTCAGCGTGGTCAGGATGGCATTGAAGTCGGTCGCCTTGTCGTTGGTGAATTCACGTCCCACAACGGTACCGCCTGCAGCGACCACGCCCTTTTCGAACTCGTCGGCCACGCCCTGGCCATAGGCCGTGCGGTCGTCGATCACGGCCACGTTCTTGGCCTTGAGGGTTTCCACAGCGTACTTGCCGAGCGTGCCACCGAGGTGCACGTCATCCGCCACCATGCGGAACACGCCAGCGTAGCCCTGACGGGTGTACTTGGGGTTGGTGGCCGAGGGGGAGATCTGGGGAATGCCAGCGTCGTTGTAGATCTGCGAGGCGGGAATCGTGGTGCCGGAGTTCAGGTGACCGATCACACCCGCCACTTTGGCGTCCACCAGCTTGGTGGCGGCGGCGGTACCCTGCTTCGGGTCCCCTGCATCATCTTCGGCCAACAGTTCGAATGTGGCGGGCTTGCCATCAATGGTCAGGCCGGCTGCGTTCAACTCCTCGATGGCCATCTTGGCACCGTTTTCGTTGTCCTTGCCAAGGTGGGCAATGCCGCCGCTGGTAGGACCAACGTGACCGATCTTGATGACCTGGGCTTCAGCAGTTGCAGGTGCAGCGGCCGGAGCGGCTGCAGGTGCTGCCTCTTCTTTTTTGCCACAAGCGGCCAGGGCGACAGCCGCAGCAATAACGGCCAGTTTCATGTTCAGTTGCATAGCTATCCTCAGATAAGGAACAAAGTTGGAATGCGGAGGGAACTTTTTTCTCCACATCCGTAAAGATACTCCAAAAATCCCGGTTGTTACATGCGCACCAATAGAACAGGGGCCGCTTCGAGGGTTTGCCCCGACCTGCATCACGCCAACGAATGGGGCATTAGCGAGGTCGCCGGATGGTGCGTGGATCAGGTGGCGCTGCCGGCCATCTTCAAATCGTGCCGCAAGGGCTCACATCCCGCGGTCTTGTATTGCTTCCAGCGTTCGCGTGCGCGCTGGCGATCAGCCTCGTCGAGCGTGACCACCTCAATCACCCGCTCAAACCGTTCAAACCCGGCGGGATATGCGTCGGTCAGGTTGAGGAGCACGTCTGCGGGGAAATCAGCGGGCGGCACATGGCCGCTGGCAATGAGTATGGGAGAAGCCTTCAACAACAAGGCCGCACCGCTCTCGCGACAGTGCGGCACAAATTCACCCGCCGTCATGGTCCAGAGCGCCTGGTCAAGTGACGCACAGTCCCTGGACGAACCGAGCACCACCACACGCGCACCCTTGAGGTAGGCCTTTCGCAGAAGGCGGCAGGCATAACCCAGTTTGTCCGGTGCATTGAAGTGGAAGGCCACTTCGGTCATGCCGGACACCTCGATGGGTTGGCCCCGGTTGCAGGTGCATCCATACCGTCTGGCTATTTCTGGCGCGCAGCCTTGACCGGCGCCTTGGTCGCAACGCCCGCTTCGTTGATCAGGTATTGCAGCAACAGGGGCACGGGCCGACCGGTTGCGCCCTTGGCCGTGCCGCTTTTCCAGGCGGTCCCGGCGATGTCCAGGTGAGCCCAGGGCAGGTCGGCCGTGAACTTCTGCAGAAACTTTGCGGCAGTAATGGCTCCGCCTGCCCGACCAGCCACGTTGCCCATGTCGGCAAAGTTCGACTTCAGGCCTTCGGCGTACTCGTCGTCCAGAGGCATGCGCCAGCACAAATCCAGCGACTGGTCACCGGCCTGGCCGAGTGCTTGCGCGAGTTCTTCGCGCGCAGAAAAGAGACCCGAGCGCACGGCGCCCAGGGCGATCACGCAGGCACCGGTGAGCGTGGCGATGTCGATCACGCTGCGCGGCTTGAACCGCGCGGCGTAGGTCAACGCATCGCACAGGATGAGGCGTCCTTCGGCATCGGTGTTGAGCACTTCAATGGTCTGACCACTCATGCTGGTGACCACATCACCGGGCTTGACCGCCAGGCCATCCGGCATGTTCTCGCAGCTCGGAATCAGGCCCACCACGTTGATGGCGGGCTGCAGCTCGGCCAACGCGGCAAAGGTGCCCAGCACGCTGGCGGCCCCACCCATGTCGAACTTCATTTCATCCATTTCAGCCGCAGGCTTGATGGAAATACCGCCGGTATCGAATGTGATGCCCTTGCCCACCAGCACCACCGGCGCGCTGGTTTTGGCCGCACCGCTGTAATGCATGACGATGAAGCGCAAAGGCTCGGCCGATCCCTGGGCCACGGCCAGAAAAGCCCCCATGCCGAGCGCTGCAACCTCTTTCGGTCCCAGCACTTCGGTCTTCATACCGGGCTTGCGCCCGAGCTTGCGTGCGGCGTCCGCCAGCATGCTGGGGGTGGCGTGGTTGGCCGGGCGGTTGGCCCATTCCTTGGCCAATTCCACCCCGGTCACCTGAGCTTTGCCGGCGGCAAATTCGGCGCGCGCTGCTGTGGCATCGCTCACACCCAGGAAGACCTGGCTGATCGTCCGAGCCTTGGCCGAAGGCTTGGTGGTGGTGAAACAGTAGGTGGCGTCGGCGCAGGCCATCATGGCCACCCGCACGGCCAACGCATCCCGATCCAGCAGGCTCAGCATCAAACCCAGTTTTTTCACACCAGGCTGCTTGAGCAGGGCCATGCCCGCGAGCACCGCCTTGCGCACCGCAGACACCGATCCGTCGCCTGAGCGAACCAGCACCAACCACGACGCCTTGATATCCTGCGGGCGGTAGCAACTCAAGGCCTTGCCGGCACCCGGCTCCAGATCACCCCGGCGGGTGGCTTCGCGGATCAGGCTGACCAGCGCGGCGTCGGCCGTGCCGGACACATCGGCCCCGTCGGGCACCAGAACCAGCAGGGCGTCCACGGGCAGCCTGGCTGCTTGCTGATGCGAAAGGGATTTGAGTTCAAAGTCCATAATTGAGGTTTCCTGGGTATCTTTTCGATGTTATTCCATTCTTCCCTACGCACCGAGCTGGCACGCAGTTTCGGGGCCACGCTGGTGGTCCTGCTCACCATCGTGCTGACGATGCTGCTGATCCGCACGCTGGGTCTGGCCTCCAAGGGCAGCGTCAACCCGGAAGAAATCATGCTCGTGCTGGGCTACACGGTGCTGGGCTACACACAGACCATCCTGACGCTGGCCTTGTTCATTTCGATCGTCTCCACGCTCTCGCGCATGTACCGCGACAGCGAAATGATCATCTGGTTTTCCAGCGGTCGCTCCCTCGCCGGGTTTCTGGGCCCGGTGATGCGCTTCTCCTGGCCGGTGTTGCTGGTGATCAGCCTCATGGTTTTTTTCATCTGGCCCTGGGCCAACCAGCAAACCGCCGATCTGCGTGACCGGTTTGCCAGCCGCGGCGATCTGCAGCGCATCGCGCCGGGGCAGTTCCAGGAGTCGTCCAGCGGACGCCGTGTGTTCTTCATTGACAAGGACACCGCCGACGGCACCGAAGGCCGGAACGTGTTCATCTCCAGCATCGAGCGCGACGGGACCGAAACCGTGACGACGGCGGCCTCGGGCAAGATCGAACAGATCGGCGAGCGCGCCTACCTGATGCTGCGCAAGGGCCAGCGCCTGGAGGCGGAAGTGTCGTCCGGTCGGATCAAGGTCAGCGAGTTCGAAGAATATGGTGCACTGATTGGCGCCACGGCTGCCCAGACCGGCGGCGGCCAGGCCCTCAAGGCGCGCAGCACCTGGTCCCTGATGAGCGAACCCAGTGCCGCCAACCTGGGCGAACTGGGGTGGCGCATCGGCATCATCCTGACAGCGCTCAACCTGGTGCTGCTGGCCGTGGCCACCACGGTCAGCAATCCGCGCGCCGGACGCAGCGGCAACCTGATGTTTACCCTGTTTGCGTTCATCCTGTACTTCAACTTTCTCAACATTGGTCAGCGCTGGGTGGGGTCGGGCCAACTGTCCCTGTCCTCGCTGCTGCTGCTGTTGCACGGCAGTGTCTTTGTGCTGTGTGTGGTGTGGCTGATCAAACGCCAGCGCAACTTCAGCCTGAGAGGCTGGCTGCAACTGCGCCTGCGAACCGAGACTGCTGAACAGATCGGGAAAGCGGCATGAAAACCATCAGACGGCTCATCTATGGGGAGATCATGCTCGCCACCGGCTTTGTGCTGCTGGCGTTTCTCTCGCTGTTCTTTTTCTTTGATTTCGTCGAAGAGCTCTCGTCGCTGGGCAAACCGTCCCGGCTGGAGCCGGACGTGATTTACGAAGTCCGGCACGCGCTGCTCTATGTGGCGCTGCTGATGCCCAGCCGCGTGTACGAGCTGCTGCCGATCTCGGTGCTCATCGGAACGATCGCGGTGCTGGCCCGACTGGCGCAAAGTTCGGAGTACACGATCCTGCGCACCAGCGGCCTGGGACCCTGGAAGGCCTTGCGTACCCTGTTGGGCCTGGGCCTGATCTTCGTCTTCGCGACCTTTGCCGTGGGCGACTATGTCGCCCCACTGGCCGACAAGACCGCCCAGTTGCTCAAAGCCCGGTACCAGGGCCGCATCAGCCTGGGGCACACCGGCGCCTGGCTCAAGGAACGCCAGCTCTACAGCAACTTCTCGGTGAACGTGGGCTCGTTGTCCCCCCAGGGTGAACTGGGCGAGGTGCGCATCTTCGAGTTCGACAACCAGGGGCTGCTCGTGTCGACACTGGAAGCCGGGCGCGGCCAGATCGAACCCGATGAATCGTGGACGCTGCACCAGGTGTCGCGCCGCGAGTTCGACACCGCGGGCCAGATGTCGGCACGCATCCTGCGCAGCGATCTGGAGACCTTCCGCTGGCCCAGCACCATCACTGCCGAAATGGTGTCGGTCGCGCTGCTCAAGCCGGAGCGCATGCGAACCACCGACCTGTACGCCTACATCCAGCACCTGGAGAGCAACGGTCAGACCGCACAGCGTTACGAGATCGAGTTCTGGCGCAAGGTGTTCTACCCCTTGAGCTGTCTGGTGATGGTGGTGCTGGCGTTGCCCTTTGCCTACCTGCATTTTCGCTCGGGCGGGATCACCGGCTATGTGTTCGGAGGGGTCATGATCGGGATCAGCTTCTTCCTGCTCAACAACGTGTTCGGCTACATCGGCAACCTCAACCAGTGGCAACCCTGGTTCGCTGCGGCTTCCCCCTCGATCATTTACTCGCTGGTATCGCTCGGTGCGTTCGGCTGGCTGGTTTTAAGGCGTTGACGTTATGCGTGGTGTGATTGTTTTTGCCCACGGCTCGCGCGACCCCTTGTGGCGCCTGCCGGTGGAAGCGGTGGCGGCTCAGATCGCCCTGACCGATCCGTCCGCCCCCGTGGCCTGCGCTTATCTTGAACTTTCGGAGCCCGATCTGCCGACGGCCGCCGGACGCCTGGTTGCGGCGGGAGCCACCCACATCCGCGTGCTCCCGCTGTTTTTTGGCATGGGAAAACACGCCCGTGAAGACCTGCCGCAGTTGATGATTGACCTGGCCACGCAACACCCTGACGTGCGGTTCGAACAACTGGCGGCGGCTGGGGAAGACCCTCGTCTTACCGCCCTGCTGGCCCGGATCGCGCTGGAAAACCACCCATGAACCTGCACCAGTTCCGGTTTGTCCAGGAAGCGGTGCGCCGCAACCTGAACCTGACCGAGGCCGCCAAGGCGCTGCACACGTCGCAACCCGGTGTTTCCAAGGCCATCATCGAACTGGAAGACGAACTCGGCATCGAGATTTTTGCCCGCCACGGCAAGCGCATCAAACGCGTCACCGAACCCGGCGTGCAGGTGCTCAAGAGCATCGAAATCATCCTGCGCGAGGTCAACAACCTCAAGCGCATCGGTGAACAGTATTCGGCCCAGGACAGCGGCACCCTGTCGATCGCCACCACACATACACAGGCACGCTATGTGCTGCCCGATTCGGTGGCCAAGCTGCGCAAGGCCTACCCCAAGGTCGGGATCAGCCTGCACCAGGGCTCGCCCGATCAGGTGGCCAAAATGCTGCTGGAAGAAGTGGCCGAGATTGGTGTGGCGACCGAGTCGCTCGTGAACTACCCCGAGCTGGTCACCCTGCCCTGCTACGAATGGCAGCACGTGCTGGTGTTCCCGTTCGACCACCCGCTGGCGACGCAGGAGCGCATCACGCTCGAAGATCTGGCCCAACTGCCACTGATCACCTACCACCCCAGCTTCACCGGGCGCACCCGCATTGACCAGGCTTTTGCACTGCGCCATCTGCAGCCCGAGATCGTGCTCGAAGCGATCGACTCGGACGTGATCAAGACCTACGTCAAGCTCGGCATGGGTGTGGGCATCGTGGCCGAAATGGCCGTGCAGGGTGAAAACCAGACGCCCGATCTGTCGTCCCGGCCCGCCGGACAACTGTTCGGTCACAACCTGGCGCGCGTGGCTTTCAAGCGCGGCACCTACCTGCGCCACTTCGTGTTGCGGTTCGCCGAACTGCTCAGCGACCGGCTCTCGCGCGACCTGATCCTGCGTGCCATGAACGGCACGCCGGACGACTATGAGCTCTGACGCCCCCCGTTGCTTGCCCACTTCGTGTGGCCGCATCCCCCCTCAAGGGGGCGGCGCTGGCGGCCCGGCAAAGCCGGTTCCGCGGCGCCTGCTGGTATGTCGCGCCGGCAGGCGGGTTTGGCAGGGCCTTGACCATTCCCCATGAATCCGATGACACAGCCTCACACCCCCGCCCTCACCTCCCGCCTGCCCAAAGTCGGCACGACCATCTTCACCGTCATGTCGGCGCTGGCGGCCGAGACCGGTGCGGTCAACCTGGGCCAGGGTTTCCCGGACTTCGACTGCGACCCGGAACTGGTCAACGCCGTGACCCGCGCCATGCAGGCGGGCCACAACCAGTACCCGCCCATGCCCGGCGTGCCGGCGCTGCGCCAGGCCATGGCGGCGAAGATGTTGGCCCTGTATGGCCTGGACTGTGATCCGAACACCGAGATCACCGTCACCGCGGGCGCCACCCAGGCGATCCTGACCGCCATCCTGGCCGTCGTGCACCCGGGCGACGAGGTGATCGTGCTCGAACCCTGCTACGACAGCTACGTGCCCAACATCGAGCTCGCCGGTGGCGTGGCCGTGCGCGTGCCGCTCACACCGGGCAGCTTCCGCCCCGACTTCGGCGCCATCGCCGCGGCCATCACGCCACGCACCCGCGCCATCATCGTCAACAGCCCGCACAACCCCAGCGGCCAGGTCTGGAGCCTGGCCGACATGCTGCAGCTGCAGGACCTGCTGGCCCCCACCGACGTGCTGCTGATCAGCGACGAGGTCTACGAGCACATGGTGTTCGACGGTCAACAGCACCAGAGTGCGGCCCGTTTCCCGGGCCTGGCGGCGCGCGCCTTCATCATCAGCAGCTTCGGCAAGACCTATCACGTCACGGGCTGGAAAGTCGGCACGGTGGTGGCCCCCGCCGCCATGACGGCCGAGTTCCGCAAGGTGCACCAGTTCAACGTGTTCACGGTGAACACGCCCATGCAGCACGCGCTGGCGGCCTACATGGCCGACCCGGCGCCCTACCTGGAGCTGTCGGCCTTCTACCAGCGCAAGCGCGACCTGTTCCGCGAGGGTCTGGCCGGCACCCGCTTCACGCTGTTACCGGGCCAGGGCACCTACTTCCAGTGTGTGGGCATCGGCGACCTGGCGGTGCCCGAGCGCGAGCTGCCCGAGGGTGACTTCTGCCAGTGGCTCACGCGCGAGATCGGCGTCGCGGCCATCCCGCTCTCCGCCTTCTACGGCAACGGCTTCGACCAGAAGGTGGTGCGCTTCTGCTTTGCGAAGAAGGACGACACCTTGCGCGAAGCGCTCAAGCGACTCGCGCGCCTCTGATCCGGAAAGCGGCGGTCCAGAGGCAACACCGATCAGCAGCGCACCGCGTTGCGACAGAAGCGGTCCAGTTCCCGCACCGTGCTGCGGGCAGTGACGGCCTGACGCGCCTTGGGGCCCACCTCCAGGCTGAGCTTCAGGTCGTATTTCCTGAAGAAATCGTCGAACAGCTCGCCGCCCAGCGTGCCGGTGGCCGTCAGCGTGTCGGCCTTGGCGTCGTGCTCCAGCAGCACCGCGCACAGCGGCTGCTCCGCCGGCCCCCCCAACACCTGCGCGCCCCGCGCCGGGTCGTACTGGCTGTGGTCGGCGCAGCAATGGATCAAATCGTTGCCCTTGCTCGGCGTCTGCGGGTTGAGTGCGGCGCCCTTGCGGAAACTGATGAAGCTCAGGTCTCTGGTCGGATAAACCAGTTTGTGGGCGCAGATGGCGGAAAACGCCACCAGACTGCGCACCGGGCCGACGCCGCCCGGCCACCGGTAGGTCTTCTGGCCACGCGTGCGCAAGTTCGTGGGCATGGCCGGCTTGCCCAGGTCCAGCAGGAACACCGGCGTGGCTTCGAACGGGTAGTGAAACACGTAGTTGGTCTGCGCCTTCAGTGCGGAGGCCTTGAGCGGGTCGCCCAGCTCGTCCACCAGCAGCACCCGTCCGTAAGCGCGGGGTTCGGCGCTCGCCGCCCAGGCACCACTGGCCAACGAGGCCGACAACGCGGCAGTTCCCAGCGCACAACTTTCCACGAATTCGCGTCGATCCATGAACAGGCCCCCATGAAACGCCCGGCCCCTGCCCGGGGCCAGCACGCCTTGCAGTGAAACGCATCCGGGAAGGTGCTGTCAAGTTTGTCCCTGGCACGGCATGGGCCAGGACTTCGACACCGAGAACGGATCAGCGCCCGGTCCGGGCGCATCGACTCAGGTGTTCAGTTGAGCCCAGGCTTTGTCCAGCCGCTTCACGCTCACCGGCTGTGGCGTGCGCAGTTCCTGGGCGAAAAAACTCACCCGCAGCTCTTCCAGCAGCCAGCGCAGCTCCTGCAGGCGTGCGTCCTGCACGCCCTTGCGCTCGGCCACCATGCGCCAGAAGCGCTGGTCCTGCGGGCGCAGCTCGGCCAGCTTGGCGGCGTCGCGCGCCGGGTCGGCGCGATGCTTGTCCAGCCGCAGCTGCACAGCCTTCAGGTAACGCGGAAAGTGCTGCAGCTGCGCATACGGCGTGGTCAGCAAAAAACGTTTGGGCACCAGGCGCTGCAGCTGCTGGCTGATGTCGGTCGCGACGTCGGCGGGCGGGCGACTGTCCTTCAGCTTGCGAGCGGCGGTCGCGTATTCGGTGAGGATCAGGCCGGCGTTGCGCGCGATCTCGGATGAGATCAGCGTCAGCCGGCCCCGGCCCTCGTCCACACGCTTCTTGAACGCGGCCTCGTCGGTGGGCAGCGGGTCGGCCAGGAAGGCCCGGTCCAGCGCCAGTTCGATGATCTGGTTGCGCAGCTCTTCCAGCGTGCCGCCACCCGACCCATTCTCCGCCTTGCCCACCTGCATGTAGGCCGTGGCCATGCTCATCAGGCCGGGCAGGTTTTTTTCCAGGTACTTCAGCGCGTCGCGGATCTGCAGCGCGAACAGGCGGCGCAGGCCCTCGCGGTGGCGTGCCATCGCGACCTCGGGTTCGTCGAACACTTCGATGCCGACCGCGTCGCCCAGGTCCATGAGTGCCGGAAAGCCGATCAGCGTCTGACCGCCCTTGCGGATCTCCATCAACTCGGGCAGTTCCCCGAAATCCCAGCTGGTGTGGCGCTGGGTGGCGCTGGCGGCGGGCGCGGCCGGCGCTTCGGCTGCAACCCGGCGCGCACCGCCCGCGCTGGTGGATACCGGTGCCGCCTTGGGCTCGGGCTGTGCCGGGCGCAGGCTCTCCAGCTTCAAGGACGCCAGTGCCTGGAAGGCACCACGCGCCTGGCCGCCCAGCTCCGCCTTGAGCGCCGCGAGGCTGCGGCCCTGGCCAAGCTGGCGCCCGTGTTCGTCCACCACGCGCAGGTGCATGAAGTGGTGGGCATTCAGCATGTCGACCTTGATGTCGTTGCGCGCGATGTCGAGCTGGGTCGCTTCGCGAACCAGTTTCAGCAACGCATCCATCAGGTTGCCGGCGCCGAACACCGCGGGCTCGGTGAGCGCGGTGGCGAAGCGCTCGGCCGTGGCGGGCAGCGGCACCAGGCGCGAGCGTGGGCGCTGGTGAAGCGTTTTCAGCAGCGCGAGCAGCTTCTCTTTCAGCATGCCGGGCACCAGCCAGTCGCAGCGGTCTTCGCTCACCTGGTTGAGCGCAAAGATCGGCACGGCGACGCTCAAACCATCGCGCGGGTCGCCCGGCTCGTGCAGGTAGGTGCAGGCGCAGTCCACACCACCCAGCCGCAGCGTCTTGGGGAACGCCTGCGTGGTGATGCCGGCCGCTTCGTGGCGCATCAGCTCTTCTTTGGTCAGCAGCAACAGCTTGGGGTTGAGCTTGACCGCGCCCTGGTACCAGCGCTCGAAGCTGGCGCCGCTGCACACGTCGGCGGGCAGCTGCTGGTCGTAGAAGACGTAGATCAGCTCGTCGTCCACCAGCACGTCCTGCCGGCGCGACTTGTGCTCCAGTTCCGCCACCTGCTTCACCAGTTTCTGGTTGGCGGCGAGGAACGGCAGGCGCGTCTCCCAGTCGCCCGCCACCAATGCCTCGCGGATGAAGATTTCGCGCGCGCCCGCCGGGTCCACCCGGCCGTAGTCGGTGCGGCGGTTGTGATAGACCACCAGGCCGTAGAGCGTGGCGCGCTCCAGCGCCGACACGCGTGCCGCCTTCTTTTCCCAGTGCGGGTCCAGCAGCTGCTTTTTCAGCAGGTGCGTGCCCACCTGTTCCAGCCAGGTCGGATCGATGTTGGCGATGCCGCGGCCAAACAGGCGGGTGGTCTCCACCAGCTCGGCACAGACGATCCAGCGCCCGGGCTTCTTGCTCAGGTTCGCGCCCGGGTGGCGGTAGAACTTGATGCCACGCGCGCCCAGGTACCAGTCTTCGGCTTCGTTCTTCTGGCCGATGTTGCCCAGCAGGCCCGAGAGCATGGCCAGGTGCAACTGCTCGTAGGAAGCGGGCTGGGTGTTGAGCTGCCACTTGTGTTCGGCCACCACCGTGTGCAGCTGGGTGTGGATGTCGCGCCATTCGCGCACTCGGCGCACGTTGATGAAGTTCTCGCGCAGCAGGTTTTCGTACTGGCGGTGGCTCAATTTATGGTCTTTGCCATGGCCACCTTTCGTGTCGTCCAGCCACTTCCAGAGCTTGAGCGTGCCGCTGAACTCGCTCTTCTCGTCGTCGAACTTGGCGTGCGCCTGGTCGGCCTGGGTCTGCTTGTCCATGGGCCGGTCGCGTACGTCCTGCACCGAGAGCGCCGAGGCGATCACCATCACTTCGTCGAGCGCGCCACGCTGCTGCGCCTCCAGGATCATGCGGCCCACGCGGGGGTCCAGCGGCAGGCGCGAAAGGGTGTGACCGATGGGTGTGAGCTCGTTGGCCTCGTCCACCGCGCCCAGCTCGGACAGCAACTGGTAACCGTCCACGATCGCGCGCTTTTGTGGCGCTTCGATGAAGGCGAAGTCCTCCACCGCGCCCAGGCGCAGCGCCTTCATGCGCAGGATCACGCCCGCGAGCGAGCTGCGCAGGATCTCGGGGTCGGTGAAGGCCGGTCGGCCGTTGAAGCCGGCCTCGTCGTAGAGCCGGATGCAGATGCCGTCGGCCACGCGGCCGCAGCGGCCGGCGCGCTGGTTGGCCGCCGCCCGGCTGATGGGCTCGACCATCAGCTGCTCGACCTTTTGCCGGAAGCTGTAGCGCTTGACGCGCGCCGTGCCGGCGTCGATCACGTAGCGGATGCCCGGCACGGTGAGCGAGGTCTCGGCCACGTTGGTCGAGAGCACGATGCGCCGGCCGCTGTGGTCCTGGAAGATGCGGTCCTGCTCGGCCTGCGAGAGGCGCGCAAACAGCGGCAGCACCTCGGCGTTGCGCAGCGTGGGGATGTGGCTGAGGTGCTTGCGCAGGTGGTCGGCGGCCTCGCGGATCTCACGTTCGCCGGGCAGGAAGATCAGAATGTCGCCGCCCTGTGGTGTGCGCCACAACTCGTCCACGCCATCGGCGATCGCGTTGTTGAGGTCGTATTCGCGGCTCTGTTCAAATGGCCGGTAGCGCACCTCCACCGGAAAGGTGCGGCCAGACACCTGGATGACCGGCGCTGGACCGCGTTGGGAGGCGAAATACTGCGCAAACCGGTCCGCATCGATGGTCGCCGATGTCACCACCACCTTCAGGTCCGGCCGGCGCGGCAGCAGCTGGCGCAGGTAACCGAGCAGGAAGTCGATGTTCAGGCTGCGTTCGTGCGCCTCGTCGATGATGATGGTGTCGTAGGCGCGCAGGTCCGGGTCGGTCTGCGTCTCGGCGAGCAGGATGCCGTCGGTCATGAGCTTGACCGAGGCGTCCTTGGAGAGCCGGTCCTGGAAGCGCACCTTGAAGCCCACCACATCGCCCAGCGGCGTCTTCAGCTCCTCGGCAATGCGCTTGGCCACGCTGGAAGCGGCGATGCGCCGCGGCTGCGTGTGGCCGATCCATTGCGGGCGCTGGCCCGGTTTGGCGTTGAGCTTGCCGCGGCCCATCTGCAGCGCGATCTTGGGCAGTTGCGTGGTCTTGCCCGAGCCGGTTTCGCCGCAGACGATGACCACCTGGTGCTCACGCATGGCGGCCTCGATCTCGTCCCGGCGGGCGGAGACGGGCAGGGACTCGGGGAATTCAATGTGCAGCGGCGTGGAGGACAAGGGGGAACTTCAGTCAAAATCAGGCAACCGGCAATTATCCGCGCCCTGCCCAACGTCTGACCGCTCCGCTGCCCATGTCCAACGTCTTCAACTTCACCTTCGTGCCCTGGTTCCGCTCGGTCGCGCCTTACATCCACAAGCTGCGCGGCAGCACGGTGGTGGTGGGCGTCGCCGGGGAGGCCATCGCGGCCGGCAAGTTGCCGCTGATCGCGCAAGACCTCGCGCTGATCCAGAGCATGGGCGTGGAAATCGTGCTGGTGCATGGCTTTCGCCCGCAGGTGAATGAACAGCTCCAGGCCAAAGGCCACGAAGCCAAATACTCCCACGGCATGCGCATCACCGACTCGGTGGCGCTGGACTGCGCGCAGGAAGCCGCCGGCCAGCTGCGCTACGAAATCGAGGCCGCGTTCAGCCAGGGCCTGCCCAACACGCCCATGGCCGGTGCGACCGTGCGCGTGATCTCGGGCAACTTCATCACCGCGCGCCCGGTGGGCCTGATCGACGGCGTGGACTTCATCCACTCCGGCCTGGTGCGCAAGGTGGACACCGAAGGCATCCAGCGCACGCTGGACATGGGCGCCATGGTGCTGCTCTCGCCCTTCGGTTTTTCACCCACGGGCGAGGCCTTCAACCTCACCATGGAAGACGTGGCCACCTCCATCGCCGTGGCGCTGCAGGCCGACAAGCTGATGTTCCTGACCGAGGTGCCGGGTATCCGCCTGGACGCGGCCGACCCGACCAGCGAGATCGACACCGAGCTGCCACTGGCCGACGCGAAAAAGATGCTCACCGCCCTGCCCTCGGCCGCCCAACCGACCGACACGGCCTTCTACCTGCAGCACTGCATCCGCGCCTGCGAAGGCGGCGTGGAACGCAGCCACATCCTGCCGTTCGCGGTGGACGGCGCGCTGCTGCTGGAGATCTACACCCACGACGGCATCGGCACCATGGTGGTGGACGAAAAGCTGGAGAGCGTGCGCGAGGCCACCATGGACGACGTAAGCGGCATCGTGGCGCTGATCGAGCCGTTCGAGAAAGACGGCACGCTGGTCAAGCGCGACCGCACCGAGATCGAACGCGACGCCGGCAACTACACCATCATCGAACACGACGGCGTGATCTTCGGCTGCGCTGCGCTCTACCCCTACCCCGAGGCCCGCACCGGCGAAATGGCGGCGCTCACCGTGCTGCCCGACACGCAGAGCCAGGGCGACGGCGAGCGCCTGCTCAAGCGCATCGAGACCCGTGCCAAGGCCCAGGGCCTTCAGAGCATCTTCGTGCTCACCACGCGCACCATGCACTGGTTCCTCAAGCGCGGGTTCGTGCAGGTCAACCCCGACTGGCTGCCCGAGGCGCGCAAGCGGAAATACAACTGGGACCGAAAAAGCCAGGTGCTCGTGAAAAAAATCGGCTGACCCTGTGTATGCGCGATCCCAACGGACAACGATCAAGCAACCCCTCCAGCATCTCAACCGACTGGAATGTTTGATGACAGGAGCGCAAAACATGGCCGATCGAAGCACCCCCACCGCCACTGCGCCTGTGTCCGCAAACGGTTCCGGCCATAAACCCGCTGCAAAACCGGCGGCCCGAAAAACCGCCAAAACCAAAGAGCCTCCGGCAAAAACCATGACCGGAAAAACGGTCAAGACGCGCGTTGCGGCTGTCGAAAAGCCGCGCCGTGCGAAGCTGGGCGACGTCACCGGCAGCCAGCAACCCCAGCGGATCGCCAGGCTCAGCACGGCAGCGGTCACCGAAGCCCGCCAGCAGGCCAAGTTCGCCGCCGTGCGCGACATCCTGGGCAAGTCCGATACCAGCAAGAAGCACAAGGCCGAGTCCCTGCGCGCGATCCTCGAAGGCGCCGCCCCGGACGACGCCAAGGCCATCCGCCGTCTGTTGCGCCAGGAAACCGATGTGGTGCGCAGCAAAGCCATGGCCGTCGCCAACCCGGACGAAGTGCTGGCGGCCGACTGGCGCAGTGGCGCCTACCCTTACAAGAACCTGCTGTCGCGCAAGGTGTACGAGTCGCAGAAATACCTGCTTCAGGTCGAGCTGCTCAAGCTGCAGGCCTGGGCCAAGGAAACCGGGCAGCGCATCGTGATCCTGTTCGAAGGGCGCGATGCGGCCGGCAAAGGCGGCACCATCAAACGCATGATGGAACACCTGAACCCGCGCGGCGCGCGCGTGGTGGCGCTGGAAAAGCCCAGCGAGGTCGAACGCGGCCAGTGGTATTTCCAGCGCTATGTGCAGCACCTGCCCACCGCTGGCGAGATCGTGCTGTTCGACCGCAGCTGGTACAACCGCGCCGGGGTCGAGCGCGTCATGGGTTTCTGCTCGACCGACGAATACGAGGAGTTCATGCGACAGGCGCCCCAGTTCGAGCGCCAGCTGGTGCGCAGCGGCGTGCACCTGATCAAGTTCTGGTTCTCGGTCAGCCGCGAAGAGCAGCGCCGCCGCTTCAAAGAGCGCGAGGCCCACCCGCTCAAGCAGTGGAAGCTCAGCCCGATCGATATGGCCTCGCTCGACAAGTGGAACGACTACACCAAGGCGAAGGAATCCATGTTCTTCGAGACCGACACGGCCGACGCGCCCTGGACGGTGATCAAGAGCGATTGCAAGAAGCGCGCTCGCCTGAACGCCATGCGCTATGTGTTGCAGAAGCTGCCCTACACCAACAAGGACGCGGCCAACATCGGTTCGCTGGATTCGTTGATCGTGGGTCGCGCGCACGTGGTGTACGAACGTGGCGAGCGCCCGGGCAACGCGATTCTCTGAGCCTGCTCAGGCGCAGACAAAAAAACCGCCCTCAGGCGGCTTTTTTTCGTGTGCGACACACCGGCTTTCGATCAGGCAGACCGAGGGCGCACCAGCAACACCAGGGCCAGCAAGGCAATGGCCGAGAAGCAAAGAAACGACCAGTTGGCAATGGACAGGCCCAGGAAGGTCCAGTCAATCGCCGAACAATCGCCACTGCCTTTGAAGATCATGGGAATGGCCCGCTTGAGCGGAAACGACTCGATCATTCCGTAAAAGTCGCGTCCGCAGGTCAGGACCTCGGGCGGATTCCACTGCAACCAGGTCTGCCGCGCGGCCACAAAGGCGCCGCCCACGGCCAGCGCCCCCATGAGACCGATGCCCACGGCCCTCGACCCCCGCCCGCTCATCGCCGCGGCCAGCGCCGCCGCAAACGCCACCAGGATCAGGGCATAGCGCTGCACGATGCACATGGGACAGGGCTCCAGCCCCACCACGTGCTGCAGGTAGATGCCAAAGGCCAGCAGCCCCGCACAGCTGAGGGCCACAAGGGCCAGCACCCGGCGCGGATGGCGGCTGAACAGGTCAAAAATAGGGGTGGCGAATGTCACGAGATGTCCTGAATGTGAAACGAGGCGCCCCGGTGGACCCGGCCAGCGCCTCGGAGTTCCAACCTTGACGCAGCTTGGATCAGCTGTCTGCGAAAGCGCGTTCGATCACGAACTGGCCCGGACGCGTGGTGTTGCCCTCGGCAAAACCGCGCTTTTCGCACAGGGCCTTGAGGTCGCGCAGCATCTCGGGGCTGCCGCAGATCATGACGCGGTCTTCGGCCGGGTTCAGCTCGGGCAGGCCCAGGTCCTTGGCCACCTGACCGTTGTCGAGGATCACGGGAATGCGACCCTGGTGCACAAAAGGCTCGCGCGTGACGGTGGGGTAATACAGGAACTGCTGCTGCACCATCTCGCCGAGGAACTCGTCCTGCTTGAGCGTGTGTTCCAGCATCTCGCGGTAGGCCAGTTCCTTGACCTCGCGCACACCGTGGATCAGCACCACCTGTTCAAATTTTTCGTAGGTCTCCGGGTCGCGCACGATGGACAGGAACGGTGCCAGACCGGTGCCGGTGGCCAGGAGGTACAGGCGCTTGGCCGGCAGCAGGTAGTCGATCAGCAGCGTGCCCGTGGGCTTGCGACCCACCACGATGCTGTCACCCACCTGGATGTGCTGCAGGCGCGAAGTCAGCGGACCGTCCTGCACCTTGATGCTCAGGAACTCGAGGTGTTCGGCGTAGTTGGGGCTGGCGATGCTGTAGGCGCGCAGCAACGGCTTCTCGTTCACGCGCAGGCCGATCATGGTGAAGTGCCCGTTGGAGAAACGCAGCGCCTGGTCGCGGGTGGTGGTGAAGCTGAACAGGCGATCGGTCCAGTGGTGCACGCTCAACACGCGCTCTTCCAGAAATGCACTCATGGTCTTGGGTCAGATGAACGGCCGCCTCATGGCTGGCCAATGAAAAAACGGGGCAAACTGACAGGGGAAAAACCCTGATCGATCGCCGCACGGATAGCTCGTAATTGTAAAAGTCTTGCCAAGTGTCCCTTTTGCGTTATGTCAGGAACAGGATCGGCCACGCCGGATGTCGTCCCGAGGGCTTTCATTCGTTGATACAGTCGGGGACTCGGGCACTCAACGCCCCCGGCGCGTCTCAAACGTTCGGGCTTTCGCATGATGCCCACAAGCTTATAAAACCGGAAAGAACAAATTCTCATTTCGGTTATACAGAATTCGATCTTAAACAGGAAACCACATGGCACGCACCGTCAACTGCATCAAGCTCGGCAAAGAAGCCGAAGGCCTGGACTTTCCGCCCTACCCGGGCGAGCTGGGCAAACGCCTGTATGAAAACGTGAGCAAGGAAGCCTGGGCCGCCTGGCTCAAGCACCAGACCATGCTGCTCAACGAAAACCGCCTCAACCTGGCCGATGCGCGCGCGCGCCAGTACCTGGCCCGCCAGATGGAAAAGCACTTTTTCGGCGAGGGCGCCGACGCCGCTGCGGGCTATGTTCCGCCGGCTGACGCCAGCTGAGGCCGGCCTATGCCTTCTGCCCTGGTGATCGGGGCCGGACTCGCTGGAGCCGCCAGTTGTGTGGCGCTGGCCCGACGCGGCTGGCAACTGACCTTGCTGGACGCGGCTGAAGGGCCGTCCCAAGGCGCATCGGCGCTGCCGGTGGGCATGCTGAGCCCGCACGTCACCCGCGCGCCCACACCGCTCTCCCGACTGTGCGCGCTGGGCGTGTCCGACATGTGGGCCCAGCTGGAGCGGCTGGGCCCGCCAGGCCGGGGCTGGCAGCCCTGCGAAGTCGACAACCTGGGGCACGACCCCGGGCGATGGCCTGCGGCGCTGGTTCGCCCAGCTGCCTTGGTGGACGCCTGGCTCGACGAATGCCGGCGGCTAACGACCCTCGCGACCCGCTGGCAAAGCCCTGTTGACCGCCTGGTCAACCGGTCCACCCCGGACCAGCCGCTGTGGCAGGCCCTGGATGCCGAAGGTCAGGTGCTCGCCGAGGCACCGGTGGTGGTCATTGCCGCCGCGTTTGGCAGCCATGCTCTGCTCACGCACGAAAACGGCCCGATGGCACCCGAAGCCCTGCCCTTGCGCCCGGTGAAAGGCCAGATGAGCCTGGCCGCCCTGCAGGGCGAACCGCTGGCCGAACGGCCCCAGCGCAACAACGGGGTTTTCGTCCCGGTCTATGAAGACGCAGGCCTGCCACCCCAGTGGCCGGCACGCATCTGGGCCATGGGTTCCACCTACGAACGGGGCGACAACACCAGCCACGTGAACGGTGCGGCGCACGAGCGCAACGCCCACAGCCTGGAGAGCATCAGTCCCGCGGCCGCCTTGCGCCAGCGCGAAACCGCCGCCCGGGGGGACTTGCTGGGCTGGGCGCAGGTGCGTTGCGCCTCGCTGGACCGCGTGCCCCTGGTGGGCGCGGTGCCCCATCTGCTGGATCTGCAAGTGCTGATGCAACAAGCCGGCGCACGACGAGGCAGGGTGCCCATGGCCGGCATGCCACGCTGGCCCGGTCTCTTCATGCTGAGCGCTCTGGGTTCCCGTGGCCTGACCTTGGCCCACGCCATGGGCGAATTGTTGGCCCGCCTGATTGAAGGCGAAGACCCGAACCTGGAGGCCGATCTGCTGCGTGCGCTCGACCCGGCGCGTTTCGCCTGGAAACAGGCCCGCCGACAACCGGCCTGAATTCAGCGCAGGCGCTCCAGGCCCTGTATCAGATCGTTCGTCTGCAACGGCCGCCCCAGCAGCGCCTTGATGCCGGTCCGCTGGGCGTCACGCACAACCCGCCGACGGCGCCACCAGGCGGCCAAGGGCCCTGCGTGTTCGCTGATGCCCATGGTCAGGGCCTGTGGATTGCCTTGCCCGAAATACCGGGCCAGCGACCAGGCATCCAGATGGGGGTTGTCCAGGTTGAACACACCGCAGCAATAGGGATGGCGCCGCATCAGGTTCATCGTGGCCTCGGTGCTGTCGACTTCGTCGATCTCCGGCACGGCCATCGCCGCCAGCCGTGATCGCAAAGCCAACCGTTCCTGCCCACTGAGCCCGACGAGCAAGGCCCGCCGCACGCGCTCGGGGCTGGACTCAAGATCCAGCGGAGCCGGCCGGGTGACATCCAGATCCAGAAGACCCAAATGGGCCTGCCGCGCCGCGTACACAGCGTCGAGGTCGCTCAGCACGCTGGCCCACTGAATAGGTCGTTCCAGCACACGCCAGGCATGAGCCGGTGCGCCAGGGCCGACCCAGATCAGGCATTGCCCCGAGGGCATGACCTTGGCATGCGAGAGCACCGCCTCCGCACTCTCGCCATCCACCAGCATCACATCGGCACCCACCACTGGTGGCTTGGCGCCGGGGGCGACGAGCGGCACCCAGGGCGCATACGACAGCTCGCGCGTCTCAGAAAGACGGAACATGGTGTTGAGCGCGTGCCTTTCGACATCCGAAAAGCCCACAACGCCGACATAGATGCGCTGTTTTTGCATGGCGCTCATGTTACCGCCCCACCGTCGTTCCGCGCAGATGCAGGTCGGTTGAACCGCCGCTGCGCTGGCTGCCCTGACATGGCCAGCGGTCATCGAGAACGCAGAAGCATTTCTTTATTCCATATACGTATAAGTGAATGAAAAAAAAATCGTTTGGAATATATGAGGTCAAAACTACAGTCGCGTTCATGCCTGAATTCGCCATCATCTTTGCCGGCTTCGCTGTGGGACTCATCGTCGGACTGACGGGGGTTGGTGGCGGCTCGCTGATGACGCCGATCCTGATCTTCTTCTTCGGCGTCAAGCCCTATCTGGCGGTCGGCACCGACCTGCTGTTCGCGGCCTTCACCAAAGCCGGCGGCACGGTGAGCCTGGCGCGCCAGCGCCTGGTGCCCTGGCGTGTGGTCGGCCAGTTGTGCGCCGGCAGCATCCCGGCGGCACTGGTCACCCTGGCGGTTTTGCACCGGGTCGGCCCGGCCAACCCCCAGGTGCAGTCGGTCATGACGCACACACTGGGCATCGCCCTGCTGCTGACCGCCGCCGCCATGCTCTACAAGGCCGCCCGCGGCAAACAGCTGCCGCGCACCCTGCCCGAAGGCCAGCTGCAGGACGCGACCCGCGCCCGCCACTGGAGCCTGCCGGTGCTGTTTGGCGCCGTCATCGGCACCCTGGTCACGCTCACTTCGGTGGGTGCTGGCGCCATCGGCGTTTCGGTGCTGCTGATCCTGTTCCCGCTGCTGCCGCTGCCGCGCATCGTGGCGGCCGACATCGCCTACGCCGTGCCATTGACGCTGGTGGCTGGTCTGGGCCACGCCAGTCTCGGCTCGGTGGACTGGCCACTGCTGGCCAACCTGCTGGCCGGCTCGCTGCCCGGCATCTGGCTCGGCACGCGGCTGATGCGCCACACCCCGGAGCGTCTGGTGCGCTCCGTCCTCTCGCTGCTGCTGGCTTACGCCGGTACCAAGCTGATCGCTTTCTGATTCTTTTTCCCCACGAAGCCCATGTACCAGTACTCCGACTTTGACCGCCAGTTTGTCCAGCAGCGCGCTGCCCAATTCCGCGACCAGCTCGAACGCTCGGTAGCTGGCACGCTCGGCGGCGACGAGTTCAAACCGTTGCGCCTGCAGAACGGCTGGTACATCCAGCGCTTTGCTCCGATGCTGCGCGTGGCCGTGCCGTATGGCGAGCTGAACAGCGCCCAGCTGCGTGTGCTGGCCCAGATCGCCCGCGACTACGACCACAAGGAAGACCACGACGTGTCCAAGGCCAACGCGGCCCTGGCCGACGTGCCCAGCCTGCCCGACCGCTGCGGCCACTTCAGCACACGCCAGAACGTGCAATACAACTGGATTCCGCTGCACCGCGCGGCCGACGTGATGGACCTGCTGGCCAGCGTCAACCTGCACGGCATCCAGACCAGCGGCAACTGCATCCGCAACATCACCACCGACGCGCTCGCCGGTATCGCCGTGGACGAGGTGGCCGACCCGCGACCCTTCGCCGAAATCATGCGCCAGTGGAGCACGCTGCACCCCGAGTTCGCCTTCCTGCCGCGCAAGTTCAAGATCGCCATCACCGGCGCCCGCGAAGACCGCGCTGCAACCCCCTGGCACGACGTCGGCCTGCGCCTGCTGCGCAACGTGGACGGCGACCTGGGCTTCCAGGTGCGCGTGGGCGGCGGCATGGGCCGCACGCCCATCATCGGCACCGTGGTCCGCGAGTTCCTGCCCTGGAACCAGATCCTCAACTACCTCGAAGCCGTGGTGCGCGCCTACAACCGCTTCGGCCGCCGCGACAACATCTACAAGGCCCGCATCAAGATCCTGGTGAAAGCCGAGGGTCAGGCCTTCACCGACCAGGTGGAAGCCGAATACACCGACATCATCGAACAAGACGGCGCGCCGCACACCATCACCCAGGCCGAACTGGACCGCGTGAGCGCCTTCTTCGTGCAGCCCGAGCTGCGCTGCGACCGCAAGAGCGCCGACGCCAAGATCGCCCACATCCTCAAGGCCGCGGCCGAAGACGACGTGGAGTTCAGCCGCTGGCTCACGCAGAACGTGAAGCCGCACCAGAACCCCGACCTGCGCGCCGTCACGCTGTCGTTCAAGCGCCTGGGCTCGGCCCCCGGCGACGCCAGCGCCGAGCAGCTGGAGCGCGCCGCCGACCTGGCCGACCGCTTCTCCGCCGGCGAAGCCCGTGTGACGCACGAACAGAACCTGCTGCTGCCCTGGGTGCGCTGCGACCAGCTGCCCGAACTCTGGCGCGAAGCGCGCCGCCTCGGTCTGGCCAAGCCCAACATCGGCCTGCTGAGCGACATGATCGCCTGCCCCGGCGGCGATTTCTGCGACCTGGCCAACGCCCGCTCGCTGCCGATCGCGCAGGCCCTGCTGGCGCGTTACCAGGACCTCGACGAGCTGCACGACCTGGGCGAGATCGACCTGCACATCAGCGGCTGCATCAACAGCTGCGGCCACCACCACAGCGGCCACATCGGCATCCTCGGCGTCGACAAGGACGGCCAGGAGTGGTACCAGGTCACGCTGGGCGGCTCCGACGGCACGCGCCTGTCGGGTGAAGCTGTGCCGGGCAAGGTGATCGGCCCGTCCTTCGCGGCCGACGAAATGACCGACGTGATCGAAGCCCTGATCAACACCTACCGCGAGCAGCGCAACGGTCGCGAGACCTTCATCGACACGCTCAAGCGCGTCGGCGTTGACCCGTTCAAGACCGCCGCCAACGCCGTGCGCGTGGCCACCGCCCGCACGCCCGTTGCCGCCTGAGCCCTTGTTGCCGAGACCCGCATGAAACCCACGCTCCAATTCTTCAAGGCACAGACCTTCGTCGCTGACGAAGCCGGCACCCTGACGCTGGCCAACGACGCCGACCCGCGCGAGGCCGATCTGGACGGCATCACCACCGTGGTGCTGCAGTTCCCCAAGTTCACCGACGGCCGCGCCTTCAGCCAGGCCTTCCTGCTGCGCCGCCGACTGGGCTTCACCGGCGAGATCCGCGCCACGGGCGACGTGCTGATCGACCAGCTGGCGCAGATGCAGCGCAGCGGCTTCAGCCAGGCCGTGCTGCGCGCCGATCAGGACCTGGACCACGGCCGCAAGCTCCTGGCCCACTACCCCGACTTCTACCAGGGCGATGCGGTGCACACGCAACCGCACTTTGCCGTCACGGCCTGAACGAAAGCAAGACATGAGCGCCATCGACCTCTACAACAAGCCCTCGGCCGACTTTGATGCCAAGGTGGCAAACAGCATCGCGCTGCTGCAGCGCGCCGCCGCCGAATACCCGAAGCTGACCCAGGCCTCCAGCCTGGGCGCGGAAGACATCGTGATCACCCACCTGATCCACCTCGCCGGCATCCAGTCGGGCGTCTTCGTGCTCGACACCGGCAAGCTGCACGCCGAGACGCTGGCGCTGATCGGCCTGATCGAGAAGCGCTACAACCGCAGCGTCGAGATCTACCGCCCGAAGAACGAATCGGTGATCAAGTTCGTGCGCCACCACGGCGAAAAGGCCATGTACGAGAGCATCGACCTGCGCAAGCAGTGCTGCGACATCCGCAAGATGGAACCGCTCGCGCGCGCGCTGGCCGGCAAGGACGGCTGGATCACCGGGCTGCGCCGCGAGCAATCGAACGCCCGCGCCGAAGTGGCCGACATCGTGCAGGAGCCGGCCCGCGTGAAGATCAGTCCCATCGTCGAATGGACCTGGGGCGACGTGTGGCACTTCATTGCCCGGCACCAGCTCGACTACAACGCCCTGCACGACCAGTTTTTCCCCAGCATCGGCTGCGAACCCTGCACACGAGCCATCAGCGTTGGCGAAGATTTCCGCGCCGGTCGCTGGTGGTGGGAACAGGAGAGCGCCAAGGAGTGCGGCCTGCATGTGCAGCCCGTTGGCGAATCGAGCCCGCTGAAACAGCCCGCCTGAAGAAGAACACACCATGAACGCACGCATCGAAACCGAAGTGATCCAGACCGCCCTGCACGCCGCCGCCGGCCACCACCTGAGCAACGCCCACCTCGACGCGCTCGAAGAAGAAACCATCTTCATCCTGCGCGAGGTCGCGGCCGCCTTCGAGCGCCCCACCCTGCTGTTCTCGGGCGGCAAGGACTCGCTGGTCATGCTGCGCTGCGCCGAAAAGGCCTTTGGCGCTGGCCGCATCCCCTACCCGCTGCTGATGATCGACACCGGTCACAACTTCCCCGAAGTGACCGATTTCCGCGACCGCCGCGCCGCCGAACTGCAGGCCGAGCTGATCGTGCGCAACGTCGAAGACTCGATGAAGCGCGGCACCGTGCGCCTGGCCCACCCGGGCGAAAGCCGCAATGTGCACCAGTCGGTCACGCTGCTCGAAGCGATCGAAGAATTCCGCTTCGACGCGCTGATCGGCGGCGCCCGCCGCGACGAGGAAAAGGCCCGCGCGAAGGAGCGCATCTTTTCGCACCGCGACAGCTTCGGCCAGTGGCAACCCAAGGCCCAGCGCCCCGAGCTGTGGACCCTGTTCAACACGCGCCTGGCACCGGGCGAACACTTCCGCGTGTTCCCCATCAGCAACTGGACCGAGCTGGACGTGTGGCAGTACATCGAGCGCGAGAACATCGCCCTGCCCTCGATCTACTACACGCACCAGCGCGAGGTGGTGGACCGCCGCGGCCTGCTGGTGCCCGTGACCGAGCTGACTCCGCCGAAAGACGGCGAGACGGTGCAGGTGCGCGACGTGCGCTTCCGCACCGTGGGCGACATCACCTGCACCTGCCCGGTGGAGAGCCTGGCCGCCACGGCCGGCGACATCGTCATCGAGACGCTGGCCGCCGACGTGAGCGAGCGCGGTGCGACGCGCATGGACGACAAGACATCGGATGCCTCCATGGAAAAACGGAAGAAAGACGGGTACTTCTGACGCCCCCCGCGCCGCGCCTGCGGCGCGTCACCCCCACTGGGGGGCAACACCTGCGGCCCGGCAAAGCCGGTTCCACGGTGTTCTTGGTTAAGACACTTCGATTCGAGAGTTTTTATGAACACGACCATTTCCGCTCCCTCTGCTGTGGGTTCCGACACCCGCCCCGCCTTGAAATTCATCACCTGCGGTTCGGTGGACGATGGCAAGAGCACGCTGATCGGCCGCCTGCTGGTGGACAGCAAGGCGGTGCTGCAGGACCACCTGGCCGGTGTGCAGCGCCAAGGTGAAACCGACCTCGCCTTGCTGACCGACGGCCTGTCGGCCGAGCGCGAGCAGGGCATCACCATCGATGTGGCCTACCGCTACTTCAACACCGAAACCCGCAAGTTCATCATCGGCGACGCGCCGGGCCATGAGCAGTACACGCGCAACATGGTGACCGCTGCCTCCGCCGCCGACGCAGCCGTGGTGCTGGTCGATGCCACCAAGCTGGACTGGCAAGACGCAGGCCTCAAGCTGCTGGTGCAGACCCGTCGCCACTCGCTGCTGCTCAAGCTGCTGCGCGTACCGTCCATCGTCTTCGCGGTCAACAAGCTGGACGCCGTGGCCGACAGCGCACTCGCGTTTGCCCACATCAGCGGCGCACTGGCCGCCTTCGCGGCCGAAGCCGGCATCACCGTCACAGCCACCGTGCCGGTCTCGGCGCTCAAGGGCTGGAACGTGGTGGATGCTGCGGCCGACGCTGCCTGGTGCGGCTACAGCGGCCCCACGCTGCTGGACATCCTGGAGCACCTGCCGGTGACCGCGGCCGACACCGCGCTGCCGTTCGCGTTCCCGGTGCAGTGGGTAGAGAAGTTCTCGTCATCGTCCGACACCAGCCAGGGTCGTCGCGTCTTCTGGGGCCGTGTGGCCACCGGTGGCGTGGTGCCCGGCCAGCCCGTCAAGGTCATGCCCAGCGGCCAGACCGCGACCGTGGCCCAGGTGCTCGACCATGCACGCAATCCAAAGGCCGTGCAGGCCGGCCACAGCGCCGGCATCGTGCTGGACCGCGAGGTCGATGTGTCGCGCGGCGACTGGCTGCTCGCCGCTGACGGGGAAGGCGCTGCACTCGAAGCCAGCCGCGAGATCCGCGCCACCGTGGCCTGGATGGACGACGAAACCCTGGTCGCCGGCCGCGTCTACTGGGCACTGCACGGCCACCGCTGGGTCAAGGCCAAGGTCAAGCGCATCGTGCACAAGCTGGACATCAACACCCTGACAGAGGAAGATGCAACCCAGCTGGAGCCCAACGCCATCGGCCACATCGAACTGGCCTTGCAGGAACCGCTGGTCACCCTGCCCTTTGCCCAGTCGCGTGCGCTCGGCTCGCTGGTGCTGGTCGACACGGCCAGCCACAGGACCTCGGGCGCGGTGCTCGTGAACTGAGTCCCACGGGGTTCGCGTCGGCTCTCGCAGCCGGCCCAACCGGTTAACTTATGTCAAGGCAAGGGCCTAGGCCCTGCCTTACGCTCCGGAAACCCTAAAATCCGGGGTCTTACCGATTTCTCACCATTACCATGACCCACGTCGTCACCGAATCCTGCATCCGCTGCAAATACACCGATTGTGTTGATGTCTGCCCCGTGGACTGCTTCCGCGAAGGTCCCAATTTCCTGACCATCGACCCCGACGAGTGCATCGACTGCGCGGTGTGTATTCCGGAATGCCCGGTGAGCGCGATCTACGCCGAAGAAGACCTTCCCAAAGACCAGCTGCACATGACGGCCCTCAACGCCGAACTGGCGCTGTTGCCGGGCTGGAAGAGCATCACCAAGCGCAAGGACGCGCTGCCCGACGCCGAAGAGTGGAAAGACCGCACGGGTAAATTGCCCCAGCTGATCCGGTGAAACAACGCCCGTCATGGAACCCCAACTGAACCGGCAAGTGGTAGACACCGCGGTGGCCCACGACGGGCCGATTGAAACCGATGCCGTCATCGTCGGCGCCGGACCGGTTGGCTTGTTCCAGGTGTTCGAGCTCGGGCTGCTCGAAATCAAGGCCCACGTGATCGACTCGCTCGCCTACCCGGGCGGCCAGCCGGTGGAGCTGTACCCCGACAAGCCCATCTACGACATCCCGGCGGTTCCGGTCTGCACCGGTCAGGAGCTCACCGACGCCCTGCTCAAGCAGATCGAGCCCTTTGGCGCCACCTTCCACCTCGGGCAGGAAGTCACCACGGTCCAGAAACAGGACGACGGCCGCTTCTTCGTGGAAACGTCCAAGGGCACGCGCTTCCTCACCAAGACCATCTTCATCGCCGCTGGCGTGGGGGCCTTCCAGCCGCGCACGCTCAAGGTCGAAGGCCTGGATCCGTTCGAAGGCTCACAACTGTTTTACCGGGTGAAAAACCCGGCCGATTTCGCCGGCAAGAATCTGGTGATCGTGGGCGGCGGCGACTCCGCACTCGACTGGGCGCTGAACTTCGTCGCCGAGGGCCCGAACAAGGCCGAGAGCGTGATCCTGATCCACCGCCGCGACGGTTTCAAGGCCGCGCCCGCCAACGTGGCGAAGATGCGCGAACTGTGCGAGCAGCTGGAGATGCAATTCATCGTCGGCCAGGTGACGGGCTGCGAAGAAAAGAACGGCCGGCTCACCGGCATCAAGGTGACCGGTTCCGATGCCGTCACGCGCGTGGTCCCGCTGGACGTCCTGCTGGTGTTCTTCGGCCTGTCTCCCAAACTCGGTCCGATCGCCGATTGGGGGCTGGAGATCGAACGCAAGCAGCTCGTGGTGGACACCGAAAAATTCTCCACCAGCATCCCCGGCATCTTCGCGGTGGGTGACATCAACACCTACCCGGGCAAGAAAAAGCTCATCCTCTCGGGCTTCCATGAATGCGCCCTGGCCGCCTTTGGCGCCATGCCCATCATCTTTCCCGAGAAGAAAGTGTTCCTTCAGTACACCACCACCAGCCCCAAGCTGCACAAGGTGCTGGGTGTGGAGTCACCGGTGTTCGACTGAGGACCACCATCGCTGGATGCGGCGACATTTTTTGACAAAAATGCGCTGCCCTCCAAAAACGGCGAAAATCACACTATAATTCGAGGCTGTTCCCTGATAGCTCAGTTGGTAGAGCGACGGACTGTTAATCCGCAGGTCCCTGGTTCGAGTCCAGGTCGGGGAGCCAAGTAAATCAAGAGTCAGCAGGTTAGCGCCTGCTGACTCTTTTGCTTTCTGGATACGCCGTGTCCGACACGTGTCCGAAATTCTCCGCGGAAACATGCATGTGTCCGGATCGCAACAGACCGGTCTTGCCAAGACGGCATCTAAGACGTCGAGAAGCTCGGTGATACAACTCTATGCGCTAGATTTGTCAGCGAATCCAGCATGACCGAGGCGCCCGCAGCGCCCTACAGTTGCCTACATGCCTCCACCGGGAGATTGCCGTGCAACAGACCTCTGCCCCACCCCCGGAAACACAGGATCAAGTTTCGACCGTGTTTCTGCGCATGCCATCCGTCATACAGATGACGGGCTTGGGTCGATCGACGATATACAGGCTCATCGCCCAACAACAGTTCCCCTGCCCCGTTCGTCTCGGTGTGCGCGCAGTGGCCTGGCGCCGCAGCGAACTGGATCTGTGGAGCCAGTCACGCCCAGCGACATCGCACTGAAACGGACAGGTTCTCCATCGGGACGACTCGGAGAGGATAGTCAGGCATTCGAGTCCTCAAGCTTTTGAAGCTGGATTGCCTGCTCAATGAGTCCGAGCCCCTTCGAGTCGCCGACTTCAGGGTCAAAATGCATTCTTCATAGCCTATCGAGGAGCGCAAGTGCGCCCTCAAGGCCCACAAGAGCGCAGCACCATCCCGGTCGATCGCCAGGACCTCGTGCTCGATATGGTCGATGTGGAGTGCATGAAACACCTTGAACCTACAGGCGTGGAAAACGGAGCCGTGTCCGAGCTGCTGGATCTAGTGGGGTTGTACCAGGGCTTGCCGCTGGACGAGGACTGCAAACGCATGCTTCCTCTGGCATCACTGGTGAAACCTTTGACTCGGTACGCGCGAGAGGACTGAGCAACCCATGTCCAGCATCCAGATCATGGCGATTGATGCCAGCGGAGCCATACGCTTCGTCGGCGAAGTCTTACGAGGGGCTACGTGCGGATGTTTCTGCCCCATGTGCAAGAGCCCGCTGGTGGCCAAACAGGGAGACACCAACGAGTGGCACTTCTCACACGAGGCCTCACAGGAGCGCCCCGAGTGCGAAGCCGGTGCGGAGAACCTCGCCAGAAGCCTGGGCATCGAATTTGCACGCGAGTTGGCCGAGCGTGGGGCGCTCGTGTTGCCCGAATACAGGACCTCGGCAGGCGTTATCTCGGCGTGGCTGGACCGCTCACAGGCCGTAGAGTGGAACGCTCAGATTTCAGGCCCTCTCGCATGGAGAGAGCATCCCCCGAAGTCCAAGGTGGTGGCCACCGGTGCGCTGGACACGGGTGCTGCCTTTGCGCTGTTCGTCCAGGTGGACGACGCGGGCGTCCCTCAGGTCGACGACCAGCCTGAGCACTGCGCGTACGGCTCACTGGTGGTCTCAGCCGCATGGCCATCAGGCACCCGCACGCGCGAGGACGCCATGGCCATTCTCAAGCAGACGGTGAGCTTTCGCTGGAGGTATCACCTCGACACGCTGGGTCTCCGGGCCGCCGCACAAGCCGCCATAGAGGCCGAAGTGAGTGCCGTGCGACAGCGCACCGAGGCATTGCAGCGCGAGCGCGCCAACGCAGCGGGGAGACGATGGGCTGAAATCGGCAAACGTCTGGAGCGACCTTACGATGTCCCCCCTGTACTGCGTGATGTAGGCCAACAGGCATCCCCAGAGCCGAAACCCACTGCAAGCACCCTGCCCAGTGGAACCCGTTTTCCCGCCTATCCAGGCCACGCGCTGGGATGCAACTTCCAGTTCTTCCGGCTGGGGGCAGATGAGGCGTGGGTGTTCTACCCGCGCCATCTAGACAGGATTTCGCAGCTCCCAGCTAAATGGATGCAGACAGCGATCTGCCTTCGCTGGCACTGCCGGAGCCGCCCCATATGCTGGATCGTGATCAGTTGGAAACGTTTGCCACTGTGGTCGAGCAGCAAAGCTTTGATCGCGCGGCCAGGGTACTGGCGCGCGCGCTTGCCATGGAGCTGCATCACTCGATTGCAATATCCATGCGTGAGGAACTGCTCCGGGGCACGAGCCTCACAGAAGCCGACCTGCACCTTTTGCGCTGTGAGGCCGCAGGACACAGCAGCAAAGTGATCGGTGCAGCCATGAATCTTGAGGCCAAAACCATCGACAGCCGATTTCAGCGCGTCAACGCAAAGCTGAACGCGCCGGACAGACGCACAGCTGTGCGCATTGCCCGTCTTTACGGCCTGCTTTAGCAGGCCGTTGAAAAATTCTCCGCCGGTGCCCGAGTCGGCCGCTACGATCTGAAGCCATCCCAGAACGACCCAGCCGAGGAAGATGAGAGGCAACCAAGACTTCCAGAGTGCGATGTTCAGCTACATCAGCCTTGAAGAGAGAGTGCCGCAGGCCCACCCGCTGCGCAAGTTGCGCGCCGTGGTCGATGCGCTGCTGGCGACGATGAGCAACGACTTCGAGGCGGTGTATGCCCGCCGTGGGCGCCCCTCGGTACCGCCGGAGATGCTGCTCAAGGCACTGCTGCTGCAGATCCTGTTCTCCATCCGAAGCGAGCGGCAACTGGTCGAGGCCATCAACTACAGCCATCCTTCAATCTCGCCCACTCCCTACCCTCAACCCCTCCGCCGCAAATGGCACCAGGAACTGTTCACTATGCTCAGCCGTCGCCGTCAGCCACGCTTCATAGGCCGCCTCCGGCAGCACCACTACCATGCGTTTCTCATCGGTCGGCTTGTGGAACTGGTTCATCAGTTGGTGGGTATCTGCGTTGATCGTCCGCATTGTGTAGCTGTGCACCCATTCCCCCTGGGGAGACTTCCAGGCAGACCACAAACCCGCAATCCCCATGGGCCGACCGTCTTCTCGTTCGATGCGCGTGGGAATGGCCTTGCCGCTGCGCCAGTCCGGTTCGTAGATGGCTTGGGCCGGGATGATGCAGTGCTGCGCCCTCTTCCAAGCTTCCCGAAAACTCGGTTTGGTGGCCACCGTCTCGCTGCGGGCGTTGTAGGTACTGCGGTAGATCTTCAGGTCGGTCGCCCAGTGGGGTACCAGGCCAAACAGGCCGGGTAACGCTTCCCGATCTGGTGCTGCGTCATCGCCCGAGTCCTTCTCCCGGGGGCGGCGGATCAGCAGGCCGGGGTATCCCGGCCAGAGATCGGTTTTGCCCAAGTCGGCCGGTGGCTCCACCTGGAACACCTTTCGCAAGACCTGTGCGTCCCGCACGCCTTCGTAGTGACTGCACATGGTTCAATCCTATGCGCGGATTCGCGCCGGTTTTCTGTGAAGCATTCCCAAGGGATGGGCTTGGCTTCTATACTGTTGTTATGTAAGGGGTATCCACTTAGCTCCAGCAGATGCAGAATAACTGGATGGATATCCATACTTTAGCGCCAACGCCCGGAAAAGACTATCCGCAGACTTGGAACGAGTTTCTTGACTGGTTTGCCACCGAAGAGGCGTGCCTTGCCTATCTGGAGCGGCTGCGGTGGTCCCAAGGTTTTGTCTGCCCGCGCTGCGGCTGCGTAGGCGATGCCTATCGTGCGACGCGTACCCGGCTGATGTGCCCGAGTTGCCAACACCAGAGTTCGGTGACCGCCGGCACCATCTTCGAGAAGACCCGAACGCCACTGCGCGTTTGGCTGGCTGCGGCTTGGTACCTGACCAATCAGAAGCAAGGCGTGAGCGCGTTGGGTCTACAGCGCGTGCTGGGACTGGGCAGCTATCAGACCGCTTGGACCATGCTGCATCGGCTTCGTCGTGCCATGGTTCGACCGGGTCGCGAACAGCTCAAAGGGTTGGTCGAAGTTGACGAGACCTATCTGGCCATCACAGACAGGCGAAACCCCATCTCACCCAAAGGGCGCAAGAGCAGCACGAGCAAGGTGCTGGTGGTCATGGCCGTGGAGATGCTGGACCCCAAAGGATTCGGCCGCATCCGCCTGCGCCGCATTGCCAATGACTCCGCTGCTTGTGTGATTCCGTTCGTGGAGGAGGTTATCGAGCCTGGCGCACAGGTGCGTACCGACGGCTCGGCTGCCTACCTGACATTGAAAGACCTGGGCTTCGTCCATCAGCGCACGGTCATGTTGGGCTCCAACGTTCCGGCTCATGTCTCGATGGCTGGCGTGCATCGGGTGGCGGCTCTGGTGCAGCGCTGGATTCTGGGCACACACCATGGCTCGGTGCAGCCCGAACACCTGGATGCCTACCTGGATGAGTTCGTGTTCCGCTTCAATCGCCGCACATCCAACTCACGCGGCATGTTGTTCTATCGGTTGCTGCAACAAGCGGTCGTGACAGCACCGGTGACGTACCGGGACGTGGTGAAAAAGGCTTGACTGTTTGCCTGACTGGCATACCATTCAATACTGGTTATCCATCCAGCATTTACGATGACTGGAGCTAAGTGGATACCCCTT
>NZ_JBVPZA010000016.1:0-73396 GCF_055703065.1 Hydrogenophaga sp. L310
TGCGCATTCATTTTTTGCAGCAGTGGTTCGGCCTGTCGGACCTGGCCATGGAAGAAGCCCTGTTCGAGACGCCGCTGTACCGTGAATTCGCTGGTCTCTCGGGCAGCGAGCGCATTCCGGATCGCGTGAGCATCCTGCGCTTTCGCCACCTGCTCGAAGAGCACCAACTCAGCCTGCAGATACTGGCCACCGTCAACAGCACGCTGGCCGCCAAAGGGCTGCTGCTCAAGAACGGCACAGCCATCGACGCCACGCTGATCGCAGCACCCAGCTCGACCAAGAACAGCAGCGGCGAGCGTGATCCTGAGATGCACCAAACGAAGAAGGGAAACCAATGGCACTTCGGCATGAAGGCGCACATTGGCGTGGATGCCGATTCGGGACTGGTGCACACGGTGGTGGGCACAGCGGCCAACGTCAACGATGTGACGCAGGCCGGCGCGCTGGTGCATGGTGAAGAGAGCGATGTGTTCGCTGACGCAGGCTACCAGGGTGTGGCCAAGCGCGAGGAGACGCAGGCGATCAATGCCAACTGGCACGTGGCCATGCGCCCGGGCAAACGCAAAGCGTTGGACAAGAGCACGCCCATGGGCGCGATCATGGACAAGCTCGAACATGTGAAGGCCAGCATCCGGGCCAAGGTGGAGCACCCGTTTCGGGTGATCAAGCGCCAGTTCGGGTTTGTGAAGGTGCGCTACCGCGGATTGGTCAAGAACACGGCGCAACTGCACACGCTGTTCGCACTTTCCAACTTGTGGATGGCGCGGCACCGGCTTTTGCAGAAGGCGCAGGGATGAGTGCGCCTGCAACGCGCCCATGGGCCTCGATGAGGCCCCGAAAGGCCGGTAAATCGACCTTTGAACGGTGGAAACTGATCGAAACGGGCACGGCGGTTTCATGTCGCGAGATCCATGCGCTCAACGCCCTTCACCGCTCCGGTTTTGAACATCATCCTTAACATCGGATCCGTTAGAGACATGGTTTGCAGTATTACTGGCAATATCTTTCTAAAGGCATCTTCATATTTAGTAGGTACACGGTCCTTTTGATCCAAACGCCATCTAAAATTCGCAAGTGATGACGGATGCCGTTGCACGAAATAGAGTGGCGAAAGCTTAAGTATCGCGTGAAAAAGCTCTAGTTGACAAATCAGTTGAGTATAAAGTTGGATCGGCAATGAACGAATTTGCTCGGACAAATCCATCAGACCATGTCGCGCAACTTCATGCCGCATTTTTCCTTGATGTTCGATCACCTTTTCGGCCTGCTTGTTCCGATGCAGTTCAATTGCCTCCGGGCGATGTAGTCCAACATCGACGGCTACGGAAAAAGCCAGTCCACCCAATTTTTCCAATTCTTGCAGAAACCAGATGTATTGATCTTCTGTGAGGTGCTTGCTCTTCGTTTCTGCACCCATATTTAGTGCTCGAACACGTGACATCAGGGCATCGATTTGTCGTTTTTTGTGTTCCGAAGCGACATAAGCTGCAACCACACACCACGAATCGAGGCTGGGAGATTGGGTGAAGGTCCCCGATTCATCAACAAAGATATACACGGCTCAGATTCATTTCTCATATTGGCGCTGCTACCGGTGCGCCGTCGTTACAGAATATTATTTTTTAACGAAACAGCGACTCAACAGCGGTAGCTCTTGATGGCAACGCGGGTAATGAGCTTTCCATCACTACCGCTGTAGAGGTAAACGTACTCGACTCCGAGGTCTATTAGGTTCCGCGTTGCCTTACTCAGGCAGGCCGTATGGTTGAGGTTCTCTTTTACGACCTGAGCCAGTATGTTTGGGTTTACATCCGAGGAGCTCGCTCCAGAGAGGCGCATGTTGAACGTGATTGTCTTCTGCAGTGCGATCACACTCATCATCCTTGTATCCTCGTCAAGTTGAATAGGTGCCTGAGAGTTAAATTCACCTGCCATTTTTTTCAAGGTGGCACCAATAAATGCATCCTGCTCTTGCTTGGAATCGAAGTTTCCGTTCTTATCGAGTGCCGATGCGCTACAAGCAATGCCCAAGTAAGCGACGGCAACGGTTAACCGCAGAGCAATGACTCTATAAACCGAAGGAAGTACTGACTTCATTCTTTCACTCCGGGGTGCGACGAACCACGATGTACTCGTAAGCGATTGCGAAACCGAAGGTCATTAGGAGGACAGGAATTCCTTGGATTGAATAGTAGCCAATGAGCAAGAGATTTAAAAGCAATATGGCGCCACCAAGAAGTCGCAGCTTGGTTCGAGCTTTCATGTTAGTTGTCCTTCCAATTAGATCTACGTATGAGTAACAGGCGTGCGCGCTTTGTAGCCCAGTGTATGCGGCGGATCTTGCAGCATACGCTGGAAGGACGGCCGCTAGTGCGCAAAGGATGACCGTTAATGACGACAAGGAACCGTTGAGATCGGATGAAGCACGTGCAAAGGGAACAGCCATCAGGCCAGCGGGTTTTTTGCCTGCGGTCTGCAAGTAAGAACTGCGTGCCATGCCACCCAGTCATTTCCCCGATTCAGCGTGCTCCATCTGCTTGGCCCGCTCAGTGGCCAGATCATTGACGTAGCCCTCCACCTGCCGTTCAAACCCGGGCACATCCTGAGGCCTTGTGGGAACAGCTGGCACAGCGGGCACAGCCACATCCGAAATGGCCTCCGGCTTCTGAACCTGGGCTGGCGCGCCGCCGCCCAGTTGGCGGGCCACGAGAAGACCGACCACCAGAAGAGCCAGCAACAAAACCACGAGTCTCATGAGCACCCTCCTCCTTCAAGGTCATCGAGTGTTCGAACCGGGCGCATCCCGGTCCGTCTGACCCGGATCATTCTGCCGGTTTCTGGGGCCCGCGGCGCCCCTCTACAATTCGCGCCCCCAAGCCATTTCCCCGAACCCCGACTTCATGAACATCAATGTCAACCCGGACCTCAAAGCCTATATCGACCCCTTGACCCCGGAGGAACACGAGGCGCTGGAGCGCAGCATCCTGGCCGAGGGCTGCCGCGATGCGCTGGTGCTCTGGGGCGATGTGCTTGTGGACGGACACAACCGCTACGGCATCTGCCAGAAACACGGCCTGCCCTTCGAGACGGTGCAGAACCCGCGCTTCCAGTCCATGGAGGACGTGCACCTGTGGATGATCGACCAGCACCTGGGGCGGCGCAGCGTGTCGGACTTCCAGCGCGGCGTGCTGGCGCTGCGCAAGCGCGAAATCATCGCCGAGCGGCGCGCGCGGTTTCTGGCTGCGCCGCGCGAGGAAACATCGCCCGAGCCGGCTGAGCAGGACGAGCCTTCAGCCAACCCGGCGGCCACAACACCTGTGCCGGAGCCCCGGCCGCTGAACAGCCGCGAAGACATCGCCCGTGCGGCGCGACTCAGCAGCAGCCAGGTGGTGATGATCGAAAAGATCCAGAAGCAGGCCGAGCCCGAACTGGTGGCGGCGCTGAAGTCCGGGGCGATCTCGCTCAACGCGGCGGCGGCCGTGGCCAGCTTGCCGGCCGAAGAGCAGAAGGCCGCGGCGCTGGCCGGCAAGGACGAGCTCAAACTGGCGGCCAAGCGGGTTCGCGACGCGAAGCGCAAGCCGTCGGAAGCGGCGCCCGATCAGCCGGCCGATCAGCCGGCCAATGAATCGGGCGATGAACTGCAGCGCTTGCGTGCCCAGGTCAGCGCGTTGCAGGCGGAAAACGCGGCGCTGCGTCAGCAGCTGGAGGTTTTGCGCTCAGGGCATGAGGTGCCGTTCTAGACGCCTGCCCTGGCCAGCGCTCAGACCCCGGCCCGAAACTGTTTGGCCGCAAAAGCCCAGACCATGCGCGACGCATCCGGCCCCTGGCCGTCGCTGAAGGCCTTGCTCGCGGCGCCACCGCTCCACGCGTGGGCCAGGCCGCTCACGGCGACCAGCGTCGCCACCGTGCTGCCCTTGCGTTTGAAATCGGTGACCGACATCGGGTAGCGCTTGCCCCGTTGCACGCTGCGCGCCTCGCTCGCCTTCGCCCCCGCCGCGTCGGCCCAGACCTGCGCTGCGGCCTGGCCGTTCTTGGGTGAGACCACGGCGTCGGCGTCACCGTGGATCACCAGCAGGGGTGGCCAGTGGGCCTCCATCGCGTTCGGCGTGGTCATCAACGGGGTCGTGACGCGGTGGCCGTGCATGGCGCCCAGCGCCGACAGGGTGGAGTGCGCGGTGCCGGGTGGAATGCCCGAATGCATGACAACGGCCTTGAAACGCCCCGGGTGCCGGGTGACCAGCAAGGCGGCCATGCTCGCGCCGGCCGACAGGCCGGCGATGGCCACGCGGGTCTTGTCCACGGGATGCAGCAGGCAGACCTGGTCAACCGCCTGCATGATCAAAGCGGCTTCGCCATAGGCACGGCCGGTCTTGGTGTCGAACCAGTTCCAGCAACCCTGCCCGTTGGCGAGCCGGTCCTGCTCGGGGTAGAGCACCAGAAAACGTTCGCGCATCGCGATGCGGTTCATGCGCGTGCTGGCCGCGAAGCTGTTGGCGTCCTGACCGCAACCATGCAGCATCACCACCAGCGGCAGCTTCTCGCCGAACCCGACCCCTGGCGGCCGGTAGACCCTGAAGCGCCGTGCGCCGGCCGCGCCCATGACGACGCCGGGCATCCACGCGCCGGCACCGGGCGGCGGCGCGCGCTTGGCCGCCGCGGGCTTGAGGGTTTTCTTGAGCGCCCGGGTACTGGAAGCGGTGGCGAGTCGTGTCATCGCCTTGAGGTTCCGCTCGAAGCTTTTGGCCCAAGCGGACGGGCGTGATCGTTTTTTCATTCGGGTCATTCTGCGCTGACCGGGGTGCGTGCGCGAGCGCACAGACCGCCCTGGCCCGTGTCCTTACGGTCGAAACACGCGACTCCCAGATGGTCCAGGCCCAGCGCGACATCGACATGCACGCGGAGCGCCGCGCCAGCCTGGTGCCCGGCCCCGGCGGCAAGCCGCCACGGCCCTATCGTTGATCGAGAAAGGCGTGAACCGCTCGCAGCTCGACCTCAAAATCGGCCACCAGCGGATCGAGCACCGAGATGTGTGGCGGGGGGCGTGTGACGGCGGTCTTTTCGATGTCGGCGCAGATCTGCCCGAGGCGCGCTGCGCCGATGGCCCGAGCGGTCGACTTCAGCTTGTGGGCGAGATCCGACATGGTCTTCACCTCACCGCCGGCGTGGGCCCGGACCATCGCCTGCGCCGAGCCCGTGGTGCCCGCCCGAAAGGCCGCCAGCACCTCCTGCACCACCTGCGGTTCATCACCGAGCAGATCGGCCAGCACGCCGAGGTCGACCGGTGGCGAGGCGGTGGATGACGCCACTTCGTCAGCCACGGCCCCGCTCGGCCGCGTTGCCGTGGGCTGCAGCCAGGCATTGATGGTCGATTTCAGCTGTGCCAGGCGAACCGGCTTGCTCAGGTAGACGTCCATGCCGGCCTGGTGGCAACGCAGTTCTTCCTCGCGCAGGGCGTTCGCGGTCAGGGCGATGATGGGCAGGCGCGGACCACCACCCTCCTCGGCCCGCACCGCGGCGGCCAGCGTGTAGCCGTCCATGATCGGCATGTGCAGGTCGGTCAGCAGCAGGGCATGGCCCCTCTGGCGCCAGCAGGCCAGGGCCTCGGCACCGTTGGCCACCATCTCGGAGCGGTAACCGAGCAGCGAGAGCTGCTGGGCCAGCACCTTCTGGTTGATCTCGTTGTCTTCGGCCACCAGGATCAACGGTTTCGCTTCGTGGCGGTTCGCATCAGGCTGCGGCGCCGGATGCCGCGGGACCGGAGCGGCGTCCACCTCGGCGAGCGGCTCGACCGGTTCTTCCGCCGGCTGGAGCCGGGCCGCCAGGGCCACGCCGTGCAGGAATTTGTCGCGGTGCAGGCATTCACCGTACAACCACATCGGATCCGACGTTTGCCGGCGCGGCCGGCGCTGGCTGCCCCGCTCGATGACCACGAAAGCCAGCACCAGCTCGGGGCGCTCCGACCCGACGGAACGGCAGGCCGCGAGCATCGGGTCGCTGCCTTCGGTGGCGTCTTTGGCGTCGGCGACGACGACGACGCACCGGCCCGGGTCGACACGGCGCAACCAGGCCTGGGCCTGCGCCACGGTCTGCCGGCAGGTCGTGGCGGCGCCCGCGTGGACCAGGTAGTCGGCCAGGTCGGCGGCCGGACCGGCGGCAGCGCCGACCACCAGACAGGGCAGCCCTGCCAGCGGTTGCGGAAACGGGGCGGGCTTCGTGTCGTTGTCGGCCGGCACCCGCACGATGGGCAGGCGCACCGTGAAGGTCGCCCCCTCACCCGCCGCACTGCGCACCGTCACTTCGCCACCCATCAGCGTCAACAGGCGGTGCGAAATGCTGAGCCCCAGCCCGGAGCCGCCGAAGCGCCGGGTGGTGCTGGCGTCGGCCTGGGTGAACGGCGAGAACAGGCGCGCCTGGGTGTCGGGGTCCATGCCGATGCCGTTGTCGGACACCTCCAGCGCCAGCGTGTCGTCGCCGCCGGGGCCGGCCACGCGCAGGGCGCGCAAGGACACCGAGCCGGGGCGCGACAGCCCGCGGCTGAACTTGATCGCGTTGCCGACCAGGTTCATCAGCACCTGGCGCAGCCGCGCGGCGTCACCCAGCATGTCTGGGGGCAGGCGCGGGTCGGTGTACAGGTGGAGGCCCACACCCTGGTTCACGGCCAGCGGGTACAGGGCATCGCTGACCCCCTCGACGACCGCCGTCACGTCCATCGGCTCGTGATCGATGTCGAACTGGCCGGCTTCGATTTTCGAGAAGTCCAGCACGTCGTCGACGATGGCCATCAGCGCGTAGGCCGATTCGCGCGCGGTCTTCACCAGGTCGCGCTGCTCCGGGTCCAGCCGGCTCTCTTCCAGCACGTCAATCATGCCGACAACGCCGTTCATTGGCGTGCGGATCTCGTGACTCATGGTCGCGAGGAAAGCGGACTTGGCGCGGTTGGCCTGCTCGGCCAGCTCACGCGCCTGCTCCAGTTCCAGCGTGCGGTGGCGCACCCGCTCCTCGAGCCCGGCGTTCAGCTCAAGCAGTGCCTGTTCGCTGCGGCGGCGTTCGCTGATGTCGCGTATGACGGAGACGAAGTGCGTGAAGCCCTCGCCGGCCGTGGCCACCGGTGTGATGTCGATCTCGACGGGGTACTCCCGGCCATCCTTGGTGGACCGCATCAGCTCGACGTGCACCGGCGCGAAACGGTCGACCGCGTCGCGGATACGCGCCAGCTCGGCCGCATCCGTCGAGGGGCCGTCGAGCAAGCCGGGCGACTGGCCGATCACCTCCTCCCGCGCGTAGCCGGTCAGGCGCACGAAGGCATCGTTGACGAACACGATGCGCCGGCCGTGCTGCAGTTCGGGCGCCGGCTCGGTGATGATGACGACGTCGTTCAACTGCGCCACGCTGGCTTCGAGCAGCTTCAGCTGCTGACGCGCCGCGCGGCTGGCGGTGACGTCGCGGAAGTACACCGACAGCCCGTCGCCCGACGGGTGGCAGTCGACACCGAACCAGGCCTGCAAAGGCAGGAAAAAGGCCTCGAAGGTGACGCCTGTTTCGCCGTTCATCGCGCGCTGGTATGAGCGGTCGAAGACCGTGCCCACCGCTTCGGGGAAAATTTCCCAGATCACACGCCCGAGTGTCGTGTCGCGCTTGCGCCCCAACAGGCGCTCGGCCTCGCGGTTGAAGTAGGTGAAGCGCCAGTCGCGGTCGAGGGCGAAGAAGCCGTCGCTGATGCTTTCGAGTGTGTTGCTCAGCCGTTGCGCCAGCTTCTGCGTTTCCAGCGCCGCCAGCTTGCGTTCGGTGATGTCCTGCAGCGCGCCCTGGATGCGAACGATGCGGCCCTCGGCGTCGCGCACCGCTTCGCCGATGGTGCGCACCCAGAAACGGCGCCCGGTGGCCGATATCTTCTCGGCTTCCAGGTCATAGGGCGTGCCGGACGCAATGCAGCGCTGGACGGCTTCCTGGACAGTGGCGCGGTGCTCGGGGACGAAGGCGGCCAGGCCCAGCTCCATCGAGGGCGAATAGCCGGCCGGTTCGTCGTGCAGGCTGGCAACCATGTCGGACCAGTGCAGGCGCCGCTGCGTCACGTCGAAAGTCCAGCCGCCGACCTTGGCGCTGCGGCCCGCGATGTCGAGCATCGCCTTGCTGTCGCGCAGCGCCTGCTCGGCGAGCCTGTCGTCGGTGATGTCGCGGGCGATGCCGATGACGCCGATCACCTCTCCGCGGGCGTTGCGGTAGGGGGCACGAGTCGAATTGAAGATGCGCCGGCCGCTCACGCCGGTGAGCCACTTCTCGGAGGTGTGCACCTCCCCCGTTGCGAGCAGCGTGCGGTCGTTCTCGACGATCTGCGATGCCTCCGCTGCGTCGTACAGGTCCCGGTCGTCGCAGCCCAGGATCTGTTCGACCGTGCGCCCGGTGAAACGGGCCAGTGCGCTGTTGCACAGCAGATAACGGCCCTGCAGGTCCTTGACGTAGACAACGTCGGGCGTGCCGTCGGCCACCGCCTGCAGCAGTTCCGCACTGCGAAGGGAGGCCTGTTCGGCACGCGCCCGGTCGCTGACGTTCACATGCATGACCACCGCGCCGGCGCGTCGTCCCGGCTCCAGCGGAGCCGCCGTCAGGAGAAAGCGCCTTTGCTCCTGCGGCGAGTCGCAGGGGTACTCGATCGCGAGGGTGCTGCGCTCGCCCGCCAGCACGGCGCGCAGCGCGGCTGCCACGCCCGGGTTCAGGGCGGCGTCCGGGCTGGCGCCCGGGTCGAAGACGTCGAGGTAGTTGCGGCCCACGCCGTGGTTGGTATCCCGCAGGCCGTTCGCGTCACCAAAGCGTTTCCACGCCTCGTTCACAGCGACGATCACGCCGTCTGCATCGAGCAACGCGACATTCGACGGCAGCGCGTCGAGCATCGCGGCCCGCTTCCGGGCTTCCTGGCGACGCAACTGTTCCAGGGCGTTGAGCAGCAGGTTGCTGCCCGCCCGGTTGGCCACGGTGTCGATCTCATCCGCTGTCAGCGCCTGCAGCTGCTGCTCCACATCGTGCAGGGTGTCGATGAGCGCCGCGATGCGCGCCTGGCGGCCGGGGTCGGCGTCGGAAGGCACCACCGGCATCACAGGCCGCTGCGCGGCTGGCTCAGGGCGCGCGCCGGGTTCGCGGCATGGCCGGCGGTGGTGGCTGGAGAGAGCGGAGCGGTCATGGGATTGTTTGCAGGGAATCGAACGTGTCGGTCTGGCCGAGCGTCATTGTTTCAGCGATCGGCGTTGCAGGCTACACAGAAAACGCCGGAGGAAGGGATACGCCGTCGAAAGCCCCATGCGCAGCCGTACCTATTGGCCATGATCACCGCCCGGCGCACCGGATTCGATGCGCATGACGGCCGAGGTCAACAACCGACCGAGCCGGGAGCGCATGAACGCATCGTCATCGACGACAAGGACCATCGGGGACACGGGCACGCCGTCTGCGGGGGTGAAGCCGGTTGGAGGGGCGCACCCCTTGTGTGACGAACTGTTGCATTCAGCATGGCGGGCGCCAGCCAGCGTCTGTGAGACAGCACACCCACCCCGGGTCCTGGGGTGTGCGCAACCGCACAGACCGGTGGTATCGGCGAGTCAATGATGTCTTTTCCCGTCCCGGATACCCGCTTCCAGGCGCCCTCGCCCACCTTGAAAGGCCCGTTCCGTGAACCGCCTCGCTGACCTGCCCGTCACATCCCAACCGCCTGTCCTGGCGCCGATCCCGGTCCAGTCGCCGGTGCCCGGACCCTGGCCCGAACCCGAACCGTCCCTGCCACCGGGGCAAGCGCCGTCACCCGACGGCGTGCCGCTGCCCCTGGAGCCGCTGGACATACCGCCTCAGATCCCACCCGAAATCCGCGAGCCGCACCAGCCCGGCGAGCACCTCCCCCTCAGCACCGACCCGGGCCTTTCACCCCCAACGCGTCACTGACGCACAGGAGAGCCATCATGAATCCATCCACTTCTCCCCTGGCAAAGCCGGTACCGCTTGACGGAGACCTCGCTGAGCAAGCCCGTCCCGGGCACGGCATTCCGTCGCAGGATCTGAACCCCGCAGCCCAGTCGTTGCTGGAACCCGAGGAAGCCCGGCGCGAGGCCAACTCGGTGCTGACGGGCGGTGGGGTGGTGGCCGGTGCGGCCGCGGGTGTTGCCGTCGGCAGCGTGGTCGCGGGACCCGTGGGTGCGGTGGTGGGTGGCACGGTGGGGGCCGTTGCGGGCGCACTGGGTGGCGCCGCGGCCGGCAGCCTGGTGGGCCCGGAGGATTCGAGCGCAGTCGGTCAAGCGCCAGCGCAAGCGACTGCAGTCCGCGCGGGCAACCCCGCAAAACCTGTGGCCACACACGCCACCAACCTCAACCCGGAGACAAAGATGCAACTACTCAAAGACGTGATGAGCCACGACGTGCAGGTGATCAGCCCCGAGGCAACGATCCAGGAAGCCGCTGCCCGGATGCGGGACGACGGCTTCGGGATGCTGCCCGTCGGCGAGCACGACCGCATGATCGGCGCCGTGACCGACCGCGACATGGCCGTGCGTGCCGTCGCCGAAGGCAAGGGCAGCGACACGCTGGTTCGCGACGTGATGTCGGAGGACGTGATCTGGTGCTATGAGGACGACACCGTGGAGACGGGTGCCGACAAGATGAGCCAGTATCAGGTCAGGCGCCTGCCGGTGGTGAACCGCGAGAAGCGCCTGGTGGGCATCGTGTCACTCGGCGACTTTGCCGTCGCAGCCGACGACATCCAGCCCACCGCCGATGCCTTGGTAGCCATCTCGCAACCGTAGGCCTGGGCCGCGACACATCTGCGGGTCCATCGAACACCCAGGAGAAGCGAGATGTACGGATTCCATGCCACCCTCGAACTTTCGTTCGACGACGCCCTTGAGCGCGTCATGGCTGTGCTCAAGCAGGAGGCCTCTCGCAGGGTCGTTCGAAACTACCGGCTCGGGCAGGCTCACATTCGCCAGCGCGCAGGTTGACTCAAAACCGCGCCTGACCCGATTCCTCCAGCCGCACGGCGGGCTCGGTCTGCGCCAGCGTCATCCACACATGGAACGGCAGGCGCTCAATGGCGCGGCGCGGCGCTTCGCGGGCGATGCTGAGCTCGCCATCGCGGGCGTACATCACGCCGCATTCGGGCGGCACCTCTTCGGGTTTTGCAATGGGTCGGCCCCTGGCGTCGTGGCCGAGCACGTACCAGCAGGCGCTGGCCATCTCCAGGTAGGCGGCGCGCTTGGCGGGTTTCTTCAGGTCGCCCAGCAGGTCGGCGCGACTGACCTTGATCTCGTGCACCACCGGTTCCAGGTAGGACTCGACCGAGCTGCGGCGGATGGAAAACACGTCGGGGCAGGCCATGCACCAGGCGTGTTCGGGTGCTGCGGGGTTGGTGGTCACTTCGGATTCAAACGCCGCCATCTGCGCCGCCCAGCTGGGCGCGGGCTCCGCCGCCAGGGGCGCAGCGGCCTCGCCCAGCAGCAGCGCGCGGGGCAGCGGCACACGCAGCATCAGCCCGCGCCAGGCCAGGCGGCCCGCGCGCGTCATGGCCACCGCGACCTGCTCGACCAGGGCCTCGTGCGGCGTGCGCGCGGCCTTGTTGCTGGCGAACACGCGCGCCAGCGTCTGGATGCCGGCGTCGGTCACGCGCAGGGTCTCAAAGCCATCGGCGGACACCCGGCGCTCCAGCAAGCCGGCCGCCAACAGCTCGACCTCGACCATGTCGGCGCAGGGCCAGCCGGCCGAGCGGTAAATGTCGCGCAGGCGCCGGTGGTGCTGGCGGTTGAGCGGGGGCGGTTCGGGGGAAAAGGCGGACTCCATGAACTGACTATATATCCAGTACCATGCACGCCACAAGCCGAAACCGCCCTTGAACACCGCCACGCCCCGACTGGTTGACGAAGCCGCCGCCGACGCCCCGCTGGGCGCCGTGGCGGTGCGCACGCTGTGCGATTTCGCGGCGCGCCGCGGTGACCTCGATCTGCGCTTCACGCCCTCGCCTTCCGGCAGCGAAGGCGTGGCCGGCCATGGCGAGGTGACGTCGCGGCGCGGCGCGGGTTACCAGCGCGAAGTGCCGCTGGCCAGCCAGTGGCGCGACCTGCGTGTGCAGGGCCGGGCGGACGGCTGGGACGCCAGCGTGATGCGCCTGGAAGAGATCAAGACGCACCGTGGCGACGCGGCGCTGATCGCAGACAACGCGCGCGCCCTGCACTGGGCGCAGGCCCGGGTCTACGGCTGGATGCTGTGTGAACAGCTCGGGCTGGAGCGCATCGAGCTGGTGCTGGTGTACTTCAACATCGACAGCGGCCACGAAACGCCGCTGTCGGAAAACCACAGCGCCAGCGCCCTGCGCGCGCACTTTGAAGACCTGTGCGAACGCTACAGCGGCTGGGCCCGGCAGGAGCGCGCGCACCGCACGGCGCGCGACGCCGCCTTGCGCGCCCTGGCCTTTCCCTTTCCCGAATTCCGCGCCGGCCAGCGGGCGCTGGCCGAGGCCGTCTACCGCGCCCACGCGGCGGGGCGTGTGCTCATGGCGCAGGCGCCGACCGGCATCGGCAAGACGGCGGCGACGCTGTTCGCCGCGCTCAAGGCCGCGCCCGCGCAGGGGCTGGACAAACTCTTCTACCTCACCGCGCGAACCACCGGCCGCCAGCTCGCGCTGGACGCGCTGGCGCGGCTCGGCGCCGCCGGCCACCCGCCCGCGCGCCCGGTGCTGCCGCTGCGCGTGCTCGAACGCGTGGCGCGCGACAAGGCCTGCGAGCACCCGGACAAGGCCTGCCACGGCGAGTCCTGCCCGCTCGCGCGCGGCTTCTACGACCGCCTGCCCGCGGCCCGCGCCGCCGCGGCGCAGGCCGGCTGGCTGGACAAAGCCGCGCTGCGCGAACTCGCCCTCGAACACAGCGTGTGCCCCTACTACCTGGGGCAGGAGATGCTGCGCTGGAGCGATGTGGCGGTGGGCGACGTGAACCACTTCTTCGACATCGGCGCCCACTGGCACGGCCTCACGCTCGAACACGGCTGGCAGAGCGCGCTGCTGGTGGACGAGGCGCACAACCTGATCGAACGCGCCCGCGCCATGTACAGCGCCCAGCTCGACCCTGCCCCCTTCCAGGCGCTGCGCCGCGGCGCGCCGGCCGCCCTGAAAACGGGCCTCGACCGGCTGCACCGGCAATGGAACACGCTGGCGCGGGAACAGGCGGGCGATTACACCGTGCTGCCCGACCCCCCGGGCGCGTTCAACGCCGCGCTGCAACAGCTCTGCGGCGAGATCGGCGACCACCTGGCGCTGCACCCACAAGACGCCGCGGGTGGCCCGCTGCAGACCTGGTTCTTCGATGCGCTGCACTTCCAGCGCGTGGCCGAGCTGCACGGCGACCACAGCCTCTGCGACCTCACGCGCACGCCCCACCCCGCACCGGGCACGCGCGTGGCACAACCGCTGATCAGCCTGCGCAATCTGGTGCCCGGCCCGCTGCTGCAGGACCGCTGGAGCGCCGTGCGCAGCGCCACGCTGTTCTCGGCCACGCTCGCGCCCATGGACTACGTGGCCGACCTGCTGGGCCTGCCGGCCGACACGCTGCGCGTGGACGTGCCCTCACCGTTTGCCGGCGAACAGCTCGCGGTGCGCGTGGCGCCACACATCTCCACCCGCTGGACCGACCGGCTGGCCTCGCTCACGCCCATGGCCGACACGATGGCGGCGCAGTTCGCGGCCGATCCCGGCAACTACCTGGCGTTTTTCAGCAGCTTCGACTACCTGGCGCAGGCGCTCGACCGGCTGCAGCAGCGCCACCCGTCCATTCCGGTCTGGGTGCAGTCGCGCGGCATGGGCGAGCCCGAGCGCGAGGCTTTCATCGCCCGCTTCACCGACAGCGGCCAGGGCATCGGCTTTGCCGTGCTCGGCGGCGCATTCGGCGAGGGCATCGACCTGCCCGGGCGCCGGCTCATCGGCGCCTTCATCGCCACGCTGGGTCTGCCGCAGGTGAACCCGGTGAACGAACAGCTCAAGGCCCGCCTGCAGGCGAAGTTTGGCCGCGGTTACGACTACACCTACCTGTTCCCCGGCGTGCAGAAGGTGGTGCAGGCCGCGGGCCGCGTGATCCGCAGCGAGCAGGACCACGGCACGGTCTGGCTGCTCGACGACCGCTACGCGCGCGCCGAGGTGCGGCGGCTGCTGCCGGCGTGGTGGGTGGTGAATGGGCGGCCGTTGCGGTGAAAACCGGTGATCAGACCGGGGCTGCGCCGGGCCATCCGGCGCAGCGGCGCAAGCTCGAGGTCTGCCGAGCTGGCCCCGAGCTACCGGACCCGGAAACTCGGCATCAGCCCTCTGGTCAGAGATCGAGCACCAAGCGCGCGCTGGTGGCGCGCGAGCAGCAGGGCAGGAACTGCTCGTTCGCCGCCTGTTCTTCGGGGGTGAGGTACTGGTCGCGGTGGTCGGGCGTGCCCGCTTTCACGCACGTCAGGCAGGTGCCACACACGCCCTGTTCGCACGACATGGGGATGTCGATGCCCGCTGCCAGCAGGGCGGCCAGCGCGGACTGGTCGGCACGCACCGGGATCACGCGGCCGGTGCTGGCGATCTCCAGTTCGAAGCCGCCGTCGTTGGCGTGGTCCACCGGCGCGGCCGCGAAGTACTCGCGGTGCAGGCGCTCTTCGGGCCAGCCGGCGGCGCGCCCGGCGTTGAGCACCGCGTCCATGAAGCCTTGCGGACCGCACACGTAGAGGTGCGCACCCTCGGGCGCGCGCTGCAGCGTGGCGGCGATGTCCAGCTTCTGCACCGCATCGCCATCGTCGAAGTGGTGGTGGGTGTGTCGGTCAAACGCCGATGCCGCGACCCGTTCCAGAAACGGCGTGCGGTCTCGCGAACGCGTGCAGTGGTGCAGCTCGAAACACTCGCCAGCGCTGGTCAGGCGCTCGGCCATGGCCAGCAGCGGCGTGATGCCGATGCCACCGGCCAGCAGCAGGTGGTGCGCTGCATCGGTGGCGAGCGGGAAGTGGTTTTTCGGCGCGCTGATGTGCAGCGTCGAGCCCTCGGCCACGGCTTCGTGCACCGCCAACGAGCCGCCGCGCGAAGCGGCGTCGCGCAGCACCGCGATCTGGTAGCGGCCGGTCTCGCCGGGCGGGTTGCACAGCGAGTACTGGCGCACCAGGCCGTTGGGCAGGGCGACGTCGATGTGCGCGCCGGCGCTGAAGCCTGGCAGGGTGTGGCCGGGCTCGGCCACCAGGTCCAGGCTGCAGATGTCCAGCGCTTCGGTGTGCTTGCGCGCCACGCGCACCAGCAAGGGGGTCTGGGGGTCACTCATGGGGGTTCGGGCGGGTGCGGTCAGGCGGTGACGCCTTGTTCGGCCGCGAGCACGCGGTCGATCAGCTTTCGCGACTGCACGCCGCCGGTGTCGATGTTGAGCATGAGCAGCTTGCGGTCGGGGAAGTCGCTCAGGTTCTTCTGCTGGCGTTCCAGCATCTCCAGGTCTTCCGCAAAGATCTTGCCCTGGCCTTCGCGGATCTGCCCGGTGAGCGACGCATCCTCCGGCTTGAACTTGCGCGCCATGCCCCAGAAGTAGTGCATCGAGCTGTCGGTTTCGGGGGTGATGAAGTCGACCACCCAGCTCGCCGCTTTCACTTCGTCGGGCGCGGCGTGGCCGCCGTTGCCGGCCAGCGCCACGCCGACCTCGATCATGATGTGGCTGGGCGGCGTGAAGTGGCAGATCTGCCAGCGGTCCACCGGCTGGTCGTCGGGCAGGCCGTTCATGCGCAGCGCCATCTTCCAGAACGGCGGCGCCTCGATGCCTTCCATGAAGCGCTCGGTGACCACGTGCTCGCCGTCCACGCGCGTCTGGCACGGCACTTCGTCGATCTCCTTCTGGCCGATGCTGGTCGAGTGCACGTAAGTCTCGTGCGTCAGGTCCATCAGGTTGTCGATCATGAGGCGGTAGTCGCAGGCGATGTGGTACAGGCCACCGCCGTAGGCGAAGGCGGGGTTGTCCTGCCACTCGAACTTCGGCACCAGCGCGGTGTCGGCCAGCGCGGCGTCGCCCGGCCAGACCCACACGAAGCCGTGCGCCTCGTGCACCGGGAAACTCTGGATGGCCGGGAACGCGCGCACGCGCTGGCAGGGCATCGAGACGGTCTTGCCGTCGCAGCCCATGGCCAGGCCGTGGTAACCGCAGACCAGGGTGTCGCCTTCCACCTTGCCCAGCGACAGCGGCGCGCCGCGGTGGGGGCAGAAATCGAGCACGGCGGCCACCTGGCCGGCGCTGTTGCGGAACAGGGCCATGGGCTGCTTGCAGATGCGCCGGCCGAGCGGCCGGTCGGCGGGGATTTCATCGCTGCGGGCAGCGACGTACCAGGTGTTGAGGGGGAACATGTTGCGTCTCCGGAGGTGTTGTGCCGACTTCATTCAGTATGCTGAATGAAGCGGATTGTACGGACGCAGACGGGTGGCGAACAGGGGTTCAGACCTCGGGTTTTCCCGAGTCCGGATCGCCGGGCGATGGCGTGTTGAGGTGCACGAACTTGCGCAGCAGGCGCAGGAATTCGGCCTGCTCGGCGGGCTCCAGTGGCTGCAGCAGCTGGCGGTACATGGGCACCACGCGCGGCAGCATGTCGGCCAGCACCGCCGCCCCTTCGGGCGTGAGGCGCAGGGCGCGCTGGCGCCGCGGCAGCAGCTCGCGCACGATCCAGCCCTTGGCCTCCAGCCGGGTGGCGATGTCGGCGGTGGTGGAGGTGTCCAGCGCCACCTTGTCGGCCAGCGTCACCTGGTCGATGCCCGGTGCGTCCTGCAGGGCGCGCAACAGGGCGTACTGCACGGGCGTGATCTGGCGGCCGTGCGTTTCGTGGAAGGTGGACACCGCCAGCTGGTGCGCGCGACGGATCAGGTGGCCGGGCTCGGCCTGCAGGGCAATGACGCTGTCGGGCAGGGGACTGGCGGCAGCCTGAAGAATGGGTTTCATGGTGGTGGCGTGCTGTGTGCGACGACTATAGGACAGGACCTCGGCAGGGCGGGACCGCATCGCGCGCGCCAGCGGCGGCGACTGTCAGCGGTAGCTGGCGAGGTGGATGCTGGTCTCGGTCGAGCGGATGCCGCTGATCAGGCGCACGCGCTCCAGCACGTCGGACAGCTCTTTCATCGAACCCACCTCCAGCTCGGCCAGCAGGTCCCAGCGACCGTTGGTGTCGTGCAGCGCAGCCACGCCGGGCTCGCCCAGCAGGCTGGCGATCACGAGCCGGGTCTGGTTGCCCTCGACCTGCACGCTCATCCAGGCCTTGATGCGCTCGGGCTGCGCCTCGGGTTTCAGGCGCACGGTGTAGCCCACGATCACCTGCGTGTCTTCGAGCTTGCGCAGCCGGTTGGTGACGGTGCCGCGCGAGACCTTGAGTTTGTAAGCGAGGTCGGCCACGGCGAGCCGCGCGTCCTGCCGCAGCAGGGCAATGAGTTGCTGATCGAGCTGGTCCATGGTCAAAACGCCAATCAAGGTTGCCGAATGGGTGGATTTTCTGCCATTTCTCTACTTTGTTGCCGATTTTCATTGTCTCGCTCCACCGGCAAACTCTGGGGACCGGTTGGCGGACTTCTGTTCGCACCGTTTTCCGCACAACACGAGACGACCATGAAGAACACCGCACTCACCCAATTCCGCGACACCGGCACCCTGTACCTGAGCGCGCCCGAAGCCGCCGAGCTGATCCGCCGCCTCGGCCTGCCGCACTGCCTGCGACACATGGCACAACACATCCGCGCCGACTTCCTGCGCTGGGCCGATTTCGACAAGACCGCCCGCGTGGCCGCGCACTCCAAAGACGGCGTCATCGAGCTCATGCCCGTGGCCGATGACCACCGCTACAGCTTCAAATACGTCAACGGCCACCCGGGCAACACGCGTTTCGGCATGTCCACGGTGATGGCCTTCGGCGTGCTGGCGGACGTGGACACCGGCGCCCCGCTCTTCCTGAGTGAGCTCACACTCACCACCGCGCTGCGCACCGCCGCCATGTCGGCCCTGGCCGCCCAGACATTGGCGCGCCCCGCCAGCCGCGTGATGGCGCTGATCGGCAACGGCGCGCAGAGCGAGTTCCAGGCCCTGGCCTTCCAGCACCTGGTCGGTATCGAAGAACTGCGCGTGTACGACGTGGACCCCGCCGCCAGCGCCAAGCTGGTGGCCAACCTGCAGGGCAGCGGGCTGGAGATCACGGTGTGCCAGAGCACGGCCGAGGCGGTCAAGGGTGCCGACATCGTGACCACCGTCACCGCCGACAAGGCCATGGCCCTGATCCTCACGCCCGACATGATCCAACCCGGCATGCACCTCAACGCCGTGGGCGGCGACTGCCCGGGCAAGACCGAACTGCACGGCACCATCCTCGACGCGGCCAAGGTGTTTGTGGAATACGAGCCGCAATCGCGCATCGAAGGCGAGATCCAGCACCAGCCCGCGGACTTCGCCGTCACCGAACTCTGGCAGGTGCTGCGCGGCGAACGCGCCGGCCGCGACAACGCAGAGCAGGTCACCGTGTTCGATTCGGTCGGCTTCGCGCTGGAAGACTTCTCCGCCCTGCGTTTCATGATGGACAGCGCGGTCCGGCTGGGCATGGGCGAACGCATCGCGCTGATCCCGCAGCTGGCCGATCCGAAGAATCTGTTTGGCATGCTGGCCGCGCCCGTTTCGGTGTCGGAACGGCTGACGCAGATCGCCACCACCGCGCACGCCTGAGCGGCGCGCGCTTCAGCGCGTGAGCGACATGAACAGCTGCGGCAGCCGCTCGGGCAGGCGCTGCACGTTCTCGATCACGGTGTGCCGCCCGCCGAAGATGTCGCTCACGTAGGCATCGGCCTTGGGGTCGAGGCTGATGCAGTGGGTGTAGATACCGCCCTGCCCGAGTTCGCGCACGGCCTCGCGCGCGTCTTCGATCAACGTGCGCTCGTCGGGCGTGTCGATGTCGCTGGGTTGGCCGTCGGTGAGGATCAGCAGCAATTTCTTGTCCGCCTGGCGCGCGCCCAGGTAGTGGCCGGCGTGGCGCAGGGCCGCGCCCATGCGCGTGGAATACCCCGCCTCGATGCCCGCCAGGCGGCCCTTCACGTCTTCGTCGAAGCCTTCGTCGAAACCCTTGATGTGCTGGTAGCGAACGTCGTGCCGGGTGTTGGAGTGAAAGCCCGCGATGGCGAAGGGATCGCCCAGCTGTTGAATCGCCCAGGCCAGCAGGGTGACGGCTTCGCGGCTGAGGTCGAGCACGGTCTGTTCACTGCCAGCGGCCGGCTCGTTCAATGACTGCGACAGGTCAAGCAACAGCAGCACCGCGATGTCGCGCCCGTCGGTTCGGTGGCTCATGTTGATGCGCGGGTCGGGCGCGGCGCCGCTCTTGAAATCGATCAGGGAGCGGATCGCCACGTCCAGGTCGAGCTCGCTGCCCTCTTCCTGGAAACGGATGCGCACTTTGTCCTGCGGTTTGAGCAGGTCGAGCAGGCGCTTGAGCTGCTTCGCCAGCGCCGCGTGGCGCGCGAGGATGCGGTGGATGTCGGCGGGGTTGCCCCTGGGTTGCAGGCGCTCGTAGAGGCTCACCCAGTCGGGCCGGTAGGTCTGGCTGGCCGGGTCCCACTCGGGGTAGTGGCGCGGCGGCAGGCCGTCTATTTCAGGCGGCGCTTCGCTCTGTCGATGGTCATCGAAGCTCTCTTCTTCGTCACCGGCCTCGATGTAGATCCACAGGTGGCGGTTGTCGTCGCGGTAGTCCACCTCGGTGTCGGTGAAAAACACGTTCGGCTGCTGGTCGCTCTGGCGGCGGATGCGAGCCACGCACAAGAGCGCGAGGCTGGCCATTTCTTGCGTGCTCGACTCGCCCGCGGCCAGCGCCTGGTGGAAGCGCTGACGGAAATGAAGCAGATCCGGATCGGTGTAGCCGTGCCGCGCATCGAGCATGGCGCGCGAGAGCATGGCCAGGCGGTGGCGCAGGCACGAGTGCGTGGCCGGGTCGCAGGCGCCCTCCAACGGGCGCGGGTGCAGGCGCAGCAGCGTGCTGCGCAGGCCAGGGTATTCGCGCAGCAGCAGGGTGTCGATGCGCGCGTCTTCAAACATCTCCACCGCCAGGCGCTGGAACGGGCTCCAGTTGTCGGCCACCTGCGGCTGGCTCCAGCGGCGGTGGCCGGCCATGTGGGCGAGCGCGGCGCGGTAGCGGTCGATGCCGCGCACGCCGCCGCGGTCTTCGTACACGTCGGGCAGGCGGATGCCCAGCGCGTCGAAATACGGCTGGCTGTGGTGCTGTGCGCTCAGTGAAGCGCTGTCGTCACCCAGATGGGCGGTGGCGTAGGGCACGAGCAGGGCTTCTTCTTGCCACAGGGCCTGCAGGTACAGGTCGAGCACGCGGGTGTGGTCGGCCAGCAGGGTGCCGCGGCGCTCGCGCTGCAGCACGGCCTTGGCGTCGGCCGACCGCAGGCTGAAGTAGTCGCGTTGGCGCTCGGGGTGGTGGTGGTAGTTGCGCACGCCGTATTCGACCCAGCGCTTGAGCCCGCCCACGCTGAGCAGGCCCAGCAGCTGCGGCGCACGCTCGAAGAACAGCGGCAGCCCCGGGCTGGCGAAGGTCTTGTGGTGGCCGTGGATGGAGCCGGTGGTGCGCTCCATGAAGTCGAGCGAGAGGCTCAGGTAGCGCTGGAACGGTTCGCGCGAAGGCAGGCGCCGGGCCACGGCCGCCAGGCTCTGCAGAAACGGCGTGATGGCCTTGCCGTTGGGCGACTTGTAGAGCGTGTGGATGGTGGCCGCGATGGCGGGCAAGGCGTCTTCACCCAGCGAGCGCGCGATCTGCGGCCACTCGGCCAGAAAGATCAACATCGGTTCGACGCCGCGGCCCAGCTTGCCGAGTGTGCGCGCGTAGTCGATGTAGGCGTCCAGCCCCTCGGGACTGAGCACGCCCACCGCATCCACCAGGCACGCCTCGAACACCGGATCCACCTCGGGAAAACGCGTGTCGAGCCGGGCGCGCCAGGCCTGCAGGTGGTCGGCGGGCAGGTCGGTGGCGGCGGTGGTCATGCCGGGCTCCGCGGGTTCAAGCGGCGTCAAAAACGGCGTCGATGGCGTGGTCCAGCGTCTCGCGGATGTCGGCGTCGTCGGTGATGGGCCGCACCAGCGCCATGCGGCAGGCGTCGCGCGGCGCCACGCCACCCTTCATGAGCGTGGCGGCGTAGACCATCAGGCGGGTGGAGATGCCTTCGACCAGACCGTGGCCCTTGAGGTTGCGCGCGGTGATGGCGATCTTCACCAGCCGGGCGGCGAGGACTTCGTCGATGCCGGTTTCGCTGGCCACGATGCGCGCTTCCTGCTCGGGCGGCGGGTAGTCGAAGTCGAACGCGACGAAGCGCTGTTTGGTCGAGGGCTTCAGGTCCTTCATGAGGTTCTGGTAGCCGGGGTTGTAGGAGATGACGAGCTGGAAGTCCGGGTGGGCACGCACCTGCTCGCCCTTCTTGTCCAGCGGCAGGGTGCGGCGGTGGTCGGTGAGCGGGTGGATCACGACGGTGGTGTCCTGGCGTGCTTCGACGATTTCGTCGAGGTAGCAGATGGCGCCCAAACGCGCGGCCATGGTGAGCGGGCCGTCGAGCCAGCGCGTGCCGCCGGCTTCGAGCAGGTAGCGGCCCACGAGGTCGGAGGCGGTCATGTCTTCGTTGCAGGCCACGGTGATGAGCGGGCGCTGAAGCTTCCAGGCCATGTATTCGACGAAGCGCGACTTGCCGCAGCCGGTGGGGCCTTTGAGCATGACCGGCAGGCGCGCGACGTAGGCGGCCTCGTACAGCGCAACCTCGTTGCTTTGCGGCTGGTAGTAGGGTTCTTGTTCGATGCGGTAGTCGGTGGTCATCTCTTGTCTCCTGCTGGTGCGTTCGTTCGGAGGGGCGTTGTTTCGTTCGCGCTATGAAGACACTTCGCTCCCGCGTTTGGAGCGCTGGGCATCCAACTACGCTCATGTCCCCCGGGTCGGGCTGCGCCCGCCCCTCCTCCTTTACTTCGCTGCGTCGGACACCCAGCGCTCCAAACGCAGCACCTGGGCTCCAATCCCCCACCTTGGAACGCCAAAGCTGCTTCGGCCTCGGGGCCGCTGGGTGTACTGCAAAGCGAGGTAAAGGAGGAGGCGGCCGCAGGCCGGCGGGGGACACGAGCGTCGCAGTGCGCCCAGCGGCCCCGAGGCCGAAGCAGCCCCTACGGCGCGCGTGACTTCCGTCCAGGGCACCCGTGGAACCGGCTTCGCCGGGCCACCAGGTGCGTTCCCCCACCGGGGGGAAGCCGCGTCAGCGGCGCAGGGGGGTCACTTATGACTGCCGAGCTTCTCACGCCAGCCAGGGTACAGCTTGTCGGCATCGCCCGGGAACGAGGCAAACGCGCGGGCGAATTCCTTGTGCTCCTTGGCGTAGGCGATCGGGTCGGCGCCCGACTTCCAGCACTCGTACGACTGGCGCAGCGAGATCGCACCGGCAGCGGGCGAATCGATGTGACCGTAGGCGCCGCCACCCGAGGTGTTGATCACGTTGCCGTGGCCCAGGTTTTCAAAGAAGCCCGGCAGACGCAGCGCGTTCATGCCGCCCGAGATGATCGGGGTGGTGGGCTTCATGCCGTACCACTTCTGGTGGTAGACAGGGCCTTGCGCTTCGTCGCGCTCGATCATGTAGGCGATGTTCTTGTCCGAGTTCTCGCCTTCCATCTTGCCGTAGCCCATGGTTCCGACGTGGATGCCCGAGGCACCTTGCAGACGCGAAATCTTGGCCAGCACGAAGGCGGTGTAGCCGCGCTTGGCGCTCGGGCTGGTGATCATGCCGTGGCCGGCGCGGTGGTAGTGCAGGTACTGGCCTGGGTACTGGCGGCGGGCGGTGGTGATCATGCCCGGGCCACCCACGAAGCCGTCCACCAGGAAGGCCAGTTTGTCGGCATCGGGGCCGAAGGTTTCCAGCGCGAAATCGGCACGGGCCAGCATTTCGTAGTGGTCATCGGCGGTGATGTTCATCGAGAACAGCTTGGCCTCGCCGGTTTCGTCCTGGGCGCGCTTCATGGCGTCGTACACCAGCGGCAACACCTTCTTCAGCGGACAGAACACCTGGTTGCCCTGGGGCTCGTCGTTCTTGATGAAGTCGCCACCCAGCCAGAACTGATACGCCGCGGCCGCGAACGGCTCGGGGCGCAGGCCCAGCTTGGGTTTGATGATCGTGCCGGCGATGTAGCCGCCATCCTTGATCGGGCGACCCAGCACGCGCCACATGTCCGAGATGTCCTTGCTCGGACCGTCGAACAGCTGAATGGCGCGCTCGGGGAAGTAGATGTCGTGGATCTTGGCGTGCTCGATGTCGCCCATGCCCTGGTTGTTGCCGATCACCAGCGTCAGGATGGAGACCATCATCATGCGGCCGTCGGTGACGTTGCGGTCGAACAGGTCCATCGGGTACGCGATGCGCATGTCTTCCGTGGCTTCGTCGATGGAGTACACCAGCGCGTCGACGCCCTTGGTGAAGTCGTCGGTGGTGCTCACTTCAACGTTAGTGCCGGTGGACGACTCGGCCGCAAAGTGGGCCGCGGCCTCCAGGTAGCCGTGGCCGGCCTTGGGCTTCATCTTGTAGGCCACGAGGATGTGTCCCCCTTTGGCGATCAGGTCTTCTTCCTTGAGGCTAAGGTCGGCGTAACGTGCGCTTTGGTCCATGCTTGTCTCCGTTGAGGTTCAGGGGGTTCAGGTTTTGGATAAGACTGGACTTTAGAAAACCTTTAGCATCAGGTAAATTCAAATATTGTCGTCATTCGATTCAGCTTTACCTTAATGAAAAACACCACCTTCCGCCAATTGCGCGTCTTCAACGAGGTGGCGCGGCAGTTGAGCTTTGCCCGCGCGGCCGAAGCACTGCACCTGACGCCGCCCGCTGTGACCATGCAGATCAAGGAGTTTGAGGAGCGTGTGGGCATGCCCCTGTTTGAGCGCAGTGGTCGGCAGGTCAGCCTGACCACTGCGGGCGAGTACATCCTCGTGCACGCGCGCAAGATCCTGGCCTCGCTCAAGGATGCCGAAGACGTGGCCGCGCGGCTCAAGCGTGCCGAAGTCGGCGTGCTGACGGTGGGCATGGTGGGCACGGCCAAGTATTTCCTCATGGGCCTGCTCGGCGAATTCCTCGACAAGCACCGCGGTGTCGAATTGAGGCTGGCCATCGGCAACCGCGACCAGCTGGTGGGCATGCTGCAGAACAACGATGTGGACATCGCCGTCATGGGGCGTCCGCCCAAAGAACTGGACACGCGGGCCGAGCCCTTCGCTGCGCATCCGCACGTTTTTGTGAGCGCACCCAAACACCCGCTGGGCCAGCAAGGCGATCTGGAGGTCGAAGACCTGCGCCCCTACGACTTCATCGTGCGTGAGGTCGGCTCCGGCACGCGCGCCGCAATGGAGAAATTCTTTGTCGATGCACGCGTCGAGCCCCGCCTGCAGATGCAGCTCAACAGCAACGAAACCATCAAGCAGGCCGTCATGGCCGGGCTGGGCCTGGGCTTCCTGTCACTGCACACCATAGGGCTTGAGCTGGAAAACGGCCTGATCCAGGTGCTGGACGTGCGCGGCGCGCCGGTGGTGCGGGCGTGGAACATCGTGCACACGCGCGCGAAACTTCTCTCACCCGCGGCTGAAGCCTTCCGCTACTTCATGCTCGAACACGCTGAAGGACACTTGGCCGCCAAGTACGGTCCCCTGCTGAAGTTGCCCCAGGCCAGCTCCGCCATGCCTTGAGACGCATACGGTTCATACCGATTGGCATTCAAGGCGCAAAGCGGCAGATCGTGCTGTCACGGCCAGGACTTCAGCAACGAAGTGATCGCGCTGAAGGCAAAGCGGCTTCAGTCGTCTTCGCCCAGCTCGGCGTCCCAACCCATCCCCTTGGCGCGTTCCACCGCTTCGGCGTGGATGCGCGCGTGGCGCTCGGCCAGCTCGGTCGGCAGGCGACTGGGCAACTGCCCATAGGGCTCCCAGGCCTTGTGCACGGCCTCGAACAGGTTCTGGAGATCGCCCGCGTTCTTGCCGGCAAAACCCTCGCCCTCGGGCAGCAGGCCGAAGACCCAAGCATCGCGGATGATGCGCCCGGTCATGGTCATGCCGTTGTGTTCTTCGTTGTCGATACCCGCATAGGTTTTCGTACGGCTTTGGATGATGCTCATGGTGGGAGTCCAGGTTATCGGGTCAATCCAGCATACAGGACCGGCAGCTTCTCGGGCAGGCGTTCCACCTTGTCCACCACCAGGTAGTTGCGCTCGCCGAAGATGCGGCGCACGTACTGGTCGGCGCGCGGGTCCAGGCTCATGCAGTAGGTCATGACGCCGTTTCGGCCCGCTTCTTCCACCGCTTTTTTCGTGTCGTGACGCAGGTACTGCGGGTCGCGCACGTCCACGTCGGCGGGTTCACCGTCGGTGATGACCAGAAGCAGCTTTTTGCTGCTGCGCTGCGCCTTCAGCGCCGCCGCGGCGTGGCGGACGGCCGCGCCCATGCGGGTGGAGAGCTGCCCTTCCATGCCGGCCAGGCGCGCCTTGGCCACACTGTCGTAGGGTTGGTCAAAGTCCTTGAATCGCCAGTAGTTCACGTCGTGGCGGCCATCGGAGCAGAAGCCGTGGATGGCGAACGGGTCACCCACTTTCTGGATCGCATCCGCCAGCAGCGCGCAGGCCGAACGCGTGAGTTCGAGCACCGTGTGGTCCTGCCCGGCCACCTTGTCGTTGGTGGACTGCGAGAGATCAAGCAGCACCAGCACCGAGATGTCGCGCGTCTTGCGCACACTGCGCATCATGATGCGCGGATCGGGCTGGCGGCCCATGCGCATCTCGATCACCGACGCGAGCGCCGCGTTGAGGTCGATGTCGTCGCCGTCTTCGAGCTTGCGGATGCGCTGCACACCTTGTGGCTGCATCGCGTCCAGGATGTACTTCATGCGGCCGATCAGGCGCCGGTGCTCGACGAGGATGCCGTCGATCACCGCCACGTCGCCGACCTTGGGTCGGCGTTCCTGCACCGTGGCCCAGGCCGGGCGTTCGAGCTGGATCATGTGGTCCCATTCGCCGTAGTGCACCGGCGGCAGCACCGGCTCGCGGCCTTCGCTTTGGTTGAAGGACACACCCAGATCTTCGTACGGGAAGAGCTCGGTGCCCAGCACCCAGACCTCCTGCGCATCGTCGCCCGCGCCCTCCACTTCCAGCTCGTTGACGAACTCCATCAGACCGACCTGCTTGCGCACCTGCTGCGGTGGCTCGTACCCCGCAGCGATGGAACGTTCAAAGTCAAAACCGTCAAAGGCCCAGAAGTAGCGGTTGTCGTCGCGATAGGTCGCGCTTTGCAGATCGGTGCGCGGCTGGTAGCTGGGCCCCAACGTGAGCTCGCGGTAGCTGTGCGCCAGTTGCACGCCGAGTTCCCACGACACGGTGTTGTCATGCGGTGCTGCCTGCATGCGCGGCAGCGCCTCGGCCAGCAGCGCGCGGCCCTGGGCGATCCAGGGATGCGCGTCTTCAAAGGCGGGGTCGAGCAGCGCGCGCGCCAGGCGGTTGAGCCAGTCGCCTGCCGTGGCGCACTGAGTGGCGGTCACGGTGTGCAGTTGGGCCCAGAGCGGGCGCATGCCGGGAAAGCGCGCCAGCGTCAGCGATTCCACCCGAGCGTCTTCCATCAGACCGATCACCGCCATCTGCCACGGGTTCAGCGATTCGGCCGAGATCGGCTGGCGCGTGAACACCACGTGCGAGGCGGCGTGCGCGGCGGCGGCGCGGTAGAGCTGTGTGGCGTCCACCTGGCCGGCGTTGCCGTCCACCGCGTCATACGCGTCGGGCAGGTGGATGAAATAGTCCTCGATGAAGGGGCGGTAGCCCTCACGGCTCTCGTAGTCGCCCGCCGTGGGGCGCATGAAGAAGTCGCGCCCCCAGAGCGCGCGCAGGTACATGTTGATGCGCCGCTGCACGTCCACCAGCAGCGTGCCCTTGCGTTCCTTCTGCAACATGGCCAGCGACTCTTTGGACTGCAGGCCGAAGTACGCGACCTGTTCTTCGAAGTTCGTGCGGTGCGCCTGCGCGCCCCAGGTAGCCCAGCGCCGCAGGCCGCCGAGCGTGAGCTGACCGAACAGCGCGTCCAGCTGGCCCAGCATGGGCCGCAGCCCGCGCGGCGCCTGCGCCACCAGGGTGTTGAGGAACTGGAGGTACTGCATGAACAGCGCGCCATCGGCCAGGCGGCGCGCGGCGGTGGGCGCGGTCGCCAGCATCAGCTCGATCACCGCACCCGATGTCTTGGACGCGAGCATGAGCGCGGTGGTGGCCAGTTCACCAACCACGTCCTCGCCGATCTCCTGCGCCACCTGTGGCGCGCCGTCGATCCAGGCGTTGACCAGTTCGTGGCCACGGCCCAGACCGCGCAGCGCGGCGGCGCCCTTCACGTAGTTGTCCAGTCCACGCGCCGAAAACACCTTGGTCGCATCGGGCCAGCTGCGCTCCAGCAGCTCGCGCGAAGCCGGCTCCAGCTGGTCGGTCCACTCGGTGTGGTCGTGCAGGTGAACGCTCATGGCGAGATCAGAAGAATGTCGAAACCGCTGCATCCAGCGCGTCGCGCATGTCCGGGTCGTCCGTGATCGGGCGCACCAGGGCCACGCGGCAGGCGGCCTGAGCGGCCACGCCTTTGGCGATCAGGCTGCCCGCGTAGATCAGCATGCGGGTGGAGATGCCTTCATCCAGGCCATGGCCCTTGAGGTTGCGTGCACGCTCGGCGATGCCGACCAGCTTGCCCGCCACGTCCAGGCTCACGCCGGTTTCGTGGGCCACGATCTCCGCTTCGATGTCGTGTTCCGGGTAGTTGAAATCCAGCGCACCGAAGCGCTGCTTGGTGGACTGTTTCAAGTCCTTCATCAGACTCTGGTAGCCCGGGTTGTAGGAGATGACGATCTGGAAGTCCGGGTGGGCCTTGACCAGCTCGCCCTTTTTCTCCAGCGGCAACACGCGGCGGTTGTCGGTCAGCGGATGGATCACCACGGTGGTGTCTTGCCGCGCCTCAACGACTTCGTCAAGGTAGCAGATGGCGCCCAGGCGCGCGGCCATGGCCAGCGGGCCGTCCTGCCAGCGGGTGCCCTGGGCGTCGAGCAGGAAGCGGCCGACGAGGTCACTGGCCGTCATGTCTTCGTTGCAGGCCACGGTGATCAGCGGCTTGTTCAGCTTCCACGCCATGTACTCGACAAAGCGTGTCTTGCCGCAGCCGGTGGGGCCCTTGAGCATCATGGGCATGCGCACCGAGTACGCGGCCTCGTACAGTTCGACCTCATCGGCCACCGGGCGGTAATAGGGTTGCTGTGCGACGCGGTAGGCGTCGAGTGTTTCGCTCATGTTCGTCTCCTTGTCTCGTTCGTCGCGTTGGCTCGTTGACGCTGCACCGCGTGCTGCGGCGCGGCCAACTCCGTTCGTGTCCCCCGCCGGCCTGCGGTCGGCTCCTCCTTTACCTCACTGCGTCGGCCACACCGCACCACGCTCACGAGCGATCAGTTGAGAAGAAATTCCAACCAAACGTCCGGAGCGCGTGCAGTAACCAGAGATGCCGTGGAACCGGCTTCGCCGGGCCACAGGCATCGCCCCCTGGGGGGGTGACGCCGCAGGCGGCGCGGGGGGATCAACAGTTACACCGTTTTTCCGCGATAGATCACCATCGAGGTGCCCTGCGACTGCGAGAAGTTGTTGTAGCCGATCAGGCGCACATGGTTGTCCGGGTTGGCCTTGCGGCAGGCTGCGGCTTCGGCCAGCACCTTGTCCACGTCGGTCTCACCGAACATCGGCAACTTCCACATATACCAGTAGGAGTCCATCAGGTACTGCGGCTCGGTGTGTTCGATCGCGGGGTTCCAGCCCTTTTTCACCAGGTACTCGACCTGTTTGCGGATATCCGCATCGGTCATGGCCGGCAGGTAGGAAAAGGTCTCGAACTTGCGGCTGGCAGGGTCGGAGAGTCGTGAGGTGTAGTCTTGCATGCTCATGATGGGTTCCTTTAAAAAATAGCGCTGCGTCCGAACCTGTCAAGTTCGATTCAGGACGCGAAGCAAAGCCGCAGACAGTGCTGAAGGCACGGCAAGGCTTTGCGACAAAGTCATGGATCGAAATCGACAGGCTCACTTGTGCGCCACGTCGAGCTTGTCCACTGTGTCGAACTCGAACTTGATCTCTTTCCAGGTTTCCATGGCGATCTTGAGTTCGGGCGAGTGCTTGGCGGCATCCATCAGCACGGTCTTGCCCTCTTTTTCCACCGCCACGCCTTCGTTGCGGGCCTTGACGCAGGCCTCGACCGCCACGCGGTTGGCACAGGCGCCCGCCGCATTGCCCCAGGGGTGACCCAGCGTTCCGCCACCGAACTGCAGGCAGGAGTCGTCGCCGAAGATGTTGACCAGCGCGGGCATGTGCCACACGTGGATGCCGCCCGAGGCGACCGGGAACATGCCCGGCATCGAACCGAAGTCCTGGTCGAAAAAGATGCCGCGGCTGCGGTCTTCCTTGATGAACGAGTCGCGCATGATGTCGATCCAGCCCAGCGTGGCCTCACGATCGCCTTCGAGCTTGCCCACCACGGTGCCGGAGTGCAGGTGGTCACCACCCGACAGGCGCAGGCACTTGCTGAGCACGCGGAAGTGGATGCCGTGGTGCGGGTTGCGGTCCAGCACGGCGTGCATGGCACGGTGGATGTGCAGCAGCATGCCGTTGTCACGGCACCAGTTGGCCAGGCTCGTGTTGGCGGTGAAGCCGCCGGTGAGGAAGTCGTGCATGATGATCGGAGCGCCCAGTTCCTTGGCGAACTCGGCGCGCTTGAACATCTCTTCCACCGTCGGTGAGGTCACGTTCAGGTAGTGACCCTTGCGCTCGCCGGTTTCGCGCTCGGCCTTCTGGCAGGCTTCGACCACGAATTCGAAACGATCACGCCAACGCATGAACGGCTGGCTGTTGACGTTCTCGTCGTCCTTGGTCAGGTCCAGACCACCGCGCAGGCACTCGTACACCGCACGGCCGTAGTTTTTGGCCGAGAGGCCCAACTTGGGTTTGATGGTGCAACCCAGCAGCGGGCGACCGTACTTGTTGAAACGGTCGCGTTCGACCTGGATGCCGGCCGGAGGACCGCCGCAGGTCTTGACATAGGCAATCGGGAAGCGGATGTCTTCCAGGCGCAGGGCCCGCAGTGCCTTGAAGCCGAACACGTTGCCCACCAGCGAGGTCAGCACGTTGACGATGGAGCCTTCTTCGAACAGGTCGATCGGGTAGGCCACGAAGGCGTAGAAGCAGGTGTCGTCGCCGGGCACGTCTTCGATGCGGTAGGCGCGTCCCTTGTAGTGGTCCAGGTCGGTCAGCAGGTCGGTCCAGACCGTGGTCCAGGTGCCGGTGGACGATTCGGCCGCCACGGCTGCGGCCACTTCTTCGCGGTCCACGCCGGCCTGCGGCGTGATCTTGAAACACGCGAGGATGTCAGTGTCCTTGGGGGTGTAGTGGGGTTCCCAGTACGTGCTGCGGTATTCCTTGACACCGGCGCTGTAGATCTTCGTAGCCATTGCGGGTTGCTCCTTTTCGGGGTGGTCAAACGTCTCACTGTGGTGCTCAAAGCGGCCCCGGTGTGCTGAGATGGGGCGCCGTTGCTCTGAACTGGTGCGGATTGTTGACTGCACAATCAATAAATAAAAGTAAAATGTTTTTAATATTACGGTTTATTAAACTCAAACATTAGAGACAAGCCCATGAACCTGCGCCACGCCACCTTGCACCAGCTGCGCATCTTTCTCGCTGTGGCTCGGCACAGCAGCTTTGCCCGCGCCGCCGAAGACTTGCACCTCTCCCCGCCCACGCTGTCGCTGCAGGTCAAGCAACTGGCGGAAACGGTGGGCCAGCCGCTGTTCGAACAGCTGGGAAAAAAGATCTACCTCACGGCCGCCGGCAAGACATTGGCCGAGGCGTGTGAAGACATTCAAAGTCGCATGGAACGCCTCTCCGAAGATCTCGCGGCTCTGCAAGGTGTGGAACGTGGCAGCCTGAAACTCGCGATCCTCACCACGGTGAAATACACCGTGCCCAAGCTGTTGGGCGGCTTCTGCGCGGCGCACCCGGGCATCGAAGTGGCCATGCTGGTGGGCAACCGCGAAAAGCTGCTGCAACGCCTGGCCAACAACGAGGACGACCTCTACATCATGGGACAACCACCCGAGCAAATGGACGTGGTCAGCGAGGCTTTTGCAGACAACCCGCTGGTGCTGGTGGCGCCGCCCGACCACCCGCTGACGGGCAAGAAAAAGATCGCTCCCAGCCGCCTGAACAGCGAACCTTTCATCCTGCGCGAACCTGGCTCGGGCACACGGCTTACCGCCGAGAAGTTCTTCGCCAGCCAAGGCGTGACGCTGAAGAACCGGCTGGAGGTGGGCAGCAACGAAGCGATCAAGCAGACCGTGGCCGGTGGCCTGGGTCTGGCGGTGTTGTCGGCCACCACGGTCACCTCAGAGCTGGCGCTGGGCGAGCTGGTGCTGCTGGATGTGGTGGGTTTTCCGCTGATCCGCCGCTGGCACGTGGTCTACCCGCGTGGCAAGCGGCTGTCGGCCGCGGCGCTGGCGTTCAAGGACTGGCTGTTCGAGCACCGGCCGCAGCCGATCGGCTGAACACCCGGGACGGTCCTCAGGCCATGTCTTCGGCGGGCTCCAGCGGGGTGATGAGGATCTGGTCGATGCGGCGGCCGTCAAGCACCAGCACCTCGAAGCGCCAGCCCGCGCAATCAACGGTGTCGCCCTGCGCAAGCAACTCCCCGGCCACGGTCTGCATCAGCCCGGCCACGGTGTTGTAGCGGCCCTTGTCTTCGTCGGGCAGTTCCTCGATGTCCAGCCGGGCCTTGAGTTCAGCCACCGGCATGGCCCCGTCCACCAGCCAGCTACCGTCCTCGCGTTGCGTGGCCCAGGCATCCAGTGCCTCGTGGGGGTAGAGTTCGCCGGTGATGGCTTCGAGCATGTCCAGCGGTGTGAGCAATCCCTGCACCACCCCGTATTCGTCCACCACCAGCACCATGCGCGTGGAGCGCTCGCGGAACTGCTCCAGCAGCTCCATGCCCGAGAGCGTTTCGGGCACGAACACCGCCGGTTGCACGTGGCGCATGATCGGCTCGTTGTTGCCCTCGGCCTGCAGCGCCAGCATGCGGGGCAGGTGGATCACCCCGACCACATCGGAGAGCCCGCCGCGGCAGACCGGGTACCACGAATGGCCGGTGGTCCAGGCCTTTTGCACCGCTTCGTCGATGGCGCTTTCCGCATCCAGCCATTCGATGTCGGCGTGCGGCACCATGATGGAGGTGAGCTGGCGGTCGTCGAGCAGGAACACGTTGCGCACCATCTGGTGTTCGTGCTCCTCGATGAGGCCCGCGTCGACCCCCTCTTCCAGGCTGGCGTTGATTTCTTCTTCGGTCACGTGCTGCACGGCGTTGGTATCGACGCGCAGCAGCTTGAGCGTGCCCTGCGTGGTCACCGACAGCAGCAGCACGAAGGGGCGCGCGATTTTCGCCACCCAGGCCATGGGCCTCGAAACCCAGCGCGAGACCGTTTCCGGGTAGAGCTGACCGATCCGCTTGGGCACCAGTTCGCCGAACACGATGGTGATGAAGGTGATCACCACCACCACCACCGCGGTGGCGCTCACACTGGCCGTGGCCTCGGTCAGCCCCAGACCCTGCAGCCAGGCCGCCAGGTCACCGCTGAATGCGGCTTCACCGACGATACCGTTGAGCATGCCGATGGAGGTGATGCCCACCTGCACCGAAGAGAGGAACTGCGTGGGATCTTCGAGCAGCTTCAGAGCGGTCTCAGCGCCCTTGTCACCAGCTTCCGCCATGGCCGACAGCCGGGCCTTGCGACTGGACGCCAGTGCCAGTTCCGACATGGCAAAGGCGCCATTGAGCAGGGTGAGAAAGATGATTAAGAGGGTATCCATAATGGGCGCATGGCACTTTACATGATTGGCGACGTGCAGGGCTGCGACGAGGCCCTCGGACGTCTGATGGACGAGATCGGTTTTTCACCCAGCCGCGACACGCTGTACCTGCTGGGCGACCTGGTCAATCGCGGTCCGTCGTCGCTGGCGGTGTTGCGCCGCTTGATGGCGCTCGAAGGGGCGGCGCATTGCCTGCTGGGCAACCACGACCTGCACCTGCTCGCCGTGGCGCACGGCGTGCGCAAGCCGCACCGCAGCGATACCGTGGCCGACATCCTGAACGCCCCCGACCGCGACGACCTGCTGGACTGGCTGCGCACGCGCTCCATGGCGCTGCAGGCCCACGGCTGGCTGATGGTGCACGCAGGCGTGCTGCCCCAGTGGGATGCGGCGCAGACCCTGGCGCTGGCGGGCGAGCTGGAAGCGGCACTGCGCAGCGCGGACTGGGGCGTTTTCCTGCACGGGATGTACGGCAACCAGCCCGACTTCTGGAGCGACGGCCTGCGCGGCGCCGCGCGGCTGCGCGTGATTGTCAATGCGCTCACGCGGCTGCGTTTCTGTTCGCCGCAGGGCGTGATGGAGTTCGACACCAAAGACAGCGCGGACAGCGCACCGGCGGGCTTCATGCCGTGGTTCGAGGTGCCGGGGCGGCGCACCGAAGGCACGCCGGTGGCGTTCGGCCACTGGTCGACGCTGGACGCCGACGTGCAGCGCCCGGGTGTGCTGGCACTGGACACGGGTTGTGTGTGGGGGGGCTGCCTGACGGCCGCGCGACTGGGGTCGCAACCGGGCGAGGTCGAACGCATCGCCGTGCGCTGCCCGCAGACCCGCCAACCGGGCAAGGGCTGATGGATTCAGCTGTTGTCGGTCACAGGGGCCACCGGCGCGCTCTTGAACAGCGCCGGCACCTTCTTGCGGGTCTTGATGTTGGGCGACAGGCGGCTGGCCGGCTTCTGCGCGGCTTCCCAGGACGGCGTGGCCTCGGCGGCCAGGCTGGGCTCGTAAGGCTTGTCGAACAGGGGATCGGCGGGCGCACGGGGTGCGCGCACCGGGCGGCTGGACGGCGCACGCGCTTCGCGCTCGGGACGCGCGCCACGGCTCTCGCGGATCTCGCGTTGTTCGCGGACCTCTTCGGGCTGCTGCCAGGCACGCTGGCCGTCGTTGAAGTGGCCGGCCGGTCGTTTGTCGGCCTCCAGCTCCAGCGCTTCGAGTTCCAGCTTCTTGCCCAGCAGTTTTTCCAGATCGCCCATCAGGCGCGTGTCGCGCGCGCTGACAAACGACACCGCCAGACCCGACGCGCCCGCGCGGCCGGTGCGGCCGATGCGGTGCACATAATCTTCGGCGTTGAACGGGATGTCGAAGTTGAAGACCGCCGGCACGTCCTTGATGTCCAGGCCGCGCGCGGCCACATCGGTACACACCAGCAGGTCGACCGCGCCGCTCTTGAAGGCTTCGAGCGCCTTCAGGCGCTCGTCCTGGCTCTTGTCGCCGTGCAGGGCCGTGGTGTTCAGGCCTTCGCGCTCCAGCGAACGCGCCAGGCGGGCACATCCGAGCTTGCTGTTGACGAACACGAAGGCCTGCTTGAGACCTCGCTCGGCCAGGATCTTCTTGAGCACACCGCGCTTGTCGTCGTCGTCGACCCGGTAGAAATGTTGCTCCACCGTGGAAGCTGTCGCGTTGGAGCGTGCGACCTCGATGGTCACCGGGTCCTGCAGGTAGCTGTTGGCCAGGCGCTTGATCTCGGTCGAGAACGTGGCCGAGAACAGCAGCGTGGTGCGCTGCTTGGGCAGGAAAGACAGGATGCGCTGCAGATCGGGCAGGAAGCCGATGTCGAGCATGCGGTCGGCCTCGTCGAGCACCACGTATTCGACCTGGTTGAGCACGCAGTTCTTGGCTTCGATGTGGTCCAGCAGACGCCCCGGCGTGGCCACCAGCACCTCGACACCCTTTTTCAGCTCGGCGGTCTGCGGCTTCATGTCCATGCCACCGAACACCACGGTGCTGCGCAGGTTGGTGTACTTGGCGTAGAGCTTGACCTGCTCGGCCACCTGGTCGGCGAGCTCGCGCGTGGGCAACAGCACCAAGGCGCGCACCGGGTGGCGCGCGGGCGAGGTAGACGTGTTGTCGTGCTTCATCATGCGCTGCAGCAGGGGCAGCGTGAAGGCGGCGGTCTTGCCGGTACCGGTCTGGGCGGCACCCATCACGTCACGTCCCTGCAGCACCACGGGGATGGCCTGTGCCTGGATCGGCGTCATGTTCTCGTAGCCCATTTCGGCCACGGCGCGCTCCAGCGAAGGAGAGAGAGAGAGTTGGGAGAAGGATAGGGTCATTTCAATGCGCGTTGCGTGTCCATGCGCGCTGGCAGGGCTTTAGCCTGATATTGTCGCACTTTGAGCGCTTTTCACCCAGCGCAGACGGCGAAGCCCCGGGTGGCACCCGCCAGACGCCACCCGCAGGCAGGCGTCAGATCTGCCGCGCGTTGAAGGTGTCGCAGGCCTTGACGCTGCCGGTTTCCAGCCCTTTGTGGAACCAGCGCTGGCGCTGTTCGCTGGTGCCGTGGGTGAAGCTGTCGGGCACCACCTGCCCCTGGCTCTTGCGCTGGATGGCGTCGTCACCGATGGCCGCGGCTGCGTTCAGCGCCTCTTCCACGTCGCCCGGCTCCAGGATGGCGTTGGTCTTGTGGTTGTGGTGCGCCCAGATGCCGGCAAAACAGTCGGCCTGCAGCTCCAGCCGCACGGACAGCGCGTTGTATTCGCGCTCGCTCACGCGCTGCCGGGCCTGCTCCATCTGCTGGGTCAGGCCCATCAGGTTCTGCACATGGTGGCCCACCTCGTGCGCAATGACGTAGGCCTGGGCAAAGTCGCCGGGCGCGCCGAGCTGGCTGCGCAGCGTCTCGTAGAAGCTCAGGTCGATGTAGACCTTCTGGTCACCCGGGCAATAAAACGGGCCCATGGCCGACTGGCCGGTGCCGCAGGCCGTGGGCACGGCGCCACGGAACAGCACCAGGCGCGGTTTCTGGTACTGCGAGCCGCTCTGCTGGAACACGGTCATCCACACATCTTCGGTGCCGCCCAGCACGGCTGCGACGAACTGGCCCATTTCATCGGTCGGTTTGCCCGCCGGGGCCGATGCCGGCGCGTTCTGCGTCTGTGTCGGTGCGAGGTCGCCCGCGCCGCCCAGGAAGCTCAGGATGGTCATGGGGTTGATGCCGAAGATCCAGCCGCCGATCAGCGCGATCACGATGGTGCCCAGGCCGATGTTGCGTCCGCCGGTGCGCCGACCTCCACCGCCGAACATGCCGCCCCCCGATGAGGAGCGACGGTCTTCAACCTGGTCCGACTGGCGGTTGTTTCCCCATTTCATGGTGCGTTCTCCTCGGGTCTGGCGACACAGCCAGACCCATTATGCAAAGCTCCAAACAAAAAGCGCTGCCGGGGGCAGCGCTTCCGTTGCGATCGGTGTGGCGATTTCAGGTCTTGGGCAGCGTCACACCCACCTGGCCCTGGTATTTGCCGCCGCGGTCCTTGTAGCTGGTCTCGCAGACGTCGTCCTTGTCGCTCTCGAAGAACAGCACCTGGGCACAGCCCTCACCGGCGTAGATCTTGGCGGGCAGCGGCGTGGTGTTGCTGAATTCCAGCGTCACGTAGCCTTCCCACTCGGGCTCGAACGGCGTCACATTGACGATGATGCCGCAGCGCGCGTAGGTGCTCTTGCCCAGGCAGATGGTCAGCACATTGCGCGGGATGCGGAAATACTCCAGGGTGCGCGCCAGCGCGAAGCTGTTGGGCGGGATGACGCAGACATCCTTGTTGATGTCCACAAAGCTGTTTTCGTCGAAGTTCTTCGGATCCACCACCGTGCTGTGGATGTTGGTGAAGACCTTGAATTCGGGCGCGCAGCGGATGTCGTAGCCGTAGCTGCTGGTGCCGTAGCTCACGATCTTTTCGCCGGCGGCGTTCTGCCGGATCTGGCCCGGTTCGAAGGGCTCGATCATGCCGTGCTGCTCGGCCATGCGGCGGATCCATCTGTCGCTCTTGATGCTCATGTATTTGCTCCGGTTGCCCCGGATTGTAGGCACTCAGGACCACCCAACGATCTGGCGCCGGGCCGCCCCCAGCCAGATCAGCCCCCATAAGCGGCTGCAACCCGCGCAGCGGCGGAGCGTGGAGCGCGCGGTCTTCAGGCCGTGTGCGTTCGCTCCACCACCCGGTCATCGCCCAGCACGATCAGCGCGAACAGCAGTTCGTCCAGGCTGTTCGCCTGAGCCGTCTTGCGCGCCAGCAGCGGCGTGGCCTGCGGGTCGAGCACGACGAAGTCGGCCTCACAGCCGGGCTGCAGGTTGCCCACCACGCCGTCCAGCCCCAGCGCCCGGGCCGCACCCGCCGTGTGTTGCCACCAGAGCTGGCCTGGCGTGAGGCTCAGGCCTGTCTTGCTCTGGCCTTCGCGGCCCACGTAATACGCTGCGAGCATGGTGTGGAAAGGAGAAAAGCTGGTGCCGCCGCCCACGTCGCTGGCCAGGCCGTAGCGCATGCCGGCGGCGTCGGCCGCGGCGAAGTCAAAGAATCCACTGCCCAGGAACAGGTTGCTGGTGGGGCTCACCGCCGCTGCGGCACCGGTTTCGCGCATGAGCGCCCGGTCGTCCGCATCGAGGTGGATGCAGTGGGCGTACACCGCGCGCTCGCGCAGCAGGCCGTGGTCGCCATAAACGCCGAGGTAGCTGCGCGCGTCCGGGAACAGTTCGGCCGCCCATTTCACCTCGTCCAAGTTTTCGGCCACGTGCGACTGGATCCACACGCCGGTGTATTTCGCCGCCAGCTCGCCGGCGCCTCGCAGCTGGGCGGGTGTGCTGGTGGGCGCAAAACGCGGTGTGATGGCGTAACCCAGGCGGTCCACGCCGTGCCAGCGCTGGATCAGGTTCTCGGTGTCGATCAGGCTCTGTTCGGTGTCATCGCGCACACCATCGGGACTGTGGCGGTCCTGCAGCACCTTGCCGGTGATGAAACGCAGGCCGCGCGCCTGGGCCTCCTTGAACGCCGCGTCCACCGACTGCGGGTGCGAGGTGGCGAAGGTCAAGGCCGTGGTGACGCCATGGCGCTGCAATTCGTCAAAGAAAAAGCCCGCCACCTCGCGTGCGTGGTCTTCGTTGCTGAAGCGCGATTCGTGCGGGAAGGTGTAGTTTTCCAGCCAGGGCAGCAGGCCCGCGGCGGGTGCACCGATCACGTCGGTCTGCGGGTAGTGGACGTGCATGTCCAAGAAACCGGGCGCGATCAGCTTGCCACGCAGGTCTTCCACAGCCACGCCGGGAAAGCGGTCCACCAGCGCGTCATAGGATCCCACCGCCCGCACGACCCGGCGCCCGTTCGCGTCGGGGCCGACCACGAGCAGGCCATCGGATTCGTAGAGGGGGGTGTGGTCGTCGGAGAAACGAAGAAGGGCGGCTCGGTAGGCTTTCATGCAGTCTGAAGCTTACCGGCACCGCCCGCCTGCGGCATACGGCGGGGCAGATAACCCCATGACGAACGTCACGCGGCCCGCCGGGCGCACCCCGCCTTCAGCGCGCCAGCTTGCCCACCACGCCCTCGACCAGCCAGTTCATGTTCAGGATCTCGGCGTCGCTGAGCGACTGGCCGGCGGCCATCACCACCTGGCCTTCGTTGTTCCGCACGTCGGCCTTCGTGGCAAACGGTTGCAGCCGGCCCGCGGCCATGTCGGCCTGGCGCGCCAGCACCTCCGCCTGCACGGCGGCGGGCACCTTGCTGCCAAACCCGTCGACGCGGATCATGCCGTCCTTCACGCCGCCCCAGACGCTGCCACTCTTCCAGCTGCCGTCCAACACGGCCTTGACGCGGCGGGTGTAGTAGTCGCCCCAGAGGTGGGTCACCGCCACCACCTGCGCGTCGGGTGCGACCTTGCGCATGTCCGAGTGGTAGGCCACGGCGAGCTTGCCGCGCTCCTGCGCCGCCGTCATCACGGCGGTGGAGCCGGTGTGGAAAGCCAGCACCTCGGCGCCCTGGTTCATCAGCGTCATGGCCGCCTCGCGCTCGCGCGGCGGGTTGAACCACTCGCCCAGGAACACCACGCGCACCGTGGCCGCCGGGTTCACCGAACGCATGCCAAGCGTGAAGGCGTTGATGCCCTGCACCACCTCGGGAATCGGGAAACCCGCCACGTAGCCGGCCTGCGTGGCCAAACGCCCGGCCGCCACACCGGCCAGGTAACGGCCTTCGTAATAACGCGCATTGGACGTGGCCACGTTGGGCGCGGTCTTGTAACCCGTGACCGACTCGAACTTCACGTTCGGAAATTCACGCGCCACCTTCAGCGTGGGCTCCATGTAGCCGAAGCTGGGCGTGAAGATGATCTGGTGCCCCTGCTGCGCGAGGTCGCGGATCACGCGCTCGGCGTCCGGGCCTTCGGCCACGTTTTCCACGAAGGTGGTCTGCACCTTGCCGGACAGCGCCGCTTCCACGGCCTTGCGGCCCTGGTCGTGCTGTCGCACCCAGCCGGCGTCGGTCAGCGGCGCGACGTAGACGAACGCGGCCTTGACCGGTGGCGCGACGGGCGCCGTCTGGGCTTGTGCGGAGAAGGGAAAAGAAAAGAAAAAGCTGGTGACCGCCAGGGCGCAGGCGCGCCGGGCCACGAGGTTTTTGTACATGGTGTTCCTCTACATGGCTTCCGAAGGACAAAAAAAGCGAGCCGGGGAAGCACCGGCTCGCAGGGGGCAGATTGTACCGTGGGGCGTTGATGCCGCCCGTTCAGGCGAGTGCGGCCAGGCCGACCGAACGGTCCAGCGCGTCAACCATCGCGGCCCGCTGTGCCTCACTGACGAAGCTCGCTTCAAAACTGTTTTTCGCCAGCTTGATCACGTCGGCCTCCGTCAACGCCAGGGCGCGCACGGTCTGTTCGAAGTTCGCGTTGAGGTAACCGCCGAAATAGGCCGGATCGTCCGAATTGACGGTGGCGCACAGGCCCGCGTCGAGCAGCTGTTTCATCGGGTGGTCGGCCAGGTCGTCAACCACGCAGAGTTTCAGGTTGGACAGCGGACACACGGTCAGCGGCGTGCGGCGCTTCGCCAGTTCGGCCACCAGCACCGGGTCCTCCAGGCAGCGCACGCCGTGGTCGATGCGTTCGGCCTGCAGCAGCTCCAGCGCTTCCCAGATGTACTCGGGCGGACCTTCTTCGCCCGCGTGCGCGACGATGCGCAAACCCAGTTCACGGCAGCGCGCGAACACGCGCACAAACTTCTCGGGCGGATGGTCCACCTCGCTGGAATCCAGCCCCACGCCGATGAAGTGTTCGCGGTACGGCAGTGCGGCTTCCAGCGTGGCGAAGGCTTCGGCTTCGCTCAGGTGGCGCAGGAAACACAGGATCAGCGCCGAACTGATGCCCAGCTTGCTCTGCGCGTCGGCGCAGGCGCGTGACAGGCCCTGGACCACCGTCGCCATAGAGACGCCCCGCGCGGTGTGCGTCTGCGGGTCAAAAAAGATCTCGGTGTGAATCACGTGATCGGCCTTGGCCCGCTCGAAATAGGCCCAGGCCATGTCGTAGAAATCGGCCTCCTGCAGCAGCACGCTGGCACCCGCGTAGTAGATGTCCAGGAAGCTCTGCAGGTCGGTGAAGGCGTAGGCCGCGCGCAGGGCTTCGACATCGGCATAGGGCAGCTGCACGCCGTTGCGCTGCGCCAGCGCAAAGATCAGCTCGGGCTCCAGCGAACCCTCGATGTGGATGTGCAGCTCGGCCTTCGGGATCACCCGGGCCAGGGCCACGGCGCGTTCAATGGCGGGGTTCTTCATGACGGTGCTCCTTGCTGTCGAACTGGAATTTACAGGCTGTCGATACCCACAGACCCTGCATGGGGTCGTGCTTCAACACACGCCCAAAGACACACCCAGCCGGGCCAGGTAGCGCCGGTAGGCGCTGGACATGCGGTCGGCCGGGCTGTGCACCTCGTTGATCGGTCCGTCCTGGCCGATCGGCAGCGTCTTCGGCACCTGGGATTCGACGATGGGGCGGTCCTGGGCGAACACGGCGTCCTGGAAAGCACGCAGTTCCTCGTCGTCCGACAGGTCGCCCAGCGTGGCCATGGCGAACCAGGCGGTGCAACCCGTCGCCGAATCGGGCCGGATGAACAGCGCGATCGCGTTGCTCACCGGATCGCCCTCGGCCGCGTCCTTGCGCAGCACCGCGGCAAACGGGTGCGGGACCGTGTAGCGGTAGGTGATGAAGCCACCCTCGCTGGCGCCCGCGTAGGCACGCGGCTGCCAGGCCTTGCAGTCGCGGGCCACCAGACCCTCGGCGCCCTCTTCCACCCGGCCCGTTTCCACCTGCGCATGGCTGCGCTCACCGAGCCAGCCCTCGTGCACAAAACCGAAATGGCTCAGGTCCAGGAAGTTCTCGACCAGGCGTGGCGCGCTGGTGGCCACCTCGTAGGGACCGCACAGCACCTGGCGCCAGAGCGGATCGCTCCAGGGCTCGAACGCGGGCGGTTCCGTCAGGGCCGTTGGCACGCGGGTGCGGTCGGGCCGCTCCAGGCGCACCCACACCAGCCCGTGGCGCTCGACCGCCTCAAACACGGTCGCACAATGGGACGCGGGCGGCTCAAACACCGGTGCCGCCGGCACATGCACACAACGCCCCACGGCCACCGGCACCACCGCCTGCTGGGCCGCGGTGTCGCCGCCGAACTGCCAGCCGTGGTACGGGCACTCCAGCCGCGCGCCATGCAGGTGGTTCAGCACACGACCGAGCGACAGGCGTGCACCGCGGTGGGGACAGCGGTCCGCCCAGGCGTGCACCACACCGTGTGCGCCCTCGTGTCCCGGCTCGCGCCAGAGCACCAGGGGCTTGCCCAGCAGCTCCACCGCCACCGGCGCATCGCGCACCATGTGCGACGCGGTCACCGGATGCCAGAGTTGTGTCTCGATCATGGGTGTGATCCTTCAAAAAGCAAATCGCCGCTGCAAAAAAGGCAGCGGCGATGGTCTCCGGCGCGCGTGTCTTCACCCCAGGATGCGGTGGAACCGGCTTCGCCGGGCCACTCGCATCGCCCCCTCGGGGGGTGACGCGAAGCGGCGCGGGGGGTGCATCAATTGGGCACTTTGCCTTCCACACCCTTCACATAGAACTTCACGCCGCCCAGGAACGCGTCGTCAGCGACCACGTCCTTGGCCAGCACTTCCTTGCCCGCCTGGTCCATGAGCGGACCCTTCCAGATCGCGAAACTGCCGTCTTTCAGACCGGCCTTGATTTCGTCGATCCTGGCCTTGGCTTCGGCCGGCACGTCTTCGGCGATGGACACCATGTCGATCGCGCCTTCCTTGTGCCCCCACCACACGCCGCCGGTGCTCCAGGTGCCTTCCAGCGCGTCCTTGGTGGACTTGATGTAGTACGGCGCCCAGTTGATCACGGCCGAACCCAGGTGGGCCTTGGGGCCGTAGGCGGTCATGTCGGAATCCCAGCCGAAGGCACGCTTGCCCATCTTCTCGGCGGTCTGCAGCACGGCCGAGGAGTCGGTGTTCTGCATCAGCACGTCGGCGCCGCCGTTGATCAGCGAGGTGGCCGCTTCGGTTTCCTTTGGTGGATCAAACCAGCTGTTGATCCAGACCACCTTGGTGCTGACCTTGGGGTTGACCGACTGCGCACCCAGCGTGAAGCTGTTGATGTTGCGGATCACCTCGGGAATCGGAATCGAGGCCACCACGCCCAGCGTGTTGGTCTTGGTCATGGAACCGGCGATCACGCCGGCCATGTAGGCGCCTTCGTAGGTGCGGCTGTCGTAGGTGCGCAGGTTGGCGGCCGTCTTGTAGCCGGTGGCGTGCTCGAACTTCACGTCGGCGAAGTCGGGCGCGACCTTGAGCATGGGCTCCATGTAGCCAAAGGTGGTGCCGAAGATCAGCTTGTTGCCCTGGCTGGCCAGGTCGCGGATCACGCGCTCGGCGTCAGCGCTCTCGGGCACGTTCTCCACGAAGCTGGTCACCACCTTGTCGCCGAACTCGGCCTCGACGGCCTTGCGGCCGTTGTCGTGCGCGAAGGTCCAGCCACCGTCACCCACCGGGCCGACGTAGGCAAACGCGATCTTCAGCGGCTCGGCCTTGGGCGCCTCGACCACGGCAGGTGCGGGCGCCGGCGCGGGTGCGGCTTCTTCCTTCTTGCCGCAGCCGATCAGCGCAGCGCTGGCCACCGCGGTCAACGCGGCGAGCTTCATCAGGGAACGTTTGCTCAGGTCAGTCATGGAAACCTCTTTGTTGGGAGAGTTGGTGGTAACGGAAACAGTGACAAAAACCGAAAAAAGATTATGCGCCGGGATAAAAGGGCTTCCCGATCGACGAAGGCATGTTGATGCGGATCCAGGTCGGGTTGCGCGAGATCAGCACCAGCACCACGATGGTGGCCAGGTAGGGCATCATGGTCAGGAACTGGCTGGGCACATTCACACCGACACCCTGCAGGTGGAACTGCAACATGGTCACGCCACCGAACAGGTAGGCACCAAGCAACACCCGTGCCGGGCGCCAGGTGGCGAAGGTGGTGAGCGCCAGCGCGATCCAGCCCTTGCCGGCGATCATGCCCTCGACCCACAGCGGCGTGTAGATGGTCGACACATAGGCGCCGGCCAGCCCGCAGAGCGCACCCCCGGCCATCACCGCCATCAGGCGGATGCGGCGCACCGGGTAGCCCAGCGCGTGGGCCGACTCCGGGCTTTCGCCCACGCTGCGCAGCACCAGTCCGGCGCGTGTGCGGTAGAGGAACCAGATCAGGCCGAACACGATGCCGATGCAGACGTAGACCATGGGGTGGTGGCGGAACAGCGCCGGGCCCAGCAGCGGGATGTCGCTCAACACGGGAATGTTGAACTGCATCTGCTCGGGCAGTTTCTCCTGCACGTAACGGCTACCCGCAAAGGCGGAGAACCCCGCACCGAACAGCGACAGCGCCAGGCCGGTCGCGTACTGGTTGGTGTTGAGCCAGATCACCAGGCCGCCGAAGATCGCCGCCAGCAACGCGCCCGCCGCCATGCCCGCGGCAAAGCCGGCCAGCGTGCTGCCGGTGTGCACCACGGTGGCGAAACCGGCCAGCGCGGCACAGAGCATCATGCCCTCGGCCCCGAGGTTGACGATACCGGCCTTTTCGTTGATCAGCAGGCCCAGCGAAGCGATGGCCAGCACGGTGCCCGCGTTGAGCGATGCGCCAATGAGAAGAGCGATGGATTCCATCATTTACTCCACTTGATGCGATAAGCGATCAGCGTGTCACAGGCCAGCAGCGCAAACAGCAGCAAGCCCTGGAACACGCCGGTGATGGACTTCGGCAGGCCCAGGCGCGACTGCGCCAGCTCACCGCCGATGTAGAACATGCTCATCAGGATGGCCGAGAACACGATGCCCACCGGGTGCAGGCGCCCGACAAAGGCCACGATGATGGCTGCGAAGCCGTAACCCGCCGGCACATAGGGCGTGAGCTGCCCAATGGGGCCGGCCACTTCCAGCGCACCGGCCAGACCGGCGGCACCACCCGAAGTGAGCAGCGCGATCCACAGCGCCTTGCGCGAGGAAAAGCCCGCGTAGCGCGCGGCCGCCGGCGCCAGGCCACCCACCAGCTGGCCGTAGCCCGCGTAGGTGCGGAACAGGAAGACCCAGACCGCGGCCACGCCGGCCAGCGCCAGCAGCAGACCGATGTTGACGCGCGAACCCTGCATCAGCTTGGGGATCTGCGTGACCGACTCGAAGGTCTTGGTCTGCGGAAAGTTGTAGCCCAGCGGGTCTTTCCAGGGGCCGTAGACCAGGAAGTTGAGCACCTGGATCGCCACATAGACCAGCATCAGGCTGACCAGGATTTCGTTGGCATTGAAACGGTCGCGCAGCAACGCCACGATGCCCGCCCAGACCATGCCGCCGACGATGCCTGCGACGATGATGGCCGGGACGATCCAGGGCCCGGTGGTCTTGTCGGCCGTCAGCGCCACACCCGCGGCGAAGATGGCGCCAATCAGGTACTGGCCCTCGGCGCCGATGTTCCACACGTTGGAGCGGAAACACACCGCCAGCCCGAGCGCGATGATCAGCAGGGGTGTGGCCTTGACCATCAGCTCCGACAACGCATAGGTGTTCTTGATGGGCTCCCAGAAGAACACCTGCAGGCCGCGCACCGGGTCTTTGCCGAGCACCGCAAACAGGATCACGCCGATCACCACCGTGATGGCCAGGGCCAGCAAAGGCGAGGCGTAGCCCCAGCGCGCCGAGGGCTGGGGACGGACTTCAAGCCGCAGCATGGGCGGTCTCCTCATTCTTGTTGTTGTCCGGTGCGCCCTGGGCATCCCACAGACCCGACATCCATTCGCCGATGTGCTCGATGGTGGCGTCGGCCCGGTCCAGGCTGGGCGAGAGCCGCCCCTTGGCGATCACGTGCAGGCGGTCGCTGATCTCGAACAGCTCGTCCAGCTCTTCGCTCACCACCAGCACCGCACAACCGGCATCGCGCAGCGCCAGGATCTCGCCGCGGATCTGCGCCGAGGCGCCCACGTCCACGCCCCAGGTGGGCTGGCTCACGATCAGCAACTTCGGTTTGGCCTCGATCTCTCGGCCGACGATGAATTTCTGCAGGTTGCCGCCCGAGAGCGATTTGGCCGCCGCATCCGGCCCGTTGGCCTTGACGTTGTAGCGCTGGATGATGCCGGCCGCCTGGGTCTTGAGCACACCCAGCTTGAGCCAGCCGCCCGCACCCAGCGCGTCGCTCCGCGTCAACAACAGGTTGTGCGCCAGCGAGAGCGTGGGCACGGCGCCGCGGCCCAGGCGTTCCTCGGGCACAAAATGCAGGCCCAGGGCGCGGCGCTTGCCCGGCCCGTGGTGCGAAGCGTCCTTGCCCGTCACCCGGATGCTTCCCGCCGGCGCGCGGCGGTCTTCACCCGAGAGCGCAAACAGCAGTTCGCTCTGGCCGTTGCCCGACACACCCGCGATGCCCACCACCTCGCCGCTGCGCACGGTGAGCGCAACGTCGGCCAGATCGGTCCCGAAGGGATCGTCGCTCGCCAGCGTCAGGCCTTGCACCTCCAGCACTGCGGCGCCGGCGTTGAGCGCGCGCACCTCCAGTGCGGGCGGTTCGGCGCCGATCATCAGGCGCGAGAGCGAGGCGTTGCTTTCTTCGCGCGGGTCGCACACGCCGGTGACCTTGCCGCCACGCAGCACGGTGCAGGCGGTGCAAAGTTCGCGGATTTCGTGCAGCTTGTGGCTGATATAGAGAATGCTGCAGCCCTCGGCGGCCAGCTTGTTGAGCACGACGAAGAGCTTTTCCACCGCCTGCGGCGTGAGCACCGACGTGGGCTCATCCAGGATCAGCAGCTGCGGGTTGGTCAGCAGCGCGCGGATGATCTCCACCCGCTGCATCTCGCCCACGCTGAGCGTGTGCACCGGGCGCTTGGGGTCGATGTCCAGGCCGTACTGGGAAGCGGTGACGTCGATGCTGGCGCTGACCTCGGCGAGCGTGAGCGATTTGTCCAGCCCGAGCCAGACGTTTTCGGCCACGGTCAGCGTGTCGAACAGGCTGAAGTGCTGGAACACCATGCTGATGCCCAGCGCACGCGCTTCCTGCGGGTTGCGCACGTGCACCGGCTGGCCGTTGAACATGACCGCGCCTTCATCGGGCTTGACCGAGCCGTAGATGATCTTCATCAGCGTGGACTTGCCGGCGCCGTTTTCGCCCAGCACGGCGTGGATCTGGCCCGGCGCCACGCTGAGCGAGACGCCGTTGTTGGCCACCACGCCGGGGTAACGTTTGGTGATGCCGGTGAGTTGCAGTCGTGGCGTGGTCACGGGTTCTCCTCTTGGGGTGTTCGGGCCGCGTCGTCGTCCGGGCGGCGCAGCGAAGCCGCCACGCCCTTGATCTGCTCACGCAGCCAGCGCCCGGCGCTGGAAGCGTGGGTGCGTTCGTGCCAGAGCTGGTAATACATCATGCGGGGGAACTCCACCGGACACGCCAGCACCTGCACCGGCAGCACGCCGGTGTAGCGCTCGCAGTACTGGCGCCCGGTGGTCAGCACCAGCAGGCTGCCCGCCACCATGGCCGGAATGAGCCCGAAATGCGGGCAGCGCGCGGTGATGTTGCGCACCAGGCCCTTGGCGGCCAGGTGGTCGTCGATCACGCCGCGCGCGCCGGGGTGGGTGGGCGTGGGCGCGATGTGTTCGGCGCTGAGCCAGGCCTCCACGTCCCAGCCACGGCGCACCGCCGGGTGCTGGTTCGACACCAGGCACACCACCTCGTCGCCAAACAACCGGCCCAGGTGCAGGTCGCCGGGGGGCAGCGGCCAGTTGCCGATCACCACGTCGAAGTCGCCCTGGGCGAGGTGGTGGCGGTAGTCGGAGTCGGCCGAGAGCGGGTGGATATCGATCGGGCACTGCGGCGCCAGGCTCTTGATCTGGGCCACCAGTTGGGGCAGGAACAGCGGGTCCAGGTAGTCGCTGGCGGCCAGGCTGAAGGTGTGGTGGGCGGTGGCGGGGTCGAAACTGCGGGCGTCGGAAAACAGCACCTCGGCGCTGCGCAGGATGTCGGCCGCCGGCTCGATCATGCGCAACCCGGCCACCGTGGGCACCATGCCGGAGCCCGAGCGCACCAAAAGCGGGTCGCCAGCGAGTTCGCGCAAGCGCTTGAGCGACGCACTGACCGCCGGCTGGTACATGCCCAGCCGCAGCGCCGCACGCGACACGCTGCGCTCGGTGAGCACGGTGTAGAGCACGCGGATCAGGTGCAGGTCAATCTTGTCGAACATGGACACGTATTTCATACCCTGAGGCTATGCGTGTGGATGGTGGTTTGGGCATTCTTCCCATATGCCTGAGCATATGTTGTGCCATGGGGTGGGCGCTATGCTGGCGCGCATGAATTCAAAAATCTCCGCACAAACCCTGAGATTCGTGCGCCGCGGCCAGACCGTGGCGCTCGGCAATGTAGCACCCGACCGCACCCTGCTGGAGGTGCTGCGCGAGGACCTGCAGCTCACCGCCACCAAGGAGGGCTGCGGCGAAGGCGACTGCGGCGCCTGCACCGTGGTGCTGGCGCAGGCCGTCAACGGGAAGCTGCAATACCAGGCCATCAACAGCTGCATCCGGCTGGCGCATTCGGTGGACGGCATGGCGGTGTTCACGGCCGAGGACCTGTCTGCCCCCACGCTCAAGGCGGGCGCATCCCCCGACCTGCATCCCTGCCAGGAAGCCCTGGTGCAGTGCCACGGCAGCCAGTGCGGCTTCTGCACGCCGGGCTTCGTCATGAGCCTGTTCGGCATGTACCAGAACAACCAGAACGGTCAGGCGATTTCCCGCGAACAAGCCCAGGTCGATCTCTCGGGCAACCTCTGCCGCTGCACCGGCTACCGCCCCATCCTCGACGCTGCTGAAAAAATGGGCAGTTTGCCGCTGCCCGCCGGCTGTGGCGTGGACGAAGCGGCCACCGTCGCCGCCCTCAAGGCGCTGAAGCCGAAACAGAACGGCGATGAAAGTTACCTGCGCCCCACCTCCCTGGCCGCTCTGCTGCAGGCCCGCTCTGCTCACCCCAGGGCGCAGGTCGTGGCCGGGTGCACCGACGTGGGCCTCTGGGTCACCAAGCTGCACAAGCGCTTCGAGCGCGTGCTGGACGTGACCGCGGCGCGCGAATTGCAGCGCGTGGAAACCTACCCGCACCACATCGCCATCGGCGCCGCCGTCTCGCTGACCGACGCCTTTGCCGCGCTGGTGAAGGAACGCCCCCAGCTCAAGACCTTCTCGCAACGGTTCGCCGGCCTGCCGGTGCGCAACTCGGGCACGCTGGGCGGTAACGTGGCGAACGGCTCACCCATCGGCGACGCCATGCCGCTGTTGATTGCACTCGGCGCCAGCGTGGTGCTGATGCGCTGGAAGAAGACCGCCGCCGGCGGCGAGATCGCCCATCGCGAGCTGCGGCTGGAGGACCTGTACACCGGCTACCGGACGAATGTGATGCGGTCGGACGAGCTGCTGTGCTGGATCAAGGTGCCGCGGCCCACGGGGCATGGGCTGGAAATGGTCTACAAGATCAGCAAACGCTTCGACGACGACATCTCCGCCGTCTGCCTGGCGATCCAGATGACCCTGAAAGACGGCACCGTGCAACAGGTCTCCATCGGCGCGGGCGGCGTGGCCGCGACACCGGCCCGCGCGCGCCGGACGGAGGCTGCCCTGCTCGGCCAGCCCTGGAACGCCGACACCGTGATGGCCGCCGCCGCCGCGCTGCGCACCGAGTTCCAGCCCATCAGCGACATGCGCGCCAGCGCCGCCTACCGCCTGACCGTGCTGGGCAACCTGCTGCGGCGCTTCTGGCTGGAAAGCCAGGGCCTGCAACACATCAACCTGGAAAACCTCACCGCATCCGATCTGGAGGCCACGGCATGAACGCCCGCGACAAAAATTCAACCGAACCACCGGTGGTGACTTCTACCCGGGCGGATGCGGCAGCCCCTTCCGTTCGGGCTGAGCCTGTCGAAGCCCCCACCAGCCCTTCGACGGGCTCCGGGCGAACGGCATTGCGCGCCGCCGGCCAATCCCGTTTCCACGAAAGCGCCCGCGCCCAGGTGGCCGGCGCCGCCACCTACATCGACGACATCCCCGAGGTGCGTGGCACGCTGCACGCCGCGCCGGTCTGTTCGCCCGTGGCCCACGGCATCCTGCGCAAGCTCGACGCCTCCGCCGCGCTGGCCCTGCCCGGCGTGCGGGCGGTGATCGACGCCGGCGACATCCCCGGCGACACCACGCTCGCCGCCTTCGCGCACGACGAGCCGGTGTTCGCGCTCGACACGGTGATGTTCACCGGCCAGGTGATCGCGCTGGTGGTGGCCGACGACGTGATGACCGCGCGCCGCGCCGCGCGGCTCGTGAAGCTGGACATCGAACCCCTGCCCGCCGTGCTCAATGTGCACGAAGCCCATGCGCTGGAAAGTTATGTGCTGCCACCGGTGCAGGTGAGCCGCGGCGATGCGGGTGCCGCCCTGAAGCGCGCACCGCACCAGCTCGAAGGCCGCTTCGAAGTCGGCGGCCAGGAACACTTCTACCTCGAAGGCCAGGTCGCCTACGTGCTGCCGCTGGAGCAGAACCAGTGGTGGGTCTACACCAGCACCCAGCACCCCGGCGAGGTGCAGCACTGGGTCTCACATGCGCTGGGCATTGCCAACAACGCCGTCACGGTCGAGTGTCGGCGCATGGGCGGCGGCTTCGGGGGCAAGGAGACGCAGGCCGGCCACCTGGCCGTGTGGGCCGCCATCGCCGCCAACCAGCTGAAGTGCCCGGTCAAGCTGCGGCTGGACCGCGACGACGATTTCATGATCACCGGCAAGCGCCACCCGTTCGCCTACCACTACCGAGTGGGTTTCGACGACTCCGGCCTGCTCTGCGGCCTGGAGCTGGAAATGCTGGCCAATTGCGGCTTCAGCGCCGACCTTTCCGGCCCGGTGGCCGACCGCGCCATCTTCCACGCCGACAACGCCTACTTCCTTGAAGACGTCGCCGTGGCCAGCTACCGCTGCAAGACCAACACACAGAGCCACACCGCCTTCCGCGGCTTCGGCGGCCCGCAAGGCGTGATCGTGATCGAGCGCATTCTGGGCGACATCGCGCGAACGCTGGGCCTGGACCCGCTGGACGTGCGGCTGCGCAACCTGTACGGCATCACGGAGCGCAACGTCACGCACTACCAGATGCAGGTGGAAGACAACATCCTCGACCCGCTGATCAACACCCTGGTGCTCACCAGTGGCTACCGCGAACGCCGGGAACAGATCGCCGCGTGGAACGCCAGCAGCCCCGTCATCAAGAAAGGCCTGGCGCTCACACCGGTCAAGTTCGGCATCAGCTTCACCGCCACGCTGTTCAACCAGGCCGGCGCGCTGGTGCACGTGTACACCGACGGCAGTGTGCAAGTGAACCACGGCGGCACCGAGATGGGCCAGGGCCTGAACACCAAGGTGGCGCAGATCGTGGCCGACGAACTCGGCGTGCCGTTCGAGCGCGTGCTGGCCACCGCCAGCGACACCAGCAAGGTGCCCAACGCCAGCGCCACCGCAGCCTCCAGCGGCACCGACCTGAACGGCCGCGCGGCGCAGTTCGCCGCCCGCCATGTGCGCGACAACCTCGCCGCCTTCGTGGCCGGTCTCGACGGCTGCGGCGCGGGTGCCGTGCGCTTCGAAGGCGGCCAGGTCATCACCGACAAGAGCACACGCCGCTGGGAAGACGTGGTGGGCGCGGCCTACGCCAACCGCATCCAGCTCTGGAGCGACGGCTTCTACCGCACGCCCAAGATCCACTACGACAAGACCACGCTCACCGGCCGGCCGTTCTACTACTTCGCCTACGGCGCGGCGGTGAGCGAAGTCGCCATCGACACGCTCACCGGCGAGTACCGCGTGCTGAAGGTGGACATCCTGCACGACGTCGGCCGCAGCATCAACCCGGCGATCGACATCGGCCAGATCGAAGGCGGCTTCATCCAGGGCATGGGCTGGCTCACCACCGAACAGCTGGTGTGGAACGGCAAAGGCTATCTGCAGACCCACGCCCCCAGCACCTACAAGATCCCCGCCACCGGCGACGTGCCCGCGCATTTCAAGGTCGAGCTCTGGCCCGAAGCCAACCGCGAAGACAACGTGCACGGCAGCAAGGCGGTGGGCGAACCCCCGTTCATGCTGGCCATCAGCGTGTACGAGGCGCTGCGGGACGCGGTGGCGCAGGCGGGCGGTGACCCCCTGCTGGTGAACGCACCGGCCACGGCCGAAGAGGTGTTGCGCGCGCTGGGCGCCTGAAGGCCTGCGCAGGAAAACTCAGGTTGGCCCGGGCTCTGATCCCAGCAGCCGTTGCGCCCCGTTTTCGGCCTCGATGTCCCGATCAAAAACCGGCAGGCCGATCTGGTTCATGACCGGTCTGAATGCCCGGGCCACCACAGGCTCGAGCGCGGCCAGTGCGGTCGCGACATGCCAGGAGGCCTCCTCCCGGTCCGGACCGTTCACCACCCGGTAGACGAGCCCCCATTCCAGCGCCGGCTGGACATCCAACGCCTCGCAGAGAAAAAGCAGCAAACGCGCGCAGAAAGCGCGCCCCTTGCCGCGCAGTCGCACCACCCGGACACCCGGGTCTGCAGCCGCCGACCGCAAGGCATCGAGCAGGCGCAGTGCGAGATCGTTGTTGATCGCATTGAGCTTGCCGGGACGGTTCAGCGTCCGTGTCAGAACGCCATCGCGCAAGTCCGAAGTCAGCGTCTTGCTCGCTCCTCAGCCCCGCAGCACATCGCGACGCGCCCGGACCGCGTCTTCGAACGCGCCCAGCATCTCGTCGCAGGCCGCGTCGTCGAACGGCAGCGACAGGGTCACCAGCCCCCGCTGCGCCATGTAGACCCCGCGCTCCAGCAGGTCGAAGAACAACAGCTCCTTCAACCAGGTGTTGGACGGGGCCAGGTCCGCCGCGCAGCGCACCGGCCCGGTCATGCCGTGCAGGTTCATGACCGAGCCCAGGCCGGTGAACTGCGCCGCCACACCATGCGTCTGCAGCACGGTGTTCAGGCGCTCGCGCAGCCGGTCGCCACGCTGGTTGAGCGCGGCGAGCGCCTCCGGCGTCAGCACCTGCTGCAGGCCGGCCAGACCGGCGGCCATCGACAGCACGTTGTTGTTGAAGGTGCCCGCATGCGACAGGGCGTTCGCGCGGCGGGGGTCGAACTGCGCCATGCAGTCCACACGCCCGCCAAAGGCGCCGAAGGACAAGCCCCCGCCGAAGTACTTGCCGATCACCGTCAGGTCGGGGGTGATGCCCAGTTGCGCCTGCCGCCCGCCGATGGACAGGCGCGAGGTCTGCACCTCGTCGAACACCAGCAGGGCGCCACAGCCGCTGGCCAGCGCGCGCAGGCCGTGCAGGAACGCGGGTTCACCCGGAATGCAGCCGCCCGCTCCCAGCATGGGCTCGACGATGATCGCCGCCAGCGCCGGGCCGTGCTCGCGCACCAGCGCTTCCGCGGCGGCCAGATCGTTGTAGGGCGCCACCACGTATTCGTGGGGCACGTTGATCGGCGAGCCGCCCCGGCCGAAGCTCAGCAGCCCCCCGTGGTACGCCCCGTCGAACACCATGATCTTGGGCCGGGCGGTGAAAGCCTTGGCTGCGGCCAGCGCCAGCAGGCTGGCCTCCGTGCCGGAGTTGGTGAAACGCATCAGGGCCATCGACGGAAAACGCCGCTGGATCTCGGCCGCCAGCGCCACCTCGCGCCGGTTGTGGGACGACAGGCTCACGCCACCGGCCAGCGCATCGACGATGGCCTGCCGGATCGCGGCGTTCGAGTGGCCGTACAGCCCCGCGGTGAACTCGCCCAGGGCATCGAGGTAGCGGTGGCCGTCGGCGTCCCACAGGCGGGCGCCCTCTCCCCGCACCATGGTCAGTGGAAAGGGGGCGTGAAACAGCACGCTGCGCGTATTGCCCCCGGGCATGACGGTGGCCGCCTGGGCCAGCTGGCGCTCGCTGGCCGGGTTGCGTTCGCGGTAGCGCGCGCGGGCGGCTTCGAGGGTATCGATGAGGTTCATGGTCGCTCCTTCACACCGTTGCTTCCTGTACAGTGTACAAGGCGTTGTGAGGTTTTCAAACGCCGGTATCCTCGCACACCATGACCACCGTCCCGCCCGCTTCCGCTCCACCGAAACCCGGCGGCGGCCTCACCCGCGACGCCGTGCTGGCCGCCGCTTTGGCGCTGATCGACCGCAAAGGCGTGGCGGCTTTCAGTGTTCGTGATCTGGCGCGTGACCTGGGCGTGTACCCCACCGCCCTGTACTGGCACGTACCGGGTCGCAACGCCCTGATTGCCGGTGCCGTGGCGCTGGCCCTGGGCGACCTCAAGCCCGCGCGCCGGCCGGCCGACTGGGCCACGGGCGTGCGCTCGCTGTTCCGGCGCTACCGCAAGGCGGTGCGCGCGCACCCCGCCATCGCCCCGGTGCTCGGTGCCCAGCTGGTTTCCAACGAAAGCATGCCGTCCGAACTCGTCGAGCACATGCTGGCGCTGCTGGAGCGCGCGGGCTTTTCCGGCGACCGGCTGCGCCACGCCTACAACACGCTGGTCGCGGGCATGGTGGGCTTCGTCACACTGGAACTCGCGCCCCTGCCCGAAGAAGACCCCGAGGGCTGGGCCGCGGCGCACCGGCAACGCATGCAGGACGTGGACGCCCGGCAATGCCCCACGCTGGCACGCGAAATGCCCCATCTGGCGCGCGGCGCTTTCGTGGTGCGCGCATCCAGCGGCGTCGATCAGCCGCTGGAGCAGAGCTTCGAGTTCTGGACCGAGACGGTGATCCTGGGGCTGGCGGCCATGCGGGCCCGTTCGACCCCGGGTCCTGCGCAGACCACCTGAGTGTGGCAGCCGGGGCCGTGGGCTCGCCCCTAGAATGATTCGCATGAACGCGAACACCTCTCACCGACTCCAGATCGCCGTCATGGGCGCAGGCGCCGTCGGCTGTTACTACGGCGGCATGCTGGCACGCGCCGGCCACGCGGTCACGCTGATCGGCCGGCCCGCGCACGTGCAGGCCGTGACCGCGAACGGTCTGCGCATGCAGACGCTGAGCTTCGACGAAACCGTGCCCCTGTCCGCAAGCACCGGACCCTGTGCCGTGGCCGGGGCCGATGTGGTGCTGTTCGCCGTGAAGTCGCCCGACACCGAAAGCGCCGGCGAACAGATCCGGGCATCACTGGCACCGGGCGCGCTGGTGGTGTGCCTGCAGAACGGCGTGGACAATGCCGAGCGGCTGCGGCGGGTGTTGCCCGGTCAAGAGGTTGCGGCCGCCGTGGTCTATGTGGCCACCGAGATGGCCGGACCCGGCCACCTGCGGCACCACGGACGCGGCGAACTCGTGATCGAGCCTTCGTCGCGCAGCGCCGAGCTGGCGCAGGCGCTGGTCGCGGCCGGCGTACCCACCGCCATCTCCGACAACGTGCGCGGCGCGCTCTGGGCCAAGCTCATCCTCAACTGCGCCTACAACGCCCTCTCGGCCGTCGCGCGCCTGCCGTATGGCGAACTGGTGCAGCGCCCCGGCGTGCAGGGCGTGATGCGCGACGTGGTGGCCGAATGCCGCGCGGTGGCCGCGGCCGACGGCGTCACCCTGCCCGGCGACGTGGACACCGCCGTGCGCCGCATCGCCGAGACCATGCCTTCCCAATACTCCTCGACGGCGCAGGACCTGATGCGCGGCAAGCCGAGCGAGATCGACCACCTCAACGGCTACGTGGTGCGGCGCGGCGAAGCGCTGGAAGTGCCCGTGCCCGCGAACCGGGTACTGTGGACGCTGACGAAGCTGGTCGAAACCCCGGCTGCGGCGCAACCATTCACCCGGTCACTCTGACGAGCCTGTGGCTGTCAGCGACGCGGGGCAGATGGCGTTGCGCCGCCTCCGGAACTTCATGGCTTGATCGCCACCTTCAACACCCCATCGCGCTGGTTCGAAAACAGCTCGTAGGCGGCCACGATGTCCTCCAGCTTGAACTGGTGCGTCACCATCACGCCCAGGTCGATGCGGCCCGAGGCCACGACGTTCATCAGCCGGCGCATGCGCTCCTTGCCACCCGGGCACAGCGCGGTGACGATGCGGTGGTCGCCCAGTCCGGCGGCGAAGGCGCCCAGAGGAATGGTGAGGTCACTCGAATACACGCCCAGGCTGGACAAGGTGCCACCGGGTTTGAGCACGCGCAGGGCCGACTCGAAGGTGGACTGGGTACCCAGCGCCTCGATGGACGCATCCACGCCGCGCCCACCGGTGATCTTCATGATTTCGTCAACCACATCGCAATTCTTGAAGTTCAGCGTGAGATCGGCCCCCAGCTTCTTCGCGATGTCCAGGCGGTGATCGTTGCCGTCCACCGCGATGATGGTGGACGCGCCCAGCAGGCGCGCGCCCGCCGTGGCACACAGGCCGATGGGGCCTTGCGCAAACACCACCACGGTGTCGCCGATGCGGATGCGGGCGTTCTCCGCACCCTTGAAGCCGGTGGACATGATGTCGGGGCACATCAGCACCTGTTCATCGGTCAGGCCGTCGGGGATGGGCGCGAGGTTGGCCTGCGCATCGGGCACCAGCACGTACTCGGCCTGGGTGCCGTCGATCAGGTTGCCGAAGCGCCAGCCCGCTGTGGCCTTGAAACCATGGCAGCCACACAGGCCCTGGGGAATCAGGTAGCTGCCGTCTTGCGACGGCGCGCCATCCTGCGCCGCGTAGGAGTTGAAGTTGGGGCAGATGGCGCCGGCGATCACGCGCTGGCCTTCGGTGTAGCCCATCACGGCGCTGCCCAGCTTCTCGATCACGCCCACCGGCTCGTGGCCGATGGTCAGGCCTTTGGCGACCGGGTACTCCCCTTTGAGGATGTGCACGTCGGTGCCACAGATGGTGGTGGTCGTGATGCGGATCAGGGCGTCGTTGGGACCGACATCGGGGATGGGTTTGTCCACCACCTCGATGCGGTTCTTCTCGACAAAGACGGCTGCTTTCATCATGGTGGCCATGGGCACTCCTGTAACGGTTGAAAATCCGGCTCGGTGGTGTCAGTCACCACTGGCCTTCTGGAGCACAGCGTACAGCTCATCCTTGAGCTGCAGTTTTTCGCGTTTGAGCGTGTCGATCTCTGCGGGGGTGGCCATCTGAATGCCGTTTTCCATGTTCTGGATCTTCTGATCGAGTTCATTGTGCTGGTCGAACAGCCGCGTGAAGTGGAGGTCGGTGGTTTTGAGGCTCGTGATGAGGTCTCGGTACTCTGGAAACATCGGAGGGGTCCTTCGTGAAGCGCTGCCGGGAGGCGCAGGATCGCGCCGCGCCCAGGCTGGGCGGGATCGGGTAGCTTGGGCGATATGCGCCCGGTCATCTGTGCGCCAGCGCCCAGAGCACGGTGGGTGCTATCGGGTGAACGCCGTTGAACCGGGCCGCCCCGGCAGGGTCAGATGCGCCATCGCGGGCGCCATGTCCGACAGCAGATGCCCTTTGCGCCAGACCTTCAGCCGCGTGGCGCGCAGGCGGATCGCCTCGATCGGATCGCGTGCCTGCAGCAGCACGAAGCTCGCGTCGTTCCCGGTTTCGATGCCATAACCGGCCAGCCCCATCACCTTGGCGGCGTTCGTGGTCACGGCTTCAAAGCACTGGCGCATGCCGGCCTGGCTGGTCATCTGCGTCACGTGCAGGCCCATGTGGGCCACCTCCAGCATGTCGCCGCTGCCCAGCGAATACCAGGGGTCCATCACGCAGTCGTGGCCGAAGGCCACCGTCACACCAGCCGCCATGAGCTCGGGCACCCGCGTCATGCCACGCCGTTTGGGGTAGCTGTCGTGCCGGCCCTGCAGGGTGATGTTGATCAGCGGATTCGCCACCACGCTCACGCCGGCCTCGGCGATCAGCGGGATCAGCTTTGACGCGAAATAGTTGTCCATGCTGTGCATGGAGGTGAGGTGCGAGCCGTTGACGCGACCCTGGAGGCCGAGGCGCTGGGTCTCGTACGCCAGCGTTTCGATGTGGCGCGAGAGTGGGTCGTCGCTCTCGTCGCAGTGCATGTCCACCGGCAGGCCGCGCTCGGCCGCGAGTTCGCACAGCAGCTTCACGCTGGCCGCGCCGTCGGCCATGGTGCGCTCGAAGTGCGGGATGCCACCCACCACGTCCACGCCCAGGTCGAGCGCGCGTTTGAGGTTGTCGAGCCCGCCCGGAGAGCGCAACACGCCGTCCTGCGGAAAGGCCACCAGCTGCACGTCCAGGTAAGGCGCCATGCGCCGCTTCACCTCCAGCATCGCGCGCACCGGCAGCAGGCTGGGGTCGCTGGTGTCCACGTGGCTGCGGATGGCCAGCAGACCTTTGGCCACCGCCCAGTCCCCATAAGTCAGCGCGCGCTCCACCAGGGCTTCTTCGGTGAGCTGTGGTTTGAGCTCGCCCCACAGCGCGATACCTTCGAGCAGGGTGCCGCTCTGGTTGATCCGCGGCAGGCCGTAGCTGAGCGTCGCATCCATGTGGAAGTGCGGATCGCAGAACGGCGGCGAGAGCAGCTGGCCGGCCGCGTCCAGCGTTTGATGCGCCAGCGCCTGCAGTCCCTCGGTCACTTCAACGATGCGGCCGTCCCGCACGGCAACCGACATGTTGGAGCGGCCGTCGGGCAGGTTGGCGCGGGTGATCAGCAGATCGAGCATCGGTGTTCACCTCGGCGGCAGGGTTTCATCAGCGTCCGAGGATACGCTGCAGCGCAGCGCGCCGGTCGGCGGCACCTTCAGTAAAATCCTCGCCCCTGGTGACCCGCACAATGGCGGGCCGCCCTGACCTGGTCAAACAACCTCGAAGCACTCATGCACTATTCCGTCTCCCACCACAAACTCAAGCTCATCCTTGCGGCCCAAGGCATCAAGACCGGCGACGCCGGCGCCATCGACACGCTGTTCGGCGGCAAGGACGGCTACTACTGGTTTGGCACTTTGCGCGACATGTGCCCGGAAGGCAAGACCCTCTCGTGGGAAAACCAGTACGCCCTGGTCAACGCGATCCAGGCACACGAAAACGCCACCGCCGAGGAAGACGAAATGAAACCGCAAGTGCCCAGCGCGGCCAACATCGCCGCCTTGTCCAAGCTGCTCGCCGACCCGATCTGACCGGCTGGTCCTTCACCGAGCCCGGCACAGCCGCTGACCGCGGTCTATCGCTGGCGCAAGGCTTCGGCCAGTTCCCCGTCATGACCGTAGATATCGGGGTAGAAGTAAGGGCGACCCCGTTTCACCAGCGCCGTCCCATAGGCGATCAGAACCGGCACCGGCGTGCTGAGCCGGACGGCCTGCAACTGCCCCGAGGCCATGGCTTCGCGCACGCGATGCTCGCTCCATTGGGGCATGTCCTTCAACACGAACAGGGCCAGCTCCACCGGATGCTCGACGCGCACACAGCCGTGGCTGAAGTCGCGGCGCCCGCGGCCAAAAAGCTGCGCCGCGGGCGTGTGGTGCAGGTAGATGTGGTCGCGGTTCGGAAAGGAGAACTTGACCGCGCCGAGCGCATTCTTCAGCCCGGGACGCTGGCGGATGCGGGCACGACCCGCCAGCACATCGGCCAGCACCTCCGGGGTGACCTCGGTGCCGGTGCTGCCGTCTGCCAGGACAAACTCCATGTCCTCACGCGCCAGGTAAGCGGGGTCGCGCTGGAGCCTGGGGACGGTTTCGGTGCGCGCGATCGACGGGGGAATGTTCCAGAAAGGGCTGAACTCGATGGTGCGCATGTCTTCGGAGAACACAGGCGTGCGCGTGTCCATGGCCTTGCCGACGATGATTTTCATGGACTGCTGGACAACGATGCGACCCTCGCGGACTTCGTAGGCGCGCAGTACGAACTCCGGTATGTTGACCACGATCATGCGCGGGGCTTCGGTCAGCGGCGTCCAGCGCAGACGTTCCAGATTGAGGGCGATCTGCTGCGCCCGCTGGTCCGGTGTCACCTGCAGCGCGGCCCAGGTGTCCTTGCCGACCACACCGTCCACGTCCAGCCCATGGCGTTCCTGGAAGCGCTGGACCGCCTCCACCCAGACGCCCTCGTAGACCGCCGGGAGCGGCTCGTCAGCCGTCAGGTCATCCAGCAGCCGCAGCCGTTCGGCCAGCAGGGCCAGGCCGGCCCAGGACTGGCCTGGCGCCAGCTTGCCGGTCCGGCCCGGCTGGGGGTGGGCCGGGCGCGGCAACGCAGGCAGTTCCTGTTGCCAGGCGGGGTGGTCCACCAGCGCTCGCATCCGGGCCAGGACCTCGCGCAATGCTTCGTATTGCGGCAACTGCGGCGCGGCCTCGCGCACCAGTTCGGCCAGCCGCCCGGCTTGCAGGCCGTCGCGCAGCCGCGCAACCGAATCAAAGTCCGCGCGCACCGACGGCTTGAAGTGGTGGTCAATGTGCCGCGGGTCCAGCCGGCCCTGGTGCAGGTCGGTCAGGTAGCGCTGCAAGGTCGCGCTGAGGGTTTGTGCCAGCCGCTCCTGGGCAGCGTCATCCGGTGGCGGCCCTCGATGCGCCTCGCCCACCTGCCGGGCCAGCGTGTCGATCTCGTAGTCTTCGGCGATCAGTCCATGGCCGGGCGCTTCGGCCAGCAGGTCCAGAGCCTGCCAGGCCTGGGGTCCGGGCCGGCCCGATGCGAACCACAACGAAACCTCGGACGCCCAGGCGCCACCCGCGGCCAGGCCCAGCGCCAAAATCAGGCCGCGCAAGGCGCGATACACCGTGGGCATGCGGTCAAGCGCCCCGGCAGGCGTCGAGCGTCGGGCAGACACCGCTCAAGAGCATGAGCACGAGGTGCTGCCCTTCATCACTCGGAGACGGTGTGTCCGCCAAGGTTGGTGCAGACCCGGCGCAGGCGCTGCTCGGCCTCGTCGGCCACCGCTTTCACCCCGGCGCCACCGACCAGTCCCACCATGACCTGCGGGTCCAGGAAGCCCACCACGATCTCGTGGCTCGACACTTCGCGCACGATCACATTGCAGGGCAACAGCAGCCCGATGTCGGGCTCCGCCTGCAAGGCCTGGTGCGCCAGCGGCGGGTTGCAGGCGCCGAGGATGCGGTAGCGCGGCATGTCCACGCCGAGCTTGTCTTTCATGGCCGCCTGCACGTCGATGTCGCTCAGCACACCGAAGCCCTCTTCCTTGAGGGCCTGGATGGTGTGGGCGAGCGCTTCATCGAACGAGGTGCCTTGGATGGTGGTGGTGAATCCGTACATGGTGATGTCCTTGCGGTGGTGGGAGGGGCGGGGTGACAGTGTGGCGGTTCGCTGGGCGGCGACCGGTTCAGGGCGACCATTCGTGGTTGAGAGAGGTGACTGTGCCACGCCAGTAGGTCTTGCGGCCTTCGGGCAGCAGCCAGGCCACTTCGCCGGACAGGGGCACGGTCATGCCATCCACGCGCTGGTGGTTGGCCCAGGTGCCCTCCCACGGAGCCGAACTGACCTCATTGCCGACTATACGGCCGCGCGCTTCGGCGCGCATGGACGTCATCAGGCCCGATGCATCGAAGCGGAACAGCTCGCCGCGCGCCCGTTCGCCACCGCCCCGCAGGTGGGCCACGCTGAAGAGACCAAAAACGGCCTCGTGCAGCAGGCCTTCACCGTCCGAATAGCTGTCGTGCACACGCACAGCCACGCCGGGCGCCAGGTCGTAGCGCGCGGGTGCGGCGGGCAGGCGTTTCGCCTCCAGACGCGCCAGGATCGCCTGCGTCGCCCCGGTCCAGCGCATGGCACCGACGGCGTTGAGGCCCACGAAAATCAGCGCGAGCGCCGCGACGATGAGGAACAGCCAGGTGAGCCAGGTCATGGGCGTGGAGGGTCTCGATGGCTTGGGTTGGCGGCGGAACACCATCAAGCAGCGTAACAAAACGCGGCAGCATGATCGGTGCGGTGGCGGACACGGGGCGCAACGCAATAGGCAAGCGCCCCGTGGGGTCGGTGCGAAGCGCATTCAAAAAACCGGGATACACTCCGCCCTGCTCCGGGGTGCACGGTCCTGAAAAGGTCCAGCGCTGAGATGGTTGAAAAACCGAACCCGTGAACTTGATCTGGCTAGTACCAGCGAAAGAAGAGCGCAGCCCCCAGGGCCTGCATCCCCAACCCGTTCCTCGTGCAACGGGTCCGTCCACACCAGCGGTGGGCCCGGGTGCATGTTTTGACGGGCGGTCTCCGGAGCATTTACAGCCCCAACAGGAGACCGCCGCCATGAACGCCCCCGACAAGATTCCCTTCGCAGACCAGTTCGCCCTCAGCCGCGAGCCCTTCCCCGCTTCGCGCAAGATCTACGTGCCCGGCTCGCAGGCCAGCATCCAGGTGCCCATGCGGGAGATCCTGCTGAGCAATGGTGAGCAGGTCACGGTGTACGACACCTCCGGCCCCTACAGCGACCCGGCCGCCGCCATCGACGTGCGCACCGGCCTGGCCGATGTGCGCGGCGCCTGGATCGCGGCACGCGGCGACACCGAAAACTACACCGGCCGGCAGCGCGCCGCGCTGGACGACGGCGTGAAGAACGAGGCGCAGAACAACGGCACCACCATCGAACGCATCGAGGCCCTGCGCGCCGAGGCCGCCGGTCTGCAGCGCACGCCACGCCGCGCGAAGAGCGGCATGAACGTCTCGCAGATGCACTACGCGCGCAAGGGCATCGTCACGCCCGAGATGGAATACGTGGCCCTGCGCGAAAACGGCAAGCGCGAGTGGATGCGCGAGTACCTGGGCGACCCGGCGCGTGAAGCGCGCCTGCGCGGCAACCCCATGGGCGCCCGCATCCCCGATGTGTTCACGCCCGAGTTTGTGCGCGACGAGGTGGCGCGCGGCCGCGCCATCATCCCGGCCAACATCAACCACCCCGAGGTCGAGCCCATGGCCATCGGGCGCAACTTCGGCGTGAAGATCAACGCCAACATCGGCAACTCGGCCGTCACCTCCAGCATCGAGGAAGAAGTGGACAAACTGGTGTGGGCGATCCGCTGGGGCGCCGACAACGTGATGGACCTCTCCACCGGCAAGAACATCCACACCACGCGCGACTGGATCGTGCGCAACAGCCCGGTGCCCATCGGCACGGTGCCGATCTACCAGGCACTGGAAAAAGTGGGCGGCGTGGCCGAAGACCTGACCTGGGCGATCTACCGCGACACGCTGATCGAGCAGGCCGAACAGGGCGTGGACTACTTCACCATCCACGCCGGCGTGCGCCTGGCCTACATCCACCTCACCGCGCAGCGCCGCACCGGCATCGTCTCGCGTGGCGGCTCGATCCTGGCCAAGTGGTGCATCACGCACCACAAAGAGAACTTCCTCTACACGCACTTCGACGAGATCTGCGAAATCATGAAGGCCTACGACGTGAGCTTCTCGCTCGGCGACGGCCTGCGCCCGGGCAGCGCGTCGGACGCCAACGACGAAGCGCAATTCGCCGAACTCAAGACGCTGGGCGAGCTGACCCAGGTGGCCTGGAAGCACGACGTTCAGACCATGATCGAAGGCCCCGGCCACGTGCCCATGCACCTGATCCAGGCCAACATGGACGAGCAGCTGAAGCACTGCCACGAAGCGCCGTTCTACACGCTGGGCCCGCTGACCATCGACATCGCGCCGGGCTACGACCACATCGCCTCGGCCGTGGGCGCGGCCATGATCGGCTGGATGGGCACCTCCATGCTCTGCTACGTCACACCCAAAGAACACCTGGGCCTGCCCGACCGCGACGACGTGAAGCAGGGGATCATTGCCTACAAGATTGCGGCCCACGCGGCCGACATCGCCAAGGGCCACCCGGGCGCCCGTGCCCGCGACGACGCCATGAGCAAGGCGCGTTTTGAATTCCGCTGGCGCGACCAGTTCGCCCTGGGCCTGGACCCGCAGACCGCCGAGGACTACCACGACGAAACCCTGCCCAAGGACTCGAGCAAGGAAGCGCACTTCTGCTCCATGTGCGGGCCGAAGTTCTGCAGCATGAAGATCACTCAGGACGTGCGCGACTACGCCGCCGCCAAAGGTGTGAGCGAAGAAGCAGCACTGGCCGAAGGCATGGCGCAGAAGAGCGCGGAGTTCAAGGCGGTGGGCGGCGAGTTCTACGTGCCGGTGTCATCCATCTCGACCAAGGTCTGAACCATGGCACGCATCGGCATCGCTGGCGCGGGTGTGCTCGGCCGCCTGCTCGCGTGGCAGCTGTCCCGCGCGGGGCACCATGTCACGGTGTTCGACCCGGCTTCGGGGCCAGAGGCTCCGCCAACCGGTCAGTTGGTGGGCGGCGCACCGTTTGCGGCGGGCTTCACCGCCGCCGGCATGCTCAGCCCCATCGCGGAGCTGGACAACGCCGGCCCCGAGATCGCCCGCCTGGGCTGGCGATCGCTGGCCCTGTGGCGCGAGGTGGCCGAAGCGCTGCGCGCCGACGGCTGCAGGGCACCGCTGTTCGAGCAGCACGGCAGCCTGATGCTGGCGCACGGGTCCGACCTGGGCGCGGCGCGCCGCGTGCTGGCCCGGCTGGACACCGCGCCCACCCTGGCCGCCGAGCTGCCCGCGCCGCAGCCGCTGGACCGTGCGGCGCTGGCCACGCTGGAGCCCGCGCTGGCGCCGGGTCTGCACGCCTGGCTGCTGCCCGGTGAGGCGCAGGTCATGTCGCGCGACATGCTCAGCGCGCTGGCCGTGCACGCGAAGAACGTGCACTGGTGCTGGGGCGAACGCGTGGAACGCGTGGCGCCTGGTGTGCTGCACTTGATGGGTGAAGGGCCGGTGCGGTTTGATCTCGCCATCGATGTGCGAGGAGTGGGAGCGACACCCGACCTGCCGCTCAGAGGCGTTCGCGGCGAAGTGATCTGGCTGCAAGCACCCGGTGTACCGCTGCAGCGCCCGGTGCGCCTGCTGCACCCGCGCCACCGGGTCTACATCGTGCCGCGCCCGGGCGACCTGTTCGTGGTCGGCGCGAGCGAGGTGGAGAGCGAGGACCGCTCGCCGGTGAGCCTGCGCAGCGCGGTCGAGCTGATGGCGGCGGCGCAGAGCGTGCTGCCCGAACTGGCCGAAGCACGCATCGTGCACATGGAAGCCAACCTGCGCCCCGCCCTGCACGACAACGAACCCCATACCCACGCCGAGCCCGGCCTGCTGCGCATCAACGGCCTGTTTCGACATGGTTGGCTGTTGGCGCCGGCGCTGGTGCAAGACGCGCTGGCGGCTCTGGCCGACATGGAGAAGGAGCCTGCCCATGCCTGAAACCCTGATCCCGGTCGAGGCCACGCTGCGCTTCAACGAACACACCCTGCCCTGCCCGGACGGTCTGACACTGGCCGCGCTGCTGGACGCACAAGGGGTAGACGCCAACCAGATCGCCACGGCTGTGAACGGCAAGTTCGTGCCACGAGCGTTGCGCACGCAAACATGGTTGTCGGCTGGCGACACCGTGTTGACCTTTCAAGCCATCGTGGGTGGATGAACACCATGAGCACACCGACAAACACCTGGGCGCCCTACGGCGTCGAACTGAACAGCCGCTTCCTGCTCGGCACAGCCGGCTACCCGTCGCCACAGGTACTGGCCGAGAGCATCGCCGCCAGCGGCACGCAGATCGTCACCGTGGGCCTCAAGCGCACGCTGGCCGCGGGTGGCGACAACGGCTTTGTGGAGATCATCCGCACCGCCATGCTGGAACACGGCGCCCACCTGCTGCCCAACACCGCCGGCTGCCGCACCGCGCGCGAAGCCATCACGCTGGCGCACATGGCGCGCGAGCTCTACGGCACACGCTGGATCAAGCTCGAGGTGGTGGGCGACGAACACATCCTGCAGCCCGACCCCTGGGGCACGGTGGACGCCGCTGCGCAGCTCACAAAAGATGGCTTCGCCGTGTTCCCCTACTGCACCGACGACCTCGTTACCTGCCAGCGCCTGCTGGACGCGGGCTGCGAGGTGCTGATGCCCTGGGGGGCGCCCATCGGCTCGGGCCAGGGGCTCATCAACCCGTTTGCGCTGCGCACCCTGCGCGCGCGGCTGCCCGGCGTGCCGCTGATCGTGGACGCCGGCATCGGCGCGCCTTCACACGCCGCCGCCGCCATGGAGCTGGGCTTCGATGCCGTGCTGCTGAACTCCGCCGTGGCCCAGGCCGTGGACCCGGTGCGCATGGCTCGCGGCTTCGGCCTGGCCATTCAAGCCGGTCGCGCGGCGTACGAGGCGGGTGTGATGGCGCCGCAGGACATGGCGGTGGCGAGCACGCCGGTGTCCGGTCATCCTTTTCTGATCAACTGACCATGACCCCTGTGATCTGGAGCATCGCCGGCACCGACAGCGGTGGCGGCGCGGGCCTGGCAGCCGACCAGCGCGCGGCCGATGCCTTCGGCGTGCACCTCTGCCCGGTGGTGGCGGCCGTCACCGCGCAGAGCACCGTGGCCGTGACGCAGGTGCAGGCTGTGGCGCCCGAGCTGCTGGACGCTCAGCTCCAAGCCCTGGCCGCCGACCTGCCGCCGCGCGTGATCAAGACCGGGCTGCTCGGCAGCGCCGCCAACGCGCGCGCGGTGGCACGCTGGGTGGACCGCCTGCGTGAGCGCGGGCCGGTGCAGCTGGTGATCGACCCGGTGCTGCGCGCCAGCACCGGAGCGGCGTTCACCAGCGACGAGCTGCTGCAGATCTACCGCGACGAACTGCTGCCGCGCGCCAGCGTGATCACGCCCAACCAGCGCGAAGCCGCGGCCTTGCTCGGCGCCGACGCAGCGAACAACGTGCCCGGGCTCGCCGGGGCCCTGCAGCGGCTGGGCGCGCAGGCGGTGGTGGTGACGGGCGGTGACGCCGGCACACCGGGCCTCTCGCTCGACTGGCTGCACACGCCCCACGCACGCGGCTGGCTCAGCCTGCCGCGTGTGGACACGTCGAACAACCACGGCACCGGCTGCACCTTCGCCACCTCGCTGGCCGCCGCGCTGGCGCTGGGCTTCGTCGCGGCCGACGCCGCCGTGCTCGCCAAGATGGCCACCACCCACGCGCTGCGCCACGCACGCACCGTGGGCCGGGGTGCGGGTCCGGTGATCGCGCTGCCCGGCTTCGGCAACGACCCCACGCTGCTTCCGCGTCTGAGCCTGGACGACAGCGCGCCCGCCGACTGGCCCGAGCGCCTGCGTGGGCTCGAGCCCGGTGTCTACGCCATCGTGGACAGCGCCGAACGCGTGGAAGCCGTGCTGCGCGCGCAACCCACCGTACCCACCATCCAGCTGCGCATGAAGCGCCCGGCCGGCGTGGCCGATGCGACATGGACAGCGCAACTGAGCGAAGCCATCCAGCGCAGCCAGCGCGCGGCCCATGCGGCGAGCGCCACGCTGGTCATCAACGACCACTGGCAACTCGCCCTGCAAGCGGGCGCCCGCGCGCTGCACCTGGGGCAGGAAGACCTGCTCGCCCTCACGCCGGAAGACCGCGCGCAACTTCAGGCGGCGCGCGCTCAGGGCGTGATGCTCGGTCTGAGTTCACACAGCCTGTGGGAGCTCTGCCGCGCCGCCGCCCTGATGCCCGACCTGATCGCCTGCGGTCCGGTGTGGCCCACCACCACCAAGGACATGCCGTGGCGGCCGCAAGGCATGGACAACCTCGCCTGGTGGGCGCACATGGCGCCCGCGCCGGTGGTGGGCATCGGCGGCATCCTGGAGCCGGCACAGTTGCAGGCCGTGGCCGCGGCGGGCGCAGCCGGTGGCTGCGTGGTGCGCGGCCTGGGCGACGACCCATCGACCACCCTGCCCGTGTGGCTGGCGGCCTGGCAAACGGGTCTGACCGGACGGGGCCGGCACGCGGTGCCCGCGCTGCCACACGCCTCGCTGTCCATCGAAGAACCGGTGTGACACCGGGCCGGCGGGGTTAACCCGCGACTGGGGTATGGTTGAGGGGTTCGTCAACGCCGGGCGATCGGGGCGCCTGCCGCCACGGGGCACCGGCACTTTCTTCCTCAGGAGTACTTTCATGGATCGTCGTTCCCTCATCAAGAACGCTGGTATTGCCGGCGTGTTGTCCGCAGGCATCGCCCCCGCCGTGCATGCCCAGGCCGCCGTGCGCTGGCGCCTGGCATCGAGCTTTCCCAAGTCGCTGCCCACCATCTTTGGCTCGGCCGAGAAGTTTTCGGAAACCGTCAAGGCCCTGTCGGGCGGCAAGTTCGAGGTGTCCGTGCACGCAGCCGGTGACCTGATGCCCCCTTTCGGTGTGGTCGATGCGCTGCAGAACAGCACCGTGGAAATGGCGCAGACCGCGTCGTACTACTTCACCGGCAAGGACCCGATCTTCGCCTTCGGCTGCGCCGTTCCCTTTGGCCTGACCGCGCGCCACATGGACGCCTGGATGGAACACGGCAACGGCCGCAAGTACATGGACGAGTTCTACGCCAAGTACAACATCACCTCGATGAGCGCGGGCAACACCGGCACCCAGATGGGCGGCTGGTACCGCAAGGAAATCAAGACCGTGGCCGACCTCAAGGGCCTGAAGATGCGCCTGGGTGGCGGTCTGTTCGGCGAGACCATGAACAAGCTGGGCGTGGTCGCGCAGAACATGCCCGCGGGCGAGGTGTACCAGGCGCTGGAAAAAGGCACCCTGGACGCCACCGAGTTTGTCGGCCCGTTCGACGACGAGAAGCTGGGTTTCAACAAGGTGGCCCCGTTCTACTACTACCCCGGCTGGTGGGAAGGTGGCGCGGAGCTGGAGTTCTTCATCAACAAGAAAGCCTTCGACGCGCTCTCGGCCGAGAACAAGGCCATCGTGCGCGCGGCCGGTGCCGTGGCGGCGCGTGACATGACGGCCAAGTACGACGCCCAGAACCCGGCTGCGCTCAAGCGCCTGGTGGCCAGCGGCACCCAGCTCAAGCCCTTCAGCAAGGCGGTGATGGACGCCGGTTTCAAGGCGGCCATGGAAGTGTTCGCCGAACACGAGGCCAAGTCGCCCGAGTTCAAGAAGATCCACCAGGACATGCGCGCCTTCCAGCGCGACCAGGTGCTGTGGAGCAAGTTCTCCGAGTGGCGCTACGACAGCTACATCGGCGGCGCCAAGATCTGATGCCCTGGCCGGTAGCCGGCTTCAGCCCATGAAAAAAGCGCCCTTCGAGGGCGCTTTTTTCTTGGGGCTTCGGTGTGGTCTGCTGCCACGCCCGGGTTTGGCACACTCGGGGCCCTGCCCCCGTTTGCGCCGCGCCCATGACCGCCCCCACCGACCACGACCTGCCCCCGCTGAACGCCACACCGCCCGGCCTGTACCGCCACTACAAGGGCGGCTGGTACGACGTTCTCGAGACCGTGCGCTGCAGCGAAACGCTGCAGGGCATGACGCTGTACCGCGCCCTCTACGGCGAAGGTCTGGCGAAGGGAGGGCTGTGGGTGCGACCGGCGGCGATGTTCAATCAATCGGGCGTGTTCGACGGCCAGGAGCAGCCCCGCTTCGTGCGCCACGAACCGGCCGCCTTGCCGCTGGGCGACCTGCCCACGGCGCACGCGCTGATGGCCCACCTGCGCGGCCTGGCGCAGCGCCGCGGCATCGACCTCGACACCGCCTTGCGCCCGCCACCTCCCGAGCCCACGACCTGCTGCGGGCGCGGCTGCAACGGCTGCGTGTGGGAGGGGTTCTACGAAGCGCTGCACCACTGGCGGGTGGACACGCTGGCGCTGCTGGCCGCAGCCGCCTAAAACAGATCGCCCTGCCCGCGGAGGGCCGCGGGCCGGAAGAGGCTCGTGTCCAGCGGCTCGCGGTCGCGGTTGAAGCCGAGCCGGTCGCAGGTCTTGACGAAGCGCTGGCGCAGCAGGTCGGCCCAGAGGCCCTGGCCCTTCATGCGGGTGGCGAAGTCGGCGTCGTAGTCCTTGCCGCCGCGCAGGTCCTGCATGCGCGCCATCACGCGCGCGGCGCGGTCCGGATAGTGTTGCGCCAGCCACTGGCGGAACATCTCGCTCAGCTCCCAGGGCAGACGCAGCACCTGGTAGAACGCACGCCGCGCACCCGCTTCGTAAGCGGCTTCGAGCACACGTTCCATGTCGTCGTTGATGAACGGGATCTGCGGCGACACGCTCACGCCCGTGGGCACACCCGCCTCGGCCAGCGTGCGCAGGGTGCGCAGGCGCCGGTGCGGCGCGGCCGCGCGCGGCTCCAGGATGCGCGCGAGCTGCGCATCCAGCGTGGTGATGGTCACGTACACCGCGGCCAGGCGCTGCTGCCCCATGGGCGCGAGCAGGTCGATGTCGCGCTCCACGCCGCTGCCCTTGGTCACCATCGCCAGCGGGTGGCGCGCGGTGTGCAGCACTTCGAGCACCTCGCGCGTCAGCCGCAGCTCGCGTTCGACGGGCTGGTAGGCGTCGGTCACGGTGCCGATGGCCAGCAGGTCGGGCGCATAGGCCTGTCGCAGCAGTTCGTCGCGCAGCACGGCGGCGATGTTGCGCTTGGCGATGATCCTGGTCTCGAAATCCAGCCCCGGCGAGAGGTTCAGGTAGCTGTGGGTGGGCCGGGCGTAGCAGTAGACGCAGCCATGCTCGCAGCCGCGGTAGGGGTTGAGGCCGAGGGTGAAGCCGATGTCGGGCGAGTCGTTTCGGGTGATGGCGCTGCGGGCGTCTTCGAACGTGACCTGCGTGGCCGGCGCGGCGGCTTCTTCGCCCGCGACGGCCGCATCGTCCAGCGTGCCCCAGCCATCGTCGAACGCCGCCCGCAGATCGCGCTCGAAGCGGTGCGGCTGGCGGTGGGCGATGCCGCGGCCCTTGATGGCGTGCAGGGGAATGAGGATGTCGGGCATGGCGGGACGCTGGAAGAAAACCACTGGATGGATATCCAGACTTTAGCGTCAACGCCCTGAAAAGACCACCCCACCCGACCCACCGCATGCCAGGCGGGAGCGCGTGGAGCCCGCAGCGGGCGCGGGGTCGGGCCACTCTGCAGGCTCCCGGCCGCGCGGCAGTCCACCGGTGCCGGCGGGGCCTAACGTTCGGCCTGCAGGCTGGCCGCTTCCTCGACGTCGTAGGACCCGAACACTTCACGGGCCGAGCGGGTTTCGGGCAGCACATACACAATGCCGTCCGTTCCGGTAAAGGCCGGACTCAGCACCTTGTCGTAGAACTTGACGGGAAGGTTGATGCAACCATAGGAAATCCGGCGCTCGGCCGGTGACGAACTGGCCAGCCTTTCGACGCGGCGTTCCCTGGCATTGCCTGTGGCCACACGGTGCATGGAGATGGCCGTGTCGTAGTCCACCCAGAGCATTTCATCGCCCTTCATGTTTTTGTCCAGGTTCGCCACAAAACGGCCTGCCGGCGTGGTGCGTTCCTCCGGGCGAATGGTGGACATCTTTTTGGTTCCAATGCCGGGAACCGAGTGATCGCCGATGGCCAGTCCGAGCAGCACGGAAGACGCGCCACTCAGCTTCCCCTGGGCATCGAACACGAAGACCTTGGCCTCCCGCTTGTCCACGATGACAAATGGCTTGTTGCGGTTGTCGCCCGAATCCACCACCCAGTGGGCCACGTGCCGGGCTTCCGTGGAGGCTTTGGCCTGCGCAAAGTGGGCGCGTCGTGGGCTCTTCCCCACCGCTGCGGTTGGCGTTGGCGTGACCGCCGGGACAGCATGGCCTTCAGCGGACCGCCCCGACAATGCCGACCCCGACCCGGTGCCAGGCCCGTGCGCAGCATCGTGCGATGCGTGCGCCTGGGTGCTGATCAGTCCAGCGGCCAGCAAGCCCAGGAAAATTTCGCGGATCATGAGCGCCGTTCTGTCACAGGTTTTCTCACAACCGCCATTTCAGTTGCGTTCCGGCCGGGGCTTGCGCACGGGCGGCTGGTACACCTCGGGCGGCGTTTCGACAGGCACCACAACAGGCACGGAGACCGGTGGGGGTGGGGGAGGAGGTGGTGCGACCACGACCAGCATCGAAGGCGGCAAGGGCGCTGGCGACAGCACCGTGAGAACGTATTCGGGACGGTCGACGGCGGGTGGTGTGGACGGCGTCCACACGGGAGGAAACGGCCCGAGGTCCTGGGTCGGCGCTGTCGGTGATGCCACCACCGGAGGTACCACCGGAGCCACCACGACCGGAGGCGTCACCACGGGTGGCCTCACGGGAGGCCTCACCACGGGTGGAGTCACGGGAGGCGTGTCCGGAGGAATCACAGTCGCCGCCGTGATGTTGGCGGTTGTTGTTGAAACAACGGGACCACAGCAAGAAGTGGCAAGGGCGTATTGACCGGCATTTGCACCGCCCAGGCTGTAGCCGGTGAAGGTGACGGTCTTGTTCGTTCCCACGTCCGGGGTATCGAAACTGGCCGTGCTGTCGAGGCCTGCGACCAGCGTGACGCCGTCAGGGGAACCCTTCAAACCGGAGAGGAATGCCGCGGTCGTGCCGTCGAAAGTCTTGTTGCCTCCATCGGGGAATACCAGCATGAATTGATTCAATGGGCTGCCGTTTCCGGTGAAGAAAAGCGAAAAATCTGTCTGATCTATCGTTGCGTACGAGGTCGGGTTGTAAAAGATATTGGTCGGTGTAACCGGATCCGGCCCTGTGGTGGTTATGTAAGTGCCAGCCAAACCGGCTCAATGCCGTTTTGCATGGAACTTGACCTTCAACTCCGATGCGTGGTGAGTGAGTGAGGTTGCTGGATACTCTGGTTGCCGCCACCCTGACAACTTCGTAACCGACCATGAGCCTGAGCACCGAAGCCCTGTTCACCGCAGCCCTTGGGTTGCAAGCCCCCTGGCGTGTCGAGCGCGCCGAGTTGAGCACCGCCAAGAAACGCATTGACTTTGAAGTGGTCTGCACCGAGCGGCGTCTGACCTGCCCACACTGCGGCGCACCCGATCAAGGCATCCACGAGAGCATTGAGCGATCGTGGCGCCATCTGGATTTCTTCCAGTTCGAGGCCTGGCTGCACGCGGCCATACCCCGCGTAGCCTGCACCGCCTGCGGCAAGACCAGCCAGGTGCCGGTGCCCTGGGCGCGCGAGGGCAGCGGCTTCACGCTGCTGTTTGAAGCGCTGGCGCTGAGCCTGTGCAAAGAACTGCCCGTGGCCCACGCGGCCCGTCACCTGCGCGCCGACGCCAAAGCCTTGTGGCGGCGCATTGACCACTACGTCAAGCTTGCGCGTCAGAAGGACGACATGAGCGGCGTGCGCCACATCGGCATTGACGAGACCAGTCTGCGCAAGGGCCACGAATACGTCACGGCCGTGCACGATCTGCAGCAAAAGCGCCTGCTCTTTGTCACCGAGGGACGCGATCACCAGACGGTCAATGCCTTCACCAAAGACCTGTCCGAGCATGGCGGCAGCGCCCAGGCGATCAGCCATGTGAGCATGGACATGAGTGCGGCCTACCTGAAGGGGGCACAGCAGCAACTGCCGCAGGCGGCCATCTGTTATGACCGCTTTCATGTGGCGGCACTGGCGGGCAAGGCCATGGATGAGGTGCGCGCGGCCGAATTCAAAAGCCGACCCAACGCCGTGGCGCAAGCGCTGGGCGAGCTGGACCGCGCCAGCAGGCGCAGTCTGAGCTGGGCCATGCGCACGCACCATGCGAGCTGGAATCAGCGGCACATACAGGCGATGTACGCCCTGCAGCGCACGAACTTGCAAAGCGCACGGGCCTGGCGCATGAAGGGGGCGCTGCGGGAGGTGTATGAGACAGCGGCGCACAGTCAGAGCGAGGAGGTGGCGCGCACGGGACTTGGGCGCTGGATCGCCTGGGCCATGCGCTCGCGCCTGGAGCCCTTCAAGCGGCTCGCACGCACGCTCAAGACGCACTTTGAAGGCGTCATCGCGGGCATGCAGCAAGGACGCAGCAACGCGTTTGTGGAGGCCATGAATGGGCTAATGCAAAACGCCAAGCGGGCCGCACGCGGATTCAGAACGAGCAGGAACTTCATCGCCATTGCGTACCTGCGCCTGTCCAAGCTCAAGCACCTTCCAGCCAACCCGTTCGAGCACGCAGCGCCGCGCTTCGCAGGCCTCACCACGCATCGGAGTTGAAGGTCAAGTTCCATGCAAAACGGCATTGAGCC
>NZ_JBVPZA010000017.1:0-73183 GCF_055703065.1 Hydrogenophaga sp. L310
CATGGTCTCGTGTGCAAATGGTGGGCGCCCCGTGCTGGCAACCGGCGCGGCCGCTGCAATCAGCGCAATGAGTTCGCGCCACGGCACCACCAGCTCCATCTCGTCGAGGAACACAGCCTTGCGCGTGCGCCTCGTGCTCAGGTTCAGTCCCAGTTCCGCTTGTTTCTTCATGACGCCATTGTTCCTCGCCTCGCACCTTCAGACCATCGGGGACTGCACGGGGTTTTGAACACAATCCCTAGGCTGGCGCCCGAGGTGTTGCCAAAGAACGAGGATGTTGGCGAACAGCTGTTCGTCGGAGTATTCGCCTTGATATGAAGTCGGCCCAAGTCCAGCGGCCGAAAGCGCAGCCTCCCAACCCCCAAGACGGCGCGAGAGGTTTTTCATGTCAAAACGTCCATGCTGCAGGTATTGAGGTTGACTTACGGTGCCAAGGCCGATCAAGCCCGCAACTCGCCTCAAGTCTTCGATGAGCTGTGCGTCCGTGACGGGCACGCCACGAACGCGCGACAACGTGAAGAGGTCTGATGCCATTTTTTCTGCAGCTAAGTTCCGAAACAAAAGACAAAATCAAATATCCGCAATCGTAGACGCTGCGGAAATTGACCCAACAAGTCGAAAACTGAAAGCGACTACTTGACGAAAGGCATGCTGAACTGGTTAACAAGCCCACTTGTCAAATCCCAGATCTATCAGCGACTGCGGGCAATGCAACCCTCCGCTGATTCCCTTGCTGGACTCGAATCGGGTTGAATCGAGCTTGTTGCCGGTTTGCCCATCAACATCCTCCAACCCGCCGCGCCTCCACCTCGAAAGGGTTGTCCCAGTAGGCATCCCGCCCCCGCACCCACTGCCAGGCCCCGGCCAGCAGGTACGCGGGCAGAAACAGCGGTCCCCAGCGCTCGCACTGCCGCACGTGCACCCGTTCGTGTGCGCGCAGGCGCTCCAGTTCCTGCGCGTGGGTGCCCAGGATCACGTGGCCGAAGGTGATGGCGTTGAAGGGCCAGCGGCGCCGGGGCCGCTGGCGCAGGGCGGCGATTTCAAGCACGCCGCCCACGCGCCGGACACGCGCACCCACCAGGAGCAGCAGCAGCCCGAGCGCCAGACCGATGAGGGTGTTGGGCGAGGCCCAGAGCAGGCGAGCCCAGCGCAGCAGTCGCTGGCGTCGCGCCAACTTCGATGGGCGACGGCGCACGGTGCCAGCCCTCAGGACACGATGTACGCGCCCGAGCCGCAGGACAGCAGCTTGCCGTCCGGCCCCAGGAACTCCATGCGCGTGCTCGCAACGCGTGAGCCCAGGCGCATGACTTCGGCGCGCAGTTCGAAATGGTCACCGATGCCGGGGCGCAGGTAGTCGATGCGCAGGTCGATGGTGCCGAGCTTGGCAAAGCGGTGCAGGCGCTGATCGGGTGACTCGTCCATGTGGCGCGCGCCGATGGCGGCCATGCAGGCGAGGCCGCCCATGGCATCGAGCCCGGCGCTGATGACGCCACCGTGGATGCGGTTGTAGCTGTAGTGGCCCACGAGCTGCGGCTTCATGTCGATGCGCGCGGTCACGCGCTCGGGCAGCAGGCTGGTGATCTTCAGGCCGAGCACCTGGTTGAAGACGATTTTTTCTTCAAAGATGGCCTTCAGGCCGGCGATGAACTCGGGCTCGAATTCGGTGGGCAGGGTGATGGTTTTGGTCATGCAGGGATTGTGTCGGATCGTTGTCCGTCTGGGCCATCGCCCGTTTCGTCCCAGGCGTTCACGTTCGGCGCGATGGTCTGGGGTGGGAAACGGCGCACCGTGTCGATCAGCGCGACGCGGTCTTCCGGGTTGCAGTCGGGGGTGGGGTGAATGTTCATCACAGGAAGGTGGCCAGCAGTTGGCCGGGTGCCACCTGCTGGCCCGGCGCCACGTTCAGGCTTTCGATCACCGTGTCGCGCGGCGCGTGCAGGGTGTGCTCCAGCTTCATGGACTCGATCACCAGCAGCGGCGCGCCGCGCGCCACCGTCTGCCCGGTCTGCACATGCAGGGCGATGAGCTTGCCGTTGAAGGGGGCGCGCAGCTCGCGCGCGGCGCTGGCGCCCCCCGCGGCTTCGCGGGGCGCAAAGCCCAGGTCGTCGATCCAGAGTTCGGTGGCGGTGCCGGCCGGCAGGTCGCCTCCGGTGAGTTGCACATGCCAGCGCGGCACGCCAGCGCCGGGGTCGACCGGCACGGCCCGGGCGCTCCAGCCGACCCCGTCGAGCACGATGCGCTGGCCGCTGACCTGTGCCTCGTGAACCCGGTCGCCCTGGATCACGCGCAGGCGGCCCTGGCCGGTTTCCTGCACCAGCCACTTGTGCACCTTGCTGCCCAGGCGCAGGCGCAGGTGGCGCGGGTGGGGACTGGGCAAGGCCCCGGCCGGCGGCTGGCTGACGTACAGCAGGGCCAGCGCGGCCACCCCCTCGGCGGCTGGTGTGGTCTGCAGGCTGGTGCGCAGCGCGTCGCCGTGTTCGGCCAGAAAGGGAATGCTCGCGGCCCCCGCGGCCAACACCGGGTGCCACAGGCAGGCCGACAGAAAGGCGCGGTTGGTGTGCAGGCCAAGCACCTGCGTGGCACCCAGCGCGTGCGCCAGGCGGCGGATGGCCTCGGCGCGTGTGGGCGCGTGGGCGATGAGCTTGCCGAGCAGGGCGTCGTAGTGCGGCGTGACTTCGGCACCGGTTTCCAGCGCGTGGTCGAACCGCAGGCCGGGGACCGAAAGGTCGGGTTCGGTGAAGTGGCGCACGCGGCCGGTGTGTGGCGTGTGGTGTTCGTCTTCGGCGCACAGGCGCACTTCGATGGCGTGGCCGTTGAAGCGGACCTGCTCCTGGGTCAGCGGCAGCGGCTCGCCGCGCGCAACGCGCAGCTGCCATTCGACGAGGTCGAGACCGGTGATCATTTCCGTGACCGGGTGTTCGACCTGCAGCCGCGTGTTCATCTCCATCAGGTAGAAACTGCCGCTGCGCGGGTCGCTGTCCCAGGTCTGGGGAGGGACCCAGTCCTTGCTGGGTCCAGGGGCTGTTTCGCCTTGGGGCGGCCCGGCGGCGAAACGGTCCTGCTCACCCTCCAGCAAAAACTCCACCGTGCCCGCCCCCACATACCCCGCGGCCTGCGCGAGCGCCACCGCACACCGGCCCAGCTCGGCCCGCAGCGCAGGCGACACCGCCGGGCTGGGCGATTCTTCGATGATCTTCTGGTGGCGGCGCTGCACCGAGCAGTCGCGTTCGCCGAGGTGGATGCAGTGGCCGTGCGCGTCGGCAAACACCTGCACCTCCACATGCCGAGGGCGCAGCAGCGCGCGTTCGATCAGCAGATCGCCATTGCCGAAACCCGACAGCGCTTCAGAGCGAGCGCTGTGCAGGGCCGGCAGCAGCTGCGCAGTGTCGTGCACCAGCCGCATGCCACGACCGCCGCCGCCCGCCACGGCCTTGACCATAAGCGGGAAGCCGATGCGTTGCGCTTCGGCGATGAAGGTTTGATCGCGCTGGTCGTCACCAAAATAGCCGGGCAGACAATGCACGCCTTGCGCCAGCGCCAGGGCCTTCGCGGCCGACTTGCTGCCCAGCGCCCGGATCGCCGCCGGCGGCGGGCCGACCCAGACCAGCCCGGCGTCGATCACGGACTGGGCGAAGTGTGCGTTCTCGCTCAGGAAACCGTAGCCGGGGTGCACGGCGTCGGCGCCGGTGGCGCGCGCGGCTTCGAGCAGCTGGTTCACGCGCAGGTAGGAGTCGGCCGAGGCCAGGCCGCCGAGCGCGAACGAGGTATCCGCCTCGCGCACGTGCAGCGCGTTCCGGTCGGCGTCGGAATACACGGCCACGGTGGCGATGCCCATGGCGTGGGCGCTGCGGATGATGCGGCGGGATATCTCCCCTCTATTCGCGATCAGGAGCTTTTTCATGCCGGGCCGTCTTTCGCCCACGGCGCGGGCTGTTTCTTCGCGAAAGCGCCCAGGCCGGCCGCGGCCTCGGGGCCACGCAGCGCGGCGGCGAAAGCGATGGCGGCCTCGCTGCGCAGGTCGGGCGCCTTGTCGCGCAGGCGGTGCAGCAGTTGCTTGGTGGCGGCGACCGCGCCCGGGGCCGCGGCCCGCAAGGCCCGCTCGGCTTCGGCCACGGCGGCACCGAGCGCGCCGTCGGCCACCACGGTGTTCACCAGACCCGCAGCCTGCGCCTGGGCCGCGCTCCAGCGCGCACCGCTCAGCAGGCACTGCCGCGCCACCGCATCGCCCAGTCGCTGCCAGACGAAGGGCGCGATCTGCGCCGGCGGCAGGCCGAGCGTGACCTCGGGCGTGGCGAACACCGAGCGCTCGGTGGCGATCACGACGTCGGCACAGCACACCAGGCCAAAGCCCCCGCCCATGGCCGTGCCGTCCACCGCGATCACCAGCCACTGCGGCAGCTCGGTGAGTGCGTGCAGCACGTCGCCAAAGCCACGGTTCATGGCGATCAGCGGGTCATCCTCACCGGGCTGCAGGGGTTGGCCGATGGCGCTGGCAAAACCGCCCAGGCTGCCGCCCGCGCTGAAGGCGCCGCCCGCGCCGGTGAGCACGATGCCGCGCAAGGATGTGTCTTGCTTGGCGCGCAGGCAGGCCTCGAACAGGGCCAGCACCAGGGTGTCGGAGAGGGCGTTGCGCGTGCCGGGGTCGTTGAGCGTCCAGCGCTCGGTGTCACCTTGTCGAACCACCAGAAAATTGCTCATATCCACCTTTCGAGTTTGAGAGAAGTGTCTGGACCCGCAGTCGCCGACGATCCGGCTCTGCCGGTCAAAGGGCAACGTCCCCCTGGGGGGATGCCGCGTCAGCGGCGCAGGGAGGATTTCTGCAGTCCCATGGTCTTGGCCAGGATGCCCAGCATCACTTCATCCGCCCCACCGCCAATCGACGCCAGCCGCCCGTCACGGAACATGCGCGAGACCTTGTTTTCCCATGTATAGCCCATGCCGCCCCAGAACTGCAGGCAGGTGTCGGGCACCAGGCGGTTCAGACGCCCGGCTTTCAGCTTGGCCATGGTCGCCCACTCGGTCACGTCTTCGCCCGCCACGTAATGTTCACACGCCTGGTAGGTGAGCGCGCGCAGGCTCTCCACCTCGGTCTTCATCTCGGCCAGCTTGAACTGCACCCACTGCTGATCGGCCAGCGTGGCGCCGAAGAGCTGGCGATCTTGCGCATAGTCCACCGTCCACTGGATGCAGTTGCTCAAGCTCTGGATGCAGCTGGCTGCGGCCCACAGGCGCTCCTCCTGGAACTGCTGCATCTGGTAGATGAAGCCCGCGCCCTCGGCGCCGATGCGGTAGCGCTGCGGCACGCGCACTTCGTCAAAAAACAGCAGGCCGGTGTCGCTGCTGTTCATGCCGATCTTCCGGATCTTCTGGCCGACCTCGAAGCCTTTGACGGTCTTGCCGTTCTCGCGCAGCGGCACCATGACCAGGCTCTTGTTCTTGTGCGCGGGGCCCTCGCTGGTGTTGACCAGCATGCACATCCAGTCGGCCTGCAGGCTGTTGGTGATCCACATTTTCTGCCCGCTGATGACGTAGTCGTCGCCGTCCTTGCGCGCCGTGGTCTTGATGGCCGAGACGTCGCTGCCCGCGCCGGGCTCGCTCACGCCGATGCAGCCCACCATGTCGCCCGCGATCGCCGGCGCGAGGAACTGGGCGCGCAGCTCGTCGCTGCCGAAGCGCGCGAGTGCGGGCGTGGCCATGTCGGTCTGCACGCCGATGGCCATGGGCACGCCGCCGCAGTGGATGTGGCCCAGCGCTTCGGCCATGGCCAGGCTGTACGAATAGTCCAGACCCGCGCCGCCGAAGGCCTCGGGCTTGGTCAGGCCCAGCAGGCCCAGCTGGCCCAGCCCTTTGAAGACTTCGTGCGCCGGGAAGATCTCGGCCGCCTCCCACTCGTCCACGTGCGGGTTGATGTGCTCGTCGATGTAGCGCTTGAGCGTGGCCTGGATCTCGCGGTGTTCGTGGGTGAACTGCATTGGATATGTCCTGTTCAGTTGGGGACAGAGCCAGAGGGCGCTGCGCGCGTCTCTGGGTCTGTCCCACAAGGTTTTACATGCGCGCCACGCCAAACTGCATCGGCCTGGGCTGGCGTGCGGCCGCTTCGGCGCAGGTGTCGAGGCAGAAGGCGAGCACGGCGCGCGTGTCGCGCGGGTCGATCACGCCGTCGTCGAGCACCAGGCCGCTGGTGTGGAACGCGTCGGCCTGGCTTTCGAACACGTGGACGATCTGGTCGAATTGCGCCTGCATCTGCGCCTTCACTTCGGGCGTATCGGTCGGGATGCCTTTGCGCGCCAAGCCGGCCTCGGCCACGATGCGCATGGTGCGTGCGGCCTGCTCGCCGCCCATCACCGCGGTGCGTGCGTTGGGCCAGCTGAACAGGAAACGCGGCGCGTAACCGCGGCCGCACATGCCGTAGTTGCCGGCGCCGAAGCTGGCCCCGCACTGGATGGTGACCTGCGGCACGCTGGCGTTGGTCACGGCCTGGATCATCTTGCTGCCGTGTTTGATCATGCCGGCCTGCTCGCTGTCCTTGCCGACCATGTAGCCGGTGGTGTTCTGCAGGTAGACGATGGGGTGGCCGAGCTGGCACATCCACTGGATGAAGTGCGTGGCCTTGTTGGCGCCGGCCACGTCGATGGGGCCGTTGTTGCTGACGATGCCCACCGCGTGGCCGCCGATGTGCGCCTGGGCGCAGACGGTGGCGGGGCCGTAGAGCGGTTTGAATTCAAGGATGTCGGAGGCGTCGGTGATGCGCAGCAGGATCTCGCGCATGTCGACCGGTTCGCGGTGGTGCGGGGGCATGAGGGCGAGCAGGTCTTCGGTGTCAAACCGCGGCGGCTCGGCCGTTGGGGCCAGGGCCCCCTGCCAACCCGTCTGGCCCACCACCCGCCGAGCGATGCCCAATGCCTCCCGGTCATCCTCCGCCAGGTACTCGCCCAACCCCGACACACCGGTGTGCATCTCGGCGCCACCCAGCTCCTCTTCGGTCGCCACTTCGCCGGTGGCCGCCATCAACAGCGGTGGCCCGGCGAGAAAAGCCCGCGAGCGCCCGCGCACCATGATCACCACGTCGGAGAGGCCCGGCATGTAGGCGCCGCCCGCCGTGCCCGAGCCGTGCTGCACCGTGATCACCGGCAGGCCCGCGGCCGAGAGGCGCGCCAGGTTGCGGAACAGCGCACCGCCGAGCACGAAGCCCTCAACCTGGTATTTCATGAGGTTCGCGCCCGCGCTTTCGACCAGGTGCAAGAAGGGGAGCTTGTTTTCCAGCGCCATCTCCTGCACGCGCAGGATCTTCTCCAGCCCACGCGGCTGGATCGCTCCGGCCTCGATGCCAGAATCGCTCGCCACCACCATGCAGCGCACGCCGCTGATGAAGCCGATGCCGGCCACAACGCCGCCACCGGGCACGGACTTGTCCGGGTCTTTGCTGTCCTGCAGAAAACCGGCGAGCGAACACAGCGGGAGGAACGGTGCACCGGGGTCGAGCAGCAGGCCGATGCGTTCGCGCGGCAGCAGCTGGCCACGCTGGTCGAACACCGGCCGGGATTTCGCCGAGGCCTGGGCGGCGCGGTCTTCGAGGGCACGCAGCTGGGCGATGCGGGCCAACATCGCTTCACGGCGCTGCTTCACCAGATCGGCCGGGTGCGGGCTCATACCGGATCCTTCAGAAAGAGCTGCAGCGTGGTCTGGGTCAGGTCGTCCAGCGAAGCCTGGCGCGCCGGGTCGTACCACTGCACGGACCAGTTCAGCGCGCCAAACAGCATCAGCCGCGCCAGCCCCGGGTCGCCGCGCAGCTCGCCGCTGGCGTGCAGTGCCTGCAGAACCGGCACCCAGGCGGCTTCGTAGTCGGCCTTCTGGTGATTCACCTCGCCGCGCTGCGCCTCGGACAGCGAACGCCATTCGTACAACATGACGGGGATGAAATCGCTGTCGGGTCCGAGCAGCACTTCAAAGTGGCTGCGCACCAGCACCCGCAGGCAATCGCGCGCGCCCAGGGCTCGCCCGTTCATGGCGCCTGCGGCCACCGCACTGTCCATGGCTGCCGCCTGGCGCCGCAGCGCGCTCTGCATGCCTTCGCGCATCACGCCGGCCAGCAGGGCTTCCTTGTTCTCGAAGTGGTAGAAAGGCGAGCCCGAGCGCATGCCGGCGGCGGTGGCGATGTCGCGCGTGCTGGTTGCCGCAAACCCCTGCTGGCGAAACAGGCGGGCCGCGGCTTGCAGCAGGGCCTGCCGGCGGTTGCCGTCATCGCGCTCGTCGTCGGTTTTTCGCGGTCGACCGCGTGCCCGGCGGGGCGCGTCCGGGGTGGCCGTGTCGTCAGATGGGCAGCTCATGGCAACGAACCATAGCAGTCCATGTTATTTTCAGCAAGCACATGCTTTGCATAAATAAGACCCGGTGGAGGTGTGCCCACGCACCCGTCCAGCCGGGCGGCACACCAGTCTGGTATTTGCGCATGGGGTGTGTCCGTTTGTTACCCTTGACCTGTCCTGACCACAACCATCCGCGCTCGACGCCATGCACGAACCCTTTGCCGAGTTTGCCGCCCTGCTGCTGATCTGCGCGCTCGTCGGCGCCCTGTTCGTCCGTCTGCGCCAGCCGGTGCTGATCGCCTACATCGTCGTCGGTGTGCTGGTGGGGCCGGCCGTGTTCGGCCTGGTCACGGCACACGACCAGATCGCCCTGCTCGCCCAGGTGGGGGTGGCGGTGCTGCTGTTTGCGGTGGGCCTGAAGCTCGACCTGCACCACATCCGCCACATCGGCCCGGTGGCGCTGGCCACGGGCCTGGGCCAGCTGAGCTTCACCATCGTGATCGGTTTTGCCATCGTCATGGCGCTGGGCCGCGACTGGATGGAAGCGCTCTACGTGGCCGTGGCGCTCACGTTTTCCAGCACCATCATCATCGTCAAGCTGCTGTCCGACAAACGCGAGCTTGACAGCCTGCACGGGCGCATCGCCGTGGGCTTCCTGATCGTGCAGGACCTGGCGGTGGTGATCGCCATGATGACCATGAGCGCCCTGCGCGGCACCGGCGGAGCCGACGGCGCCGAAACGGCGCTGATCGATGTGGCCCTTTCACTGGTCTGGCGACTGGCACTGGCGGCCGCGCTGATGTTCGTGCTGATGCGCTGGGTGCTCCCGCGGGTGGTGGCCTCCATGGCCCGCTCGCAGGAGCTGCTGCTGGTGTTTGCGATCGCCTGGGGCGTGGCGCTGGCGGCCGTGGGCGAATGGGCCGGCTTCAGCAAAGAGGCGGGCGCTTTCCTGGCGGGCTTCTCGCTCGCCTCCACGCCCTACCGCGAAGCCATGAACGCCCGCCTGACCGGCATCCGCGACTTCCTGTTGCTGTTCTTCTTCATCGACCTCGGCGCCCGGCTCGACTTCTCGACCCTGGGCGCGGAAGTGGGGCCCGCGCTGCTGCTGTCGCTGTTCGTGCTGATCGGCAATCCGCTGATCGTCATGGCCATCATGGGCTACATGGGCTACCGCAAACGCACCGGCTTCATGGCCGGTCTCACGGTGGCACAGATCAGCGAGTTCTCCATCGTGTTCATGGCCATGGGCATCACGCTCGGCCATGTCGGTACGCCGGCACTGGGGCTGACCACGCTGGTCGGCGTGATCACGATCACCCTGTCCACCTACATGATCCTGTACTCGCAGCCGCTCTACGAACGCCTGGCCCCCTGGCTGGGCCGCTTCGAGCGTCACCAGCCCTTCCGGGAACTGGCGGCCGAGAGGCAGCCCGCGGACCGGCCCGCGGCCGAGGTGGTCGTGTTCGGGCTGGGGCGCTACGGCAGCCGGCTGCTGCGGCAACTGCGGGCGGCGGGCGTCGAAGCGATCGGCGTCGACTTCGACCCCGAGGCGGTGAAAACGCTGCAGGCCCTGCAGCTGCCGGTGCACTTCGGCGACGGGGAAGATCCGGACTTTCTGGAGACACTGCCGCTGGCGAAGGTGCACTGGGTCGTCACCACCTTTCCCCAATGGGAATCGAACCGCGCCTTGCTGCACGCATTGAAGGGCGCGCGCTTCGAGGGCCAGGTGGTGGCGGCGGTGCGCGACGCGGCCCACGGCCGCGCGCTCGGCCACGCGGGTGTGCGCCATATCCTCAACCCCTTCGAAGACGCCGCCGACCACGCGGCCGGGCAACTGGCCCAAGCGATCCACAGCAAGGAGAACGCAACATGAAAGCCTGGGGACCGATCCTCACCACCACCGACTTCTCCGGCCCGGCCCGCCACGCCGCCGACCGCGCCGCGCGCCTGGCCCGCGAGTCCGGCAGCCCGCTGACGCTGATGCACGTGATGCCCGGCGAGGCGTTGACCGAATTGCGCCATTGGCTGGGCGCCGGGCACGCCACCGAAGGCCGGCTGATGGACGCCAGCCTCCAGCAACTGCAGCAGCTCGCCGAGAGCTTGCGCACCCAGCAACAGATCACCGTGCATGTGGTCGAGTCCAGCGGCTCGGTGCTCGACGAGATCCGCAAACAGGCCGATGCGCTGGACGCGTCCCTGCTGGTGCTGGGCGCTCGCGGTACGGGCTTCCTGCGCCGGCTGGTGCTGGGCTCCACCTCGGAGCGCCTGCTGCGCCGCACCAGCCGGCCCGTGCTGGTGGTGCGCCAGACACCCCACGAGCCCTACCGCCGGGTGCTGCTGGCGCTGGATTTTTCGCCCTGGTCGATGCAGGCGGTGGCGGTTGCGCTTCGCGTGGCGCCCCACGCCCGCTTTGTGCTGCTCAACGCGTTCCAGGTGCCGTTCGAGGACAAGCTGCGCTACGCCGGTGTCGACGCCGCCACCATCGACCACTACCGCGATCAGGCGCGAGCCGAAGCCGTGCAACGCGTGAACGCTTTCGCCGCGCAGACGGGCCTGAAGCCCGGCCAGTGGGAAGCCTGCGTGATCGAGGGCGATGCGTCGCAGCGCATCGTGGAGCAGGAACAGGAACGCGACTGCGACCTGGTGGTGCTGGGCAAGCACGGTCAGTCGGCCACCGAAGACCTGCTGCTGGGCAGCGTGACCAAGCATGTGCTCGCTGAGGGCAGCGCCGACGTGCTGGTGTCCACAGCCCGTGCCGTCTGACATGGCTTGGAGCGTTCCCAACACGCTGGTGCGCGCGCTGGCCTGCCTGGCGCTGGCCGCCGGGGTGTACCAGATCACGCCCGGCCCCGAGACCCTGCGCGCCGGCTTGGCCCTGTTCACCCTGATCGGCGGGCTGTGGATGACCCAGGCGCTGCACCTGAGCGTGACCGCCCTGCTGGTGCCGCTGCTGGCGGTGGCGGCGGGCCTGATGAGCTTTCGCGAGGCCCTGGCTTCATTTGCCCACCCGATCATCTTTCTTTTCCTCGGCGGCTTCGCGCTGGCCGCCGCGCTGCAGCGGCAGGGGCTGGACCGCGCGCTGGCGCTCGCCGTGCTGCGCCTGGCCGCCGGGCGCCGGGCACTGGCGGTGGCCCTGCTGTTCGGCCTGACCGCGTTGCTCTCGATGTGGATCAGCAACACCGCCACCGCGGCCATGGTGCTGCCGATGGCGCTGGGCCTGCTGCGCGCACAGGAGGGTGCCGACGACGTGGGCCCGCGTGAACGCGTCTTCGTGCTGCTGGGCGTGGCCTACAGCGCCAGCATCGGCGGCATCGGCACCCTGGTGGGCAGCCCGCCCAACGCCATTGCCGCTGCGCAGGCGGGCATCGGCTTTGCCGAGTGGATGCGCTTCGGCATTCCGATGGTGCTCCTGCTGCTGCCCCTGATGGTGGGCGTGCTCTACCTCATGCTGCGGCCGCGCCTGGGCGGGCAGCTGGTGCTGCAGGACGAGGTCTTTGAATGGACGCCGGGGCGGCGCACCACACTGCTCATCTTCACGCTCACCGCCGCCGGCTGGATGGCCGCCGAGCCGCTGGGCCGCGCACTGGGCATCGCCGCCGACATGGACAGCTGGGTCGCCGTGACCGCCATCGTCGCACTGGTGGCCACGCGGGTGATGGCCTGGCCGACCATCGAACGCCAGACGCACTGGGGCGTGCTGCTGCTGTTCGGGGGCGGTCTGGCGCTGAGTCAGGTCATGCAGGTCAGTGGCGCCAGCCGTTTTCTCGCCGACGGGCTGGTGGCGGCCATGCACGGCGCCTCCACGCTGTGGCTGCTGCTCGGCGTGGTGAGCTTCGTGGTCTTCCTCACCGAACTCGTCAGCAACACCGCCAGCGCCGCGTTGATGGTGCCGATCTTTCTGGGCGTGGCGCAGGCGCTGGGCCTGCCCGCGCCGCTGCTCGCGGCCGCCATCGCGGTGGCGGCGTCGTGTGCCTTCATGCTGCCGGTGGCCACGCCGCCCAACGCCATCGTCTTTGCAACGAACGAGGTGCCGCAGGCCACCATGATGCGCTGCGGAATGGTGCTCAACCTGGTCTGCATCGCCGTGATCGTGGTCGTGGCGTCGGTGGTGTATTCATGAGCGCAGCGCCGGGCCGCCCCAGGCCAGTTCGCACCGCTGTGCGAAGCACGGCGGTTTCCCCATGAGCAGCATCTGGCATTCGCTGAGCCTGCTGGCGGGTGGCCTCGGCCTGTTCCTGCTGGGCATGGGCATGATGACCGACGGCCTCAAGCAGGCCGCGGGCCAGGCGCTGCACAACATCCTCGCCAGCGCCACCCGCACCCGCTGGCACGCGCTCGGCTCGGGGGCGCTCGTGACCGCGATGGTGCAGTCGTCCACCGCCGTCACGGTGGCCGCCATCGGCTTCATCAACGCCGGCCTGCTCGGGCTCGCGCCCGCGCTGTGGGTGCTGTTCGGCGCCAACATCGGCTCCACCATGACCGGCTGGCTGGTGGCGCTGGTGGGGCTCAAGTTCAAGATCGAAGCCTTTGCGCTGCCGCTGGTGGGTCTGGGCATGCTGCTGCGCCTGACCGGCGCCAGCCAGCGCCGCGGAGCCATCGGCACCGCCGTGGCCGGTTTTGGTCTGCTGTTCCTCGGCATCGGTCTGTTGCAGGAATCGTTCAACGGCATCGCGGGGCAGATCGCCCTGCCCCAGGGTGATGGCGTGCAGACCGTACTGGCGCAAGTGCTCATCGGCCTGCTGATGACGGTGCTGATGCAGTCGTCGGCCGCTTCGATGGCGATTGCCCTGACCGCGGCGCAAGGTGGCCTGCTTGATGCCCAGGGGGCCGCGGCCGTGGTGATCGGCGCCAACATCGGCACCACCGTCACCGCGCTGCTGGCCGCCATCGGCGCCACACCCAACGCGCGCCGCGCTGCCGCCGCACACGTGATCTTCAACCTCATCACCGCCTGCGTGGCGCTGGCGTTGCTGCCCTGGCTCATCGGCGCGCTGGCCAGCGCCCGCGACGCGCTCGGCCTGTCCGCCGACCCCGCGGCCATGCTGGCGCTGTTTCACACCACGTTCAACGTGCTCGGTGTGGCCCTGATGTGGCCGCTGGCCGACGGGCTCACACGCTGGCTGCTGCAGCGCTTTCGCGCCCGCGAGGAAGACGAAGCCCAGCCGCGTTATCTGGACGACAACGTGCTGGCCGTTCCCGCCCTGGCGCTGGACGCGCTGGAGCGCGAGGTGGCGCGGTTTGGCCAGTTGTGCGTGCGCATCGCGGGCGAAGTGCTCACCGGGGCGGCGCCGGTCGCGCTGGTCGGCGACCGCACCGCCATGACACAACTCGACGCGGCTGTGGAGTCCTTTACCGAACGCCTGAGCCGCCTGGAGTTGTCCAAGGAGGCGAGCGAGCGCCTGGCCGAGTTGCTGCGCATCCACCGCTATTACAAGACCTGCGCAGAACAGGCGCAGAGCGCGGCGCCCTTGAGGGCACCCGAAGACCCGTCCCTGGCGGCCCACCAGCAGGCCTTTGTGGTGGCGCTGCAGCAGCTCTTCACGCAGCAGGATGCGGGTTCCGGGGCGCACGGCGCCACGTCGCTGGTCGACGTGGCGCCCATGGAGCAGGCCTACCAGAGCCTGAAGGCCGCGGTGCTGGTGTCTGCGGCGGCGGGCGCCCTGCCGCTGTCGCGGATGGAAACGTCGCTCGGCCAGTACAGTGCGCTGCGCCGTGCGGCCCAGCAGGCGGCCAAGGCGCGCGAACACCTGCACCGCCAGCGCGCCCCCTGACAGAGCCCCGCCGGGGGGCCTTTCGCCGCGGGTGCTTCAAGGCTGCGCACTGACGCGCCAGACCACATTGCCCACGTCGTCGGCCACCAGCAGCGCACCCTGCGCATCCATCGCCACGCCCACCGGCCGGCCCTGGGCCTCACCCTCCGCATTGAGAAAGCCCCCCAGCACATCCCGCGCCGGCCCGGCCGGCTGGCCGCCGCTGAACGGCACGTGCACCACCTTGTAGCCGCTGTGCGGGCGGCGGTTCCAGGAGCCGTGCTGGCCGATGAACATGCCGTTGATGAACGGCGCGGGCAGTCGGCTGCCGGCGGATGAGGCCAGGCCCAGGGGTGCGACGTGCGCGCCCAGCGCGAAGTCCGGCACGACGGCAGCGGCCACCTTGTCGGGCGCGGACTGGGCAACGCGCGTGTCCACCCGCTGGCCGTAGTAGCTGTAGGGCCAGCCGTAGAAGGCGCCATCGCGCACCGAGGTGAGGTAGTCGGGCACCAGGTCGCTGCCGAGTTCGTCGCGCTCGTTGACCACGGTCCAGAGCGTGCGGCCGCTGGCGTCCCAGGCCATGCCGACCGGGTTGCGCAGGCCCGAAGCGAAGACGCGGTGGGCGCCGGTGCGGATGTCCACCTCCCAGATGGCGGCCCGGCCTTCTTCGGCCGCCATGCCGTTCTCACCAATGTTGCTGTTCGACCCCACACCGACGTAGAGGCTCTGGCCATCCGGACTGGCGAGCAGGCTCTTGGTCCAGTGGTGGTTGATCGGCCCGCCGGGCAGCTCCAGCAGCGGGGTGCCGGCCGTGTGGATGACCGTGTCGCCCCGGCGGTAGGGAAAGGCCAGCACCGCGTCGGCGTTGGCAACGAACAGCGTTTCGCCCACCAGCGCCATGCCGAAGGGCGAGTTCAACCCACTGAGCAACGCCGAGCGCACATCGGCCACGCCGTCGCCATCGGTGTCGCGCAGCAGGGTGATGCGGTTGGCGCTCGGCACGGCCGCGCCCGCGCGCTTCATCACCAGGCCCATCACCTTGCCCTTGATCCAGGCCATGATGCCTTTGGGCGGGTCCGCCTTGGGCGGCGCGTTGGTCTCGGCCACCAGCACGTCGCCGTTGGGCAGCACCAGCAACCAGCGCGGGTGGTCCAGGTCGCGGGCAAAAGCCTGCACCCGCAGACCCCGCGCGGGGGTGGGCATGACGCCAGCCGGCCAGCCCCGCGCCGGCGCGATGTTCACCGTGGGGATCCACGCCCGGCTGGGGGTGGGCAAGGCCGGGTTGTTGCCGGAGCCCTCGGCGATGGTGAAGCGGGCGGGCTCGGCGCAGGCGCCCAGCGCCAGCAACGCGGCGGCGCCGGTCGCTGCCCACGCAGCGCGGACCGTGGAAGTCGTGTAGGTCATGCCGTGTCCTGGTTCGTCTTCTCAAGGACCCCCATGGCGGGGTCGGCGCATGGCAGCGCCATGGCGAGCGCAATGTCCCACCCGGGGTCGTTCACGTCGGTGCGGTAGCGAACCTCCAGCGGTATGGCATGTTCCCAACCGGCCTGCCCCGCCATGAAAAAGGGCTGCAGCCGAAGGGTTGCAGCCCTTTTTTCATTCAGCAGATCGCGATCAGACGCGGCCATCCGAATACGGCGTCACGCCGTAGTAGTCGTGGATTTCCTTGCTCCAGGTCGCATCGGCCATGTCGGGCCACTGGTCCTTGTCGAAACCGGGCGCGTTTTCCAGCCGGTCTTTTTCGACGTCGAGCACAAAACGCTTGTTGACGGTGTCCAGCGTCAGGGCGCTCCAGGGCACGGCAAACAGCTTGTCGCCCATCCCCAGGAAACCGCCGTACGACAGCACCGCGTAGGCCACCCGGCCGGTGCCCATGTCGAGCATGATTTCCTTGATGTCGCCCAGGTCTTCGTCCTTGCGGTTGTAGACGTCGTTGCCGTCGAGCGTGTTGGCGCCCATCAGTCCGGGGCCAGGGCCACCGTCGGTCCGGCTCTTGTACATGCCGTAGGTGTCTTGCTCTTGGTAGTTCATGGGAGTGTCCTTGGTCTCACCAGCAAGGCCATCGGCGAGAGCAGGATGCACCCGCCTGTTGCTGGGCATTCAGAATAGGCAGCGGAAGGGCCGGGGTCTGTGCACCAGCGCACATGCCGCGGCTCACGCCTCCAGCACGCCCTCGACGTACAACATGCGCACCAGCACCATCGCCACCACCATCAGCGGCGACGCGAGGATCACGCCGGGCAGGCCAAACAGCAGACCGAAGATGACCGCCGCCGTGATGCCCAGCACCGGCGGCAGCTCCACCGCCCAGCGCTGCACCAGCGGCATCAGCAGATTGCCCTCGATCTGCTGGATCACCACGCACAGGATCGCCACGTACAGCGCCAGCTCCGGCCCCTGCATGAAGGCCAGCAGCACCGCCAGCACGCCCGACGCGATCGGACCGAAGAACGGGATGAACGCCAGCGCGCCGGCCAACAGGCCCAGCGTCAACGCCAGCGGCAGGCCCAGCAAGGCCAGACCGATGGCCGTGGACGTGCCCACGAACAGCATCGAGATGCCCTGACCGAGCAGCCAGCGCGACAGCGCGTGTCCGCTGGCGAGCAGCGCCTCGTCCACGCGGCCGCGGTAGGTCGGCGGCACCAGCCGCAACAGGCCTTCGCGGTACAGCACCGGGTCGGCCGCGAGGTACACCCCCACCACCAGCACCAGGCCGATGCCGCCCACGGCACTCAGGGCCTGGGTCGCCGCCACGGCCACGCTGGCCCAGGGCACATCGTCCGCGTTCGTGCCGCGCCACACCTTCCACAGCGCTTCACCGATGGTGCGTTCGCGGGCCCAGCTGATCAGCGTGGACAGCGCCTTGGGCAGCTTGCGGGCCAGGTCGTCGAACTGCGCCACCAGGCGGTCACCCACCAGCCAGGAACCGAGCACGATCACCACCACCGCCAACGCAACCGCCAGCGCAACCGCCAGCCGCGGCGACAGGTGCAGGAAGCGCCCCAGCGGCTGGGCCAAAGCGTGCAGGGCCACCGCGACGATGACCGCCCCGAAGAGCATCAGCAACAGGTCCGACAGGCGGAACGCCAGCAGCACCAGCACGCCCAGAAACAGAACCAGGGCCATGGGCCGGATGTAGCCCATGCGCACCGGTGTGGTCGGCGCCAGCGCTGGAAGTGGGATGTCGGTGCGTGTGTTCATGGGCGCGTCTTCTGGAAGGGCAAACGGGGTCTTGCCGCAGTCTGCGTCGTCCACCGGCGGCTGTCTGTCTGCCAGCGCACCCAGCGCCCGAGATCGTGACGCCGAAACCCGATCAGCCGCGGCTGTAGGCCAGGCCCGAGGCCACACCGCCAAACAGGTCGCCCACCACCAGTTCCACGCCCGCAAACTCGGCCTGCAGCGCCTGCTGGAACGGGCGCAGGGCGGAAGATCCGCCGGTCAGGTAGATCGCGTCGAGGGCACCATCGGTCAGCCCCGCGCGCTGCACACACTCGCGCGCGCAGGCCACCGTGCGCGCCAGCAGGGCCGCCAGGTGATCGCGCATGTCGGCCGGCGTGAGCGACGCCTCCAGCCCGGTTTCGACAAAGGACAGGTCGACCTCCGATGCCGCGTCTTCCTGCGAGCAGCGGATCTTGGCCAGTTCCACCTCGTGGGCGATGCGGTGGCCGTCGCGGTGCCTGAGCACCTTCATGAGCCGCTCGTGCAGCCGCGGCTCGGTGTAGTTGACGCGCAGCGACTGCGCCTGGCTCATCGCCCGGGGCAGGTACAGCCACTGGATCAGGTGCCAGGTGGACAGGTCGAAAAAGACCCGGCTCGGCACTTCACGCTGCTGCGGCCCCAGATGGCGGTGGCCCAGCAGCGGCATCACGCGCTCCAGGCTGAGCTTCTGGTCGAAGTCGGTGCCGCCGATGTGCACGCCGGTGGTGGCCAGCACGTCGCCGCTGCGGTCGGCCCGCGTGCGGTCCGGTCCCAGGCGCACGACGGTGAAGTCCGAGGTGCCGCCGCCCAGGTCAACCACCAGCACCGTGGCCTCGCGTGTCAGCCGCCGCTCGTAGTCCAGCGCGGCGGCGATCGGCTCCAGCTGGAACGACACCTCGTCAAACCCGACCGACACCGCGGCCTCCTGCAGCGAGCGCTGGGCCAGGGCATCGCGCTCGGGGTCGTCGTCGACAAAATGCACCGGCCGGCCCATCACCACGCGCGAGGGCGCCTCGCCCAGCGCCCTGTCGGCGCGGTCGCGGAGCTCGGAGAGGAACGTGGCCACGATGTCCTGGAAACTGATCTGCTGGTGGTTGACCTCGGTCTTCTCCTGCAGCAGCGGGCTGCCCAGCAGGCTCTTGAGCGAACGCATCAGGCGGCCCTCGGTGCCGCTCAGGTACTGCGCCACCGCGTCGCGGCCAAAGTGCGTGAGGTGGTCCTCGGCGTTGAAGAACACGGCGGTGGGCATGGCCAGCGCCTCGCCCTCCAGCGGAATCAGGCGCGCAAGCCCCCCGGGTTCGGCCCAGGACACCGCCGAATTGGAGGTGCCAAAGTCGATACCAAGGGTGCCGTGGGGCAAAGGGGTCATGGGGGAACAGGGAGAAGACGGGGGGCCGGTACATGGGGCTCGGCGAGGCGGGCCGGGAGAACACCCCGCCCGAAAGAGCGGCGATTTTGCCAGCTTGCGGGTCGCATGCGCCCCCCGCCCGACGCGGCCACACCACCTGAGGCCTCAATCATCCTGTTTTACCGATTGAAAACTCTCTATATTTCTGCTTTTTATTGATTCACAAAGCCCCTAGACTCTTGCTGTTCCATTCCCTTTTGCTGGAGACCCCATGAAGAAAACCCTTTCCCTGCTGGCCATGGTATTTGCCATCGGCCTGTCTTCCGTGGCCATGGACGCCGAAGCCCGGCGCATCGGTGGCGGCAAGTCCTTTGGCATGCAGCGCCAGAGCGCCCCGCCCGCCAAGGCACCCACCGCCACGCCGGCTCAGACGCCGGCCAACGCCGCAGCACCCGCCGCCGCTGGCGCACCCGCTGCCGCCGCCGCGTCCACCCGCAGCAAGTGGATGGGCCCGATCGCCGGCCTCGCCGCCGGCCTGGGCCTGGCCGCGCTCGCCTCGCACCTCGGTTTTGGCGAAGGCCTGGCCAACATGCTCATGATCGGCCTGCTGGTGGTGGCCGCGTTCGCCGCCTTCCGCTTCTTCATGGCCAAACGCGCCGCCTCGCAAGGCGGTGGCGCGGCCTACGCCGGTGCGGGCGCGGGTGCAGGCAACGCGGGCAACAACGCCTTCCGCATGCCCTCGACCCCGGCGAGCCATGGCGGCACGGGCTTCAGCCAGGGCGGCTCCATGATCGGCGCCAACCTGCAACAACCCGCCAGCACCATCCCGGCCGACTTTGACGTGCCCGCCTTCGTGCGCAACGCCAAGGTCAACTTCATCCGCCTGCAGGCCGCCAACGACGCGGGCAACCTCGACGACATCCGCGCCTTCACCACGCCGGAGATGTTTGCCGAGATCCAGATGGACATCCGCGAACGCAACGGCGCCACGCAGGAAACCCGCGTGCTCGACCTCGAAGCCAGCGTGCTGGAAGTGGCCGAAGAAGACGCAATCTACGTGGTCAGCACGCACTTCACCGGCCGCGTGCAGGAAGACGGCGCCGACCCCGAAGACATCAACGAAGTCTGGCACCTGACCAAGCCCCGCCAAGGCAGCGGCGGCTGGGTGCTGGCCGGGATCCAGCAAAACACCTGATCCGCGCAAGTTCCCCGAACGCCTCATTGCCCCGGCCCAAGCGCCGGGGTTTTTTTCGTCTGGTTCAGGCTGCCGCCATCTCCCCCGGCAACGCCGCCTTGTAAACCGAATGCTTCGGAGCGGCCATCAGCCGGCGCAGCATGGGCTCGAAGTGGCGCAGGGGCAGCGCGTCCATGGCCGGATCAAAGGCCGGGTTGTCGTAGCGTTCGACGAATTCGGCCGCGCGGTCGTAGTGGGGGTGGTCCTTGAACATGTCGCGCATGTTGCGGTCCAGACCGATGTGGTGGAAGAAGTTGTAGCCCTGGAAGATGCCGTGGTTCTGCACCATCCACAGGTTCTCTTCGCTGACGAAGGGCTTGAGGATCGCGGCGGCGATGTCCGGGTGGTTGAAGGAGCCGAGGGTGTCGCCGATGTCGTGCAGCAGGGCGCACACCACGTATTCCTCATCGCGTCCATCCTTCAGCGCGAGGGTCGCGGTCTGCAGGCTGTGCGTGAGGCGGTCGACGGGGAAGCCGCCGTGGTCACCGTCAAGCAGCTTGAGGTGGACGAGCACCCGGTCGGGCAGCGACTTCGCCATCGCCATGGCTTCGGGGAGGATGCAGGCCCAGTCCTGCTGGGTACTTTGTTCCATTCGTCTGAACGTGGCTCGGGGGTTTTGCATGGAGGGCTCCTGTTGGCTTGCAGGCCATGCTGTCTGAAAGACCTGCGACCGACAAGAGCAGAGTCCCGGCTTTCAGTCGCCATGGGTACAGGCGGCGATCACGGCGCCGCCGCCGGGCGCAGAGCCGCCCTCGCCCTGAGCCCGGTGATGCGCCACCAGCGCCTTGTTGTTTCAGGCGGCTGGCCCACCGGCCCGCTGGGTCAGCAGTTTTTTCTCGCGCTGGTTTTCTGAAAGCGCAGCGGCTTGCCGGAACGCGGCCCGCGCTTCCTCGCCGCGCCCGAGCTTCTCCAGCAGATCGCCCCGCACGGCGTGCAGCCAGTGGTAGCGCGGCAAGGCTTTGTCCTGCATCAGCGTCTCGACGATGGTGAGGCCGGCGGCCGGGCCTTCGCTCATGCCCACGGCGACGGCGCGGTTGAGCTCGATCACCGGTGACGGCGCCACCCGCATCAGCCGGGCGTAGAGCGCGGCGATGCGCGGCCAGTCGGTGGCTTCGGCGGTGGGCGAGCGGGCGTGGCAGGCGGCGATCTCCGCTTGAAGGCGGTAGCTGCCGGCGGACGGGCCCAGCGCTTCGGCGCGCTCCAGCGCGGCCAGGCCGCGGCGGATGAGCAGGTGGTCCCAGCGGGCGCGGTTCTGCTGGTTGAGCAGCACGGGGTTGCCTTCTGCGTCGGTTCGCGCGGCGGTGCGCGAGGCCTGGATTTCCATCAGCGCCACGAGGCCGTGCACCTCGGCCTGTTCGGACGCCAGCTCGGCGAGCATGCGGCCCAGGCGCAGGGCTTCGTTGCAGAGTTCGGGGCGCATCCAGTCGCCGCCGCTGGTGGCGGTGTAGCCCTCGTTGAACACCAGGTAGACGACTTCGAGCACCGAGCCCAGGCGCTCGTTCAGTTGCTCGCCGCGCGGCACTTCGAGCGGCACTTGCGCATCGGCCAGCGTGCGCTTGGCGCGCACGATGCGCTGCGCGATGGTGGCTTCGGGCACGAGGAAGGCGCGTGAGATTTCGTGCGTGGTCAGGCCGCCGAGCAGCTTGAGCGTGAGCGCCACGCGCGCGTCGGTCGACAGCACCGGGTGGCAGGCGGTGAAGATGAGGCGCAGCAGGTCGTCGCCGATCTGATCCTGCCGTGCAGCATCGAGCGCGTCGACGAAGTCGGGCACGGTGAGCGCACCCAGCGCTTCGAGGTCGCGCGCGATGTCTTCGTGCCGCGCGTCGGCCATCTGGCGGTGGCGCAGGTGGTCGAGCGCGCGGTTTTTGGCGGTGGTCATGAGCCAGGCGCCGGGGTTGTGCGGCACGCCGTCTTTCGGCCAGTGTTCCAGCGCGGCCACGAGCGCGTCCTGCGCCAGCTCTTCGGCCACACCGAGGTCGCGCACGCGCCGCGCCACGGCGGCGACGATGCGCGCGGACTCGATGCGCCAGACGGCGGCGATGGTTTGGTGGACGGCTGAATGCACGGGCGGGAGCTTACTGCGGGGGCCATGGGGAGACCCTCACCCTGGCCCTCTCCCGCGTGCGGGAGAGGGGGATTCGCACTCACATCTGCGCCGGGGCGGCGGCTTCGTCCATCCAGAACACCTCCCACTGGTGACCGTCCAGATCGGCGAAGCCGTGCTGGAACATGAAGCCGTGGTCCTGCGGCGGGTTGGGTGTGGTGGCACCAGCGGCCACCGCCTTGCGCACGACTTCTTCGGCCTCGGCGCGGCTGTCGACCGACAGGGCCAGAATGACTTCGGTGGCCTTGTGCGCGTCACCGATCGGTTTTTTGGTGAAGCCCTGGAAGAAGGGCTCGACCAGCAGCATGGCGTAGAAGTTTTCGCCGATCTCCAGACAAGCACCCTGCTCGTTGGTGAAGCGCTGGTTGAACGTGAGGCCCAGGGCCTTGAAGAAGGCCTGCGAGCGGGCCATGTCCTGGATGGGCAGATTGACGAAGATCTGGCGGAACATGAGGGGTTCTCCTGGTGGGTTTGTTGGCTGGCGGATGGTTGGTGTGGGTGGATGGTGATCAGGCTTTCTGCTTCGCTTCCATCTGCTTGAACTTGTCCAGCGCCTCGCTGGGCGGGAACTCGTCCAGCTCGATGAGCTGGCGCAGCTCGATCACGGCCTCCTTGCCACGACCTGCGGGGTTGGGAAAACGGCGGCTCCATTCCATGGCTTCTTCGCGCGAGCGCACCTGGATCAGGGTGTAGCCGGCGATCAGCTCCTTGGCCTCGGCGAAAGGGCCGTCCACGACGCGCTGGCCCGAGGCGTCGTAGTGCACGCGCCAGCCGGTGCGGCTGGGGTGCAGCCCGCTGGCGTCGAGCAGCACGCCCGCGCGCGCCAGTTCCTCGTGGTACGCGGCCATCTCGGCCATGAGTTCCTCCGGGGCTTCGGGCATGAGCTCGGCCTCGAACTCGGGGCAGGACTTGACGATGATCATGAATCGCATGGGGTTCTCCTTACTCAGGTCGGGGTTTAGCCCTGGGGGTCGAGGAAACGGAACTTCTGGTCTGGGTCCCACGAGCCCTCGAAGCGCGAGCCTTCGAAGAAGGTGGAGGTCCAGCGCTCGCAGGTGGGCGACTGCAGCATGGTGGCCCACACACGCTCGCGCGGGGCCTGGATGAGGATGTCGAAATGCTGGGTTTTCATGGTGAGGTCCTTTGGTTCAGTGGGCGTCGCAGGCGGCCTGCAAAGCCGCGATATCGAGCTTGCGCATCGTCCTCATGGCGGCCGTCATGCGCTGCACGGCCGGGCCGGGTGGACCCGAGAGCCGGTCCATGAGGAAGATCGGCACGATCTGCCAGGAGACACCCCAGCGATCCACCAGCCAGCCACACATCTCGGCCTCGGGCACGGCCGAGAGCGCTGCCCAGCAGCGGTCGACCTCGGCCTGGTCGGCACAGCTCACGACCAGCGAAGCGGCCGGCGAGAGGCGGTAGTGCGGCCCGCCGTTGAGCAGGGACAGCACATGGCCATCGAGCTCCAGGGTCACCAGCATCGCCGTGCCCTCGGGCATGGGATCGCCCGGGCCATAGCGCAACACGCTGGTGATGCGCGAGTCTGGAAAAACCGAGATGTAGAACTGCGCGGCTTCTTCGGCCTGGGTGTCGAACCACAGGCAGGTGTGGATGCGGGGTTTCATGCAAAAGACTCCTGTGCGTCGACGCGGGCGGCGGCGGACTTGCCGGGCCTCGCGTGAAGCCGGTTCAGCGGCTTCTGTGGGTACGACGGAACAGGCTGGGCGTTTTCGACAGCGCCCGCATAAGCAGAAACCCTAGGAAATACTCAAGCGCGACTCTCGTCGAAACAGGGGGCGAGCGGGCGCACCTCAACGGTGGCCCACTGCGCGGCGGGGCAGCGCTGGGCGATGGCGATGGCCTCTTCACGGCCCACGTTCTGCAACAGGAAGAAGCCGCCGATCATTTCCTTGGCTTCGGCAAACGGGCCGTCCAGCACCTGCGGATGCCCCCCGGCCAGGCTCACGCGCACCGCGCTCGACATTCCAGCCAGCGATTCCACCGCCTTGAGCTTGCCTTCGGCTGCAAGCCCGTCGCCGAAAGCCTGCATGGCGGCATAGGCAGCGCGGCCTTCGGCCTCGGTGCGGGTGGCGCGCTGGCCTTCGGGTTCGATGATGAGGAGCATGTAGGACATGGCGGCGCCTTTCAACAAACGAATGGGGCGATGCTACACAGGCGGCCCGGGGCTGGCGCAAGCACCGGCACACCGGCCTGCGCAAGACAGCGTTCGCTCGGCATCTGTTTGCCATCGCACCGACGCGAACAAGAACCCCCTACATGCTCGACCATACTGCAGTCGCGGCCACTTTGACGTGATTCAGCCCCCACAAACGACACATCCACCCCCTTCGCACGCCACGCCGGACGGAGGTGGAGCGATGGCGGGGAGGATGGCCGCAACAACTGACCACAGCATCTCCGCACCGAAGCCATCACCATGTCCGAAAGAACACCGCTGGAAATACCGATGGCCACGACCCTGCTCGGCGAGTTGATGACGGGCCAGGTGGAATGCGGTTTTGAACACGCAGGCCTTGAAGATGTGATCGCGAAGATGCAGGCGTCACAGATCCGTCGGCTTCCCGTGCTGGACGATGCCCAGCGGATTGTCGGCAGGCTCTCGCTGGGCGACCTGGCGGCCAGGTCAGACGCTGAAATGGCGGGATTCACATGGGCCGAAATTTCGGCGCCTGGATGATCTGGCGGCTGCTCACCTCGACGGTCAACGCGTGGCTCGACGATTACGCGCCCAGCATGGGTGCGGCACTCGCTTTCTACACGCTGTTCTCGATCGCACCGCTGCTGCTGATCGTCATTTCGGTCACCGGTTTTTTCTTTGGCGAAGCGGCTGCCCGGGCGGAGATCTTTGCGCAGATATCCCTGATGGTGGGAGAGGACAGCGCCACCACCCTGGACACGGTGCTCAAGAGCCTGGACAAACCCGCCGCCAGCCTGTTGGGCATGCTGGTGGGCCTGGGCACACTGCTGATCGGTGCCACCACCGTGTTTGTCGAACTGCAGAATGCCATGGACCGCATCTGGCAAGTCCCCCTCCGCCCCGACTTCAGTGGTGTGCGGGACTTCTTCCGGGTACGCCTGCTCTCGCTCGGGCTGGTCCTGGGCATCGGTTTCCTGCTCCTGGTTTCACTGGTGCTCAGTGCCTTGATGGCCGCACTGGGCAAATGGTGGGCACCCTGGTTCGGCGAATTCGCGCTCGTGGCCGATGCCGTCAACTTTGTGGTGACACTGACGTTCATCACCGCCGTGTTTGCGATGATCTACAAATGGATGCCCAGGACAGCTGTCGCCTGGCGCGATGTGTGGATCGGCGCACTCATCACCGCCTTGTTGTTCACGGTCGGCAAAACGCTGATCGGTCTGTACATCGGCCGCAGCGCCGTGGCTTCGGTGTTCGGCGCCGCATCGTCACTGGTGGTGCTGCTGCTGTGGGTGTACTACTCGGCGCAAGTCTTCCTGCTCGGTGCGGAGTTCACCTGGGTGTTCGCGCAACGCCGCAAGCCAGCGCCCTCACCCCCAGCACCGGACATACCGCAACGGCCGGACTGATCGCGCACGGCCATGTCGCGGTCGATCACGGCGCCGATCATCCGGTCGTGCGGGCGAGACCTGCGACTTCCCGCGCGACACGGGCCGGGAGGCCGCCCTGGCTGCCTGGCTGGCGCCAGGCTTCCCGTGTTTTGTGGCCGAAGACGGGCAGCGGGTGCTGGGCACCTGTGTACTGCACCCGAACCGCCTGGGCGGTGGGTCGCATGTGGCGAACTGCGGCCACATGACGGCGGCCGATGCCACGGGCCAAGGGGTGGCGCGCGCGCAGGGGTTTCGTGCGATGCCGTTCAACTTCGTGTCGCGAGCGACCACCGGGCCGTGAAGCTGTGGACCGGCATGGGCCTTGAACCGTGAGCCGCCTGCCGGAAGCGTTTCTCGACCCCGTGCATGGTTTTACCGGCGCGCGGGTGATGTTTCAGCGTCTGTGAGGCGCGGGGGACCTGTCTCAGACCTTTGAAAAGTCCGGCTTGCGCCGTTCCATGAACGCGCCGAAGGCCTCTTTGGCGGCCGGCTCACCGAGCATGCGACCGAAGCTCACGCCCTCTTCGGCCATCTGCGCCATCACCAGCTGGCTCTGGCTTTTTTTCATCAGGCGCTTGGTCTCGATCAGCGAGCTGATCGGCTTGGCCGCGAGCTTGCGCGCCACGGTCTGCGCGTAACCCGCGGCCTCCATGGGAGGCAGCACGCGGTTGACCAGCCCGACTTCGAGCGCGGCCTCGGCCATGAAGGGCTCGCCCAGCAGCAGCGCCTCGGCCGCGCGGTGGTAGCCCAGCATCTGCGGCACCAGCAGGCTCGACGCCGCTTCAGGGCACAGGCCGAGGTTGACGAAGGGCATGGAGAAGGCGGCGTTGTCGCCCGCGTAGACCAGATCGCAGTGGAACAGCAGCGTGGTGCCGATGCCCACGGCCGGGCCACACACCACGGCGAGCGCGGGCTTGCTGAACTGCGCGATGCCGCGCAGGAAACGGAACACCGGCGAGTCCTGCGTGGCGGGCGGGTTGTTCAGGAAGTCGCCGATGTCGTTGCCGGCGCTGAAGGTGGTCTCGTTGCCCTGGAACAGCACGCAGCGCACGGCCGGATCGGCCTCGGCGGCTTCCAGCGCGTCGGCCAGCGCGGCGTACATCGCGGCGGTGATGGAGTTCTTCTTGTCGGGGCGGTTGAAGGTCAGCGTGGTGACGCCGGCTTCGGTGTGGACGAGGATGTCGCTCATGGGCTTGTGCTGGGTTGGGTTGCGGCCGTGCGCCGAAAAGGGCGCCAAGTTAACACGATTGCCGCGCGGTGTCTGGAGGGGCGTGCCCAGTCGGTGACAGACACCTACACTCCGGACATCCTCGCGAAAGTCCCGCCCCCGCCATGTTGTCCACACGCCTGCTCGCCGCCCTGTGTCTGTCACTGGCCTTGCTGGCCGCGCTCTGGCCAGCGCCCGCTGCCGCAGCCGATACAACCCCCTCCACCGCCCCCGCCCGGCCCCGCGTGGGCCTGGTGCTTTCGGGCGGTGGCGCGCGTGGTCTGTCGCACGTCGGCGTGCTCAAGGTGCTGGAGGCGGCGCGCGTGCCGGTGGACCTGATCGTCGGCACCTCGATGGGCGCGATCATCGGCGGGCTGTACGCCAGCGGCATGACGGCCGACGAACTGGAGCGCGAGATCCTGGCGCTGGAATGGGGCAGCCTCTTCGACTCGCGCGAGCCGCGCCAGCTGCTGTCGCAGCGGCGCAAGGAAGAAGACCTGGAGCTCTCGCCCGTGTTGCGGCTGGGCTTTCGCGATGGCGAATTCCGCCTGCCCACGGGCGCGGTGTCGACGCGGGCGCTGGAAACCATGCTGCGCCGCTACACCCTGCCCGCGCGACACCGGGCCAGCTTCGACGGCCTGCCGACGCCGTTTCGCGCCGTGGCCACCGACATGGAGACCGGCCAGGCCGTGGTGATGGACCACGGCGACCTCGCCGCGGCCTTGCGCGCGAGCATGTCGGTGCCGGGCGTGTTCTCCCCGCTGGAGCTCGACGGCCGCATCCTGGGCGACGGCGGGCTGGTGAACAACCTGCCGGTGGATGTGGCGCGGCGCATGGGGGCGGACGTGATCATCGCGGTGAGCATCGGCACGCCGCTGGCGGGCCGCGAAACGCTGGGCAGCCTGCTGGGCATCACGACGCAGATGGTCAACATCCTGACCGAGCAGAACGTGCAGGCCAGCATCGCCACCCTGACCACGCAGGACCTGCTGCTGCAGCCACCACTGGGCACGCTGAGTTCGGCCCATTTCAACCGGGCGCCCGAACTCGTGCGACTCGGCACCGTCTACGCGGAGTCGGTGCGCGAAGCGCTGAACCGCTTCGCGGTCAGCCCGGCGCAGTACGCCGACTGGGTCGCCCAGCGCCAGACCGTGGCCGATACCGGGGTGACCACTGCGGGCAGCGTGGGCGCCCTGCGCTTCGAGGGCGTGGACGCTTCGAGGGCCCAGCGGTTGTCGCAGATGGTGGAGAGCGAACCGGGTCAGCCGATCGATCTGGCGCGCATCGAAGACGACGTGCAGCAGCTGGCGGCCACGGGCGACTACGAGCAGGTGGACTACCGGCTGGAGCGCATTGGCAGCAGCCGCGACGAAGCGCTGGTGGTGCGGCTGCGCGAGAACCGCTGGGGCCCCAACTACTTCCGGCTCGGGCTCGACCTGCGCACCGATTTCGATGGCCAGGGCGCGTTCAACCTGCGCCTGAGCCACAACCGGCACTGGGTCAACCGCCGCGGCGCCGAATGGCGCAACCGCATCCAGCTGGGCGAGACGCTGGGCGCGTTCACCGAGTTCTACCAGCCGCTGGACCGGCGCGCCAACTGGTTCGTGTCGGCCTGGGCCGACGCCAGCCTGAAGCGCGTGGACGTGTTCGACGCCGATGGGCGCCAGATCGCCACCGGCAAACGGCGCGGGCTGCAGATGGGCGCCGACATCGGCTGGCCCATCGGCCTGCAGGGCAGCCTGGGCGAGATGCGGCTGGGCCTGGTGGGCAGCGCGCGCCGCGCTGCGCCCGACCTGGTGAGCAGCAGCCTGGCGGACCAGTCGCTGGACCTGTCCACCCAGCGCTGGCGCGAAACCGGCCTGCACGCGGCACTGACCTCGGACCAGCTCGACCACGCCAACTTCCCGTCGAGCGGCTACCGCTTCAAGGGCGATCTGGTCTTCGGCCGCTTGTACAACAAGGGCAACAGCTCCGAATTCGTGCGGCTGGACAGCAGCTTCACGGCGGTCCGCTCCTGGGGCGAACACACCTTCAACCTGGGCGCCCGGCTGGCCTACGTCAACCAGATTCCGGTGGGGGCGCTGGACGAGTACTCGCTGGGCGGTTTCCAGAACCTCTCGGGCTACCGCGTGGGCCAGGTGGCCGGCAACCACCTGCTGTTCGGGCGCATCACCTACTACCGGCGCATGCCCTGGAACGTGGGCGTGGCGCGCGCGGTGTTCGCCGGTGGTTCGCTGGAAGCCGGCAACGCCTGGCTGAACCGCAGCGACATCAGCTTCAAGGGCCTGCGCACCGGCTCCAGCGTGTTCATCGGCGCGGACACCGGGGTGGGACCGTTCTACCTGAGCCTGGTGCACGCCGCGCGCGGCTACACCGGGCTCTACCTGCTGCTGGGGCGGACGTAGGACTCGCTCAGGAGCGGCGCGTTGAGAAGCTGGGCGGAGCGAAATGCCCCACCGCAGGGACACCGCGGAACCGGCTTTGCCGGGCCGCTGGTGTCCGCCCCCTGGAGGGGGGTGACGCGCTGCAAGCGCGGCGCGGGGGTGCGCGTGTTCACACGCGTTCGAAGATTCCGGCGGCGCCCTGCCCCATGCCCACGCACATCGTGACCATGCCGTACTTCTTGTTGTGGCGGCGCAGGGCATGCACCACGGTGGCCGCGCGGATGGCACCGGTGGCACCCAGCGGGTGGCCGAGCGCGATCGCGCCACCCATGGGGTTGACCTTGGCCGGGTCCAGACCCAGGGTGTTCATCACGGCGAGCGACTGCGCGGCAAAGGCCTCGTTCAGTTCGAACCAGTCGATGTCGTCCTGCTTCAGGCCCGCGTTCTTCAGCGCGGCCGGGATGGCCTCGATCGGGCCGATGCCCATCAGGTGCGGCGGCACGCCGCGCGATGCGTAGCTCACGAAACGGGCCAGCGGCGTGAGGTTGTAGCGTTTCAAGGCGGCCTCGCTCACCAGGATCAGCGCGCCCGCGCCGTCACTGGTCTGCGAGCTGTTGCCCGCGGTCACCGAGCCGCGCGCGGCGAACACGGTGCGCAGCCTGGCCAGGCCTTCGAGCGAGGTGTCGGGGCGCGCGCCTTCGTCGAGGCTGATGATGCGGCTGCGGGTCGCGACCTCGGCGGTCTCCAGGTCCACGCTGCGGTCGGTCACTTCCACCGGCGTGATCTCGTCGGTGAATTCGCCGTTCTTCATCGCGATCACGGCGCGCTGGTGCGACTGCACGGCGAACGCGTCCTGCGCGTCGCGCGACACCTTCCACTGCTGCGCCACCTTCTCGGCGGTCAGGCCCATGCCGTAGGCAATGCCGTAGCTCTCCACATCGTCGGTGTTGCGGAAGATGGTGGGCGACAGGCTGGGCGTGTTGCCCATCATGGGCACCATGCTCATGCTCTCGGTGCCGGCGGCGATCATCACGTCGGCCTCGCCGACGCGGATGCGATCCGCCGCCATCTGCACAGCGGACAGGCCCGAGGCGCAGAAGCGGTTGACCGTGATGCCGCCCACCGAGTTGGGCAGGCCGGCCAGGATGGCGCCGATGCGCGCCACGTTCAGGCCCTGTTGCCCTTCGGGAATGGCGCAGCCGCAGATCACGTCTTCCACGGCCTTCGGGTCCAAGCCAGGCACCTGGGCCATGGCCGAACGCAAGGCATGGGCCAGCAGGTCGTCCGGGCGCAGGTGCTTGAACGAGCCCTTGTGCGAACGGCCGATGGGGGTGCGGGTGGCGGCGACGATGTAGGCGTCTTGAATTTGTTTGCTCATGTCGTGTCCTTAGTTGCGGACCGGCTTGCCGGTGTTCAGCATGCCGAGGATGCGTTCTTGTGTCTTGGGGTGCACGATCAACGAGCAGAACGCGCGGCGCTCCAGCGTCATCAGGTAGTCCTCGTTCACCAGCGTTCCGGGATCGACGTCACCCCCCGTCACCACACCCGCGATCAGCGACGCGATGTGGAAGTCGTGCTGGCTGATGAAACCGCCGTCGCGCATGTTCACCAGGCTGCCCAGGATGGTGGCCTTGCCGTCGCGACCGGCGACCGGGAACAGGCGCTTGTGCGGTGCGCGGTAGCCGCCATTGAACAAAGCCTTGGCCTCGTTGATGGCGACGAACAGCAGCTCGTCCTTGTGCGGCACGATCACATCGGAGTGCAGCACGTAGCCCAGCTTGCGGGATTCCAGAGCGCTGGTGCCCAACTTGGCCATGGCAGCGGCGGTGAAGCCTTCGGTCAGGAAGGGCAGCAGGTCCTTGCCGGTGGAGGTCTCGGCGTTCTCGGCCGCGCGGCGCGCGATGTAGGTGAGGCCACCGGCACCGGGCACCAGGCCGACGCCCACTTCCACCAGGCCGATGTAGCTCTCCATGTGCACCACGCGGCGCGCGCTGTACACGGCCAGCTCGCAGCCACCGCCCAGCGCCAGACCTCGCACGGCGCTGACCACCGGCACGTTGGCGTAACGCAGGCGCAGCATGGTCTGCTGCATGAAGCCCTCGGCGTCTTCGATCGCGCTCACGCCCACCGCCATGAAGGCGGGCAGCATGGCCTGCAGGTCGGCGCCGGCGCTGAAGGGCTCGTCGCCCGACCAGACCACCAGGCCCTGGAATTCCTTCTCGGCCAGGTCCACGGCCGCCATCAGGCCTTCACACACCTCGGGGCTGATGGCGTGCATCTTGGTCTTGATGCTGGCAATCAGCACCTGCTCGTCGAGCGTCCAGATGCGGATGGCATCGTTCTCTTCAAGGGTGATGCCAGCGGTCTCGAACTTGTGACCGGCTTCGCCCAGCAGCAACTCGGGGAAGTGCTGGCGCTGGTACACCGGCAGTTGCAGGCGACCTTCGAATTCACCTTTGGTGGGGTTCCACGATCCCTGCGCGGTGTGCACGCCACCGGCATCGGCCACGGGGCCCTTGAACACCCACTCCGGCAGCGGTGCTTTGCTCAGCGCCTTGCCGGCGTCGATGTCTTCCTGGATCATCTTCGCCACTTCGAGCCAGCCGGCTTCCTGCCAGAGTTCAAACGGGCCCTGCTTCATGCCGAAGCCCCAGCGCATGGCCTGGTCCACGTCGCGCGCGGTCTCGGCGATGGTGGCCAGGTGCACGGCGGCGTAGTGGAAGCTGTTGCGCAGGATGGCCCACAGGAACTGGCCCTGTGGGCCTTCGGCGTTGCGCAGCAGTTTCAGGCGCTCGGCGGCCGGGCGCTTCAGCATGCGGCCATACACCTCGTCGGCCTTCTCGCCGGCGGGCACGTACTCACCGCTGTCCAGATCGAAGCGCTGGATGTCACGACCGACCTTCTTGAAGAAGCCGGCCTTGGCTTTCTGGCCGAGGTTGCCGAGTTCGATCAGCTTGGCCAGCACCGGCGGTGTGCCGAAGCTGCCGTAGAACGGGTCGGTCTGCTCGTTCAGGTTGTCCTGCAGCGTCTTGACCACATGGGCCATGGTATCCAGGCCCACCACGTCGGCGGTGCGGAAGGTGCCGCTGCTGGCGCGGCCCAAGCGCTTGCCGGTCAGGTCGTCCACCACGTCGTACGTCAGGCCGAAGTTCTCCACCTCTTTCATGGTCGCCAGCATGCCGGCGATGCCGATGCGGTTGGCCACGAAGTTGGGCGTGTCCTTGGCACGCACCACGCCCTTGCCCAGGCCGCTGGTGACGAAGGTCTCCAGGTCGTTGAGGATCTGCGGCTCGGTGGTGGGCGTGGCGATCAGTTCCACCAGCGTCATGTAGCGCGGCGGGTTGAAGAAGTGGATGCCGCAGAAGCGCGGCTTGATGGCCTCGGGCAGCACTTCAGACAACTTGGTGATCGACAGGCCCGAGGTGTTGGACGCGACGATGGCGTGTTCGGCAATGAACGGCGCGATCTTGGTGTAGAGGTCGAGCTTCCAGTCCATGCGCTCGGCGATGGCCTCGATGATCAGGTCGCAGTCTTTCAACTGCTCCATGTGCTCTTCGTAGTTGGCCTGGCCAATAAGGTCAGCGTCGCTCACCACGCCCAGCGGCGAGGGCTTGAGTTTCTTGAGGTTCTCGATGGCGCGGATGACGATGCCGTTCTTCGGGCCTTCCTTGGCCGGCAGGTCAAACAGCACCACCGGCACCTTGACGTTGACCAGGTGCGCAGCGATCTGCGCACCCATCACGCCCGCGCCGAGCACGGCGACTTTTTTCACTTGAAATCGGTTCATTGGTTTTCCATGAAGAAAAGGGAGGACGCGTTCACTCGACGCGTGTCCAGACCTGGGTGCGGTAGAACGGGCCGATGTAACCACGCACCTGCAGCTTCTTGCCGTCTTCGATGGGCGTCATGCGCAGGGTGTAGTTCTTGCCGTTTTCGGGGTCGAGGATCTTGCCGTCTTCCCACACTGCTTCCGTGGCGGATTTCTTCGCGCCGCGGATGATTTCCATGCCGACCTTGGGTTGGTCCTTGCGGTCGTCGGTGCAGGCGGTGCAGGTGGGCTCGCTGCCCTTGGTGAGCGACTTCTCGATCCGGCCGGTGAACACGCCCGCCGGGCTGGACACGATGCGGATCTCGGCCTTGGCCTCACCGGTCTTGTCGTCGATGTTGCGCCACAGGCCTTCGGGAGTGGCCTGGGCGAAGACTATCGTCGAGCCGAACGCCAGCAGGATGGGCAGGGTTTTGATCATCGAAGTCTCCTTTGCGGACCAAGGGATGTTTCGCAAGAACACCGCGGAACCGGCTTTGCCGGGCCGCTGGTGTTGTCCCCCTGGGGGGAAGCCGCGAAGCGGCGCAGGGGGGTCATGCCAATGCCGCGTCGGTGTCCATCAGCACCTTCGAACCCGCACGCGCCGTGCGCATCAGCGACGCGGTCTCAGGGAACAGCTTGGCAAAGTAGAAGCGCGCGGTCTGCAGCTTGGCCACGTAGAACGGATCGGTGTTGCCGGCGGCGATCTCGCGCAGCGCCACCTGCGCCATGCGGGCCCAGAAGTAGCCGAACACCAGGTGGCCGGCCACGCGCAGGTAGTCCACGGCGGCAGCGCCCACTTCGTCGGCGTTCTGCAGGCCCTTGAAGCCGATCTCCATGGTGAACTTGGTGATCTGCTCGCCCAGCACGGCCAGCGGGTTGATGAACTCGGCCATCTTCTCGTTGACGCCCTCTTCCATCACCAGCGCGCCCACCAGCTTGCCGAACTTCTTGAGCGTGGCGCCGTTGTTGCCCAGCACCTTGCGGCCCAGCAGATCCAGGCTCTGGATGGTGTTGGTGCCTTCGTAGATCATGTTGATGCGGGCATCGCGCACGAACTGCTCCATGCCCCATTCCTTGATGTAGCCGTGGCCACCGAAGACCTGCTGGCACATCGTTGCCGCCTGGTAACCGTTGTCGGTCAGGAAGGCCTTGGTGATGGGCGTGAGCAGCGAGAGCAGTTCGTCCGCCTCCTTGCGCACCTTGTCGTCCGGGTGGTTGTGCACCTTCTCCAGCAGCACCGAGCTGTAGATGGCGAGCGCGCGGCCGCCTTCGGCGTAGGCCTTGGCGGTCAGCAACATCTTGCGCACGTCGGGGTGCACGATGATCGGATCGGCCGGCTTGTCCTTGGCCTTGGTGCCGCTCAGGCTGCGCATCTGGATGCGGTCCTTGGCGTAGGCCAGGGCGTTCTGGTAGGCCACTTCGGTCAGGCCGAGCGACTGGTTGCCCACGCCCAGACGGGCGGCGTTCATCATCACGAACATGGCCTGCATTCCCTTGTGCGGCTGGCCCACCAGGGTGCCGGTGGCGCCATCGATCACGATCTGCGCCGTGGCGTTGCCGTGGATGCCCATCTTGTGCTCCAGGCCGCCGCAGTAGATACCGTTGCGCTCACCCAGCGAACCGTCGGCATTCACCAGGAACTTCGGCACGACGAACAGGCTGATGCCCTTGATACCGGGAGGCGCATCGGGCAGGCGGGCCAGCACCAGGTGGATGATGTTGGGCGCCATGTCGTGTTCACCGGCGCTGATGAAGATCTTGTTGCCGGTGATCCTGTAGCTGCCGTCGGCCTGCGGTTCGGCCTTGGTGCGCATCAGGCCGAGGTCGGTGCCGCAATGGGGTTCTGTCAGGCACATGGTGCCGGTCCACTCGCCGCTGGTCATCCTGGGCAGGTAGGTCGACTTCTGCTCGGGGGTGCCGTGGGCGTGCAGCGCGGCGTAGGCGCCGTGCGTGAGGCCGGGGTACATGGTCCAGGCCTGGTTGGCCGAATTCATCATCTCGTAAAGGCACTGGTTGACCACCAGCGGCAGGCCCTGGCCGCCGAATTCGGGATCGCAACTCAGCGCCGCCCAACCACCGTCCACATAGGTCTTGTACGCCTCCTTGAAGCCCGCTGGCGTGGTGACTTCGTGGGTCTTCTGGTCGAGCTTGCAGCCTTCGGTGTCGCCGCTGATGTTCAGCGGAAAGATCACCTGGGATGCGAACTTGCCAGCTTCTTCAAGCACCGCGTTGATGGTGTCGGCATCCATGTCGGCGTGCTGCGGCATGGTCTGGAGATCGGCGCTCACGTTGAGCACCTCGTGCATCACGAACTGCATGTCGCGCAGGGGCGGGTTGTAGACGGGCATGGGTATCTCCTGGAGTGGGTTTTGTGAAAAGAACAGGGCCTGGTCTCAGGCCTGGGAAGCAGTCTTCAGCATCTTGCGTTGACGCAACCTGGCCGACGCAGGGGGGGTTTCCGGAACGGGCGCGGCGGCCGTGCTGAAGCGGCCCACGATGCCTTCAAAGGCCGTCAGCGCACGTTGCAGCGAATCCGGACTGCCGAGGAACCGCGCCTCGTAGTGCAGCGCGAGGATGAGCGCATGGACTTCAAAGGCCATCTGGGCCGCATCGGTGGCCGGGTGCAGGTGGCCTTCCACAACGGCCATTTCGACGGCGCGGCGCATGGCCGACAGCCAGGTGTTGACCGAGCCGGCCAGTGCATCACGCACCGGGCCGGGCCGGTCTTCGAACTGCACCGCGCCACTGATGTAGATGCAGCCCGAGTCGATCTCGACCGAAGTGCGTTTCATCCAGTTGTCGAACATCGCACGCAACCGGGGCAGGCCGCGGGCAAAGGCCATGGCGGGATAGAAGACCTCGTCCTCGAACCGGGCGTGGTACTCGCGCACCACCGAAATCTGCAGTTCCTCGCGAGAACCGAAGTGGGCGAACACGCCCGATTTGCTCATCTGCATGACTTCGGCCAGCGCGCCGATGGACAGGCCTTCCAGGCCGATCTGCGTCGCCAGCCCGAGGGCGGCATCCACGATGGCCGCCTTGGTCTGCTGGCCTTTTTGCAGCGGCCGGGTGGCACTGTCGCTGCGAAGGCGTCTGGCGGGAGATTGTGGACTCATGCTGCAAGGCCAGGTGATGGCAAAAGGGATGGGGCAAAAAACAGACCGCCGATAAATCGAACGGTCGTGCTATTTTTACCGCAAAACCCGGCCAATGCACGGTCCTGCAGGACTTTGTGGGGGAATTGTTTAGGTGCCGTTCCCTAAACGACACCGATGCATGCCAGCGGTTCGGGTTAACCCGGACCACTCGCCGCGCGAACGGTCAGAGACGGCCGTCGGGCAGCAGCAGGCGCAGGCTGTGTTCCAGGTTCTCGTTGGGCGAGCGCTTGAATCCGCTGCGGGCAAAGCGCTGCAGTCGGCCCATGCAGAAAGCCGTGACCACCGATGCGTCGGCCTGCGCATCCACGGTGGGTGTGGTCGCTCCGGCCACCACGGCGACCTCGCGCAAGTTCTGGCGCAGGGCCGATTCGATCTTGTCGAAGAACAGGTTCATGCGCTGCTGCAGGCGCTCGTTTTCGTACACCAGCGCGTCGCCCACCATGACGCGCGTCATGCCGGGGTTCTTCTCGCCGAACTGCAGCAGCAGGGCCACGAGCTTGCGCGAACGGGCCATGGCGTCGGGCTCTCGTTCACCCAGCTGGTTGACCAGACCGAACACCGACTGCTCGATGAACTCGATCAGGCCCTCAAACATCTGCGCCTTGCTGGCGAAGTGGCGGTAGAGCGCAGCCTCGCTCACATCCAGTCGCGCGGCCAGCGCGGCCGTGGTGACGCGCTCGGCACCTGGTTGCTCCAGCATGGCGGCCAGCGCGTGCAGGATCTGCACCCGACGCTCGCCTGGCTTGGGACGCTTGCGACCATTGCCCTCAACGCCTCCAGCAACATCGGTAGAGACATCGGCCGTCAGGTCGGCCATGGGCAATGGAGCGCTGGAAGTCATGGGCGGTCGGTCCGTCGGTTATCGGCTGGAGGCCGTTGGCGCGGCCCGGTGTTTGTCATCCCTTGTTTCATTTTCTCACAGCCTTCCCGCCGGCCTCCCGGCTGCCCGCCGCGGATTCAGTGGGAGCGGATCATGGTGCCGAACGGCTGGTTGCCCAGCACCTCCAGCAGCAGCGCATGCGGCACGCGGCCATCGATGATGTGCACGGCGTTGACACCGCTCTTGGCCGCGTCGAGCGCGCCAGCGATCTTGGGGATCATGCCGCCGCTGATGGTGCCGTCTTCGCACAGCTCGTCGATGCGGCGCGGCGTCAGTTCGCTCATCAGCTGGCCGTCCTTGTCGAGCACGCCGCGGATGTTGGTCAGCATCAGCAGCTTCTCGGCCTGCAGCACGGTGGCGAGCTTGGCGGCCACCACGTCGGCGTTGATGTTGTAGCTTTCGTTGTTTTCGCCGAAGCCAATGGGGCTGACGACAGGAATGAACTGGTCGTCCTGCAGCGCCTTCACCACGCTGGGGTCGATGCTGACGATGTCACCGACCTGACCAACGTCGTGCTCCTGCTCGGGGTTCTGCTGATCGGCGAGACGCAGTTTGCGCGCCCGGATCATGGCGCCGTCGCGCCCGGTCAGGCCCACGGCCTTGCCACCCGCGGCGTTGATCATGCCGACGATGTCCTGCTGCACCTCACCGGCCAGCACCCACTCGACCACCTCCATGGTCTCGGCATCGGTCACGCGCATGCCCTGGATGAACTCGCCCTTCTTGCCCAGGCGCTTGAGCAGCGTCTCGATCTGCGGGCCGCCGCCGTGCACAACGACCGGGTTGATGCCCACCAGCTTCAAGAGCACCACGTCTTCGGCAAAGTCCTGCTGCAGGGCCGGGTCGGTCATGGCGTTGCCGCCGTACTTGATGACCATGGTTTTGCCGTGGTACTTGCGGATGTAGGGCAAGGCCTGGGCCAGGATTTCGGCTTTTTCTCTGGGCTGGATGTGGGAGAGGTCGACGGGGGTGTGGGTGGTCATGTTCGGGTTCCCGGTGGGGCTGTTCGGTTGGCAAATTGTAGGCTTCGTGGTCAGCCTTTTTGGCGCCTGTGGCGTGCCGGGTCGCGCCCCGGCGGCGCCTCACTTTCTTTTGCAACGACCAAAAGAAAGTAAGCAAAGAAAAGGCGAGCCGGATGCGGGCGCGGGAACATGCACTCCGGCTGCCCTGTTGGTGTTGCCCTCTCCCAAAGGGCGAGGGAGAAAGAAGGGGAGTCCGATCCCGATCCCGATTCCGCTTGTCGCCGTGTGGCCGGGCTGAGCAGCGCAGCGGCGAGCGGATCAGGGCGGGCGTTGTTTGAGCGAAGCGAGTTCAGCCCGACCCCGCTCGACGCGAGCAGCGCAAGGCACCGCGCAGCGGCCCGGACTTCGGCTCGCCTTTCTTTTGCTTACTTTTCTTTGGCGAAGCAAAGAAAAGTGAGTCGCCCGCCGGGGCGAGACCCGGCCCACAAAAGCCGCGAAAGCCAACAACACAAAGACAACGAAATCAGAAGTGAATCCCCCGCATCATCTGCTGCATGGCCACGGCCTCCGGCGACAACTGAGGCCTGGCCCCTTTCTCCCCCTTCGCAGCCGAAGAATCCGGGAACATGCGGAAGCTCGTGTTCATCACGATCTGCGCCACCCGCGGCACGAACGCGTGCAGCACCTGCCCCGTCACCCCCAGCCGCGTCGCAATGCGCACGGGCTTGAAGATGCAGGCCTGCGCGATCATGTCGGCCGCTTCTTCCGGCGCCAGCGTCGGCACGTTCTTGTAGATCTGCGTCGGCGCGATCATGGGCGTTCGCACCAGCGGCATGTTGATGGTGGTGAACGAGATGCCCTGGTCGGCGAACTCGCTGGAGGCGCAACGCGTCCAGGCGTCCAGCGCAGCCTTGCTGGCCACGTAGGCGCTGAAGCGCGGCGCGTTGGTCAGCACACCGATGGAGCTGATGTTCACCACATGGCCCTTGCGCTTGGCCACCATGCCGGGCAGCAGGCCCATGGTCACGCGCAGGCAGCCGAAGTAGTTCAGCTGCATGGTGCGCTCGAAGTCGTGAAAGCGGTCGTAGCTGCCTTCGATGGCGCGGCGGATCGAGCGGCCCGCGTTGTTGATCAGGAAGTCGACGCCGCCGTGGTTGGCGATCAACAGTTGCACGAAGCGGTCGGCATCGGCCATGTCGGCGATGTCGGCCGGGTAGGCGATGAACTGGTAACCCTTGCCCTTGGCTTCCTTGCAGGCTTCATCGAGCTTGTCCTGGTCGCGTCCGCAGATGATCGTCACCGCGCCGGCCTCGGCGAACTTGTGCGCCGCCGCCAGGCCGATGCCCGAGCTCCCGCCCGTGACCAGCACCACCTTGCCCGCCACGGTGCCCTTCAAGCTGCGGTCGATGTGCAGGTCGGGGTCGAGGTGGCGCTCCCAGTAGTCCCACAGCCGCCAGGCGTAGTCCTTGAGGTTGGGGCATTCGATGCCGCTGCCCTTGAGCGCGGCCAGCGTCTCGCGGCAGTCGAAGCGCGTCGGGTAGTTGACGAAGTTCATCATGTCCTCGGGCAAGCCGAGGTCCTGCATGATGGCGCGGTAGACGCGGCGCACCGGCGCCAGTGCCATCAGGCCCTTCTTCACGCTCTTGGGGATGAAACCCATCAGCGCGGCGTTGACGAACAGGTTCATCTTCGGCGCGTGCGCCGCCTTGCTCAATATGTCGAGCACATCGCCCACGCGGTAGCCCATGGGGTCGACCAGGTGAAAGCACTGGCCGCTGGCGCGTTTGTGGTGGCTGATGTGGTCCAGCGCCTCCACCACAAAGTCCACCGGCACGATGTTGATGCGCCCGCCCTCCAGGCCCACGCTGGGCATCCACGGCGGCAGGATCTGGCGCATGCGCTGGATCAGCTTGAAGAAGTAGTACGGGCCATCGATCTTGTCCATCTCGCCGGTGCGGCTGTCGCCCACCACCAGCGCCGGCCGGTACACGCTCCAGGGCACTTTGCATTCGGTGCGCACAATCTTTTCGCTCTCGTGCTTGGTCATGAAATACGGGTGGTCGATGTTCTCGGCCTCGTCGAACATGTCTTCGCGGAACACGCCTTCGTACAGGCCCGCCGCGGCAATCGACGACACGTGGTGAAAGTGCTTGGCGCCGATGGCCTTGGCCAGCTCCACCGTGTTGCGCGTGCCGTCGATGTTGACGGCGATCTGGCTCTCGGCGTCCGCCTCCAGGTCGTAGACGGCAGCGAGGTGGTAGAAGTGATCCATCTGGCCCTTCAGCGCCTTGATGTCGTCGGCGCTCACGCCGAGCTTCTTCGACGTCAGGTCACCAAACACGGGCAGCGCGCGCGATGCGCTCACCCCCCAGTACTCGCGCAGGCCTGTCACCTTGGCTTCACTCGCCTGGCGGATCAGGAAATGCACCACCGAGCCCTTGCGCTCCAGCAGTTTCTTGACGAGCCGTTTGCCGATGAAACCGGTCGCGCCTGTGACGAAATAGTGCATGGGGTTCTCCTGCCTGGGTTGTTGCACACGGGATGGAATCAGCCCGCCATTCTTCACCACCCGCTGGCGCCACCGATTCCGCACAAACCCGCGGGACAGGCCCCGGGTTTAGTTGGCCCCCTCTACACAGCGCCTGTGTGGGAACCGTACAGTGCTCATACGGTGACTGGCCTGTTTTGCCCGTTGCCCCCTGTCAACCCACACCGGAGTCGCCCCATGGTCAAGAAAATCCAGAAATCCACCACCGCATCCAAAGCCGCTGCAGGCGCCAGTTCACCGCTGTCGGGCGCCATCAAGGACTCGGCCCAACAGATCTGGCTGGCCGGTCTGGGCGCCTTCTCCAAAGCCCAGGCTGAAGGCGGCAAGGCCTTTGACACCTTGGTGAAGGAAGGTCTGTCCATCCAGCGCAAGACCCAGGCCGTCGCTGAAGAACGCATCTCCGAAGCCACCAACCGCGTGTCCGGTATGGCCACCGAAATTTCCTCCAAGGCGGCCGGCCAGTGGGACAAGCTGGAGAGCATTTTTGAAGACCGGGTGGCCAAGGCGCTGAACAAGCTGGGCGTGCCCTCGGCGCGCGACATCGAAACGCTGATGGAGCGCATCGATGAACTCAACCGCCACGTGCAGCGCCTGAGCAGCAAAACCCCCGCAGCCAAGAAGGCCCCCGCTGCGCGCAAAGCCGCACCGGCCAAGGCCGCCGCACCCGCCGCACGCAAGACAGCGGTGCGCAAAACCGCCGCCAGGTCCAAAGCCTGACGCTGGCGCCAGGGCCATCCGGCTCGGCACAACAGGGGGCGCGCCGCGCCCCTTTTTTTTCGCCTGCGCCTCGTGTTGCAATGCAACATGAAGCGCCGGCTTGGCGCTCTACACTCGAACGCATGACCACCACCCGCAAAGCCCACCGTTCCAGCGCTGCTCGCAAGACCCGCCCGCGGTTGGCGCTGGCGCTGGCCGGTGGCGGGCCGCTCGGTGCGATCTACGAAATCGGCGCCCTGTGTGCGCTCGACGACAGCCTGCAAGGCATCGATTTCAATGCGTGTGACCACTACGTGGGCGTCTCGGCTGGCGGGTTCATCGCAGCAGGCCTGGCCAACGGGCTGACACCCCGCCAGCTCTGCGAGGCGTTCATCGAAGACCGGTCCACCGAAGAAAATTTCGATACCGCCTGGCTGATCAAACCGGCCTGGGCCGAACTCGGCGGCCGTCTCCAGCGCCTGCCGGGCCTGCTCGGCAGCGCCCTCTGGGCCTGGGCTGCACAGGGCAAACCCCTGACCCAGGCGCTCGAACGTCTGGGTGCGGCCCTGCCCACCGGCGTGTTCGACAACGAGGACATCCACCGCCAGGTCGAACGCCTGTTCAGCCGCGAAGGCCGCAGCAACGATTTCCGCGAGCTGCGTGCGCGTTTGACGCTGGTCGCTACCGAGCTCGACACCGGCGACGCCGCGCCCTTTGGCCGCCCGGGCTGGGACCACGTGCCGATCTCGCGCGCGATCCAGGCCAGTGCCGCCCTGCCCGGCCTGTTTCCGCCGGTGGTCATCGACGGCAAACACTATGTGGACGGCGCGCTCAAGAAAACGCTGCACGCCACCGTGGCGCTGGACGAGGGCGTGGACCTGCTGATCTGCCTGAACCCGCTGGTGCCGTTTCGCGCAGGGCTTCACGCCGAACCCGCCGCCAGCGGCCAGCAGCGCATTCCTGCGTTGATCGAAGGCGGTCTGCCGACCGTGATGAGCCAGACCTTCCGCTCCATGATCCATTCGCGCCTGGAGCTGGGCTTCAAGCAGTACGAACGCAGCTACCCGGACACCGACATCGTGCTGATCGAACCCGACCAGCGCGATGCCGAGCTGTTTTTTGCCAACACCTTCAGCTACCGCCAGCGCCGCGAACTCGCCGAACACGCGTACCAGCAGACGCGCCAGATGCTGCGCGACCGACAGTCCCAGCTGGCGCCCAAGCTGCAGCGCCATGGCATCCACTTCGACCAGGCCGCCCTGGACGACACCGGGCGGCACCTGCTCCGGCCGGTGCCACCCGCTGCCGACCGCCCCACCACCCGCGCCGTGGAACAGTTGCACGCCACGCTCGACCAGCTGCAGCAGCAGCTGTCCCGGCGGCCGGCCCGGGCCTGAACCATGGCCATCAAAAAGCCCCCGCGCCGCACCGCCGAACGCATCCTGGAGGTGACGCTGGAGCTGTTCAACCGCTTCGGCGAGCCCAATGTCTCAACCACCCTGATTTCGGCCGAACTCGGCATCAGCCCGGGCAATCTGTATTACCACTACCCCGCCAAAGACGAACTGATCAATTCGCTGTTCGAGCGCTATGAACACGCGCTCAACGAGCTGCTGGGTGCGGGCGACGGCGTGCGCAACGTGGAAGATGCCTGGTTCTTCCTGCATTCGCTGTTCGAGATCATCTGGGCCTACCGCTTTCTTTACCGCGATCTCAACGACCTGCTGTCCAAGAACCGCCTGCTGGAGACCCGCTTCCAGGGCGTGCTGAAAAACAAGACCCGCGCCGTCCGCGCGCTGCTCTCGGGCATGAGCCGCAGCGGCGCGCTGGACATCGATGCGCGCGAACTCGAACCCACCGCCAACTGCATGGTGGTGGTGCTGACCTACTGGCTGAGTTTTGAGTACGTGCGCGACCCGCGCCACGCACTGGAACCCGACAACGCGCAACAGGCGCTGATGCGCGGCGCGCAGCACGTGCTCAACCTGCTCGCGCCCTACCTGGAAGCCAGCCAGCGGCAACACCTGCTGGAACTCACCGACGCCTACAACGGCGCCGCCACCTGAACACACGGCAAGGACAGTCCCCATGGCACCCTGGGCCCCTTGCCCCTACGCCGGCCTCTACCGCCACGACAGCGACAGCCTCGCTCGCGACTGGACCCGCCTGCACGCTGGCGATGCCGAACCGATGCCGACCGACCCGGCCCTGCTGGACGCCTGGGCGCTGTACCACAACGGTGAATTCGAACGCGCCGTTCACGCCGGTCTGGCCACGGGCGTTGACGGCCTGGCGCTGGCCAACAAGGCCGCCTGCATCTACGCGAACTACGTCGAACCCGGCGAGCAGACCCGACTGCTGTTGCTGGTCAGCGCCGCCGAACGGGCCCAGGCGCACCAGGCCAGCGCACCGCACAATGCCAACGCCTGGTACTGGCAGGGCTACGCGCTGGGCCGCTACAGCCAGGGGGTGAACGTGGCCAAGGCGCTCGCCAAGGGCCTGGGCAGCAAGGTGCGCCTTGCCCTGCAGACCACGATCGAACTCGCGCCGAACCACGCCGACGCCCACCTCGCACTGGCCAACTACCACGCGGAGGTGATCGACAAGGTCGGCGAGCTGATCGGCAGCATGACCCATGGCGCACGCAAGGACACCGGCCTGGCGCTCTACCGCAAAGCCCTGGCGTTGAACCCGGACTCCGCCATCACGCTCCACGAGTACGCCAACGGCCTGCTGATGCTCGAAGGCGCGCGCGCTCTGGAAGAAGCGACCCGCCTGCGTGAACGCGCCGCAGCGTTCGAGCCGCTGGACGCGATGGAGCGCCTGTATGTGGAAGCCAGCCGGATGGCGCTGGAGGATTAGGACACACCCCCGCCGCGCTTCGCGCGACCCCCTCAAAGGGGGCTGAGGGCCGCGGCTCCGAGCCTGCCTGCGCAGGCTTGGACGGCCCGAAGAAGCCTCGACTCTGGCGAGGCTGCGGCCTGCAAGGTGCACTGGCCGTCCGGCAAAGCCGGCCCGGCGGTGCCCTCGGCTGGACAGCTCCGCGCGTTGCGGATCACCCCAAGGGGTTTCACTTCATGCCGAAGCGGCCAGCCCTTCGACGGCCTGAAACAGGGCCTGCCGCCCCTGACCCACGATCTGTGTGCGCCAGTCATTCGTATCCACATAGAACGCGTCTTTCATGCGCTGGTGGATGGCGGCCCGCAGCGCCGCAGGCGCTTCGGGATGGCGGTTCAACCAGTGGTCGCCGCGCAGCGCGTTGATCACTTCCATGATGGGCACGGTGCCGTACTCCAGGGCGATGCCGGTGTATTCGGCCTGTGGACACTCTTCGTACATCGCGCCCCACATCAGGCCGGTGAGCAGCGCCGAGGTTGACGACCCGTCGTAGATCGAAGTCACGGGCGTCTCACCGTTGCTGCCCCACCAGGCCCGGGCGCGCTGCAAGGCCGCGGCATCGTCGCGGCAGGCAAAGATGCGCTCGCCCACGCCGCATGGCCCGAGGCCGGTGTGCAGGTCGATCCAGGCGATGTGGCGCGCCCGCCGGGCGTGGCTGCGCAAGACCTGGCGCAGGGTCTGGTTGCTCCAGGTGGGCGCGGTGCCGCCAAAAAACAGGCCATCGGCAAACGCATGCTGCCCCTGCGACACCGCGGCCTGGTAAGCCGTCTCGCCGTGCAGGGCGATCCAGCGGTCGAGCGCGGCCGCGTTGTCCGGACCCGGTGGCCATTCGGGTGGCAACAGCAGATCGTGCAGCCCGGCGTAGGCCGTGTTCACCGGCAGCGGCTGGCTGAAATCCTGGAAGTTGCGGTTGAGATCGACGTTTTCGTTCGTCACGCGGCGCAGGTGCGAAAAGCCGTAGGGGTTGAGCGCGTGGATGTAGAGCACCGCGACCCCCGCCTCGCGTGCGTGCTGGCGCCAGGCCTGATCGTGGGTCGCATAGACCTGCACCCCGGAGCCGCAAAAGCCCTCGGCCCCGTGACAGGCGCTGCTGACAATGAGCAGGCGCTCGGCGTCGGGCGAGCCATCGAGCGCCAGGTCCATGGCCAGGGTTTCGCCCTCGCGACCGGGCAAGGGATGGTTGTGGCTGCGGATGGCCATGCCGGCCGCGGCAGCCCCTTCCAGAAACAAGACCCGGGCACGGGCGTACGAAGGCGCAAAAGCAGCCTGGATGTCGATCATGCGGCCGCACCGGTGCGCGGCCGGGCCAGCCACTGCGTGGCCAGGCGGACCCAGTAGGTCGCCCCGAGCGGGATCAGGTCGTCGTTGAAGTCGTAGTGCGGGTTGTGCAGCATGCACGGTCCCACATCGTGGCCACCGCCTTCGTAGCCGGCGCGGTGCGCACCGTCGCCGTTGGCGATGAACACATAGCAGCCCGGCCGCGCCTGCAGCATGTAGGCAAAGTCTTCGGCGCCCATGGTGGGCTCCTGGTCCAGCACCTGATCGGCACCCACGATGTCGGCCATGACCGAACGGGCAAACTCGGTTTCCGCCGGGTGGTTGACGGTGGGCGGGTAGTTGCGGTTGAAGCCGAACTCGCAGGTCGCGCCGAAGGCCGCACAGGTGTGTTCGGCAATTTCCTGCATGCGGCGCTCGATCAGGTCGAGCACCTCGAAGGTGAAGGTGCGCACCGTGCCACGGATCTCGCAGCTGTCGGGCACCACGTTGTTGGCCTCGCCGGTGTGGATCATGGTCACCGAGATCACACCCGCGTCCACCGGCTTCTTGTTGCGCGTGATGATGGTCTGGAAGGCCATCACCATCTGGCAGGCCACCGGCACCGGATCGATGCCGTTGTGCGGCAGCGCGGCGTGCGATCCCTTGCCGCGGATCACGATGCAGAAGTCGTTGCTCGACGCCATCACCGGCCCGGTGCTCGCGGCGAACGTGCCCACGGGCAGGCCCGGCCAGTTGTGCATGCCGAACACCGCCTCGACCGGGAACTGCTCGAACAGGCCGTCCTTGATCATCTCGCGCGCGCCGCCGCCGCCCTCTTCAGCCGGCTGGAAGATCAGGTAGACGGTGCCGTCGAAATCGCGGTGTTGCGCCAGATGCTGCCCGGCGGCGAGCAACATGGCGGTGTGGCCATCGTGGCCGCAGGCGTGCATCTTGCCGGCGTGCTGGCTGGCGTGGGCAAAGCGGTTGCGCTCCTGCATGGGCAACGCGTCCATGTCGGCGCGCAGGCCGATCGCGCGACCGCAGGCGCCGCCATCGCGCCCGTGCACGATGCCAACGACACCGGTCGTGCCCATGCCGCGGTGCACCGGAATGCCCCACTCGGCGAGTTTCTGCGCCACCACGTCGGCGGTGCGCACCTCTTCAAAACAGAGTTCCGGGTGCGCGTGGATGTCGCGCCGCAGGCTGGCGATGCCCGCCGCCTGGGTCAGGATGGAGTCGATGAGTTTCATGCGAACCTCGTTGGCCGCCCGCAGCGGCGCTGGAGTCAAAAGTACATCCTACCGAAGACCCGTGGACCGCGCAGCCCCGTTGGTTGCAGTCACTCATTCCAAAGGGCCAAGCGGGTCCCTGGATGGCACTCAGCGGCGCACGCGCCCGTCTTCGGTCAGCATGGTGAGCTCGACGAAGCGCGAGCCGGTGTGCTTTTTCGGCCCGAAGTCCACGGTGAAGCCGCCGAGCTGCAGGTTCTGCATGCCCTGCACAGCAGCGATGAAACCCTCCCGGGTCAGGTTGCGTCCGGCGCGGCGAACCCCCTCGGCAAACACCTTGGCTGCGACAAAACCCTCGATGCCCGAATAGTTCGGCACCACCCCGCGCTTGTCCTTGAGCGCGGCCAGGTACTCGCCTGAAATCGCCTGCGTCGCCGAGTAGGGGAAAGGCATCACCTGGCTGACCACCACACCGCGCGCCTCGGCGCCCAGCTCGTCCAGCAACGCCTGGGTGCCGACGAAGGACACGTTGTAGAAATTGCCCGAAAAACCCTGGCGGCGCGCCAGGCGAATGAACGATGCGCAGGACTTGTAGGCGCTGATCTGCACGATGGCTTCGGGCTTGGCGGCCAGAATGTCCTTGAGGGCCTGGCTCACGTCGGTGGCGTTGCGCTCCACCGTGCCCACCGCCACCGGCTCCAGGTCCAGCGCCTTGAGCGCGCGGGTGACACCTTCCAGACCCGCCTTGCCGTAGGCATCGTTCTGGTAGAAAACCGCAATCTTCTTGATGCCCACCGACGTCGTCTGGCGAACGATGGCGGCGGTTTCGTCAAAGTACGAGGCGCGCACGTGGATGGCGTAGCGGTTGAAGGGCTCGCGCAGGGCCTGCGCACCGGTGAAGGGGGCGAAGAACGGGATCCTGGCCTCGGTGGCGAGCGGCAGCGCCACCAGGCTGGTGGGCGTTCCGATGTAGCCGAACAGGGCGAACACACCGTCCTGGATGAACTGGCGCGTGTTGGCGGCACAGCGTTCGGGTTCGTAGCCGTCGTCGAGCCGGGCGATCTCGATGCGCCGTCCATTGATACCGCCGCGCGCGTTCAAGGCGTCAAAATGCAGTTGCGCCCCGAGATTGAACTGCAGGCCCAGTTGCACGGCCGCCCCGCTGAAGGGGGCCGACTGCCCGAGCACGATGCGGTTGTCGCTCACGCCTTCGCTTTGCGCCTGGGCCGCCGCGCCCCAGGAAGTCAGGGCCGAAGAACCCACGAGTTTGCACACGGTTGAAAGGGCCTGACGACGCTGCATGCGGAATCTCCTGATATGCTAATTTGGGCAGGTTTCTGCACAGCAAAAACCGTGCTTGACGGAGCGCCCAGCGTACAACATTTTTTTACACCCATGATCGACAACCCGCCCCACAGGGTCGGCGGCCCGACGAACCCGGTGGACACGGTGGTGCGCGGCGCCTGCCCACACGACTGCCCCGACACCTGCGCCCTGCTCACCACGGTGGAGAACGGCGTGGCCCTGCGCGTGCAGGGCAACCCGGACCACCGGCACACCGATGGTGCGCTGTGCACCAAGGTCTCGCGCTACACCGAACGCAGCTACCACCCCGAGCGCATCCTGCAGCCGCTCAGACGCACAGGCCCCAAAGGCAGCGGCCAGTTCGCTCCGGTGGACTGGGACGAAGCGCTGGACGACATCGCGGCACGCCTGAAGACCATCGCCGCCCGCGACCCGCAAGCCATCCTGCCCTACAGCTACGCCGGCACCATGGGTCTGGTGCAAAGCGAAGGCATGGCCGCGCGCTTCTTCCACCAGCTGGGCGCCTCGCACCTGGAGCGCACCATCTGCGCGGCCGCGGGCGCCGAAGGCCTGATCACCACCCTGGGCGCCAAGGTCGGCATGAAGGTCGAGTTTTTCGCCGAAGCGAAGCTCATCGTCATCTGGGGCAGCAACTCGATCGCCAGCAACCTGCACTTCTGGCGCCTGGCACAGCAGGCCAAACGGGACGGCGCGCGCCTGGTCTGCATCGACCCGCGCCGCAGCGAAACCGCCGACAAGTGCCACGAACACATCGCCCTGCGCCCCGGCACCGACGCCGCGCTGGCCCTGGCGCTGATGCACGAGCTGATCACCCACGACTGGCTGGACCATCACTACATCGCGCAACACACGCTGGGCTGGGACGCGCTGCGCGAGCGCGCCCTGCAATGGCCGCCCGAGCGCTCCGCCGAGGTCTGCGGTATCCCGGTGCAGCAGATCACCGACCTGGCGCGCGCCTACGGCACCACCCGGCCCGCCGCGATCCGCCTGAACTACGGCATGCAGCGCGTGCGTGGCGGCGGCAACGCGGTGCGCGCCATCGCCTGCCTGCCGGCGCTGGTGGGCGCCTGGCGCCACCGCGCGGGTGGCCTGCTGCTGTCCGCCTCGGGGCATTTCCCCGTCCAGCGCTCGGCCTTGCACCGCCCCGACCTCCTGGCCGGCCGCCAGCCGCGCACCATCAACATGATCACCATCGGCGACGATCTGCTGCGCGACAGCTCGCCCGCTTTCGGCCCGAAGATCGAAGCGCTGATCGTCTACAACAGCAACCCGGTGGCGGTGGCGCCCGAGTCGGGCAAGGTGGTGCAGGGCTTCGAGCGCGAAGACCTGTTCACCGTGGTGCTGGAGCACTTCCAGACCGACACCGCCGACTATGCGGACTACATCCTGCCCGCCACCACACAGCTGGAGCACTGGGACATCCACGCCAGCTACGGCCACACCGACGTGCTGCTCAACCGCCCGGCGATCGAACCACTGGGCCAGGCGCGCAGCAACACCGACATCTTCCGCGCGCTGGCCGCCCGCCTGGGCTTTGACGACCCCTGCTTCAGCGACAGCGATGAAACCCTGTGCCGCACGGCGTTTGGCGATGCGGTGGATTTCCAGACACTGCTCGACCAGGGTTTTGCCACGCTGTCGCTGCCCGACGCGCCCTTTGCCCAGGGCGGTTTCCCCACACCCTCGGGCCGCTGCACCTTCTTCAACGCCGGGCTGGCTGCGATGGGGCTGGACGGCCTGCCCGACCACCTGCCCAACTTCGAGACCCCGGGCAGCAACGAGCGCTACCCCCTGGCCATGATCTCGCCGCCGGCGCGCAACTTCCTCAATTCCAGCTTCGTCAACGTGAAGAGCCTGCGCGACATCGAGGGTGAACCGGTGCTGGAACTGCACGCCGACGACGCTTCGGCCCGCGGCATCCAGAGCGGCCAGGTGGTGCGCGTGTTCAACGACCGGGGTGAATATCTCTGCAAGGCCGAAGTCTCGAAACGCGCCCGCCCCGGCGTGGTCAACGGCCTGGGCATCTGGTGGCGCAAGCTCGGGCTGGCCGGCACCAACGTCAACCAACTCACCAGCCAGCACTTGACCGACCTGGGGCGCGGACCGGTGTTCTACGACTGCCTGGTCGAGGTCGAACCCGCGGCCAGCCCGACCACCTGAAAGCCCCGGCCATGTCACGCAACCGCCCGCTGACCGCCGCCCTGGCCGCCGCGCTCATCTGGGCGCTGAGCGGTTGCGCCGGCCCGGCCAGCGGCGTGGGCTACTACTGGCAATCGGTTTCCGGGCACCTGCGGTTGATGGGCGCGGCCCGCCCGCTGCACGACTGGATCAATGACGCACAAACCCCCGCAGAGCTGCGCCAGCGCCTGCAACTCGCCCAGCGCATGCGCCGCTTTGCCGTGGACGCGCTGGCCCTGCCCGACAACACCAGCTACCAGCGCTACGCCGATCTGCAGCGCCGCGCCGCGGTCTACAACGTCGTGGCCGCACCCGAGCTGTCGCTCACGCTGAAGCAATGGTGCTTTCCGGTCGCGGGCTGCGTGGGCTACCGGGGCTATTTCAACGAAAGTGATGCGAAGGCCTTTGCGGCCAGCCTGACCGACGGCCCCATGGATGTGGCGGTGTATCCGGTGCTGGCCTATTCAACGCTGGGCTGGATGAACTGGGCCGGCGGCGACCCTTTGCTCAACACCTTCATCGCTTACCCCGAAGGCGAACTCGCCCGCATCCTGTTTCACGAACTGGCGCACCAGGTGGTCTACGTGGCCGACGACACCGCGTTCAATGAATCGTTCGCGACCGCGGTGGAGCGGCTCGGAGGCGCACGCTGGCTGACGCAGGCGGGCGAAAAGGCGCAACGGGAATACGCGGCCTTCGACGCCCGGCGCCAGGCTTTCCGCGCGCTCACACGCGACACGCGCGAGCACCTGCAGGCGATCTTTGAAGACGTGAACACCACCGCCGACCAGAAGCGCCAGCTCAAGGCCGGCGAGATGACGCGGTTCCACGCGCGGTTCGCCGAGATGCGGCAACACTGGAATGGCTACCGGGGCTACGACGCCTGGGTGGCCCGGGCCAACAACGCCAGCTTTGGCGCGCAGGCCGCCTACGACGACCTCGTGCCCGGCTTCGAAGCGCTGTTCGAGCGCGAAGGCCGGGACTTTGCCCGGTTCTATGATGCGGTGCGCGCCCTCGCGAAACTGCCGCCGCAAGCGCGCCTGGCCCTGCTGAGCGGGCTGACGCCCGACCTGCAGGTCGCTGCGCCTGCACACTCCACAACCCCTTGAGCAGGACCATCCATGGCCGACATCCACATCCAACGCAGCCACCACCTGGGCCTCTCTGGCGCACGAAAAGTGGCCTGGAAATGGGCCGAACAGGCCGAAGCCGAATTCGACATGAGCTGCACCTACGAAGAGGGCTGCGACTGCGACGAAGTGCAGTTCAGCCGCACCGGCGTCAAGGGTACGCTCAGGGTCTCGGAAGACCATTTCGAACTCGATGCCCAGCTGGGTTTCCTGCTCGGCGCGTTCAAGGACCGCATCGAGGGCGAGATTGTGAAAAACCTCGATACCCTGCTCGCGGCCAAAAAATCAGCCAGCAAACCGGCGGCCAAAAAGAAGAAGGCCTGAGCGCCCAAGCGGCGGTCAGGCCCCGATCTGCGCCACGGCGGGCACAGATCCAGTGCAGAGGTCTCAGCTCAAGGATTCGATCAGGTCGATGTACTGCTGCATCGCGTCATCCGCGCTGGCGCCCTTGCAGCTGTTCCAGGCGTCCCATTTGGCGCGGCCCACCATGTCACCAAAGCCCGGCTTCTTTTCGGCGTTGTCCCCGGTGGTCGCCTGCTTGTACAGGGCGTATATCTTGAGCAGGGTGGCGTTGTCGGGCCGCTCGCTCAGGTTCTTGGAGTTGGCCACGGCGGCTTCGAATCGGGTCTTGAGGTCGGACATGCGGAGGCTCCTTCTGGTTTTGAATCGCCCTGAAACCGTCATTGACCTCAGGGCAGGCCCGGTATCTTACGTTCCGGTCTGCCGTCAGAATAGACGTTTCCACCCACAACAAGCCCCGCCAACGCGCCCGCGAGGAGCACCAAAGGCCCGGGATCCGAGGAGATGACATGGTCCAGCGCGTCAAACGCAAGGCCTCCCCCACCGCCGCCGCTGCGGACCAGCCCCGGACCACACCGGCACCACCGAAGGCCACGCCGACGCTGGCCAGCGCCTTGGGGCTCGAAGGCGAGCGCATGAGCAAGGTCGACACGGCCTGGCTGCGCATGGATTCGCCTTCCAACCTGATGATGATCGTGGGCGTGTGGATCCTGCGGCCGGGCATCACCTTGGCCGCGCTGAGCGAACGCGTGCGCGAACGCATGCTGCCCTACCGCCGCTTTGTGCAGATCGCCCGCCAGGACGCCGCGGGTGCCCACTGGCTCGACGACCCCGACTTCCGGCTCGAACGCCATGTGCTCACCCGCACGCTGCCCCATCGGAGCGGACAGAGCGAACAGGACCGCCTGCAAGAGCGCGTAGCCGAACTGACCATGCAGCCGCTGGACCACGAGCACCCGCTGTGGCAGTTCGAGCTGATCGAGTCCTACGAAGGCGGCTCAGCGCTGATTGCCCGCATCCACCACTGCATTGCCGATGGCATCGCGCTGATCAGCGTGATGATGAGCCTGGTCGACGGCGGTGGCCTGCCGCCCAGGCGCTCCCGCAGCAAGCCCGCCGCGGAGGGCCTGGATGCGCCTGGCGACTGGGTGGCTGAAACCCTGATCCGGCCGCTGGGCGATCTCACGGCGAAGGCGCTGGGGGTGGCCGGTGGCAGTGCGGCCAAGTCGTTGTCGATGCTGGCCTCGCCACAGCAAAGCCTCAGCGACACCCTGGACCAGGCGGTGGACCTGGCGCGCATGGGTGGCCAGCTCGCCAGCGATCTGGCGGCGCTGGCGCTGATGCCCGACGACTCGCCCACCCGGATCAAAGGCCAGCCAGGCCGCGCCAAGCGGGTGGCCTGGTGCCAGCCGATCCCGCTGGACGAGGTCAAGGCCATCGGCAAGGCGCTGAACTGCTCGGTCAACGATGTGCTGCTGAGCTGCGTGGCCGGGGCCATCGGCGCGTATCTGCGCGGCCACGGCGACAACACCGCGGGTCAGGAAATCCGGGCGATGGTACCGATCAACCTGCGCAGCCAGGAAGACGCCTGGCAGCTGGGCAACCGCTTCGGTCTGGTGCCGCTGGTCCTGCCGATCGGCATGGACAACCCCATCGAGCGGCTGTTTGCGGTTCGCGCACGGATGAACGCGCTCAAGGGCAGCCTGCAACCACTGCTGACGTTTGGCCTGCTGTCGGTGGCGGGCCTGCTGATCAAACCGGCGCAGGACGCGCTGCTCGCGCTGTTCGGCCGCAAGACCACCGCGGTGATGACCAACGTGCCCGGCCCGGCAACCAAGCTGCAACTGTGTGGCGCGACGCTGGAGCAGACCATGTTCTGGGTGCCGCAGACGGGCACCGTGGGCCTCGGGGTGTCGATCCTGAGCTACGGCGGTGGCGTGCAGTTTGGCGTCATCGCCGACACCACGCTCTGCCCGGACCCGCAGCGCATCATCGACGCCTTCGAACCCGAGTTTGCGAAGCTGCTCGCGCTCACGCTGATGCTCCCATGGGGAGGGACTGACTAACCCCCGCGGCGCGGGGGGTTACCCCAGCCTTTTGTCGGCCACTTCCAGCAAGCCGTCAAAGATCAGGCTGTCGACCAGCTCGAAGGGGATGGACATGCTGGGCGCCATTTTCCAGCCGGCGCCACCGGTCATGTAGGCCACGGGGGGTTCGCCGCAGTGGCGCTGCAGGTTCTCCACCATGCGCTGCACCGCGCCCGCGATGGCAAAGGTGCCGCCGCTGGTGAGCGCGTCGCTGGTGTTGGTGGGAAAGTCACGCACTTCGCCGGTGGGCACGTGCAGGCCGGCCGTGCCGGACTCCAGTGCGCGCAGCATGATGCCGTGGCCCGGCAGGATGATGCCGCCGAGAAACCGGCCCTCGGTGTCGATGGCCTCCACGGTCACGGCGGTGCCCACCATCACCACCACACACGGCCGTGCAGGCCCTTGCGAGAGCAGGCGCTGGCGCGCGCCGATCATGGCGACCCAGCGGTCGGAGCCGAGCCGCGCAGGGTGGTCGTAGCCATTGACCAGGCCCGCCTCCTCGCTGCTGGAAATCACCCACTGTGGACTCACATCCCACAGCTCGAGCTGTTCCTGCACGCGCTGCTTGACCGCGTCACCGGCCACGATGCAGCCGACCACCCAGCGCGGTGCCGGCAGATCGCACCAGTCGCCATCGGCCAGTTTTTCAATGTTCTCCAGAAACTGGGCACCATGCGCCAGCAAACGGGCACCCACGCGGGGCGCGTCGTACAACGCCCATTTCAGGCGGGTGTTCCCAACATCCAGGGCCAAAAAAGTCATGCGCGCATTATGACCACGCGCGGACACCGCTTTTGCGGCATCGCACCATGGGCCATAGATCCGGCGCGAAAGGGATTCAGATCAGGCCGATCCAGCAGGCCCGCTGCACGGCGGCGAGCTTGTTGTCGGTCTGCAGTTTGGCCATGGCATTGGCCAGGTGGTAGTTCACCGTGCGCTCGGAGCAGTCCATGCGCAGCGCGGTTTCGCGCGCGGTCAGTCCTTCGAAAGCCAGGTTCAGGCTTTCCTGCTCGCGCGGGCTCAGGCTCAGCCGCTGTTCGGCGATGGCGCGTCGGAGCATGGGCCAGATGTTGAAGGCCGACCACGCCAACTCGGCGGCCTCGGGCCGCCCGGCAAAGGCCCGCGGGCTGAACATGAAACATTCGAACGCTCTCCCGGCCGGCAGGCTGAACGCCACGCGCACCAGCGTGCGGTGGCCATGGGCCAGCCACAGACGGCGCCAGCGGCCGGCCTGTTCGGCGTAAGCCGATTTGGAAATGTCTTGCCAGGCCACCAGGGGCGCATCGCTGTCGCGCCAGCCGGCACCAAAATCACTACTCTCGGCCAGCGCCTGCGCCTGCGCCAGCATGCGGGGCGGATGCACCGCCAACACCTGGCGGTCGTCCCGCCCGCCCAGGGGGTTCGGACCCAGCACCACCACCGCGTCCACACCCTGATCGCCGATGGCACAGACCCAGTCCGCGAGGATCGCATCCACGCTCACACTGTCAAAGTTGACAGGCAGGGTCATGCTCGCGCCCCCTTCACACCATGGACAATCGAAGCACACCGCTCCCGCACTCGGCGAGGGAGGTCATGCGGATGGTGCAAGGAGAACATGTTGTCGTTGGATCGTTTGCGGGTTCACAGCGCCAAAGCCTGGATTTGGCACTGGCTGCTGGGCGAGCTCGTGCATGCGCCCATGGAGCCTATTTTGCACCCATCGACCACCCGGCTTCGATGGGCAGGTTTCTCGGTATTTTTTGGCAATCTGCTTTTTTACGGCATCTGGAAGGTTGTCGTGCCGCAACCCTATGAGAGCCTGTTCCTGAGAATCGTTGCGGCCTGTTCGGGGGCACTCCTGTTCTTGCCCCTGCTCTCGCGAGACAACAGCTCCTACCGGGGTGCCTGGCTGTATTCCATCGTCTGCTGGCTGGTCATGCCGGTTTTCTTTTTCTGGATGTACTGGATGAATGGGGGCAATCCGGTCTGGCTCGCCAGCGTCAGCGCCATGTTTCTCATCTACTACCACATGACCGACTGGCGACTGGCCACCCTGGGTAGCACGGCCGGCATCCTGATCAGCTGGCTGGCGTACATGGGGCAACGAACGCCGGAACTCCCGGGGCTCAACATTCCGCTGGAAAACCACTTCGTGCTCGGTTTCGCCTGGGGTACGGCCTTCCTGCTGGGATTCTCCAGTGCCAACCTGCGCCGGACCCGCCTGATCAACACCTTGAGCACGATGGCGGTGATGGCGCACGAACTGCGCACGCCGCTGGCCACGGTGGACCTGCTGGGCGACGTGCTGCGCAACCAGGCCCAGCACGACATGCCCGACCACAAGCGAAAGAAGATTGAAGACCTGGCGACCCGGCTGCAAAACCTGGTGCGCAGCATGAACCGCCAGATCGACACCCAGATCTCCAACGCCCAGCTGCTGCGCCTGCCCCATGAAAAGTCTTCCGTCCATGCGGCGGAGCTGGTGCAGGAGGTGGTGGCCAACCATCCCTACCGTTCTTCGCGCGAACGGGATTGTGTTGACGTGTTTATCCAGCAGGATTTCTGCTTCATGGGCTCCCGGGCCCTGTTCTCACAAATGCTGGGCAACCTGATCAAGAACGCCCTGCATTCGCTGGCCGCGTCCAGCCATGCTTCAGGCCCCGGTGATCTGCGCATCACGGTGGGCGTATACCGCGGCAAAGGCCGGCTGGCGGTGGCCGACAAAGGCCTGGGCATTCCCCACGAACACCAGCAGCTCATCTTCGAGCCTTTTTTTTCCACCCAGACGGGCGTGGGCAGTGGCCTGGGCCTGACCTTCTGCAAGAACGTGGTGGAGACCGTCAAAGGACAGATCAGCGTGCATTCCGAACCCGGCGAGGGTGCGGTCTTCGTGATCGATCTGCCCCTGCACGTCACCCCCGCCGCCTGAGCGCTCCCCACCTTCCGGACAAACGACATGGCCCTCAAGCTCCCTCTCTACCACCGTTCGGGCAGCCTGCTGTTTCTCGACGACGATCTCGACTACCTGGAGATGCTGGGCATGGTCTTGCCCAGCCACCTGCAAGTCGAACTGTTCAGCCGCCCTTCGGGTTTTGCCGAGCGCATGCGCGATGAACCCGCGCGCTGGGAGGCCGACGCCGGCATGCACCTGCAGATGATCGAACGCTGGCGCCGGGGACAGTCCCTCATTCCCCAGGTGCTGCGTTACTGGGCCGGCAGCACGGACCGCTACCAGCTCGCTCAGGTCTGCGTGGTGGACTACGCCATGCCCGGCACCGATGGCCTGAAAGTGCTCACCACCCTGCTGGACTGGCCAGGCGCACGCGTGCTGCTCACCGGGCAGGCCGACGAGCAGGTCGCCATCCAGGCGTTCAACAGTGGCCTCATCGACCAGTTCATTCCCAAGCAGGCTGCCGACATCACCGGTCGGTTGCTGACGGCACTGGCGAAACTGACCCACGCCCCCCACCCCCGGCTCAACACCCTCTGGCGCGCCGTCCTCCAGCCCTCACAACAATCGCTGCTGCAGGTCCCTTCGGTCGCGCGCACGCTCCAGGCCCATGCCCTGAAGCACTGGATCGAATACGTGGTCCTGGGCGAACCGTTCGGTCTGCTCGGCCTGGATGCGTCGGGCCGGTGCGAATGGCTGCAACTGGAACCGAGCAACGGTCTGCCCGATCTGGCGGAACTGGCCACCTCCGCCGGTCTCGGTTTTGACGTGGCGCGTGCCGTCGCTGCGGGGCAGCTGCTGCCCGCGGTGGAGCTGCACCAGCAACTGGGCCTGCACGGTCCCATCCGCACCGCGCGATCCTTCGATGTGGGAGACGATGGACTGCTCATGGCGGCCAGCTTCAAGCTGGCAGAAGCCGACCTGCCGCAGCCCATCTACCCGTATCGCAACTTTCTGGATGTCCAGGGTACGCGCAAGATTCAGGACGCCTGAGTGGCTGCGCCACGGGATCGCCGCGCGACCGGCCAATCCCAGGGCTTGACCAGCGGCGCGATCTCGCGCGCCACCCCGGCGACATGGTCCATTTCGGCATCGGTCAGCGCCGCGCTCAAGGTCAGTCGGACGAGGGACCGGTTGCGCGCCGTGGCCGGTGCGCAGAAGACCGCACCAAAGATGCCCCGCTCTTCCAGCAGGTCCCGCAAGACCAGCGTGTCCGGCTCGGGCCCCGCCTCCAGCGCGATGATCTGCTCGGTGCCGTGGTACACCGGAAACCCCTGGTCGATGAAGTCCTGGCGCATCCTGAGCGAGTGGCGGTGCAGGCGCTCACGCTCGGCGTGGCACCCCTTGATGACATCCAGGGTGGCGTTGAGCGCGGCCACCTCGTGCGGCAGCAGACACGAACTGAAGATGTTGTGATGGCTGGTGCTCAGGATGTAGTTGCGCAGGCCTGTCGGGATGTTGAAGTAACCCGCGCGCCCGGCAAAGGCCTTGGCCAGGCTGGCCGTGATGAAGTGCACCCGGCTGGAGAGCCCGAGTTCGACACACAGGCCGGCGCCTCCGGGTCCGTGGGTGCCGAGCGAGTGCGACTCGTCCACCAGGATCATGCAGCCGCCCGCTTCGGCCAGGTCCACCAGCTCCGTCAAAGGCGCCACGGACCCGGTGGTGCTGTAGACCGAATCCACCACCACGAGACCCCCGCCATGTTGGCCGATCAGGCGGCGCAGGTGATCCACATCGTTGTGCCGGAACGGATGGGTTGGTGCACCGGCCCGCCGTGCGCCTTCCCACAGTGAGGTGTGCGCCAGCATGTCGATATAGACCGGCGTCTGCTCGTCGGCGATGCACTGGAGCAGGCCCACGTTGGCCGCATATCCCGATTGGCACAGCACCCCGTCGTCCTTGCCGATCCACGCTGCCATCTTCTTTTCGAACGCGCGCACGGGATGGCTCTCCAGCAGGAACGACCCGGACTGAATGACGAAGTCCCCATCCTGGCGGATCGCTGCCATTTGCGCGCTGACGATGGCCGGGTGGCCCGTCACGCTCAGGTAGTCGTTGCCGTTCAGCCGGACCGCATCCGACCCCGGGTCGCGTCCGTGCACCAGTGATCGGCCGCCCCATTGGTGGTTCCAGCGCTGAATGAAGTCGCGTTCGATGCGATCGCAGAGGTGGGCCGCAAAAGCCGGATTGACGGCCGTTTTGCTGCGGGTGAGTTCGAGCATTTCCATGGAGATCTCCTGTCAGACAAGGAAATCCCATTGAAAAAAGAAATGCGTGACAGCCCGCACACCCCCTGTCAGGATTGACAGGTCTTGTTACACTTTTTTCTCAAGTTTGATGTAACCGGACCGACAAGCGGCATGTTCAGACCACCGTCACGCCCGTACAGGGGCCTTGCAGCGCTCGGTGTCAGTTCTGCCGCCAGGGCAGGCCGTGGTGGCGCCAGCCGCCCTTGAGCCCCCGGTGGGCGTGGGCATCCGGATCACCCTCAAAGCCTTCCAGGATGTTGTAGGCCTCCAGGCCCAGTTCGGTCGCGCGCTTGGCCGCCGCGATCGAACGCACGCCGCTGCGGCACAGCAGTACCAGCTTCTGTCCCTCAGAAGCTGCCTGCCGGATGCGCTCGTCAAACTCCGGATTCATGGCCATGCCGGGCCACTGCTTCCAGGCCACCGGCACCGCGCCCGGCACGAAACCGACCCATTCGCGCTCGGCGTCGCTGCGCACGTCCACCAGCACCGCCTCACCCGCCTGCACCCACCGCCATGCCAGCTGGGGCGAGACATCGCCCGCATAGGAGCCCTGGTGCGCTGCCGCCACCGGGCGCGGATGCAGCAGCCAGGCGCCATCAACATCGTGGCGCAGGCCCGAGCTGAGGTTGGCCGGCACGGCCTCGTCGATGCGCCTCGGCTTGGGCAACTGCAACGATTCCATGATCGCGACGAACTCGGCCTCGCTCTTGCCCGCCACGCGGGCATTGCTGTTCTTTTCCTGACCGATCGTGGAATGCGTGCGGCCCTGGTAGTCGTGACCGGGCCAGACGGTGGTGGCATCGGGCAAGGCAAACAGCACCTCGGTCAGGCTGCGGTACAGCTCGCTCGCGCTGCCGGACTGGAAGTCGGTGCGACCGCAACCATTGATGAGCAGGGTGTCGCCGGTGAAGACGTGGTCGCGCCAGACATAGCTCATGCTGCCGGCCGTGTGACCCGGGGTGTGCAGGGCCTGCAAAGTCTCCCCGCCAAACGGCAGCGTGTCGCCGTGCTGCAGCTGGATGCCCGCGGTGCCGATGCCGCAGCCCTGCGGGGCGGCCGTGCGGGCACCGGCGAGTTCGGCCAGCTGGCCGGCACTGGTGATGTGGTCGGCGTGGGCGTGGGTTTCCACGGTCCAGACCAGCTTCAGGCCGTACTCGCGCAGGATGGCCAGGTCGCGCTCGATCTGGTCGTCCACCGGGTCGATGATGAGCGCGTCGCGCGTCAACTGATCAAACAGCACATAGGTGAAAGTGCTGGAAGCGGGGTCAAACAGCTGGATCGGTTTCATGGTGAAGCTCCTGGGGCGCTGCCCCTGCAAGGTCAGGAAAAACGCGCCAGCATATCGGCGACGTCGTCCGCCGGCAGGTCACCCTGGGCAATGACACAGCCGACCATGGTGAAAAAGGTCTTGTCCAGCGCCTTGCGCGCCGCCGCCAGCTGCTGCGCAACCTTCTCGCAGTCGGCATCGGATTCGAGCAGCTTCTGGATGCCGCGCAGCTGTCCCTCCACGCGCTTGAGTCGGAGCACCAGGGCGCGTTTGCGTTCGGGATCGTGGACGGTGGTCATGTCGGCTCCTGTGTAAAGCGGGGTTTGCACCCAGGGCTCTGTCACCGGAACGCCCCACGCATACCCCAACAGGTATTGTAGTGAGGGCGGAATCCGTGCCGGCCAGGTCGTGTTTTCTTGCGTTGACATGTATCCGGAACCACGCTTACCCGAAATCAGAAACCCCTCTGGAAACAAGTTCTTTGCGTCGCATGGATGACAGCCGTTGGTGAAAACCCTGCACCAATCCGAGGGAGGCGCGGCGCATGATGAAATGCCCTTTCATACTGGAGACATACCGATGAGCGAGAACAAACCCACCTCTTCACGCCGCAACATGATCAAAGGTGCGGCCGTCGCTGCGGGCACCATGTCGGTCCCGATGATCGCGACCGCGCAAACGACCAGCCTGCGGTTTCAGAGCACCTGGCCCTCGAAAGACATCTTCCACGAATACGCCGCCGACTTCGCCAAGAAGGTCAACGACATGGCGGGTGGCAAGCTCAAGATTGAGGTACTCCCGGCGGGTGCCGTGGTGCCCGCGTTCCAGTTGCTCGAAGCCGTGGCCAAGGGCACGCTGGACGGTGGTCACGGCGTGGTGGCTTACCACTACGGCAAGAACTCGGCGCTGGCCCTTTGGGGTTCCGGCCCGTCCTTCGGCATGGACCCCAACATGCTGCTGGCCTGGCACAACTACGGTGGCGGCAAGGACCTGTTGGCCGAGATCTACAAGAGCCTGAACCTGGACGTCACTTCTTACCTCTACGGCCCGATGCCGACCCAGCCCTTCGGCTGGTTCAAGAAGCCGATCGCCAAGGCAGAAGACCTCAAAGGCGTGAAGTTCCGCACCGTGGGTCTGGCGGTGGACATGTACACCGACATGGGCGCAGCGGTGAACCCCTTGCCCGGTGGCGAGATCGTGCCCGCGCTGGACCGCGGTCTGATCGACGGCGCCGAGTTCAACAACGCCAGCTCCGACAACCTGCTGGGCTTCCCCGACGTGGTGAAGAACTGCATGCTCCAAAGCTTCCACCAGAGCGGCGAGCAGTTCGAGATCTTGTTCAATTCCGCCAAGCTCAAGGCCCTGCCCGCCGAGCTCAAGGCCATCGTGGACTACGCGGTTCAGGCGGCCAGCGCCGACATGAGCTGGAAAGCGATCCAGCGCAATTCGGAGGACTACATTGATCTGAAGAAAAAGGGCGTGAAGTTCTACAAGACACCCGACGCCATCCTGCGCGCGCAGCTCACGGCCTGGGACAAGATCATGGCCAAGAAGGGTGGCGAGAACGCCATGTTCAAGAAGGTGCTCGACAGCCAGCGCGCCTTTGCGCAGCGTGCCGGCCAATGGCAGAACGACTACACGGTCGACTTCAAGATGGCCTACAACCACTACTTCGGCAAGGGCGCCAAGAAAGGCTGATCCTTCGCTTGCACACAGGGGCGCCACCGGCGCCCCTTTCTGTTTCAGACGGGACTCACGATGCAACAATTTCTCTGGGCGGTGGATCGCGCCTCGACATGGTTCGGCAAGCTCTGCGCCTGGGCGGTGGTGGGGTTGACCCTGCTGATCAGCTGGGAGGTGTTTTCGCGTTACGTGCTCAACACGCCACACGCCTGGGTGCTGGACGCGCAGATCATGCTGTACGGCCTGCTCTTCATGACCGCTGGCGCCTACACCCTGGCCAAGAACGGCCATGTGCGCGGCGATGTGCTCTACGGATTCTTCGAGCCGCGCACCCAGGCGTCCATCGACCTGGCGTTGTACATCGTGTTCTTCCTGCCCGGCATCGTGGCGCTGACCTGGGCCGGCTGGACTTTCGCCAACGACTCGCTGGCGATCCGCGAACAGACCTTCAACGCCGACCCGTTGCCGATCTACCCCTTCAAGTTCGTCGTGCCCGTGGCGGGTGCCCTGCTGCTGCTGCAGGGGCTGGTGGAGATCCTGCGCTGCCTGATCTGCCTGAAAACGGGCGCCTGGCCCACGCGGGAGGAGGACGTGGAAGAAGTCGATGTGGACAAGCTCAAGGAGATGGTCCATGTGAAAGACAGCGACATCGAAAGTCTCGACCAGTTGGTGGTCGCCCAGAAAGGCGGCCAGCCATGAAGATCCGCAAAGAGCTCTGGTTCGGCTTCGGGCTGATGGGCCTGATCCTGGCGGGCGTGCTGGCCATGGTGATCAGCGCACCGACCATGACCAACGGCCACTACGGCCTGCTCATGCTGTCACTGGTGGTCGTGGCCATCATGCTCGGCTTTCCCACCGCGTTCACGCTCATGGGCATGGGCATGCTGTTCGCGTTTTTCGCTTACCACTCAGGCGACCAGACCTCCGCGGGAGCGATCCAGCAGACGCTGGACCTGATGGTGCAGCGCGCTTTCTCGGTGATGAGCAACGACGTGCTGATCTCGATCCCGCTGTTCGTCTTCATGGGTTACCTGGTCGAGCGCGCCAACCTGATCGAAAAGCTGTTCCACAGCCTGCACCTGTCGCTGGCGCGCGTGCCCGGCTCGCTGGCCGTGGCCACGCTCGTGACCTGCGCCATCTTCGCCACCGCCACCGGCATCGTGGGTGCGGTGGTCACGCTCATGGGCCTGCTGGCCATGCCGCAGATGCTGCGCGCCGGCTACGATGTGCGGCTAACGGCCGGCTCCATCACCGCAGGCGGCTGCCTGGGTATCCTGATCCCGCCCTCGGTGCTGCTCATCGTCTACGGTGCCACCGCGGGCGTGTCGGTGGTCAAGCTCTACGCTGGCGCCTTCTTCCCCGGTCTCATGCTCGCGGGCCTGTACATCCTGTACGTGATCATCATCGCCAAGGTCAAGCCGGCCTGGGCGCCACCCTTGAGCGCAGAGCAGCGCAGGGTACCGATTCCCGAACCACTCATGCGCATGGGTGCCACGGGCAATGCCTGGGCCCTCGGGGGACTGCTGAACGGTCTGAAGGGCGCCAACAACCACGGCGTGCCCGCTGGCTACATGCTGCGCCAGCTGGGCATCGTGATGCTGCCCGCCCTGCTGTTCGCCGCCGTGGCCGTGCTCAGCTACCAGAGCGCCACGCGGGTGGTGGCGGTGGAGACCTACGAAGAACTGCAGCCCATGGGCGCAGGCGCAGCCCCTGAAGCATCGGGCGACGATGCGGGCGGCCTGGCCGAACCCCCCGTCGAAGAAGAGGGCCTGAGCGAGCCACCCTCCGCCGATGGCGACCTGGCCGAGCCACCTGGCGCCGACAGCGATGCCGTGGCCCTGCCCCCAGGTGCCGAGGCAGACACCACCGAACCACCTGCCGACAGCCTGGCCCTGCCTCCGGGCGCCGTCCCCGCCACACCGGCAGCGGCGGGCACCGAGCCGGCGGCCACCACCCAGCCCGCCTCGCAAGGCTACTGGATCGGTCTGGGCGTGGGCGCGCTGGCGCTCGCGGTCTTCTACGGCATCCTGAGCTACGCGCGGCTCGAAGTCTTCAAGATGCTGCTCTCCAGTTTCTTCCCGCTGCTGGTGCTCATCACGTCGGTGCTGGGTTCGATCGTGTTTGGCCTGGCCACGCCCACCGAGGCGGCAGCAGTGGGCGCGCTCGGCGGCTTCCTGCTGGCCGCGGCCTACCGGCAACTCACCTTCAACGTGGTGAAGGAAAGCGTGTTCCTCACCGCCAAGACCAGCGCCATGGTCTGCTGGCTGTTCGTCGGTTCGGCCATCTTTTCGGCGGCGTTCGCGCTGCTCGGCGGGCAGGCGCTGGTGGAGCAGTGGGTGCTCGGCATGAACCTTACCAAGACCGAGTTCCTGATCCTGAGCCAGGTGATCATCTTCATCCTCGGCTGGCCGCTGGAGTGGACCGAGATCATCGTGATCTTCATGCCCATCTTCATCCCGCTGCTGGACAACTTCGGTGTCGACCCGCTGTTCTTCGGCCTGCTGGTGGCGCTGAACCTGCAGACCGCGTTCCTCAGCCCGCCGGTCGCCATGAGCGCGTTCTACCTGAAGGGTGTGGCGCCGAAGCATGTGACGCTGAACCAGATCTTCGCCGGCATGCTGCCCTTCATGGGCATCCAGGTACTGGCCATCGTGTTGCTCTACCTGTTCCCCGCCATCGGCATGTGGTTGCCAGAAGTGCTCTACAAATAGGGCCTTCCGCGCGCAGGAGCGGATGTCCCCTTTGAACATGGAGCGCTTCGGCGCTCCATGTTTTTTGCGAAACGGGTTAACATTACGTTTACGTAAACGTCAATCCAAACGGGTTGACGTCGGGTCGTCACTGATGCACCCTGCCAGCCCAACTCCCGGAGACAACATGCCCAATCCGAGCGACGTTTCACTGCCCTTCCCGGCCACGGCTGTCCGAGCCGCCAGGGGCAGCCTCTGGCAAGCCTGGCAGATCGAGCCGGCCAGCAATGGCAAAAACGGGAAGAACGGCAAGGGCCCCTCTCTGGCCTCGTTCAACCCGGGCGCCAAACCCTTTTCCGTCGGCAACAAAAACGCCGACCAGGCCGTGCTGCTGTCTCTGGCCCAGGAAATCGACCGGTTGCAAAACCTCTTTTACGCCGACGGCCGCCACAAGCTGCTGGTGGTCCTGCAGGGAACAGACACCTCGGGCAAGGACGGCACCGTGCGCGGCGTGTTCAGCCAGACCAGCCCGCTGGGCGTGCACACCGTGGGCTGGAAAGCGCCCACCGAGCCAGAGCGCGCGCACGACTACCTCTGGCGCATCCACCAGCAGGTGCCGGCCGCCGGGCACATCACGGTCTTCAACCGCAGCCACTACGAAGACGTGCTCGTGCCGGTGGTCAACCAGTGGATCACGCCCGAGCAGACGCGCCAGCGCTACGCCCACATCAACGACTTCGAACGCCTGCTGGCCGAGACCGGCACGGTGATCCTCAAGTGCATGCTGCACATCGGGTTCGACGAGCAGCGCGAGCGCCTGCAGGAGCGTGTGGACGACCCGGACAAACACTGGAAATTCAGCCTCGGGGACCTGGACGTGCGCAAGCAATGGCCCGACTACCAGCGCGCCTACGAAGACCTGCTGGGGGCCACCAGCACGCCCTGGGCGCCCTGGACCGTGGTGCCCGCCAACTCCAAGACACACCGCAACCTGATGATCGCCACCCTGGTGCGCGACACGCTCAAGGCGCTGAACCTGCGCTTTCCGCCCGAAGACACGGCCCTCAAGGGCCTGCGCATCGAATAACGACCCACCAGGGCCTGTTCACACTATTTTTCCAAGATGGAAAAATAGTGTGAACAGGCCCTAGACCCGCCCGAGAGAGACAAGACCATGACCGACCTATCAGCCGACTTCAAGGCCCTGGCCAGCTACCGCCCCACCAACAAGGTGCGCTTCGTCACCGCAGCCAGCCTGTTCGATGGCCACGACGCCGCCATCAACATCATGCGCCGCATCCTGCAGGGCATGGGCGCCGAGGTGATCCACCTGGGCCACAACCGCTCGGTCGACGACGTGGTCACTGCGGCCTTGCAGGAAGACGTGCAGGGCATCGCCATCAGCTCCTACCAGGGTGGCCACGTGGAGTACTTCAAGTACATGGTGGACCTGCTCAAGCAACGCGGCGGTGAGCACATCCAGGTGTTCGGCGGCGGCGGCGGCGTGATCGTGCCGGCCGAAATCCGTGAGTTGCACAACTATGGCGTGGGCCGCATCTACAGCCCGGAAGACGGCCAGCGCATGGGCCTGGCCGGCATGATCGGCGAGATGGTGATGCGTTGCGACCATGACATCAGCGGCCATGCGCCCAAGGCCATCGAGGCCATCCAGGGGCACACCGAAATGAACTGGCGTGCGCTGGCGCAGCTGATCACCGCCATAGAGAACGGCAAGTCAGACGGGAAGCTGCTGGCCGCGATGCGCCAGGCAGCAGTCAGCCACAAGACCCCGGTGCTGGGCATCACCGGCACCGGCGGCGCCGGCAAGTCCAGCCTGACCGATGAGCTGATCCGCCGCTTCCGGCTCGACCAGGACGACGCGCTGCGCATTGCCCTGATCTCCATCGACCCCTCGCGCCGCAAGAGCGGTGGCGCCCTGCTGGGCGACCGCATCCGCATGAATGCGATCGCGCCCTGGAGCAACGGTCAGCGCGTCTACATGCGCAGCCTGGCCACGCGCGACAACAGCAGCGAGATCAGCGCCGCCCTGCCCGACGTGGTGGCGGCCTGCAAGGTGGCGGGCTTCGACCTGATCGTGGTCGAGACCTCGGGCATCGGCCAGGGCGACGCGGCCATCGTGCCGCACGTGGACATTCCGATGTACGTGATGACGCCCGAATTCGGCGCCGCCAGCCAGCTGGAGAAGATCGACATGCTCGACTTCGCCGAGTTCGTGGCGATCAACAAGTTCGACCGCAAGGGCGCGGCCGACGCGTTGCGCGACGTGGCCAAGCAGGTCCAGCGCAACCGCGAGGCCTTCACCGTGATGCCCGACCAGATGCCGGTGTTCGGCACCATGGCCGCGCGCTTCAACGACGACGGCGTGACCGCGCTCTACCAGGCACTCAAGGTGCGCCTGACCGAACTCGGCCTGCCGCTGACGGACGGCCACCTGCCACGGGTCACCGTGCGCCACAGCACCAACCAGACCCCCATCGTGCCGCCGGCGCGCACACGCTACCTGGCCGAGATCAGCGACACGGTGCGCAGCTACAAGAAGAAGGCCCGCGCGCAGGCGAAACTGGCGCGGGAAATCCAGCAGTTGCGTGCCGCCGCCGAGATGCTGGCGGTCGACAAACCCAACCGCCCGAAAGCCTCGGAAGCCGCCATCGACCTCGCCCAGGCGCGCGAGCTGCAGCAGGATCCGGCGGCTCGCAAGCTGCTCACGCAGTGGCCCGACATGCAGAAGGCGTATGCGGGCGATGAGTACGTGGTGAAGATCCGCGACAAGGAAATCCGCACCGCGCTCACCACGAAATCGCTCTCGGGCACCACCATCCGCAAGGTGGCCCTGCCGCAGTACGAGGACCACGGCGAAATCCTCCAATGGCTGATGCTCGACAACGTGCCGGGCAGCTTCCCCTTCACCGCCGGCACTTTCGCCTTCAAGCGCGAAGGGGAAGACCCGACCCGCATGTTCGCCGGCGAAGGCGATGCCTTCCGCACCAACCGCCGCTTCAAGCTGCTGTCCGAAGGCCTGCCCGCCAAGCGCCTGTCCACCGCCTTCGACTCGGTCACGCTGTACGGCAACGACCCCGATCCGCGACCCGACATCTACGGCAAGGTTGGCAACTCGGGCGTCTCCATCGCCACGCTGGACGACATGAAGGTGCTCTACGGCGGCTTCGACCTCTGCCACCCGGCGACCTCGGTCTCCATGACCATCAACGGCCCGGCGCCGAGCATCCTGGCGATGTTCATGAACACCGCCATCGACCAGAGCCTGCACAAGTTCCGCACCGACAACGGCCGCGATCCGACCGACGACGAGACCCAGAAGATCCGCGCCTGGACGCTGGCCAACGTGCGCGGCACGGTGCAGGCCGACATCCTGAAAGAAGACCAGGGGCAGAACACCTGCATCTTCTCGACCGAGTTCTCATTGAAGGTGATGGGCGACATCGCCGAGTACTTCGTGCACCACGACGTGCGCAACTTCTACTCGGTGTCGATCTCGGGTTACCACATCGCCGAAGCCGGTGCCAACCCGCTCAGCCAGCTCGCGTTCACGCTCAGCAACGGTTTCACGTTCGTCGAAGCCTACCTGGCGCGTGGCATGCACATCGACGACTTCGCGCCCAACCTGAGCTTCTTCTTCAGCAATGGCATGGACCCGGAGTACACGGTGCTCGGCCGCGTCGCGCGCCGCATCTGGGCGGTGGCGATGAAAGAGCGCTACGGCGCCAACGAGCGCAGCCAGAAACTGAAGTACCACGTGCAGACCAGCGGGCGCAGCCTGCACGCGCAGGAAATCCAGTTCAACGACATCCGCACCACGCTGCAGGCGCTGATCGCCATCTACGACAACTGCAACAGCCTGCACACCAACGCGTTCGACGAAGCCATCACCACACCCACCGAAGAATCGGTGCGCCGCGCGATGGCGATCCAGCTCATCATCAACCGCGAGTGGGGTCTGGCCAAGAACGAGAACCCCAACCAGGGCGCCTTCATCATCGAAGAGCTGACCGAGCTGGTCGAAGAAGCCGTGCTGAGCGAGTTCGAGAAGATCGCCGAACGCGGTGGCGTGCTCGGCGCCATGGAGACCGGCTACCAGCGCAGCAAGATCCAGGAAGAGAGCATGCACTACGAGATGCTCAAGCACACCGGCGAGTACCCCATCATCGGCGTCAACACCTTCCGCAACCCGCACGGTGACCAGACGCCCGAGACCATCGAACTGGCGCGCTCGACCGACGAGGAAAAACAGTCTCAGCTGCAGCGCCTGCTCGACTTCCACGACCGCCACGCGGCCGAAGCCCCGGTCCAGCTGGCGCGCCTGAAGCAGGCCGTGATCGAGAACAAGAATGTGTTCGAGGTGCTGATGGACGCGGTGCGCGTGTGCTCGCTGGGCCAGATCACCCACGCGCTGTTCGAAGTGGGGGGCCAGTACCGGCGCAACATGTGAACCTGCGCCGCTTTCCGCGGCTTGCTTGACCGGGGTCAAGTGCCCCATCATGGGGTGGATAGCATCATCCAAGAGATGAACACCACTCCATTCCTTCATGCCGCCTTGGGCATGGTTTTCGCCTTGGTCTGTGGCGCAGCGGCGGCCCAGACCGGTGCGGGCACCCCGCCCACCGGCACCCCCGAAGAGCGCCTGAAGGTGATCTTGCAGGACCCACAGCAGCTGGAAGCCTATGCCCGCATGGGACAAAAAGTCTCCCTGTTCTGCGCCAACTGCCACGGTGACGGTGGCAACAGCGTCAGCAGCGAGGTGCCCAACCTGGCCGGCCAGAACCCGACCTACCTGCTGACCCAGGTGCGCCAGTTCGCCGATGGCAGCCGCCGTTTCGAATTCATGGAGCGGCTGATCAAGGCCATGTCGGTGGACGAACGGCTGGGCGTGGCGGTGTACTACGCGCGCCAGCCCGTCAAACCCCAGCCAGTGAAAGATGCGGCGCTGGTGGCCAAGGGCAAGCAGTACTACGACAAGATCTGCTGGCGCTGCCACGGTGAACAGGGCCACGGCAGCGAGTCCTTCGCCCGCGTGGCCGGACAGCAGACGGTCTACCTCACCCAGACCCTGCAAAACTACCGCGGCAGCATCGGCACTCGCGTCAACCCGCTCATGACCGCCAACACCGTGCACATGAGCGACGCCGACCTGCGCGCGGTCGTGGCCTACGTGTCCTCGATGCGCTGACGCACGCAGAGGCACAGCGCCCCTGCGCACGCTGGGGCCGGCGTGTTGGCGGCACAATCGCGCCATGCACCACCACATCAGCCTCATCGGCGTACCCACCGACATCGGCGCGGGCGCCCGCGGCGCCTCCATGGGCCCCGAAGCCCTGCGCGTGGCGGGTCTTGCGGCCATGCTCGAAAACCATGGCCTGCGGGTCACGGACCGCGGCAACCTTGCCGGTCCGGCCAACCCCTGGCTGCCCCCGGTCGACGGCTACCGGCACCTGGCGGCCGTGGTGGCCTGGAACCAGACCCTGCACGAGGCGGTGCACGCCGAACTCACCCGGGGCCACCTGCCCATCGTGCTCGGTGGCGACCACTGCCTGGGCATCGGCTCCATCAGCGCGGTGGCCCGGCACTGCCGCGAAACCGGCAAAACACTGCGCGTGCTCTGGCTCGACGCCCACGCCGATTTCAACACCGCCGAACTCACACCCAGCGGCAACATCCACGGCATGCCGGTGGCGGTGCTGTGCGGCCACGGTCCCGCCGAACTCACCGGCATCGGCGGACAGACACCGGCCATCGCCGCCGACGTGGTGCGCCAGATCGGCATCCGCAGCGTGGACGCCAGTGAGAAGCGCTTCGTGCACGAAGCCGGGCTGGAGGTGTTCGACATGCGCTACATCGACGAGATGGGCATGCGCCACACCCTGGAGCAGGCGCTCATGGGCATGGATCACAACACGCACCTGCACGTGAGCTTCGACGTCGATTTTCTCGACCCCGAGATCGCGCCGGGCGTGGGTACCACCGTGCCCGGCGGCCCGACCTACCGCGAGGCCCAGCTCTGCATGGAAATGATCGCCGACACCGGGCGGCTGGCCTCGATGGACGTGATGGAACTCAACCCCGCCCTCGACGTGCGCAACCGCACCGCCGAACTGGCCGTGGACCTGATCGAGAGCCTGTTCGGCAAGTCCACGCTGATGCGCAAGAAGTAGGCTCCCCCCGCGCCGCCCGCGGCGTCACCCCCCAGGGGGCGATGCGAGTGGCCCGGCAAAGCCGGTTCCACCGCATCCTGGCGTTCAGTCACGCGCCACCGGACGCGTTGTCGGTCAACTCTTTCCGACAAGCTCCAGGTGTTCGACCACCGGCGGCAGCAGGAAGAACGGGCCGACGATGGTGCGCCATTCAGCGAACGCAGGCGACTGGCGAAAACCCACAGTGTGGTCTTCCAGCGTGTCCCAGTAGATCGTCAGGATGTAGCGGCCCGGGCTTTCAATGCTGCGGTTGACCTTGAAGCCGTTGAAGCCTCTGGCCTGGGCGATGACGGTGCTGGCGCCGCGCAGGATGGCTTCTTCAAATTCGGCAGTGCGGGCGGGGTCGATGCGGATGTCGGCGTGTTCAAGAATCATGGTGTGGCGCTTTCGGCAGAGTGGTCCTCCCGGATCATATCGACGGCCTTCTCGGCCATCATGATCACCGGGGCATTGGTGTTGCCGCCCACCACGCTCGGCATGACCGACGCGTCCACCACGCGCAACCCCGCCACGCCGTGCACCCGCAGGCGGGCGTCCACCACCGCCATCGCGTCCGGCCCCATGCGGCAGGTGCCGACCGGGTGGTAGATCGTGTCGGCATGGAACCGCACGAACTGCTCGATCTGCGCATCGCTCCGGGCATGCGCCGAGGCTTTGGACTCCGCCCCCCCATGGCGGGCCAGCGCCGGCTGCTGCATCAGCTCGCGCATCACCTTGAAACCCCGCACCAGCCGGGCTGCGTCGTCCGGGTCCTGCAGGAAGGCCGGATCGATCAGCGGCATCACCTGCGGATCGGCGCTGGCCAGACGCAGCGTGCCCCGGCTCTTCGGGCGCAGCAGGCACACGTGGCACGAATAGCCGTGACCCAGCACCGTCTTGCGGCCATGGTCCACCAGCTTGCCCACCACGAAATGCAGCTGCAGATCGGGAATCGACTCCTCCGGCGCGCTCTTGATGAAGCCACCCGCCTCGGCAAAGTTGGTGGTCAGCAAGCCGCTGCGGCTGCGCCGCCATTCGAACAGGCCCCGGACCATCTTCGCCACACCGGCCAGGGACAGGCCGAACAGATCGGTCAGTTTTGGCGCGTTCACCACCATCACCACGTCCGGGTGGTCGTGCAGGTTCTCGCCCACGCCGGGCAGGTTGTGCACCACGCCGATGCCGTGTTCAGCCAGCTGCGCCGCCGGGCCGATGCCGGAGAGGATCAGCAGCTGAGGTGACCCGAACGCGCCCGCGCTCAGCAGCACCTCGCCGCCCGGATTGAGCGTGAGCGTCTGCAGCGGGCCACGCCCGCCGTCGGGGCGGTATTCCACACCCTGCGCGCGCGCCTGGCCACCCACGGCTTCGGTGAGCACCCGCGTGGTCAGCGCATGCGTGATCACCTTCAGGTTGGAGCGTCCCAGGTGGGGCGTGAGGTAGGCCTTGGCGGCACTGAAACGCTCGCCATTCTTGTGCGTGACCTGGTAGCTGCCGATGCCCTCCTGTTCGGGGCCATTGAAATCGGTGTTGAGCGGGTAACCCGCCTGCTGGCCGGCTTCGATGAACGATGGCAGAAAGGGATTCGGCGACCGCAGGTCCATCACGTTCAGCGGTCCACCCTGGCCGTGCAGGGCGTCGGCCCCGCGCTGATTGTGCTCAGCGCGCTTGAAATAGGGCAACACATCGGCAAACGACCACCCCGGATTGCCCTGCGCTGCCCAGCCGTCGTAGTCCTGCGGGTGGCCCCGGGTGTAGATCATGGCGTTGATCGAGCTGGAACCCCCGAGCACCTTGCCGCGAGGCTGGTAACCGCGCCGGCCGTTCAGACCGGGTTGCGGCACCGTGGCATAGCCCCAGCCGTTGAGTTCGTATTTCGCCATCACGGCCAGGCCCGCCGGGCAATGGATCAGCACGCTGCGGTCGGGTGGGCCAGCTTCCAGCAGGGCCACGCGCACGGCCGGGTCTTCGCTCAGGCGCCCGGCGAGCACGCAGCCCGCCGATCCACCGCCGACGACGATGTAGTCGAACATAAGGTCTCCGTTGTCTGGCACGGGGATCGCTTGTGAAGCCCCTGCCGGTCACGTTGGTGTGGAGGTCATCGCCACGCAACGGGGTGCGCGACAATCCGCAGGCAAGTTAGCACAGCGCCGGCAGCACCGCTAGGCGTGCCAGCCTAGGAGTCTGCGCGGCAGAACGTTTGGCGTGCTGATTTGATTGCAACTGCGCGGTGCCTCGGGCGATTTGATCGTTCCCGTTGTTTTGAGTGGTCTGTGCGGCGACCTTGTGCGGGTCTGAGGGCTCCGTTTCGCGGCCCGCGATGCCCCGTTTCCCCCTCAAGTACCGCGCAAACTGCACATCCTTCTCAAGTTGAGCGCCAGGCACACGAGCTTGAACTCGGCCTTGACCTTGTCCAATCCCCTCAGGCTGAACTGCCTGAACCCCAGCACGCTCTTGATCCAACCGTTGGGCGCCTCCACGATCCACTTCCTCTTGCGGTAGGCAGCCTTGCCTTCGGGCGTCTTCAACTTGGCATCCATCGCTGCGCTGTGCGGGTACTTCTGGGCGTCGATCTCAAGGTCC